>JAHJTN010000003.1 GCA_018829465.1 Bacteroidota bacterium | reverse complement strand
GCCGATATATATAACTACAATTATTGGTCTTCGCCCGTGGGAACGCCCAACAACACTACAAACAACAATACCTATTCAATTAGTGCTGTAGTGAGAGACGGGAACAACCCGGCTAGTCCGATAAATCTGTCTTTCACCGCAGGTTTTGATGGTGCAGCAGGCCCTCCTGCTACTTTAAGTACCCGCTGGATGTACCGTTTTGACAATGCCGGTAACAACATCAACAACTGGATTCCGATCGGCAGTACTGGTTCGGTTCAAGCAGGAAAAGGCTACATACACAAAGGTACAAGCTCGGGCTTGGGCTATCAAAACTACACTTTTTTAGGTAAACCGCACAATGGTCGCATTCAATACAGCATTTCTGGTGGTATGCTCACACTCTTGGGCAATCCTTATGCATCTGCCCTCGATTCCGAAACATTTATCAACGATAATATCGGTAGTATCAACGCAGCTGTTTACTTTTGGGAGCATTGGGGTGGTGGTACGCATCGCTTGTTGGATTATCAGGGTGGTTATGCCGTGTTAAATTTGTCTGGAGGAGTTCCTGCCCTTTCTCATCCGGATGTTAATCAAACAGGTATAGGGACTGTTACACCCGGGCGTTTTATTCCTGTAGGTCAAGGGTTTTTTGTGATTGCCGATGACTCGGGAGGCACACTGACTTTTAATAACAACCAACGCGCTTTTATCAGGGAAGATGATACAGATGTTGACGGAAATCTTTCAAATTACTTGGTTAGAGCCAATAAGCCTAAAGACAAATTGGTTTCACTAGACTCACATTTTACAAACAATTCTCAAGATATTGTAGCCTCCAAGGAATTCAAACGCATCAGACTTTCATATACAACCGCTCAAGGTTTTATGAGACAGTTGTTGCTCACCTTCACACAAAATCAGGCCAATGATGCATTCAACAATGGTTACGATGCACTGAATTTAGATAGCCAACCGGAGGATATGTACTTTGTTTTGGATGACAAAAGGCTTATCATTCAAGGCGTAGGCCCATTTGATGAAAACAAAAATTATCCCTTAGGTATAAAAAATGAGTCTTTCGGCAAGGTTAAAATTGGCTTGCAAGCGACAGAAAACCTAAGTGAAGAGATATCTATATTGATTTTCGACAAAGAATCAGGACTTGCACACAACCTTAGAGACGCCGATTTTGAAGTAGAACTTACACAAATTGGAGAAATCAACGACCGGTTTCGTATCCAATTTACAGATCAAACCCTTTCGGTAGATGATTTTGTGTTTACCTCGGACGAACTAAAAGTTTTCCATACGCCTCAAGATCACGTTCTGCACGTGCAAAATACCCGTCAAGATTTGACAATAGCCCAAATCCAACTCTTTGATTTGTTGGGCAGGTCAATTCTCAAAACCGATACCGAAGCGCGCGAACAATCGAATATAGAAATCAAGCTTCCGACGATGAGTACAGGGGTATATTTGGTGAAACTTTCAGGAGAAGGCGGTTCTGCCATCACCCGAAAATTGATAATCGAATAATTTTACAAACGGAGTTCGATTTATCTTTCATAGACAAATAACCCATGGACTCCGTGTTGTCTGGCCGAGCGCAGTCGAGGTCTATTTTTAAAGACTTCAAAGGCAAAAACCCCTCGACTGCCCTCGAGCAGACATTTCTTTTTTTGTAAATTACATATAATTAACAGCTTACATTTGTTTTTTAATTGAACAGCTTTTCAGTAAAAATGAAATTTAATGGCATTTCATTTTAAATAAAATCACTTCTGAATAGTCAGTAATTAGTCAAAGTTCGATATAGAAACCCTACTATTTTTTGTTTCCCTATATTTACAAAGCCAAAGGAAATAATTTATGCAGTTTCTTGTCGCTTCCGATTCTTTTAAAGATGCATTGACTGCTTACAAAGCTTGTGTTGCCATTGAAAAAGGCATCAGGCATGTATATCCACATGCAGAAGTTATAAAAAAACCAATGGCTGACGGCGGCGAAGGCACTTTAGATGTCATAGCTACTTTTGAGAACACAGAAAGCCTTGTGGTCCATACAGTTGATCCGCTAGGCAGGCCCATAAGAGCCACATATTTTATATTAAACCAGAAAGAAGCTTTTATAGAACTTGCGCGTGCGTCGGGTTTGGAACTGCTTTTGGCAAGCGAGCGCAATCCTTTACTTACCAGTACCTTTGGGACAGGTAAATTGATGTCAGATGCTTTTGAAAAAGGCATACGAAAGTTTACACTCGCTATAGGTGGAAGTGCGACAAACGATATGGGAAGCGGACTTTTGCAAGCCATAGGATTTCGATTTTTCGATAAAAAACATCAAGAATTATCGCCAAACGGAGGCAATCTAAACCGTATCGTCCGGATTGATGATTCAGCCGTACATCCCGATTGGTATCTGTGTGAATTCAATATTGCATGCGATGTCAACAATCCGCTTTTAGGCGAAAATGGTGCGACCCATACTTACGGCAAACAGAAAGGCGCATCGCCCAGTGCCTTGAAAAAACTCGAACGAAATCTTGCACATTTTGCGGAAGTGCTTCAAACAATCAATTCAAAATTGGATGTACAACAACCCGGATTTGGTGCCGCAGGAGGAGTTGCGGTCGGCTTGTCCACTTTCTTTAAGGTGCAGCTTCAATCGGGATTTGCGTGTTTGGCCAATTGGGTTGACTTAGAATCTGCCATCCGCAAAGCCGATTATGTGTTTACAGGCGAAGGCAGTATAGATGCACAAACATTGGCCGGTAAAACGCCCTTTGGCGTGGCACAAATGGCAAAAAAACACAACAAACCTGTCATTTGCCTTTGTGGCAGAAAAGGAAAAGGTTACCAAAAACTCTATAACCACGGCGTTACAGCCGTCTTTTCGATACTCGATGAGGTCACCTCGCTCGATAAAGCTTTGCTGCGGACTGAGGAATTGATAGAAGACACGACCATCAATGTTTTACGACTGTTAACTTTGAATACATTCAGATGATAGCGGCATTTGTCATCCTACTTTTGGCGATAGCCTTTATTATTGTGGCCACCACGCGTTTTCGCATGCATCCCTTTATGGCGTTGCTGTTTGCAGCTTACGGAGTGGGGATGTTGGCGGGAATGCCGCTAGCTGATATCACACCGACCATTTTATCCAAATTTGGCAGCACACTTGGCAGTATTGGCATCATCATAATTGCAGGTACCATCATCGGGGTGATGCTTGAAAAATCTGGGGCTACTTTAGTGATTTCTAAAGCCATACTTGAAAAAGTTTCTGCCAAACGGCCAAATTTAGCCCTTAGTTTGATCGGTTTTTTAGTGTCAATTCCCGTTTTTTGCGATGCCGCTTTTGTGATTTTATCTTCGCTTAACAAAACGCTCTCCACAAGGACGAAAACCTCTGTAGTTTCGCTATCTATCGCTTTGGCTACGGGCCTGTTTGCGCCCCATGTGTTGGTGCCGCCTACACCCGGACCCATCGCCGCCGCTGCCAACTTAGAAATAGACAACTTGTTTTTGGTCATTTTTGTCGGGTTGTTGGTCGCCGTTCCGGTGGTATGCGTCGGCTATTTGTTCTCGCTGTTTTTGGCAAAGAAATACCCTTATAGCGAAAGTGCAATTGAAATGACAAAAGTCCTTGAAAAACCTGTCGATGTACAACCCAAATTAACAACCGCGCTGCTTCCTATTTTTATACCGATATTGTTGATGGCGCTCGGCACTTTTTCAAATATTTTGTTTGATTCTAAAGGGGATTTTTGGTTTAAAAACATCCTTATTTTTTTAGGCAATCCTACGACGGCTCTGCTGATTGGAATGTTGTTTTCGTTGCGCTTGTTGCCTTTTACGGATGAGAAAAAATCGAATACCTACATCGCAGAAGGGTTAAAAAATGCCGCTATGATTTTGATGATTACCGGTGCCGGCGGCGCATTGGGCGGGATGATTGCCTATATGCCGATGGGTATGTATTTGGAAAACTTGCAACTCACCAGCTTGGGGCTTTTGTTGCCATTCCTGATTGCGGCCGTATTAAAAACAGCTCAAGGTTCGTCTACGGTTTCAATCATCACCACTTCGGCCATCGTTTTTGAAATGCTCCCCGCCTTGGGTTTAGATTCGGAATCGGGCAAAATCTTAACGGTGATGGCTGTCGGTTGTGGCGCAATGACCGTATCGCATGCCAATGACAGCTATTTTTGGGTGGTTTCCCAACTGTCAGGTCTCCATATTAATACGGCATACAAAACACTTACTATAGCCAGCCTTTTGCAAGGTATTGTGGGAATCCTAACCGTTTTGGCACTCAGTTTGTTCGTCTGAATTATTGCCCGGTGATGTTGAAAACTTCTTCTATAGATATCATATTTCCGGCGCTACTCACCCCTTCAATAACAAGTTTAACAGCTTCTTGGCGGTTTCTAGCAATCACAAAACGGACTTCACCCGTTTGGCCGGTTTGCAATTGAGAAATCCAATCCAATACACCAAATTTGACAAATTCGTCACTGTCAAAAACTTTGTATTTGGGTGCTTCGTATGCTTTGGAAGGCGAAAAGCCATTGATGATTTTAACCGTTTGTTGATTGCTATAAGGCGAGGAAAATCCGGAAAAGTCTGCACCTTCTCTCATAAAAATATTGATGACACCACCGCCACCCGATGCTAAATCACTACCGCCTCTAACGCCATAGCCCAAACCCGAATGGTTGATGTAAATTTCGGCTACTTCGTATAGTGGCATACGGTTGAGGATAGAAAAATCAATGATTTGAACGTTGTTGATAAAGATGGTGGGTGTGCCACCGCCCGATTTTTGACTTCTAATTTTTGGCGTTCCGGGCGTGTTGCTGAGTGAAACCCAGTAACCTTTTGTCCGTAAAAAATCAAAGACATAAAAATTGAGTTTTACCTCTTCCGGATCTATCACATATCTTTTGGTTTCAACGGAGCTCCCGATTTGTCCCGGAATATTTGTTTTGCTCTTAGGCGTTTCGGCGGAAACTTCGGTTTCGTTGAGCGCAATGATATCTGGTATTTGATCGATTTTGATGGCTATTCTTTCACCGTTTTTTTTCGGTTCAAGGGTTTGCTTTGCAAAATCATTCGCGTATGGATATTTTTGAAGGGTATTTTCTGTATTGGGTAAAATGCTGATGTTGTCCACATTGGGTCTTGTCATGAAGTCGTTGCGGTTTGTCAAACCCATATTGAGTTCAGTATCTTTTTCTAAATAATTGTGATAAGACACAAAACTCCCATCGGGGTTGATGTCAAGTTTTTGTTGAAATCCGAGATTTTCGGTAAAGAGTATCAACGCATATTTTTCTGCTTTTTTGGCACTGATATCCAAGGTACCCGAAATGGTAAGGCCTTTTTCAAAATCGTAATCCATCGCCGGCTGCCTGCCGTATAATGCTTGCCAGGTTTTGGCACCGCTAATCTGTGTCAACAAAAACAAATCAAAGCCGTAGTTGTCTATACGATTGCCGTCTATCAAACGCGGATTCATGTTTTTTTCTCCGTCTGAAGCATAAGTTCTCAGGAAATTTTGTTTGAGAAAAGACAATTTATCGGCATCTGCAACGGTGTTTGCGGGTAGCGCAGAAGCACTGAATACAAACGTCTCATCCGGGGCATAGGTTTTGAGTGAAAAATACAAGGAGTCTGCCGTAATCCGATCTAGTGAGACGGCAGCTGTGGGCAGATAACCCGTTGGACGATTCATGAATTTTCTCTCCAATAGGATATTTTCATGGTCCAATAGGTATAAAGTATTCACGCCATGCGGCAAATCATTTTTTTCGAGAAAAACAGAGGCTTTTCCTTCGGAAAAAGAGATTTTTTTGGTAAAGATGTATCCGTCTTTTACAATAGCCAATTGATAAGGTTTTGTGGCGCTTTCAGCCATTTTATGAGACTGAAAAACGATCCCGATTTTATCTGAGAGCAAGGTGTTGAGTTGCATTTGTATGCCTGAAGCTTGGGCATCGGGCAAGGCTTGTGTCAAGTGAAAATCACCTTCAATATAAAATTTTGCCGTGTAGGTCTCTTGTTTGTCTAACCAAAATTGAAATTCGCCCAAGCCTTCTTTGTTTCCCTGAAAAGTATTGACGACTTGCTGCTTGCTGTTGACCAATTCGCCTTTTTGGAAGCTCACCGGCAAACCGTTCAAGTCGGTCAGTGCATAAACCACCCTGTTTTGCGCATCTGATAGCAAAGGCGCATTGCCTTCGGTATTGAGCTTAAGATAGTAATCTTCCGGATGGTATGTTTTATGCGCAGCAGCGTAGTCGTTTCTCGCAATACGGATGTTTTGTGTAAACACATGGCCTTTGTCAAAATTCAAACTCCAATTGGTGAAAATATGTAAGACGTATTCTTGCTCAGTAATATTGTCGTCGATGGCCAATTGTCCGTTTGCGATGCCGTTGTCCGTAAAAAAAACATCACCGGATACGAGTTTACCTTCCAAATCGTATAAACCGGCATAAACATTGGAAGATAGGAGCGAGGCATGGTCAAATCTGGGGTCAAGCAAATGCGCTTGAAACCATATTGATTCGCCGGGTAGAAAAACCGTTTTGTTGAGATGCACCACCACTTTTTCCCGTGGTTGTTTGTAGAAATTGGTGTAAATTTTTTCAATCGAGGAATCTTGTGCGTGCAAAGATGTGTTTACAAATAAAATACCGAGAAGCAGCAAAGCGGATTTAAAGCGTGTAGGTTTCATGGCGATACAGTTTTAAGATTACAAAGACACTATTTTCTCAGACATTCACTGAGGCATTTGTAAATGTAAAGAAAAAAACACAAACGATTTTTAATCAGTCGATTAATTCATTTTACCTTACGATTTACAAGCTATTTAACAAGTGTCATCTTTGAGGGGTATAATTTTTAGCTTCAAAACACGCAAAAAAAAGATATCAATGCGTATTTTTACATCATCAATTTATTTCTCATAAAATGGCACGCACTCCATCCAACATGTTGGCTTTGGGTACAAAAGCACCCGACTTTACCCTCAAAGATTTAAACTCAAACCAAACCCTGTCTTTTTCAGACATACGTGGCGATAAGGGCACTGTGGTTGTTTTTATG
The DNA here is from genome assembly GCA_018829465.1 of Bacteroidota bacterium. Taxonomy (GTDB): domain Bacteria; phylum Bacteroidota; class Bacteroidia; order Flavobacteriales; family Flavobacteriaceae; genus UM-FILTER-40-17. The sequence goes on along the minus strand of JAHJTN010000003.1, from coordinate 52,961 downwards.
TGCAATCACTGCCCTTTTGTGATACACATGATAGAAGAATTGGTTCGCGTTGAAAATGACTACCACGTGCAAGGCATTGGCTTTGTAGGGATCAACAGCAATGATGTAGAAAATTATCCGGAAGACGCACCGGATAACATGACAAAGTTTGCCGCAAAGTACAAAATGGATTTTCCGTATCTGTACGATGAAACCCAGGAAGTTGCCAAAGCCTATGATGCTGCCTGCACACCCGATATTTACCTGTTTGACAGTCGCGATCAGTTGGTTTACCGCGGGCAGTTAGACGATTCGCGTCCGGGCAATCACATACCGCTCAACGGTGCCGATTTGCGCATTGCCCTCGATGCACTTTTGTACAACAGAAAATATCCGGATCCGCAAAAACCGAGTATCGGTTGTAATATCAAATGGAAGCATTAACAGACGACAATTTGAGTGTGTTGGCATGCGAAGCAAGGCATATAGATTTGCTTGTAGATATCGCCAACAAAGCCTACAGCGACAATTACCTTCACATTTGGGATGATGAAGGTGTGCTTTATCTGGAGAAAAACTTTTCAAAGCCTGTACTCGCTTCCGAATTGGCCGATAAGAACAACTGCTTTTTCTTGGTGCAAAATCGCGAAAAATTTGTGGGTTTTGCAAAAATTGTTCTCTGCAAATCTTTCGGTGACTATACAGCAGATGAATCCCTATACGTGCAACGTTTATATCTCAGAAAAGCCTATTGCGGATTGGGCATAGGTGCCAAATTAATGATGCAATTTCATCAAAAAGCCCTGGCTTTACACAAAAAAGTAGTTTGGTTGCAAGCCATGCCCAGTACACCATCGGTCAGTTTTTATGAAAAACTCGGATACACCATCACCCACAAGGGCTATATTCCTTTTCCGCATATCAAACCGGCTTATCGGGATTTGTATGATATGGTGTACAAGCTGGAATAGTGTGTGTTAAAGCATGATGGCAGATTGAAACATCACAGTTCACTAAAGTTTTGTTTAAGATGATTAGATTCAATTAATAAAATTATGATAACATTTAAGTTTTAAATAACTTTGCAGGCTGTAACTAATTCATTACGAATGAAAGATTTATTCGATAAAATTTATAAAGACAAAGGCCCGTTGGGAAGATGGGCTTCTCAGGCGGAAGGTTATTATGTTTTCCCGAAAATTGAAGGGCCTATTTCCAATAAGATGAAATTCAGGGGGAAAGAGGTTATTACCTGGAGTATCAACGACTATTTGGGTCTGGCAAATCATCCCGAAATCAGACAGATTGATGCAGATGCCGCAGCCGAATGGGGAGCGGCTTATCCCATGGGTGCGCGGATGATGTCGGGCCACACTACCCTGCATGAGAACCTACAAAACGAGCTGGCTTCATTCGTCAATAAAGAAGCTGCTTATGTGGTCAATTTCGGCTATCAGGGTATGGTTTCTGCTATTGACGCCTTGGTCAACAAAAACGACGTCATCGTGTATGATATAGACGCACATGCCTGCATTATTGACGGTGTTCGGCTACACATGGGTAAGCGTTTTACCTACCAACACAACGATGTAGAAAGTCTTGAAAAAAACTTAGAACGCGCCGTAAAAATTTGCGAAGTCACCGGTGGCGGTATTTTGGTCATCTCTGAAGGTGTTTTTGGGATGCGTGGCGAACAAGGTAAGCTCAAAGAAATAGCCGCTCTAAAAAAGAAATACAACTTCCGCTTTTTGGTAGATGATGCACACGGTTTTGGTACTTTGGGCAGAACCGGAGCCGGAGCAGGCGAGGAGCAAGGCGTACAAGAAGATATAGATGTGTATTTTGCCACTTTTGCCAAATCTTTGGCGAGCATTGGTGGGTTTTTTGCAGCCGATAAAGACATCATCGATTACCTAAAATACAATATGCGTTCGCAAATGTTTGCCAAGTCACTGCCCATGCAGTTTGTGGTGGGTGCGCGCAAGCGTTTGGAAATGTTGCGAACCATGCCCGAACTCAAAGAAAAACTATGGGAGAATGTGAATGCGCTTCAAAATGGTTTGCGCGAAAAGGGATTTGATATAGGAAACACCAACTCATGTGTGACACCGGTTTACCTCAACGGTAGCATACCCGAGGCTATGGCCTTGGTGAACGACTTGAGAGAAAACTTTGGAATTTTCTGTTCCATAGTCGTTTATCCGGTGATTCCTAAGGGTTTGATTTTGTTAAGGCTCATCCCGACAGCGGCACACAACTTTGAAGATATTTCCGAAACGCTAAAAGCTTTTTCAGCCATTCGAGAACGTTTGCAAAACGGGGTTTACAAAAGATTATCGGCCGGCGTGACAGCGGAATAATACACAACCCAAACAAATAGAAAAAGCCGATATTATGAATGTCGGCTTTTTTTTTGATTTTGTTTTGATATCCTTAAAATAATACAAAAAAATTGCTTTTCTCAGGTTAAAAGCGGTTATTTGAAAAGTATATTAATGCGGAGTTTTATTACGTTATTCTATGATAGATTTTAAACAAAAGATGTTAAGAGACAATGCTTTATCAGGAAAGCACGTCGTAGTTACCGGTGGTGGTAGCGGACTCGGCAAATCGATGACCCGCTATTTTTTAGAATTGGGTGCCAAAGTAGCGATCACTTCCCGCGATTTGAATAAATTAAAAACCACAGCGGCAGAATTGGAAAAGGAAACAGGCGGTGTTTGTTTGCCCTTACAATGCGATGTTCGAGACTATACGCAGGTAGAAAACATGTTGCAAGAAACCGTCAAGGCTTTTGGTGAGGTAAATGTATTGCTCAACAATGCAGCGGGAAACTTTATAGCACCAACTGAAAGATTGTCTGCCAACGCTTTTGACACCATTATCGATATTGTTTTAAAAGGTACCAAAAATTGTACTCTGGCCTTCGGTAAGCATTGGATCGCCCAAAAGCAAACCCAAACAGTCGTGCTCAATATTGTAACCACTTACGCCTGGACGGGCTCAGCTTACGTAGTGCCAAGTGCTACTGCAAAAGCCGGCGTGTTGGCCATGACCAGATCGCTTGCCGTAGAGTGGGCAAAATACGGTATGCGATTCAATGCCATTGCACCCGGGCCTTTTCCTACCAAAGGCGCTTGGGACAGGCTGTTGCCGGGTGATTTGAAAGAAAAAATAGACATGGCTAAAAAAGTACCACTCAACCGTGTGGGCGACCATCAGGAACTAGCCAACCTAGCCGCCTACTTAATATCAGATTTTTCGGCTTATATCAACGGAGAAGTTGTGACAATAGACGGTGGTGAATGGCTCAAAGGCGCAGGTCAATTCAATTTATTGGATCAAATCCCCGAAGCACTTTGGGACCAGTTGGAAGCCATGATAAGGGCTAAAAAAAGCACTTAATTTTGCGTTGGGAAAATAGGGACTAGACGCTTGCACAATTTCATTTATCAAACCGTAAAAAGACCTTTTCAAATCCCCGTAAATAATTGTATTTTTACACACTAAACTTTTATACCTGATTATGGGAAAAGTAATTGCAGTTGCCAATCAAAAAGGCGGAGTGGGTAAAACCACAACAACCGTTAACTTGGCAGCTTCACTCGGTGTTCTCGAAAAAAAAGTGCTACTGATAGATGCTGATCCGCAAGCAAATGCTACTTCGGGTCTCGGTATCGATTTGGAGAAAGTGCAGGCAGGCTCCTATCAGTTATTGGAACACGCCGTGAGTGCTGCAGATACCATCTTGCAAACTTCAGCACCTTTTGTCGATATCATCCCGGCACATATAGATTTGGTAGCTGCCGAGATTGAACTCGTTGACAAGGACAACAGAGAATACATGTTGCGCGAAGCCATCAAACCTATTATAGACCAGTACGATTATATACTCATAGATTGTGCACCCTCTTTAGGGTTGATAACACTCAACGCACTCTCAGCGGCCCATTCCGTGATTATCCCGATTCAATGTGAATATTTTGCATTGGAAGGTTTGGGGAAATTGCTCAACACCATCAAAAGTGTGCAGCGTTTACACAATCCAAAACTTGACATAGAAGGCATGTTGCTCACCATGTACGACTCGCGTTTGCGCCTTTCTAACCAAGTCGTTGAAGAAGTGCAAAAGCATTTTCAAGGAATGGTTTTCGAAACCATCATACAGCGAAATGTCAAACTTAGCGAAGCGCCCAGCTATGGAGAAAGTATAATTTCTTACGATGCAGGTAGCAAAGGTGCTACAAATTACTTAAGTTTGGCTCACGAAATCATACAAAAACACAAACTAACATAATGGCAAAAGCGACCAAAAAGCAAGCACTCGGAAGAGGTCTTTCTGCCCTGCTGAAAGACCCCGACAACGACATTCGCTCCGCCCAAGATCGCCATGCAGATAAAGTAGTGGGGAATATACTTGAAATTGAACTTTCTTCCATCGAAATGAATCCATTTCAGCCGCGTTCCAATTTCAACGAAGAAAACCTGCGCGAGTTGGCTACTTCTATCAAAGAACTAGGCGTCATTCAACCCATCACCGTTCGCAAAACAGGGTTCAACCAATACCAATTGGTATCCGGCGAACGCCGGATTAGGGCTTCTAAATTGGCCGGACTTACACATGTACCCGCCTATGTTCGCATCGCCAATGACCAGGAATCCTTGGAAATGGCTTTGGTAGAAAACATCCAACGCCAAGATTTAGACCCTATAGAAATTGCCCTGTCCTACCAACGGTTGATCGATGAAATTCAACTGACACAAGAACAACTCAGCGAACGGGTCGGCAAAAAACGATCTACCATTACCAACTATTTACGCTTGTTAAAACTCGATCCCATCATACAAACCGGCATGCGCGATGGTTTTCTCAGTATGGGACACGGCCGCGCGATTATCAATATAGAAGATCGAAAATCGCAACTGGCAATTTATGAGCGCATCCTGTCTCAAAATCTATCAGTTCGGCAAACAGAAACTTTAGTGCGTAATTTTCACGAAAATAAAGACGCCCAAAAAGCATCTGCACATACAACGCCCGAATTTGTTCAAAAGGCAACACCTACCTTCAACGATTTTTTTAAAACCAAGGTGAAAATTCAACTCAGTAAGGACGGTAAAGGAAAAATCTTGATTCCTTTTGATTCTGAAGAGGATTTTAAACGCTTGAAAAAAATCATCAAAGGTGAAGCCTAGGTTTTATTTTTTTATCTGTACAGCGTGGTGCTGTTTGTCGCTCACGGGCTTGGCCCAAGAAAAGACACCTCAAAAAAACGACACCGTTTCGCAACCCGATAGCGAGGTGAAAACAACTGCCAAACAACGCAGAGAACAAAGACGCGCAGAGAAAGACCTCTATTATTTGAATGATACGCTAGCCATCAATATTGAAGATATCGATCCCAATTCACCCGCGCGTGCCGCTTTTTATTCGGCTATTTTGCCAGGCTTGGGTCAGGCATACAACAAAGCTTATTGGAAAATCCCTATAGTTTACGGGGCTTTGGGTACGAGTTTGTATTTCTATTTCACCAACAACGACGATTTTAACCGCTATCGAGATGCACTCAAGAGGCGGCTGGCCGGATTTAACGATGACGAATTTCAAGGGATTATTCTCAACCAAACCACCTTGGAACGCGCCCAAAGAGAATTTAGGCGCAACCGCGATTTGTCTTTGCTCATGACGGTGCTTCTCTACGGATTAAATATTGTTGAAGCCAATGTGCATGCACATTTAAAACAATTTAACATCAGAAACAACCTCACCCTGCGCCCCATGATGCAGCACGATATATATACTGGCACGGTACAAACAGGGTTAACCTTGAGTTTAAATTTTTAACTTTATGAAGATTGCATTGGTGGGTTACGGAAAAATGGGTAAAACCATTGATGCTGTTGCTACCCAAAGAGGCCACGAAGTTGTGGCAAAAATAGACGGTCCGGTAACAGTTGAGATATTGAAAAACGCCGATGTAGCCATAGAATTTAGTGTGCCCGCAGCTGCCGTTTCCAACCTGAAAACTTGTTTCGAAGCCGGTGTTCCTGCAGTGAGTGGTACTACGGGTTGGTTGGCACAATTTGAAGAAGTATGCCAAGCGTGCAAAGAAGCGCGTTCAGGGTTTATATATGCTTCCAATTTTAGTTTGGGCGTCAACCTGTTTTTTCAACTCAATGAATATTTGGCGAAATTGATGCAACCTTTTCAACAATACCATGCTGGCATAGAAGAAATACACCACATTCATAAACTAGATGCGCCCAGCGGTACAGCCATTACTTTAGCAGAAGGTGTTATGGCACATAGCCACTACCAGAAATGGACCCTCGACACAGCTGATGATGACACTTTAAAAATTGAAGCCAAACGAATAGGTGAAGTACCCGGCACGCACACCGTCAGTTTCGACGCACCCGAAGACCGTATATCAATAACCCACGAGGCTCACGGACGCGAAGGTTTTGCACTCGGTGCAGTGATGGCAGCCGAATGGCTTTGTGGAAAAACCGGTATCTTTACCATGAAAGATGTGTTACATGTAAAACCATTTTAATTACCCTATTATGAATATTCAACAATGGTTTATCCTTTTCCTGATAGCCCAATTGATCCACGGCTTAGGCACTTGGAAAATGTATGTTGCGGCCGGACGTAAGCCTTGGGAGGCGTTCGTGCCGGTTTACAATGCCTATGTGCTCACCAAAATAATCAACCGTTCGTGGTGGTGGGTGCTGCTGCTGTTTGTCCCCATGATAAACGTCATCATGTTTGGGGTGGTTTGGGTAGAAACCGCCCGCTCTTTTGGAAAATATACCAAGACTCACACGTTTTTAACCTTGGTCACGCTCGGGTTTTATTTGTACTATCTCAATTATGCAACCGATTTAAAGTATGAAGAGAACAGGTCTTTAAAAGCGAGAACGGCCACAGGCGATTTAATCAGCGCGATTGTTTTTGCGGTAGTTGCCGCCACGCTTATCCATACTTATGTGATGCAACCATTTACCATTCCAACTTCCTCACTCGAAAAAACCCTCTTGGTAGGCGATTTTCTGTTGGTGAGCAAAATGCATTACGGTGCGCGAACACCCACAACTGCCGTTTCGTTTCCGATGGTTCACGATACGATTCCTTTTTTCAAAGTCAAATCATATTTGAGTTGGCCTCAATTGCCCTATTTTCGCTTGCCCGGTTTTCAAGACATTAAGCGCAACGACATTGTGGTGTTTAACTGGCCGGTTGATACCGTCAGGTATTTTAGAGACCAATCGAACATACACGCGTATAAGCCTCTGGATAAAAAATCCAATTACGTAAAAAGAGCCGTTGGCATTCCCGGCGATTCTTTATCTATTCAAGACGGTTATGTGTACATAAACGGACAGAAAGAACAACTACCTGAAAGAGCGCGTTTACAATTTAGCTATGTCATTGAAACCAACGGACAGCCCTTGGGTTCCAATTTTTTTGAACGCTACGAAATCAGCGACGGAGCAAGCCGTATCGGACAAAATCAAATTCAAATACACGCTTTGACGGAAGCATACGCCGCGCAACTAAAATCACATCCGGCGATTGCTAATATCACCAGATTGGTGGCCGATACTACGCTCACAGAATCCTCTATTTTCCCCAACAATGGCAAATTTAATTGGAATCGAGATCAATTTGGAACTGTGTATATTCCCAAGGCCGGTGATGAAATTCAGTTGAACCGACGCAATTTCTCCATCTACCGATACGCCATAGAAGCTTATGAAAACAACACTTTGACATGGCAAGACGGACAAGCCGTTCTCAATGGCAAACCGGCCTCATCCTACACCTTCAAACAAGACTACTACTGGATGATGGGCGACAACCGACACAATTCTGAAGACAGCAGGTATTGGGGTTTTGTACCTTTCGATCACGTGGTGGGCAAACCCGTTTTTGTATGGATGAGCATAGAGGGCATTACGCAAGGATTTTCTAACTGGAAACCGCGATGGAATAGATTTTTCACCACGGTTAGCGGTTCGGGCGAGCCGGTGTCTTATTTTAAATATTTTTTGATTGCCATCGGTCTTTGGTTCGTGATTTCGAAGCTGATTCGCAGAAAGCAGAAAAAAGCCTAAGTTGAAAACAGTTTGTTTACACCCTGTCTATTTTGGCGATGTGGCACATTTTGCCGCCCTAAAACAAGCAACAGATATCACTTGGGAGGTAAATGACAACTACCAAAAGCAAACCCTCCGCAATCGGATGTATATTTATGGTGCCAACGGCAGGTTGATGTTGAATATTCCCATTAAACACGGAAAAGGAATCCGACAAAAATCGGAAGCGGTGCTGCTCGAAAATAATTTTGAATGGCAAACCAACCATTGGCGATCTATTTGTGCCGCCTACCGATCGTCGCCTTACTTTGAATATTACGAAGACGACTTTTATCCGCTATTTCACACCGAACACGAACGATTGATAGACTGGAATTTGGCTTGTATGAATTTGGTAATGAAGTTGTTGAAATGGGAAATACGCTTTTCAAAAACGCTTGGTTATGCACCCGAACTGTCTGATGATATTTTAGATATAAGACCTTTGGCGGCTTCAAAGAAACACACTTTTACTTTCGAAACCTACACCCAAGTTTTTCAAGACAAACCCCACATTGGCAATTTATGTATTTTGGATTTGCTGTTTAATTTAGGCCCGGATGCAAACCCTTATCTAGACAGGCAATACGCTTCCGTGAATACCATTCTGTATAGACCTTAGTAACTTTTTAGTACCCGAATGCTGTCTTGTTTTTTTTGGAGAGCATCGTAAATACGCGTCCTGAGCCTTGACGCATCTAGGTTTCTGGAATCCATTTTATATGCTATATCGATTTCCATAGCCGCTTTTTCCAGATTTTTATTTTTAAAATGTAGCGATGCCCATACCACGTGAGGCTTTGGTACCTGCAAATCTTTGAAAAATATAGACAATGAATCTGCTTTCCTAAACGCCGTTTCATAATTACCCAAATTGGCTTCCAACTCGGCTGCATAACCCATCAAAAACGGATTTAAACGTTGCTCAGATGTGGTGATTTTTGCCAAAGTGTCCAAGGCAGCCCGATCTCCGTAAAGCGAATGGATAATCTCAATATATTCCGCTTTTATATGTATCTCATCCGGGTATTTTTGAATGATGCTGCCCAAATTTTTCTCGGCAAGTTGCAAAGTCTTTTGTAAGGTGTCTTTTGCATTGGGATGGTTTTGCGCGCGCAGGTTGGTGTAGTTTACCAAACTTTGATAGACATCCAACAACATGCGTTCGTAACCTGTAACTGTCAACTTTTTGTTTTCCACTTCTTTGTAGAGTTGCAACCGCTCATCAGTGTCTAAAATCAGACGTGCATACACACTTTTAGCCATTAAAAAATCAGGATCGTGAATCATGGCTTTCTGATAAGATTTTTCGGCTTTGCCATAAAAACCTTCGTCCATAATTTGCTGCCAACCCGTTCGATACCTGTAAATAGCCTCTGTGGAATGGGAGTGATAAGGAAATTTTTGGATTTTTGAAGCTTTTTGACAGCTGTAAAATACAGACAAAAGTAAAATGAAAAATAATAAATGACTTTTTGATTGATGGTCCATCTTTTTGCTTTTAAGGTTTTTTAAGGGGCAGGTTTCTATCGCACTAAGCGTAATAATGTCGTGTTAACAAAATAGTTACATTTGACAATCCTTACTGTTCAGCGAATTCATAAAGGAACATTTTAAGCCTCAATTTAATATTATCGCTTTAAGGTAAAATGTCCCCTTGCCGAGCGTCCGTTTGCAAATTCTATGCGATACCAATAGTCTGTAGATGGCATCTGTTGGTTTCGGTAGGTGCCATCCCAACCCACTCCGTTGGGTGCCAGATCTTTTAGTAACTTTCCAAAGCGATCAAAAATAAAAATTTTGGTGCCGGCACGCAACTCAGCAGGCAACCCTCTTACCTGCCAGGTGTCGTTAAAACCATCGCCGTTGGGTGTGAAAAATTTGGGAATTCCAAGTACGGCAATTTCTTCTGAAACAATGCCGCAACCGTTTTTATCTCTAACAAATACAGTATGAAATCCGGACAAAACATTTTCAAAAACAGCACTGTCTTGATAGGGACCTTCTTCAAAATCAAGAGCGAATTCGTAATCGCCTATCCCCGATACAAAAACCTCAACCCGATTGTTATCTGTTAAGTCTTCTATGGCAATCTCAGTGATGTTAGCCACATCCGATCCGTTTAGGGTGAAATTACGCACCGCGGAGCAACCATACACATTGGTCACAATCACGCTGAATGAGCCGGCTTGGGAAACGCGTATGGAAGGCGAGGTTTCACCGGTATTCCACAAATAGGTAAAATTGCCCACTTGTGCCGGATTCACGCCTGCGTTTAATACAGTGGGTGCGTTGGCATTTAGACAAATGATGCGGGTTTCATCAGGAGGTAAAACAGGTAAGGGTCTTACTTGTAGCGTAATTTCTGCAATATCTACACAATTGTTTTGACTGCTGACCCGTGCGTAAACGATTTGCGTATTAGGTGAAACATTGCGATACAATCGCGGTAACGGATTGTTTTGAACCAAGGCGTCTTCTTGGGTGAGGTAATATGAAATAGAAAGACCGGAAGCCAAACCATTTAGTACAGTAGCATCTGCCTGCGACAAATCGAACTGTGCAAAACCGTCTGCGGTGCCGTCATCATCGCAAACTTCTAATGTAGCGTCACTTGCCATATCAGAAGAAATTTCGAGTCGTACTTCCCGCACTGCGAAACAGCCCGATGCGTTGGCTTCCACACGTGCGTACACAACTTGTGGCGCAATTGTGTTTTCAAAGTTTAGGTTGCTCACAGGGTTTACATTGTTTGTGGCATCGTCTGCACTCGTGTGGAATGTAATGCCAATGCCACTTTGTCCGTTTAGAATATCTGCAATCGCCAACGATAAGTCGAAAAGTGTTTGCCCGTCAGCATCGGGGTCACATTGCACCAAAGTTGCATCTTGCGTCTGCGACAGTGAAATCACTTGAAGTGCTGCTTCACCCTCCAAAGGGCAACTGCCATCTTGCAGGTCGATGCTAACCCTGTAAATACCTTGGTCGGAAGCCTGCACGTTGTTGAGCGTTAATGAAGGACCGGTTTCCGGAAGGATTACATCGTCTTTTGACCAAGTATAAACAGCACCTGCGATGGTGTCGGCGCTAAAAGTGAAGGATGCTCCTTCGCAAAGCGGAAGGTTTTGGCTGCTTTGCCCGTTTCGAATAATATCTATTCGGTTGCTGAAAAAAGATTGTACAAAAGGTGGCAGTCCAATTTGTGAAAGGTGTTGGTTGTTGTTGCCGATATCGAGAAAAATACCATTGGTGATGAAATTTATAGCTGTAGCAGGGGCATTCGGATTTTCAATGATACTTAGGTATTTCCCCGATTGAAAATCGTCAAAATTGAGTTGGGAGACATAAATTTTGTTGTCCAAACCAATCTGCAGTGAAGGTGCTTCGAAAACCGTTGACATATTTATGGTTGCCTGCGAAGCTCGAATGTCCGGACTCAAAAGATTGTATTGAAAAATAAGTGCCGGACCCTCACCTGCAAAACCCAAATTCAGGGAAGCGTACATTTTAGTGCCGTCGGGCGAAAACTCTATACCGTAAGGAGAATCCCCTTCATATAATGTAATAGGATTTGAAACCAAGCCGGTATCATTGTCAAAATCGTATAAATAAATGCCGCCGGGTCCGTCACCACCCCTTTCCGTGGCAAAACCGAAATGCGCAATACCCAATTTGCCTCCATCTGGAGATGCTTTTAAATAACCCAAGGCGTTTCTCCGATAACCGCTCAATGGATTTACAGGCGGCAATTGAGAAACCACCGGCACATCATCTACACCATTTTCACCTACTTTGAAAGCGTAAAAACGATCTACAAAATGTGATATAATCCAAATAGATTTACAATCTGCTGCCCTGACAGCCGTAATTTTTTCGGCACTTTTAAAGGCCGATTCGGTAGCATCGCTGATGTTGTAAGTGACGAGGGGAATGTTTTTTTGCCCCGATACAATCGCGCCGTTACCGCCGGATAAGCGCATGTCAACCACGCTGTAATTTAATCCGTGATTTATATCATCGCCTTGCGGATCAGCAGTCTGCGGGTTTCCATCGGCATTGAGGTGGTGCGGTTCATCTACCGTAAAAATATAATAGATATTTGGATCATTGGGCTTTGGCAGTATGATGGCAGATTGTGTACTTGAAAAATCACCGTTTAAACCGCTGCCGTTGGCCATCACCTGATGGTTTCTGTTGAAAACAGTCACGCCATCAGTATAAAACAACAAGTTTCCGGAGCGATCCGAAATCGAAGCACAACCTTCAAGCGTGACGAGCCTACCGTCTGTTACTGCAGATACGGTTCCGGAAATAGGATCAAAACGAATACCGGCGTTGCGGCCAAAATACCAATTGGCTGTTTCCAACTGCGCCTGGGCCAATTGAAAACAAACAAAACAAAACATGCTGATGTTTCTCTTTGTAAATAACTGACTGGCAGTTTTGTATATTGAAAATGATGCTTTCAAAAAAAGAAGATTAATTTCCGTTTAAATATTGGATAACTTCCTCTTTTAGGAATCGCAACGCCACGTAGGAGGGAGGTTCCACATTGGAAAGTTTGTACAAGAGGAGTTCGCGCATATCATTGCCACTGGTTTCTTTGTCTTCTGTCAATGCGTTTCTGAGTTGGTTGATGGTGGTGTTTTTAGCGGTTCGAATCAGATTCCAACAAGTATCGCTGATGTAGATTTGCTGCGCCAAATTGTGTTCAAATTCTTGCTCAATTTGCTGCGTAAGCAATTGGAGATAATCGGATGAATTGTTGGAATCCGAATGTGTCCTTGCGATGAGTTTTGCCGGTGCGATGCGTTCCAAATACAGCGTCATGCGTTCGTAGGCTTGAAGGCGAAGCGGGCGTACTTCCTTAGCCGTATTTTGAAGGTAATCTAAACGCATTTTTTTGTTTTGATTTTCAAAAAACTGCCGAGTGAAATAAAAAACCAAAAAGCCCAATAGCAGCGTTGGAATCAGAATTAAAATCAGCAGTCGAAGCGTGATGTCATCCATTTAAATTAAGTTTTAAAAAATAGCAGCGTAAATATACTCAATGCATAGAATTGGAAAACCTATTTTAGGTTAAAATGCTAAAAATGGCTCCGAAATCACAATCTTATTCTTAAATTTGAATGTCAAAAAAATGCATTTATGTCAACTACTTACAAACTCTTGGTCAACCAATCTCACAGCATTTTACTCAATCCACAAGACGTTCAAAATTTGGACGTAAGTAAAAACCACCTTCTATACAATTCCGAATCCATAGATATTGAATGGCTAGAACGAGATTTTAACCAAAAGACTTACCGCTTCAAATTAAATGGAGAAACTTTTGAAGTAGAAATACAAGATACTTTGGATTTATTGATTGAAAATTTAGGTCTTGGTACAGCTTCAGCTCACGAAGCGAGTGATGTGATTGCGCCTATGCCGGGCAGGATTGTACAAGTTTCCGTATCTGAAGGACAACAAGTCAAACAAGGCGATCCGCTACTGACTCTCGAAGCCATGAAAATGGAAAATACGCTTGTCGCCAAGGGCGATGGCGTGGTTAAAGGCATCAAAGTAGACATTGGAGATACGGTTGGTAAGTTGCAATTGCTAATAGAGATAGACTAATTATATCAAAGAACGAATCTGTCAAAAAAAGTGGCAAGTGAAGCTATACATTATAAAAAAAAACAGCAAATGAACAAAATATTAGTTGCCAACAGAGGCGAAATTGCCATTCGGGTAATGCGAACAGCTAAAAAGTTAGGCATCAAAACCGTAGCCGTTTTTTCTGCGGCAGACAGAGATGCCCCTCACGTCAGGTTTGCAGATCAGGCCGTTTGTATTGGAAATCCGCCATCTTCCGAGTCGTATTTGTGTATGGAAAAAATCATAGACGCTGCCAAGCAAACCGGCGCAGATGCTATTCATCCCGGTTATGGTTTTTTGAGTGAAAACGCTGTCTTCTCGGAAATGGTCGAAAAAAACGGACTCATCTTTATTGGCCCCAAACCGAAAGCTATCCGTATGATGGGCAGCAAGCTAGCCGCTAAAGAAGCGGTCAAAAAATACAACATTCCCATGGTTCCGGGAACAGACACAGCCGTAGATAACATTGAAGAAGCTCGAGAAATTGCTACAAAAATAGGCTTTCCAATTTTGATAAAAGCCTCGGCCGGTGGCGGTGGAAAAGGCATGCGAATCGTAGAAAAAGCCTCAGATTTTGTGTCGCAAATGGAACGCGCGGTAAGCGAAGCAAAGGCTTCTTTTGGCGATGGTTCGGTTTTTATCGAAAAATATGTTTCCTCTCCCAGGCACATAGAAGTTCAGGTGTTGGCAGACAGCCACGGAAATGTGGTTCACCTTTTTGAAAGAGAGTGTAGCGTGCAACGAAGACACCAAAAAGTATTGGAGGAGGCACCTTCAGCTATCCTAACTCCCGATTTGCGCAAGCAAATGGGCGAAGCGGCCGTTCAAGTAGCTAAGTCTTGTGACTATTTAGGTGCCGGCACGGTCGAATTCCTAATGGACGACCAACGCAATTTTTATTTTCTGGAAATGAATACCCGTTTGCAAGTAGAACATCCTGTCACGGAATGGATTACGGGTTTAGATTTGGTGGCTTTGCAAATAGACATCGCCGAAGGCAAAGCATTGCCTTTTAAGCAAGATGACATCACCCTTAATGGACACGCGCTCGAACTCCGGGTGTACGCAGAAGATCCCTTGGAAAATTTTATGCCCAGCATCGGTGTTTTGGAGCGTTACAAATTGCCAACCGGAGAAAATATTAGGGTAGATAACGGTTTTGAAGAAGGTATGGAAGTGCCAATTTATTACGATCCCATGCTGTCAAAACTGGTCACCTACGGAAAAACCCGCAGAGAAGCTATCACAAAAATGATAGAGGCCATCGATCAATACGAAGTCAAAGGCGTTCAAACTACATTGCCATTCGGAAAATTTGTCTGTGAACATCCTGCCTTTGTGTCAGGAAATTTTGATACGCATTTTGTCAAAAAATACTTCCAGCCCGAGATGTTATTGGCCGAACAAGAAAGACGCGCGCAAATGGCTGCGCAGCTTGCTCTAAAAGCATTTTTGGATGACAAACAGATACTCCGAGTACATCAATCATAGCATGCGAATTTTCTCAATGATAAACCTTTTTCTATGTCAGATAATTTAAAAAAGTTAGAAGCCCGTCAAGCATTGGCACTTTTGGGTGGTGGTGAAAAACGCATTGCCAAGCAACACGAAAAGAAGAAACTTACTGCGCGCGAACGCATTCAATACCTGTTGGATGAAAATTCTTTTGAAGAAATAGGGATGTTGGTCACGCACCGTTGCACGGATTTCGGCATGGAAGACGAAATTTATTTTGGAGACGGCGTTGTTACCGGCCATGGAACCATACACGGCCGGTTGGTCTATGTTTATGCCCAAGATTTTACTGTTTTTGGCGGTTCACTCTCTGAGACCCACGCAGAAAAAATTTGTAAAATCATGGATTTGGCGGTTCAAAACGGAGCACCCCTCATTGGGCTGAACGATTCCGGTGGTGCGCGCATTCAAGAGGGCGTAAAGTCGCTTGGAGGCTATGCAGATATTTTTTACAGAAATGTACAGGTCAGTGGCGTAATTCCGCAATTGTCTGCCATTATGGGTCCATGTGCCGGCGGGGCGGTCTATTCACCTGCCATGACCGATTTTACCATTATGGTAGAAAAGACAAGTTATATGTTTGTCACCGGTCCAAATGTGGTTAAAACGGTCACCAACGAAGATGTGAGTTCCGAAGACTTGGGGGGTGCACAAACCCACGCAACCAAGTCGGGTGTAACGCACCTTACGGCTTTGAACGATGTAGATTGTTTGGAAAAAATTAAAACACTGTTGTCGTTTATTCCACAAAACAACCGAGAAAAAACGCCCGATATTGCCTACAATTTGTCTGATGAATACAGGTATGAGCTGGATAATATCATACCGGGCAGTAGCAATATACCCTACGATATGAAACGCGTGGTTTCCGGACTGATGGATGCAGATTCTTTCTTTGAAATCCACGAAAATTACGGCGATAATATTTTGGTTGGTTTTGCCCGTTTGGCCGGAAAAAGTATTGGTATCGTGGCCAACCAACCCATGTCGTTAGCCGGTGTTTTGGACGTCAACAGCTCTAAAAAAGCCGCCCGATTTGTTCGATTTTGCGACTGTTTCAACATCCCACTTTTGGTATTGGTAGATGTACCGGGCTTCTTGCCGGGCACAGACCAGGAATGGAACGGCATTATCTTGCACGGGGCCAAACTGCTCTATGCTTTTAGCGAGGCCACCGTGCCACGTGTAACACTCATCACCCGAAAAGCCTATGGTGGCGCGTATGATGTGATGAACTCCAAACACATAGGCGCAGACTACAATTTTGCGTGGCCCACCGCCGAAATTGCCGTGATGGGCGCCAAGGGTGCCAGCGAAATTATTTTTAGGAATGAAATTTCCACGGCAGACAATCCGGCGGAAAAACTTCAAGAAAAAGAAGCCGAATACGCAGAAAAATTTGCGAATCCTTTCCGGGCTGCTCGCAGGGGTTTTATAGATGAAGTGATTTTGCCAAACGAATCTAGACGCAAACTCATAAAAGCCTTTAAAACCCTCGAAAATAAAAGGGTACACAGATTGGACAAAAAACACGGAAACATACCACTGTAAATCGTCAGTTCAAAATTTGAATCGGTTTGGAAATTATGTTTGGGCTTTTTAGCTGCCCAATGGCCACAGCTTAGAACTTACAAGTCGAAACGATAGCTTGCACCGGCCATAAACTGAATGCCTTGCACTTCAAAATTGGCAAAGCGTTCATAATCTTGCCCTGTCAGGTTGTTGATGCGACCAAAAAACGACCAACGGCTGTCGTATTTGTAGTCGCCTCTGAGGTTGATGTCCAAATAACTGTCCAAGTTTACCGGAACCGCATTTAGAAAATTTGGATCTGTGGTGGTAAATGCATCCATGCGTTCGCCTACAAAAAAAATATCTGCCCCCAATTTCCACTGCTTGTTTAAAGCATACTGTCCTGTAAAAGTGATTTTTACTTCGGGTAAATTCCACGGTTCGGCCTCCGAATCTTGTGAATAATCAAACACTTCCGCCAGCAAAGACAACGAAGTTTTCTGAAAATCGGCATGCAAACTGCCCGACAGCTTTAGGGTTTCCAAATCGTCGTAAACTACCTGAAAGGAATTGCCAAATTGATAACCTTCCGTCGGGTTTGTCGATTGCAATGGATTCAGTTTGTAGAAAGCATAATTGGTTTGGTCTGCGTATGAAACTTTTAATTCGTAGCGCAAAAAAGAAACAAACTTGCCCGAAACGCCCGCGTGAATGTCAAAATTGGTATCTGTAGGACGCACCGTCAGCGTGGGTGAAACAAAGAAATTGTTTTGTGCAAAATTATAATAGGTATTTTGTGTCAACTTACCTTTAAAGCCGCCAAAAGCCCAAAACAAATCGCCTGCCGGACGATAAGTCCAATCGATGTTGGGGTAAATGTTGACATTGGTGTCGCTGTTTTCAGTGTCAAAACTGCCTACCAAACCGATGCCAATATCAGCCGTAAAGTCGTTTTTGTCGTAACGGTAGCTTGGCCAAATACCTATATTCAGTGTGTTGTAAGACAAGTCGGAACTGCCGTCAAAATTTTGGTCAAAACTGCCGTTTACCAGGTCTATATCCAAAAGCCATTTGAGGTTGTAATCGCTGACGCGCAGGTCAAAATTTGTAGAAGCAGTCAGTTGGTGTTCAGCGCTGCTGAAATCATCAAAAAAGCCTTGATACGAGGCATATATATTATGGACTCTTGCACGCTCAAAAGTAACTTCACCACCCAGATTGATGCCGAAATAGGTTTGTGATTCGTCTATGCCGGAAAGCGTTTCCGGGGAAAATCCCACATTGGGCAAGCCATACCAATTGTAGTTTTGATGTTGCAATTTTACAAAGCCAGCATAGGTTTGGTCTTGAGATTCGCTGAGAAAGTCGGCACCCAATTGGGTGTCGTAATAATCGTCGTCTAAGCGGATGCCGCTGATGCCGCCCTGAGAAGATTTGTGGTTTAGGTAGTAGGACATACTTTGCGATCGGTTGAGTTCCCAACTGCCGTAGAAATCTGCTTCTACATTGGCAAAACTTCCTGCGCCAAAAGCGGCATAGTGGCTAAACAGTTTTTCGCGCGCGGCCCTAGGCGGAGGCGAAGGTTTGGCCTTAGCAGGGATAAAAGTGGAAGCAACCGCAAAGGTTTTAAAATGGTATTGTATTGGGATTTTGCTGGATGTGAGCGAATCCATTCGGGCCTGTTGGCGAATTCTGACAGCTTCGCGTAAGGCCGGTTCGTACGATTTTTCAACCTGAACGATTTCGGTTTCTATTTTTTTGGTGTCTTTTTCTTGTGCAAATAGCTGCATTTGCCAAGTCGTAATGATTAATATTGTTGCACAAACAATTGCCTTTTGAGTCATAATGGGGCTTTAATTTTTTTCGTTTTCTAAAGATGAATTTCTGGAACTTTCTTTGGCTTTAATCGCGTTTAGTAATGTTCTAGCTTGCTCGACTTCCTCAGGAAAATCGGAAAAGTTTTGGATGACGTTTTCAAGTATAAAAGTTGCTTGAAAAGCGTCGTTTAATGCTTCAAAATTTTGGGCCATCAAAAGGAGTCCTTTAACACCGTATTTTTTGTAACCCGGATAGTCTTTGGCCAATTTTTGTATGATGGTGTTTGAGGCTTCAAATTCTTTTTCTTTGTTTTTGTAAAAAGCCGATACATACAAGGCTTCCGCAGCAATACTTCCGTTGGCATTGTCGCGCAATGCTTCAAATCTTTTTTTGGCATTTTCGTCGTCACCTGTGTCAAAAGCGTGCCGAGCCAACAGGAGGTTGGCATCCTGAAGTGCGAACTTATCAGATTTGGGATTTTGCGTCACTTTTTGTGCATAGGCTACCGCATTATCGGTCTGGTTTAGGTTTTGAAAGCTGCGCATCAGATTGGCTTCGGCAAAACTGGTGTTCTCATCATTTTGCGCTATAGATTCCAGCTTTTGCAGCAGCGGAATAACCGTAGTCCATTGTTCTTTTTCCAGATAAATTTGAGACAAACGTGACAATGCACCTTCTGTGTAGTCGTGCCTAGAATCTGAAAGCGACGTAAAATAGGGGAGGGCTTTTGCAAAGTCTTTTTGAGAAAAATAATACTCACCAAGCAAATTTTGTACCCTTAAGCTATGAAATCCGTTGGGATATTTTTTGAGATAATCTTCAAAATCTTTGATGGCATTTTGGGTTTTCCCCTCAGTGTATTTTTTGTTTGCGGATTCGAACAATATATTTTGAATATCGATATCGGACACTTCTGCAAAAGAGAGACTTTTTACCCAATTGGCATAATCTGCCCCACGGCCCAACTCTACATAAGCCAATCGGGCACCGGAAAGGGCTTGTTGTGCTTCGGGCGTGTTCGGAAAATCTGCGGCTATGCGTTGGTAAGCTTTGATGGCTTCTTCATTTTGTTGGTTGTTGAAAAAGATAAGGCCTTGTTTGAGCAAGGCTTTAGGCACAAAACTGCTCATGCTGTAGTGTTGGATGAGTTGGTTGTAGGTTTGCATGGCTAAAAGGTCTTGTTTGGTATTTAGCTGCAGGTTTCCCAACTCGTATAAAGCATCGTCGCGCAGTGTTGATTTGGGGTATTGCGCAATTAATTTTTCCAAAGATTCTCTTTTCGATTCGGTTCGGTTTAAAAGCCCGTAACTGAGTGCTTTGTGAAATTCTGCCAAATCGGCATCCGCAATTTGCAAAGCAATGGCTTGGTTGTAGCTTTCTAAAGCCGGCCAAAATTGGGCCAAGGCAAAGTGGCTGTCTCCCATGCGAAGGAAGGCATCGCCTTTGAATTCTGAACGAGTGCCTGACTGCGCAATGTGGTTTTGAAATGCGTTAATGGCATTTGCGTAATCTTTGATTTGATAAAGTGCATAACCCAAATTGTAATAAGCACTAGCCAACAAATCTGTTTGATTGGCAGCGGAAAGTTTTACAAAATCAGAAAATCCTTGTGCAGCCTCGGAATATCGCCCTTGTTGGTAATCTATATCTGCTTTCCAATAGGTAGCTTTTGCTGTAGTAGGTGCATCTGCTTTTTGGTTGAGCGACTCGTTGAACAGTTCATAAGCTTCGGCTGTTTTTTGTTCTGTCAACAACTCTATGGCTCGGATATAAAGTACTTTTTGAAAAACGGCAGGGTTTTGTCCCGATTTGTTTTTTCGCATAAATCCGAGCGCGGCTTCATAATTTTTAGAAGAAATATACGAATCCACCAACAATTTCTCTATTTCCGTCTTTTCCGGATTGTTGGGATATCGATAGATAAAGCGCGACAAAATTTCAGGCACATTTTGAATGAGATTACCAATTTCATAACTCAATTTGGCATGACTCAGCGCGGCAGCCTCCTGTATTTTAGGATCAAAATTCATATCGGCCGACGATTGAAAAGCATTGCGAGCTTCTTGCTTTTTGTTCAGTTTCAGATAGGCTTGCGCCAAGTGATAGTAGGCATTTTGCGCAACGGCATTTTTCTCGCCTATAATTTTATTGAACTGCGCAATAGCATTTTCGTAATCATCTGTCATGAAATACGCATAGCCCAATTGGTACCAATCGGTATTGCTGTATCGCCTGTTTTTGCCCTGATAATTTTTTAAGTAGGTAATAGCCTCGGCATAGTTTTTAAGATTGAAATAACTTTCGCCGACAATTTTAGACAATTCAGACCTATCTATCCCTTTTGCATTTTCCAAAGCTTTAATACCGAGGTCTATGGCTTTTTGAAAATTGCCCAATTTGAAGTTCATATCTGCTTCAAAATAAGAGAGTTTATCTTGGTATTCGGGGGAATTTTGTACTTGTGAAAAATAAGATGAAGCTTGGTCGTAGTCATCGTTTTGATAAGCGATATAACCTATGTAATATTTGGCCTGTTGCGCATATTGATCGGATAGCTGTAATTGTTTAAAATAGGTATCCGCTTTTTTGAAGTTGTTTGCGGTAAAGTTGGCATATCCCGCTTTAAAAAAATAAGTTTCTTTTTGCACTGCCGGCACATCATTTTCGTCGGTCTTGTTGAACCATTTTAAGGCATAGCTGTATCGACCGTTGTCAAAATAATAGTTGGCCGCATCCAAAAAGGCTGTTTTTTGTCGCGGGCTTTGTGGGTATTTATCTACAAAGGCCTCTAGCAATTCTCCGGCATTCTGCTTGTCGAGCCGAACGGCACAATTGGCTATAAAGTAGGCTGCATCTGCTGCGACAGCCTCTGTAGGCGCATGTCTGGCAACATTTTCAAAAAGCGAACGCGCGGCCGCATATTGGGCATTATCAAAAAGGAATTTGGCTTTGTCAAAGTCTTTTAACTCATAGTGCTGATAGTGTGAAGTCTGGCTGTGGCACACATGAATAGATACCAAAAAAAAGACCACAACAGGCAATAAATAGCTTTTCATAGCGTAGGTTTAGGCTTTTCAAAAATACAGTCTTAGTTATACAGTTAACGAAAAACAATCGCTATAATTATGTTAAAAATAATAATAGTTTTTTGTGTTTAACATTGCAGTAAGTCGCCGTAAAATCAATTTTTAAAAAGTCTGCTGCTATGGCATAAATTTTTATATTTACCCATTCAAAACAAACTACATGCAATTACAATCGGGTAAGAAGCTTTATTTTGCATCGGACAACCATTTGGGCGCACCCGACAGAAAAAGCAGTTTGCCGAGAGAGAAGCTTTTTGTTCAATGGCTCGATGCTATTAAAAAAGATGCCCAAGTCATTTTTCTGTTAGGCGATTTATTTGATTTTTGGTTTGAATACAAGAAGGTGGTACCCAAAGGTTTTGTGCGTGTTTTGGGTAAATTGGCCGAACTTCGCGATGCCGGTATTGAGATCCACTATTTTGTAGGAAATCACGATCTTTGGATGAATGGTTACTTTGAGGAAGAGCTTCAGATTCCGGTTTATCACCAACCGCGTGCCTTTGTTTTCAATAATCAAAAATTTTGGATTGGCCACGGTGATGGTTTGGGCCCTGGAGACAAGGGCTTTAAACGCATGAAAAAAGTGTTTACAAATCCCTTCTCAAAGTGGCTTTTCAGGTGGTTGCATCCGGATTTGGGTGTGCGTTTGGCACAACATCTCTCGGTCAAAAACAAATTAATTTCCGGACAAGAAGATGTGCACTATCTCGGCAAAGAAAACGAATGGCTTGCACAGTATGCCCTTAGAAAACTCGAAAAAGAACCTTTTGATTACTTTATTTTCGGACACCGACACCTGCCCATAGACATGCAACTGACTCCCGCGGCACGATACATCAACCTTGGCGATTGGATTTCGCAATACACCTACGCGGTTTTTGACGGTAAAGATTTACAGCTTAATGTTTACCGAAATCATAAAACTGAAATTTATCATTAAAACAATGAATCGCATTTACATCTTTTTAATTTTCATTTTGGGCATTACCTCATGTAAATCGGGCTACGGGCCAAAAATTCCCCACGAAATGACTTACAAACAATTCACCGACAAGCAACATTTCTACGAAAGCGAAGACGGTAAAATTGCATATATTGACAAAGGAAACGGTCCGGTCATCGTCTTGTTGCACGGTGTTCCAACTTCGTCATGGCTCTACAGAAAAATGATAGATTCAATTGCCAATGCAGGCTATCGCGTCATTGCGCCCGATATGTTGGGTTTTGGCAACAGTGACTCACCCGCCGGATACGATTTGTATCATCCCAACGAGCACGCCAAACGACTACTCGCCTTAATGGATCATTTAAAAGTTACACATTGGACACAGGTTTTTCACGATGCCGGTGGCCTTTGGACTTGGGAGCTCATGCAAGTTGCACCCGAACGCATAGATAATTTGATTGTGCTCAACACCATCATTTATCCACCCGGTTTTCAGCCGCCTATCCGATTTAAACGCGGCTTTTTTGCCAAGTTGGCCATGTCGCTCTACAGCAATGGCATCACAACAAATAAGATGCTTACGGCACTTTTCAACGATGGCCTCATGGAAAACAACTTGACAAAAGTGTCCTATGAAGGTTACAAAAAACCCCTGTTGCGCGGACAAACCAATGCCATGTACAACTTTTTTTCATCTACCTGCAACAACCTGCCTGATTATTCGGAAACCATCAAAAAAATTGAGAAACCCACCATGTTGATTTGGGGAAAATACGATAAGTTTTTGGTCATAGAAGAAATGCGCGACCAAGTTATAAAAGATCTAAAAATCGATGCAAAAAACATCCATATGCTCGAAGCCAAACACTTTATTCAAGAAGAAAAACCGGAAGTCATCAACGAATTAATTTTGAATTTTTTAAAAGCGAGTTAATCTAACTTTCCAACTTTTTGTAACGGCTGCGTCTCGAATGTGTATTTTCTGAAGTCACTTTGTATCAATAAATCACTATTGGTTGATAAAAGCTGACAAATTTATCTTGGTTAAGGTAACTGAAAAACTTATTTTTGGCACATCTTTATAATCAACTTACATGTCTTCTATACCCGAAATGGAAAAATTGGTCTCTCAAGTCAGAAGAGACATTGTCAGAATGGTGCACAAAGTCAATTCCGGACATCCGGGTGGCTCTTTAGGCTGTACAGAATTTTTTGTAGCACTTTACCAAAAAATTCTCCATCGCAAACCCGATTTTGATATGGACGGACAGGGTGAAGACCTGTTCTTTTTGTCAAATGGCCATATTTCGCCGGTTTTTTACAGTGTTTTGGCACGTTCCGGATATTTTCCGGTTGAAGAGCTCAATACATTTCGATTGATCAATTCTCGCTTGCAAGGGCATCCCACCACGCACGAAGGTTTGCCGGGTGTTCGCATTGCTTCCGGTTCGCTCGGACAGGGTTTGTCTGTTGCCATTGGCGCCGCTTTGGCCAAAAAACTCAACAAAGACCACCATTTGGTGTATTCTCTTCACGGTGATGGCGAATTGCAAGAAGGACAAAACTGGGAAGCCATCATGTATGCTGCAGCAAAACAGGTGGACAACCTCATCGCAACAGTAGATTTTAACGGACAGCAGATAGATGGTCCCACAGATGAAGTGTTGTCGCTAGGCAATTTGAAAGCAAAATTTGAAGCTTTTGGTTGGACGGTCTTGGAGATAGAAAACGGAAATGACATTCCTGCTATTTTGGATGGTATGGCAGCGGCCAAATCTAGAACAGGAAAAGGAAAACCGGTATGTGTATTGTTGCACACCGTGATGGGTCATGGCGTCGATTTTATGATGCACACCCACGCTTGGCACGGCAAGGCACCAAATGATGAGCAGTTGGCCGTAGCCTTGGCGCAAAACCCCGAAACTATTGGAGATTACTAAGAACCTTAAGCAGCAACAAATGAAAATATATACAGACAGCGGAAAAAAAGACACACGCTCCGGCTTTGGTGCCGGTTTGGAAGAATTGGGAAAAAAGAATCCGAATGTGGTAGCCCTCTGTGCCGATTTGATAGGTTCTTTAAAAATGGACAATTTTATCAAGAATCACCCGGAAAGGTTCTTTCAAATTGGAATCGCCGAAGCCAATATGATGGGTATTGCTGCGGGTCTTACTATTGGCGGAAAAATACCCTTCACAGGCACTTTTGCTAATTTTTCGACGGGTAGGGTGTATGATCAAATCCGTCAATCGATTGCTTACTCCGGTAAAAATGTAAAAATATGCGCCTCGCACGCCGGTCTTACTTTGGGTGAAGACGGTGCCACGCATCAAATACTAGAAGACATTGGTTTGATGAAAATGTTGCCCGGCATGGTGGTTATCAACCCCTGCGATTACAACCAAACTAAGGCTGCTACCATTGCCATTGCTGACTATAACGGTCCTGTCTATTTGCGTTTTGGGCGTCCGGCTGTGGCCAATTTTACCCCGGAAGATCAGGTATTCGAAATTGGTAAGGCCATACACTTGATAGAGGGCACGGATGTTACCATATTAGCAACCGGACATTTGGTGTGGGAAAGCCTGCAAGCCGCCAAAGCACTTGAAGAAAAAGGCATTGCTGCCGAAGTGATTAACATACACACCATAAAACCGTTAGATGCAGAGGCAATTTTAAATTCTGTTCGAAAAACCGGTTGTGTGGTCACTGCTGAAGAACACAACATCATAGGTGGTTTGGGAGAAAGCGTCGCACGCGTGTTGGCTACCCATCATCCTGTTCCTCAAGAATTTGTGGGTACCAACGATACTTTTGGCGAGTCAGGAACACCTGCGCAGTTGATGGAAAAATATGGACTTAATGCTGAGGCAATTGTACAAGCCAGCGAGAAAGTTTTAGCCAGAAAACGCGTTTAGTTTTGAATGATAAATGACGAAGATGTTGAAATACAGCGGTAAACTCGGCATAGGTGAGTTTGTCATGACAAACAAAACTGTCACCCTGAATGTATTTCAGGGTCTAGCTCCCCTCGACTCCGCTCGGGGTGACATTCCATTGAGTGAAGATGCTGAAACGAGTTCAGCATGACAAGTTGGTGGGGTTCAGCATGACAAGTTGGTGGGGTTCAGCATGACAAGTTGGTGGGGTTCAGCATGACAAGTTGGTGGGGTTCAGCATGACAAGTTGGTGGGGTTCAGCATGACAGGTTGTGGTGTTCATCACGACAGGTTGTGGTGTTCAGCATGACAAGTTGGTGGGGTTCAGTATGACAGGTTGTTTTGATGTAGAATGAATAATAAATAGCCTCTAATGCCTGTTGGCAAATGGCTCTTGGCTATATTCTAAAAGTTTAATTTTCAATACATAACACATAACTATCGGATTGTATGTTGACACCATTTCATTTAGCGGTTCCTGTAAATGATTTAGACAAAGCACGCGCTTTTTATGGCGAACTTTTGGGTTGCCCCGAAGGGCGAAGCAGTGAGCACTGGATTGACTTCGATTTTTTCGGACATCAGTTTGTAGTACATTTAAAAACTTCTGAGGAGGATTCTAAGGTCATTCACAATGCAGTTGACGGCCATAACGTGCCGGTGCCGCATTTTGGGGTAGTGTTGGATTGGGATGCTTGGCATGCGTTAGCGGACAGACTCAAAAGCCACAACATATCTTTTACCATAGCACCCTACATCCGATTTAAAGGTCAAGTAGGTGAGCAGGCGACGATGTTTTTTTACGATCCGGCGGGAAATGCTTTAGAATTTAAAGCGTTTAAAGATCTCGGACAATTGTTTGCCAAATAGCTTTTATTTATGGAACAAATTCACTTTCCGCTTACCTTTAGTTTTCATATAGGTACCTTACACAACGACTTTACGACTACCGATAGCCGTGGGAAAACCTTGGCTTATGTGCGACAAAAGTTATTGAAATTTGTTGAGGAGGTTACTGTGTATGAAAGCGAAAACAAACGAAAACAAATATACCAACTCAAAGCTGACCGTTGGATAGATTTTAATGCTGTGTACAGTTTTCTGGATAGTGAAGGCCGGTTGCTAGGGAGCTTAGGCAAAAAAGGTTGGAACTCCATTTGGAAGGCCCATTACGAAATTTTCGATCCTCAAAAAAAACACTTGTTCACCATTCGAGAGGACAATCCTTGGGTGAAAGTAATGGATTATATTTTTTCTGAAATACCCATTTTGGGCTTGTTTAGCGGTTATTTTTTTAATCCTACCTATCGAGTGACCGATAACCAAGGCAAATCTATCGTGAAATTGCAAAAGAAATCCTCGTTTTGGGGCAGGAAATTTGAAGCCTCTAAAGAGATAGCCTCTGGTGACGACCACAACGAAAAAATTCTTTTAGGCCTGATGATGCTACTGATATTAGAACGTCGAAGAGGTTAATAAAAAAGTCCGCTTTGGGCGGACTTTAAGAACAAGATCAGGTTAATCTTTAAAAAGTTAGCGGCAATTCTACGCGGGTGGTTCCCCAACCCATAACCAAGTGCACAGTTCCTTTAGATGCGCCGGGCTTAAAGTTCATTGAGAATACTTCAACCGAAGAAGCACCGGTTGATGAAGGTATATTCACGCGCAACACGTCTTTACTTTCATCGTACTCATAGGCTCCCCATACATTTAATTTGCTGTTTAGAATAATTGTCCATTCACTTTTTCCGGGGATACTGTGCAATACATAAGTACCGGCTTTAAGGTCTTTACCGGCTACTTTTACATCTTTGTAAAAGGTAACTTCTGTAGCCTCGTTCGCACCGGTTCTCCAAATCTCACCCAAAGGCGCCAAAGAACCTTCTGCATCTGAAAAAACAGGGCGTCCCTTTAAAGAAGGCCTTCCGTAGATAACTTTGGCCAAAGGTGGGGCACCGCGTTCATTTCGCAGAAGCAAAATATCTGCCGGACTCTTATCTAAACCGGGGAATTCTGCATTGGCTTGGGCAAATGCTACACTACTAACCGCTAAAAACATAAAAATAGCTAAACTGCGTAAAAACAATGATTTCATAACTTGTTATTTGATTTGTGTTGATGTAAAACTAAAAAAAAATGTCAAAACTTAGTCGGAGTCAAGCCTAAATAAATGTTAAATAAGCTTTTCAAACTTTGAGATTGTAAATTATTTTGGGGATACATAATATTATTGTTTTAAATATACATAAAAACATGAAATATAGTATCAAATATAAACTGAAATAAATGTATATGTTTAATTATGTTATATAATATATCACTTTTGCTTCATAATTATCAAAATTAAATATTATGTGTGGAATATTAGCCATTATCGGAAAAGGAAAGTCGCCTGAACAGGTGCAAGCACTTAGTAGTAGAATGCGTCACAGAGGTCCGGACGAGCGTGACCTTCACATCACAGAAAAAGGACATTTTTTAAGCCACGAGAGGTTGTCTATCGTGGATCTCCACACAGGTAAGCAGCCCATTCAAGGGTCTGATTCGGCATGGATGGTGCACAACGGTGAAATATACAACCACCAGGAATTGCGCGACAGCATCCTTAAATCACATCAATTTAGAACCACCTCCGACTCGGAAGTGATTGTCCATTTGTATGAGAAATTTGGCTACGACTTTGTAGATATGCTCGATGGTGTTTTTGCTTTCGTGGTTATCGATGGCGACGATTTTATAGCCGGCCGTGATCCTATAGGTGTAAAACCGCTTTATTACGGCAAAGACAGTGACGGAGCCATGTATTTTGCCTCCGAAATGAAATCTTTGGCTGACCAATGTGTGGAATTTGCGGCTTTTCCGCCCGGGCACTATTACACACCCAAAACCGGATTTGTGAGGTATTATGAACCCGAGTGGTTTTCAAGTGAAAATGCAACAACTGCTTTAAATTTAGATTTGTTGCGCGACAGCCTCATTGAAGCCACTCGCAAAAGATTGATGGCAGATGTGCCTTTGGGGGTTTTGCTTTCCGGGGGGTTAGATTCTTCTTTGACCTCATCTATAGCCGCAAGGCTTTTGGAAGGTACCGGACAGAAACTTCACTCCTTTTCAATCGGCTTGGATCCTACAGCTCCGGATTTGATTGCAGCAAGAAAGGTAGCCGATTTTTTAGGGACAGAACACCACGAATTGTATTTTAGCGTACAAGAAGGAATTCAGATTTTAGATAAATTGGTATGGCATTTGGAAACCTACGATGTAACTTCCATAAGGGCTAGCACACCCATGTATTTTTTATCAAAAGCTATATCAGAATTGGGCATCAAAGTGGTTTTATCGGGCGAGGGTGCCGATGAAATTTTTGGTGGATACTTGTATTTCAGAAACGCACCCGATGCAGATGCTTTTCAAAAAGAAACCGTTCGCAGGGTGCAACGCCTATCCACAGCCGACTGCCTCAGGGCTGATAAATCTACCATGGCACACGGTTTGGAAGCCAGAGTTCCTTTTCTGGACAAAGCATTTCTCAAAGTAGCCATGCTGACACAACCGCATGAAAAAGAACCAAAAACTTACAATGGCATCGAAAAATATATTTTGCGCAAAGCTTTTGATACGCCGGAACGCCCCTTTTTACCCGACTCGGTTTTGTGGAGACAAAAAGAACAATTTTCTGACGGAGTGGGCTACAATTGGATAGACGAATTAATAGCTTACTGCGAATCTCAGGTCAGCGATGCAGATTTTGCTTTGGCTGCCGAGAAATATCCGATCAATACGCCAATGACAAAAGAAGCATTTTTCTACAGAGAAATATTCCACAAACACTACCCTCAGGAACAAGCCGCTTTGACCGTAAAACGTTGGATACCAAAATGGCAAGCCAATACAGACCCGTCGGGAAGGGCCAACGCAGCGCATGTAAATGCAGACATTTCTATCGCCCAGAAAAAAAAATTAGAAAAAATTGTAAGTTGAAATAAAAGCTATCGACTATTCGAGTGCATAAATAGTTGTTTAGTTAGTTTAGTATTGTTAGAAAGCGCTACATTCTCCGTGTAGCGCTTTACTTTTATAGGGCTATTTATAAATCTGAAATTACATCGGATAAAATTTAGAAGGCTGTTTTCCCTTTTTAGAACAGCTTAATACGCACTTAACGAATGTTAAAAAAAATCAAAATAATAAACATAATTAGGAATCCTTACTATATTTGTATTGGCAATAATGCCAAACAAAATTTTAAACATTAATCAAATGGCAAAATCAATTTTTTATCACGCAGGATGTCCGGTTTGTGTGAGTGCAGAGCACGACATCGTTAATCTTATTGGTGCTGACAACGTAGAACTCGTTCACATTGGCGAAGACCGTAACCGTATTGTTGAAGCGGAAAAGGCAGGGGTAAAATCTGTTCCTGCTTTGTTAACACCAAACGGAAACGTATTGCACATCAATTTTGGTGCGTCTATGGCTGACGTAAAAGGCTAAAAATTTGCCCTGTAAAGTTAGGATTCCTATCTTTACAGGGTTTTATTTGTCATCAAAAAAAAACAGAAATGAAAGTAGCAGTTTGGGACACCTATGTAACCAAAAAAGACGGTAGCGTGATGCACTTTGACATTATCGCACCCGAAGAAATTAAAGATACTACCGTAATTTACGATTATGGCAGAGATTATCTGAAAACCAAAGGACAAGACGGACAAGCCTTAACATCAAAAGAATGTAGCTTTTGCCACATGGAAATCTTGAGACCTGAATGGGAAGCTGCGATAAATCAAAAAGGATATTTTATCATCGAAATGGAAAATTGTAAATAAATGAAACATTCATCTTTTAACTTAAACGGGCAAAACCAAAAAATTGAAAGCCGTATTGTGGTTGCTTTGGAACGAATTTCGGAAGCGTTTAGAGTCTTGTTATGGAATGAAAGCAAGGAAAATTCATTAAGTCCTATTCAAATTCAAATCTTAATTTTCATTCACTTTCACGCTTCGGAAAAATGCAAAGTGGGTTATTTGGCTGATGAGTTTAATATGACCAAAGCTACAATTAGCGATAGCGTTAGGGTTTTACTTGCCAAAGAATTAGTTACCAAAGAAACCGACCCTATTGACACAAGAAGCTATTCCCTTTCGCTTACTGATGAAGGGGAAAAAATAGCTAAAAAAGCATCATTTTTTGCTTCTTCAATAGAACAACCCATTGAAAACCTGACACAAGAACAAAAAAAAATAATGCTTAACGGATTGTTGAAATTGATTTATGACCTTAACAAATCAGGTATTATTACCATGCAAAGAATGTGTTTTACATGCTCGTTTTACAATGTCAAAAACGGAACTCATTATTGCAATTTACTCAAAACAAAACTTGCCGAATCTGAAATCCGATTGGACTGTCCTGAACACCAAATCAGTGCGTAATACTAAAGTAAGACCCTTACAAAACTTCGACAAGTGAAAAGTAAACTAAATGGCTAAAACACAAATCTCAAACAACTAAAGATTAAAAGTGTTTGGTTTCCATCAAAACACCATTTTCGTAATAGTACCAAGTGCCTACGCGCTTGTCGTCTTTGTATTGCCCTTCAATAATGATTTTTCCCTCTTTAAAATAAACAGCTTTTCCGTCTAAAAGTCCGTCTTTGTAGTGCAATTCGGAGAGTTTGTCGCCTTCTTCGTCAAAAGTTTTCGTTTTTCCTTGTAGCAAGTTGTTCTCAAAATATGAAATTTCAGTAGGTTTTCCATTTGGGAAAAAGATTTTGCGCACGCCGGTCAACTGATTGTCTTGATAGGTTTCCATCATCAAAGTGTCATTGGTGTTTTTGTGATAATAAACCCAGAGCCCTATTTTCAAACTATCCAACATTTTCCCCCGACTCACGATAGCACCGTTTTCCGGTAGGTAATAACTGACTAAGGCGATACGGTTGGTATCGTTAAACTGACGGGTAAGGTAAGGGTGTTTGTTCTTTTTGAGATCAAAATACTCGAACAAGCCTACTTCTTTGCCGTGGTGAAACTGACCACGGTAGCGAATTTGATTTGATTTCTCATATTTTTTTTGCCACTTCCCATGGCGTTTTCCTTCAGCATCCACTTTGTTGATGGCCTGTCCGAATGCTGAAAAGCTCAGCAAGGTTAAAAAAAAAGGAATCAAGCGTAGGTTCATAATTTTACTTTATTGTAGGAACGTTTAAACAAATCAAATCTTATAAAATATTTATGAAAATTTAACTATTAAATTTAGTTATTTTTGATTTCTAAAATTATCAAATCACATGAACAAACTTAGCATTTTATTGGCGTTTGGGATTGCTTTTTCTTGCAATTCGTCCAAAGAAGCAAACCAAGCCGTTGTTACACAGCAAATCGAACCCAAAAGTGTTGAAGATTTTGCCGCTACCATTACTTCTGATGACCTCAAAACGCATCTTTACATTTACGCATCTGATGAATTTGAAGGACGCGAAACAGGCAAACCCGGTCAAAAAAAAGCTGTAAACTATTTGCGTACGCATTATCAAAAATTTAATATCCCACATCCCGAATCACTCCAAACCTACTTTCAACCCGTGCCTTTGGTACTCAACAAACTTCCCGAAGCGAGTTTTCAAACAGAAAACCAAAGCTTTGTATTGGGCGAAGATTTTGTTCCGGTGGGCGCCTCTCAAGATTTGAGTTTGAACAATGTCGAACTGGTTTTTGCCGGTTATGGGATTGAATCTGCTGCATATAGCGACTATACCGGGCTAGATGTAAAGGGCAAAATCGTATTGGTCAGGGCAGGCGAACCCAGACTTGAAGATGGTACCTATGTAGTCAGTGGCACCAAAGAACCCTCTGAATGGTCTAATTTCAGACCGGCCAACAGGGCGCGCATGGATGTTGCCAAAGAAAAAGGTGCTTTGGGCATCTTGGTTATGGATAAAAACTACTGGCCAAGACTTTCTTCCAGATTTCAGTACACCAAAAGATTGGCCGCCACCGGAGGAGGAAGCATCAGCCTAACCGGCAATGTGGATTCATTTTTCAATTGGTATCTGAGTGAAAAAGCGGCGAAAACGATTTATAGTGAGATCGAAAAGGCGTCTGCAAATCCAAAAGTGGTTGAAAATGTAGGCATTTCACTAACCAACGATACAGAGGCGGTCGATTCTGAAAATGTAATCGCATATATTAAAGGTACAGAATTTCCTGACGAATACGTGGTCATCAGTTCGCACCTCGATCACATCGGCATAGCTCCCGACGGCCAAATAAACAACGGTGCAGACGATGACGGTTCCGGCACCGTAGCCGTTTTAGAAATTGCCGAAGCCTTTTCAAAAGCAGTGGCATCCGGATACAAACCCAAGCGCTCTGTTGTTTTTCTGAATGTAACCGGAGAGGAAAAAGGTTTGTTGGGTTCTGAGTATTACAGCCAAAATCCGGTATTTCCTATGGAAAATACAGTGGCAGACTTGAATATCGATATGATAGGCAGAACAGATCCTAAAAGGTCAGGATCGGACAATTATGTGTATTTGATTGGTTCAGACAAATTGAGTTCAGAGCTCCACCAATTGTCTGAAGAAGTAAACAAAAAGTATGTAAATATAGAGTTAGACTATACGTATAACGACGAAAACGACCCCAATCAATTCTACTACAGGTCAGACCACTACAATTTTGCCAAACACAATGTGCCCATTATTTTTTATTTCAACGGCACACATGAAGACTATCACAAGGTGAGCGATACACCCGACAAGATTCGTTACGACTTGTTGGAAACCCGAGCCAGACTTGTTTTTCATACCGCTTGGGAAATTGCAAATCGCGACAAAAGATTGGTGGTTGACAAACCGGCTCCTTAATGAATTTTCTGTACTCAAATTACAAATTTGTTAAAAAATCACCAACGAAAATTTTAATTTATTAACGAAATCGTTTGAAGTTGTTGTCAACTCATAAATATAATAGAACCTTTTTTATTAAGTCAAATTTCTTTGGTAGTTTTACACTCCAAATTAAAAAATAGATGAGCAGTTCTATACAAAAGATAGGTGTAATGACCTCCGGAGGCGATTCTCCCGGCATGAATGCAGCAGTGCGAGCCGTAGTGCGCTCCTGCGCTTTTCACAACATTATTTGTGCAGGTATTTACAGAGGATACCAAGGGATGATTGAAGGCGATTATGAAATCATGGGTCCGAGAAGTGTCAATAATATTATAAACAAAGGCGGAACCATTTTGATGTCTGCACGTTCAAAGGATTTCAGAACGGAAGAAGGCAGAAAACGCGCTTACGAAAACTTGCGCAAAGAAAATATAGATGCCTTGGTGCTTATTGGTGGCGACGGCACATTTACCGGCGGACTTATTTTTAATCAGGAATTCGGTTTCCCGCTGATTGGTATTCCCGGCACCATAGATAACGACATTTACGGCACCAATTATACTTTGGGCTATGACACGGCACTCAATACAGTGGTAGAGGCCATCGATAAAATTCGCGATACAGCGAGTTCTCACAGCCGTTTGTTTTTTGTAGAGGTGATGGGGCGCGATGCAGGCCATATTGCACTGAATGCAGGAGTGGGCGCAGGCGCAGAAGAAATTTTGATACCCGAGGAAGACCTCGGTTTGGAAAGACTCGTAGAATCGCTCGAACGCAGCCGCAGAAATGGAAAAACATCGAGCATTGTGGTGGTTGCAGAAGGAGATAAAATTGGGAAAAACGTCTTTGAATTAAAAGATTATGTCGAAGAACATTTACCTTTCTACGACGTAAGGGTTTCTGTTTTGGGTCATATTCAACGCGGTGGAACTCCTTCTTGTTTTGACAGGGTTCTGGCCAGCCGCATGGGCGTCAAGGCTGTAGAATCTTTACTGGAAGGGAAAACCAACTATATGGTAGGTATCCGCGATGCCAAAATGAGTTTGACACCTTTGGAAGAAGCTGTAAAAGGCAGGTCTAAAATCAACCACGAACTTTTGCGGGTTTCCAACATAGTGTCTATTTAAAAAATAAATTATCAACCGGGCAAAATTGCTCAATATCTTAAAATGTAATTATTATGTCAACATTAAAAATTGGAATTAACGGTTTTGGTAGAATAGGAAGATTGGCTTTCCGTGCCATTGCAAAAAGCGATAACATTGAAGTTGTCGGAATTAACGACCTTTTGGAAGTAGATCACCTGGCTTATTTGCTAAAATATGACTCTGTACACGGAAAATTTGACGGTACAGTTGAAGTAAAAGACGGCCATCTGGTTGTAAACGGTAAGACAGTCAGAATTACTGCTGAGCGAAATCCTGCCGACTTAAAATGGGATGCGGTTGGTGCTACAGTGGTTTTAGAATGTACCGGTATTTTTACCACGCTTGATTCCGCTGATGCCCACTTAAAAGCCGGCGCCAAAAAAGTAGTGATTTCTGCTCCTTCCAAAGACGCTCCTATGTTTGTGATGGGTGTCAACCACAAATCACTAAAAGCCGATCAGAACATCATTTCCAACGCTTCTTGTACAACAAACTGTTTGGCACCTGTTGCCAAAGTACTCAACGACAATTTCGGTATTGAAGAAGCTTTGATGACCACCGTTCACGCCACTACGGCAACACAATTAACAGTTGACGGGCCTTCTCGAAAAGATTTCAGAGGCGGTAGGGCAGCTTTGCTAAACATTATTCCGGCCAGTACCGGTGCCGCTGTAGCCGTGACCAAGGTCATTCCCGAACTGAAAGGTAAACTTACAGGTATGGCATTCCGCGTACCAACTGCAGATGTTTCTGTAGTCGATTTAACAGTTAGGTTGGCCAAATCTACTTCTTATGAAGCAATCAAAAAAGCCTTTAAAGATGCTTCTGAGGGCGAATTGAAAGGAATTTTAGGTTATACTGAAGATTTGGTTGTATCACAAGATTTTGTATCCGATGCACGCACTAGTATTTTTGATGCAGATGCAGGTATCGAATTGAACGACAGGTTCTTTAAAATTGTTTCATGGTATGACAACGAAGCCGGTTATTCCAACAAGCTGGTTGACCTGGCTGTTTACGCAGCCGCGCTTTAAAAATGTAAAAGCTTGTCGCACACTTAGTGCGGCAAGCTTTTTTTAATTTCAAAATAACTTACACGAAACCCACCCCACTAAAATGATACTAATTGTAGATAGCGGTTCCACCAAAACCGATTGGATAGCCCTTAATGAAGAGGGAAAACAGCTTTTTCAAACACAAACACTCGGGTTGAATCCGGCTGTGTTGTCTAGTGAGATTATAAAAGAACGCATCATAAATAATTTTGAACTTTACCAAAACCGAGATAAAGTTTCCAAAGTTTTCTTTTACGGTGCCGGTTGTGGTACACCCAAACCCAGTTTAATGCTGAAAGAAGTTTTTGAAGATTATTTCAAGAATGCCGATATTGATGTTAAAGAAGATACCTACGCAGCCATTTATTCCTCTACCATACCTGGTGAAAAAAGTATCGTTTGTATTTTAGGCACCGGGTCAAACTGCACTTACTTTGATGGTAAAGACATTGAACAACGGGTTGTTTCCTTAGGCTATATCATCATGGACGATTGTAGCGGAAACTATTTTGGACGTCAATTGCTAAGGGATTATTATTTCAACAAAATTCCCAAGGAAATGGCCGACAAGCTATCCAATACCTACGATTTAACTGCAGATTACATCAAACGTAACCTCTACAAAGAGCCCAACCCGAATACTTATTTAGCTACGTTTGCCAAGTTTTTAATTCAGAACAAAAACCAAGAATATTGCCAAGATCTAATCAAAAAAGGTATGCGCTTGTTTTTAAACAACCAAGTGATGCAATATGAAGATGCACAACAAGTGCCTACCCACTTTATTGGCTCAATCGCTTTCTATCTGCAGGACGAATTAAAAGAGGTATTGGCAGAAATGGGATTAAAATGCGGTAATATTTCCCGACGTCCCATAGAAGGTCTGGTAAAATACCATATGGAGTTGGCTACGAAAGCTGCTTGATATTAATGAATGGCAACTAGCGAGATTTCCACATTTACACCCTTAGGAAGACCATTTACAGCAACCGTTTCTCGTGCAGGAGCGGTTTTTTCGTTAAAATAACTACCATATACCTCGTTTACCTTGGTAAAATGCGCCATGTCACTCAAAAAAATAGAGGTTTTTACGACGCACTCAAACGGAACTTCTGCCACACGCAAGATACTGGCAAGATTTTCCATCACCTGTTTGGTTTCGGCTTCGATAGAATCTAACACCAGTTCATTGTTTTCCGGATTTATGGCAATTTGCCCCGAAACAAACAAAAAATGGTCTTTTCGCACAGCCTGGTTGTAAGGGCCTATAGGCATAGGTGCTGTAGAAGTTTTGATGATGGTTTTCATGTTTTTATTATTTACTGATTTTCTTCTGTCATGATTCGGATGCGCAGAGCATAGGAAGGGAACACCCTAACTCATCATGCCCCTGTGTGCAAAATCTTTACATGGTTGTTGCATGTTTTTATTTGTTGTTTAACGAACCAATTTTGACTCCGCAGGCTTCTTAAAATTAAAGCCAAAGAGGGAAATGGGTGTTAAATTATAATCACAAAGTCAAGCCTAAAGATACTAAAAAAATAAAAAGTTTCCGTTCAGCGGTTTATACTTTTCGTTTTAATCGATAAATCAAGCTAGATTTGTTGTGTTTTAAAACAAAAACAGCCGTTTATGCGCAAATAAACGGCTGTTTGTAAAACAAATGCATTGAAAATTATTTGAGCAAAGCTTCAATCTGCGCGGCCAGTTCTGTTCCAATGCGATCTTGAGCTTCGTTGGTTGCTGCACCAATATGCGGGGTTAGCGATATTTTATTGTGCATCAAAATTTTAACTTCGGGTTTGGGTTCATTTTCAAACACGTCCAAACCCGCAAAAGCCAACTTACCGGAATCAAGTGCATCTATTAAAGCAACCTCATCTACTACACCACCACGAGAAGCGTTGACAAGTGCCGCGCCATCTTTCATTTGATCCAGTTCTTTTTTCCCGATGACGTATTCTTCCTGAGCCGGTACGTGTAAAGTGATAAAGTCTGCTGCTGCAAGCACCGATTCAAAACTTTGTGTTTTAATTTGAAAATCAAGCGATTGACCATCGAAAAATTCGAGTGAAATAGAACCTTCTTTTACATAAGGATCCGATGCTACTACGTTCATGCCCAACCCAATGCCCAATTTAGCAACGGCTTGGCCAATCCGGCCAAAACCTACCACGCCCAAGGTTTTTCCGCTGAGTTCTACCCCTTCGCCATACGCTTTTTTCAGTTCGTTAAATCTGGAATCGCCTTCTAGGGGCATGTTGCGGTTTGCATTGTACAAAAAGCGTGCACCGGAAAACAAATGCGCAAATACCAACTCGGCTACCGATGCAGAGGAAGCCGCAGGAGTGTTGATGACGTGAATGCCTTTACTTTTGGCATAATCTACGTCAATATTATCCATGCCCACTCCGCCACGTCCAATGAGTTTTAAACTCGGGCAGGCGTCTATGATGTCTTTGCGAACCTTGGTGGCACTGCGAACCAAAATGGCTGCAACTTGGTGCTCGTTGACGTAATTGATAATTTGTTCTTGTGCAACTTTGGTGGTAATGACTTCAAAACCGGCTTTTTCCAATGCTTGGTGTCCACTTTCGGAAATACCGTCGTTTACTAAGATTTTCATGTGTTTAGATTTATTGTATTTGTCGATAACGCGCTTTAAGCGCCGCGTTAATTTATGCTTTTTTTTCGAATGTTTGCATAGCTTCAACCAAAACCTGAACACTTTCGAGCGGTAAGGCATTGTACATGGAAGCGCGATAACCTCCTACAGATCGGTGGCCGTTCAGACCGTTGATACCTGCGGCTTTCCACAAACCGTCGAAAACTTCTCCGGAAACACCGTCGGCCAAATTGAAGGTCACGTTCATATTTGAACGATCATCAGGCGACGCATAACCTTTAAAGAGCGGGTTTCGGTCTATTTCGGCGTAAAGCAGTTCGGCTTTGGCATTGTTAATTTTCTCAATGGCAGAAATTCCTCCCAAATTTTTCAACCACCTAAGCGTCAACATAGAAACATAGACGGCAAAAACGGCCGGCGTGTTAAACATACTTTCCTTAGCAATGTGTGTTTCATAATCTAAAATAGCCGGGATGGCGCGTCCGGTTTTGCCCAATAGGTCTTTTTTAACAACCACCAAAGTAGTTCCGGCAGGTCCCATGTTTTTTTGGGCTCCGGCGTAGATTAAATCAAATTTCGAAAAGTCGAGTACCCGTGAAAAAATATCTGAACTCATATCACAAACAACCGGCACGGGGCTGTTTTGAAAACTTTTTATTTGTGTACCGTAAATCGTATTGTTGCTGGTGCAGTGAAAATAATCTGCATCCGATGGAATATTAAATCCTTTAGGAATGTGTCGGTATCCATTTTCTTTGGATGAAGCAACCACTTCTACATTTCCAATATATTTGGCTTCCTTAATGGCATTGGACGACCAAGTGCCGGTGTCCAAATAAGCAGCTTTGCTTTTGAGTAGGTTATAAGGAGCCATCAAAAATTGCAGGCTTGCTCCGCCTTGTAAGAAAAGGACCTCGTAGCCTTTGTTTTCTAGATTTAAAAGTTCTAAAACAAGTGCTTGCGCTTCTTCCATCACAGCAACAATATCTTTACTCCTGTGCGAAACTTCTAAAATAGAAAGATTCAAATTGTTGAAATTCAGCACAGAAGCGGCTGCTTGTTCAAAAACTTCTTGGGGAAGAATACAAGGGCCGGCGCTGTAGTTGTGTTTTTTCATGTGTTTATATTTATTGATTTTCTATGGTCACACGGAACACCCTAACTCATCATGCCTCTGTGAGCAAAATTTATATATGGGTGTTTCATTTTTGAAAAAAATTTACTGGGTTTAAAATCTACGCAAAGGTGCTAAATCTCATTAAAATTCTTGTTAGGAAAACAATAAATTTTTATTTGTGATATTTGGATAGAAAGGCCAAAGTGTCCACGCCATCTGCATATTCGTGCAATGCGGGTTTTTGTGTCTGTCCAAAAGGTACCTCGCCTTTCCAGAAATTTTTTGAGACCACACATTGTAGCTGTGCAGATTGATTTTGCAATTGGGTTTTTAGACTAATTTTATCTTTATAATTTTCAAAAAACACCACACCCAAAGGAGACGAAAGTGATGCTGAAGCTTTCAGTAGCAACAAATCGTTGTCTAAAAACGAATCCTGATTCATCAAATACAAAGCCTTGTGGTAATTGTAGTTGTTGTTGTATTTGTGATGATTGATCATTGTTTTGTAGGCATCTGTAGCTTTAAAAAAGGCATCAAAATCATAAGCTTCCGGTACGTAGAGTTTTGAAACATTGCGACAACCCAAACCAAAGTATCTGAAAATATCCTCACAAAGTCCTGTGAGCGCTTCTTCCGATTCTGATCCATCCAAAACAGCAATCGAACTTCGATTTTTGCGAATAATGTGGGGCTTATTTTTAAAGTAATACTCAAAATATCGAGCCGTATTGTTGCTGCCTGTCGCAATAACCAAATCAAAGTCTTTTAGAATGCCATCCGTCAAGCTGATCTTGTGTGAAAGTGAAGGTTCTATTTCAATAAGTTGCCGAATCATAAACCTGCTTAAAACCGAATCTTTTGACGACAATTTAACCTTTGCACGGTAGCCCGCAAGCAACACACATAGCAAATCGTGAAACCCCACCAAAGGTACGTTTCCGGCCATCACAATACCAACCGTTTGATCTGTTTCAGAAAATGTTCCGTATGCTTGTAAGCAGTTTTCAATTGCGCTTTCGCACAACACATTTGCCCATTGACTAAGCGCAAAAAGCGAATTTTCCGAGGTAAACCAACTATTTTGCCTGTAGGTTTGTTCCAATAAATTTTGAAGTTCCGGCTGTTCAAAATCTTTTAATTTTCTCCGGAGATTTTCTCCGAGCTGTATCAGCGCACTTTTTGCCTTTTCAGACATATTGTATTTGTTTATGACGGGTTTAGGTTATATTTTTGCACCACAAAGGTATGACATCTCAAATTTAAAATCATGGCAATAATTATAACAGACGAGTGCATCAATTGTGGCGCGTGCGAACCCGAATGCCCCAATACTGCCATTTACGAAGCCGCTGACGATTGGCGGTATGCAGACGGAACCAAACTTAAAGGAAACGTGGTGTTGCCCGATGGCAAAGCAGTGGATGCAGATACGCCACAACAACCCATTTCGGATGAAATTTACTACATCGTTCCCGATAAATGTACAGAGTGCAAAGGCTTTCACGACGAACCCCAATGCGCTGCCGTTTGCCCGGTTGACTGTTGTGTTCCTGACGACAACCACGTGGAAACAGAAGAAGTATTGCTTTCTAAGCAACGCTTTATGCATCCTGAGTAGTTCGTTACGATTTGTTTTTTAATTTTTTTCTCAGGCCCATAAGTCCGAAAACAGGGCCAATAGCCAATATTGCGTACGTAAACGGGCTTTCAAATTCTTGTAATAGCCATATCATGAGTTGAATACTCACAATGGTAATGGCAAATCCTGCGCTGTTTACAAGGGTCAAACCGGTTCCTTTGAGCTTAGGTTCGGCATTGTTTGCCACCAAACTTGAAAACAATGGAGAATCTGCAATGACAACCATACCCCAAAAAAACAAAAATCCGAGAAGGAGGACTTGGTTGTCGTAGAGAAAAACAAAGGGGAACAACAAACAACACAAACCCGAAAGCATCAGACAAATGGATGCAATGCGCTGTGTGTCATATTTTTGAGACAGAAGTCCGCCGATAATGCACGCTGGCGTGCCTATGGCAATAATTAAAAATGAATACAAGGGAACCGAAATCTGGCTTGGCGTATGTAAGGCATTGTATGCGCTGAGCATAACCGGGACAAACGCCCAAAATGTATAGAGCTCCCACATATGTCCAAAATAACCGAATGCAGCCCGCTTAAAGCCTTGATTCTTGAATACCTCCAAAAAAGCACCGAGCTTTACAGCACTGCCTTTTTGACGATAAGGCCCGTCACCTACAGTCAAGCCAATAAGCAAACCACCCAAAAGGGAAAGTGCAGCCGTGCCATAGGCTATGTAATGCCACGAAAAATGGGCAACATTTGCCTTTAAAAAGTGTGGAAACGCAGTGCCCAACACCAAAGCACCTACCAAAAATCCAAGCGATTTGCCCAACCCGTCTTTGAAATAATCTGCCGCTATTTTCATCCCAACGGGATAAATACCCGCCAAAAAAAAGCCCACGCAAAAACGGGACAATAATAAAACAGCGGCGGAGCCGGATTCCCAAGTAACGACAAGATTGAACAGCGCTGCAGCAACAGCGCAAGCCATAAAAACCTTGGATGGTGAAAACCGATCTGCAAGGGTCAGCACGGCAAAGGTGAGTGTGCCTACTATAAAACCAAACTGCACACTGCTGGTCAGATAACCGAGAAAATCGGGGCTGAGGTTATGGGTTGCCAGGATTTCCGGCATGATGGCATTTACGGCAAACCAAACCGATGTACACGCAAATTGTGAAAAAACAATGGTAGGTAATATGCGTTTGGCTACGTTGGGCAAGCTGTAAAATTTGATTCGAAAATAACAAGAAATTTCAAAGACATCGCCTATTTTTGAGTATAAACTTTAAAATTCGAAAATCATGGGGGTGATTCTTTTTTTAATCGCATTGTTTTTAAGTGTGTTGACTCTGCCTTTCGGAATGGTGTACACGCTTTTAAAATGCCTCTTCAGTTTCAGATTTAAACACTTATGGAAACTGACCAACCGTTATTTTCTAAAATTGGCGGTGTCGATAGACCAGTTGGGCAATGTGGCCATGCAAGAATTGTTCAACGATTTGCTCATCACAGACAAAACCTATCCGTTTGGCAATGAAGATGAAACCATCTCCAGTGTAATCGGTAAAAATTTAAAATACGGCAAGCTCAGCAAAGTTGGACGTTTTCTCAATGCCATACTCGATTTTTTAGATCCGAATCATTCGCTCAATTCTATCGAACTACTCGAAAAAAAAATTAGAAAAAACTAAAAATAGCAAGGCCATATAGGGCAAATCTCAAAAACCGGAAGAGGGTCAGCAACGCAAAATCGCGGAAACGATAGCCTATGGCGCCTATAATTATACAAATAGGGGAGAAGGGCAGTGGCAACAGCGCTGCCGCTATGATGAGTAAACCTCCCCAACGCCGTGCATTGCGAAGTGGAACGGGATATTTTTCCGCTAACATAGACTTAACTTTAGGGATTTTATAAATCCAAAATCCAATAGAGTAGGCTACAAGACCACCCAAATAAGACAACACACCCAAAAAGGTTAAGATGAGATAAGGCTTGTCTTGAAACTCAGCCCATCCAATAAAAATATCTGGCGGGATGATGCCCAAAGTAGCTTCCGAAATAAAAAAAATAAGCAAAATGCCCTCAGCGGCATAGTCTTGGGTCACAAAAGAAAAATAAGCCTTCACGTCAAAAACAAATCGATTGAGCACCACCAAACTGACTATAATGAACAACAACGGCCAGATATACTTTTGTAGTTGTTCCCTTACAAATTTGTAAAATCCGGTGTAACTGTAGTATTGATGTAGCTGCTTAAATCCTTTTTTCTTCTTCTTTTTCTTCACTTTTTCTACGTCCATATATCCGCTTCTTTAAGACTTCAAATTTAGTTTTAACAAACCTATTTTTTGACGCTGCCTTTGTTATTATAACATAAATTTAGCATGTGCCAATACAGGCTTGTAAACCATTTATTTACATTTGCAGAAATGTCGTTTCTAAGCATTTTTAACGTCCCTTACACACTTATAAATGCTTTTTTTCATCCCTTAAATCGACTGATTTATTTATGAACAATACCTGTACGCTTTGCCACAACCAAACTGAAATATATTCGCAGCCAGGTGCGTTGGGCCAGCCGTTACATCTTTGTCCAAATTGTGAACTCATTTTTGTAGCTTCAGATTTATGGCCTACAGCAGATTCGGAACGCATCCGCTATTTGCAACACAACAATTCGCCTGATGAATCCGGCTATCTGTCTTTTTTGAATCGGGCTGTGGCGCCGACCCTAACTTTCCTGCAACCAAAAATGACTGCCATCGACTATGGCTGCGGTCCCGGACCCGCCATTGAAGTTTTGCTTAAAGAGCATAACATTTCTTGCGTGAATTACGATCCGATTTTCTTTCCCGAATGGCCTCTCGAAACCTTTGATGTGATTTTTGCTACGGAATGTATAGAGCATTTTCACAAACCGGAAGCATCATTTCGTTTGATGCTGTCTTTACTAAAACCCGGTGGCATACTTGCCCTGATGACGCATCCTTATGAAGATGATACAGATTTTACCAAGTGGTATTACACCAAGGATGAAACACACGTTTCTTTCTACCACAAAAAAACTTTCAGTTTTATCGCTTCCTATTTCAATCTTGAGCTGCTCGTGGTTCCCGAAAAACGGGTCTATATTTTTAGGAAAAAGTAGCCTTCACCAAAGGTTTTAAAGATTTTTTTTGATGAGTTGGCTACAGTCATATTTTTAGGTCATCAAATGAAGCCTCGGCTACGCTTGGCCTAATAAATTAAAAAGTTCGTTTGTTATCTATCCATCCGTCCGTCCGTCCATATTCCAGATAGCATCAAGCAGCTAGAAGCCTTTTTTGATGACTTCCAAAAAAGTTTCGATTTTACGCCTCACTTCGCCGGTCGATTCTTGAAAGTGGTTGTTCATAAAGCTGAAAATTAAAGTTTTGCCACTGTCTGTAAGCAGGTAACCACTCAAACAATAGTTGTTGGACAAGGTTCCGGATTTGGCATACACAAAGGGTTGGTGGTCTCCGGAATACAAGTTTTCCAAAGTACCCGAAACTCCACCGGCCGGAAACCACGTAAAGCGTTTTTCTTGGGGATACTTTTTATAGAGTTCGTTTAAAACAGACACTACAGATTCGGGCGTGAAAAGGTTGTAGCGCGACAGGCCCGAACCATCTACCCAACGGGGTTTTTGAGACAAATTGGCCAATGCATTTTCGAGCATATAAACCCTTGCTACCTCTCCGTTGAGCGTGTCCGAAAGCATACCCGATGCCATGAGCAGTACTTGTTCTGCTAAAAAATTATCGCTCATGTGCATCATTCTTTTGTAGAGACTATCGGCAGGAATGCTGTATAAAACGTTGTCAAGTTTGTGGTTTGTTTTACGCGCCACGCTAATTTCTTTAGATAAAACCGCATTGAGCAGTTTTTTTGTGAGA
Source organism: Bacteroidota bacterium (assembly GCA_018829465.1). Classification (GTDB taxonomy): domain Bacteria; phylum Bacteroidota; class Bacteroidia; order Flavobacteriales; family Flavobacteriaceae; genus UM-FILTER-40-17. The sequence goes on along the minus strand of JAHJTN010000003.1, from coordinate 8,040 downwards.
CTATTTCCGGTAACAAAAGGAATTTCAATGGTGTCTTTGGGAGCTTCCGGCAGGTTGAAAAGGTTTGAGTTTTGAAGTCTTCGATAGGGAAATGCTTTGTTCTGTACGATAGATGATGAAAAATATTCCGGAACAATTTGAAGTGAATCAGCTTTTGGAATGACTTGTACCACATTTCCATACAGAGGAAGGGCACTTCGCTCCGGGGCGTAATAGCTGTCATAGTCTTCCCACGCCCAACCAAAGCCCAAGGGCGTATTGGCAAAGGGGCGAGGCACCCAAACCACGTTTTGATGGTTTTCTAAAAAACGGATAGCCGTGCTGTCTTTAAAATAGGGATGAAGCCAAACAGGGTCTCCGGTAGATTCAAAAAACAAACTGTCGTTTTGCAGGGTATATCGCAGCGTCGGGATTTGTTCGGGCAACAAGGTGAGTGCTGTGTAAAGCGTAAAAATCTTAGTGTTGCTGGCCGGTATAAAATATTTGTGGCTGTTGTATGTAAACAGTGTATCACCACTTTGCGGGTCGTACACCATAAGTCCGGTAAACTGGTTTCGAAAAAGTCCGTTTTGTACTTCGCGCTCAAAACTTTTTTGAAATGCTTTTTTCCCGGACACGGCACAGCCTGTCAGAAATAATAATGCGAAATAGAGGACAGCTCGTTTCATAGCCTTGCTGAATTTTTAAAAGTAATAAAACAGTCGCTTGAAACAGCCAAAAATACGATTGTTGCCTTTTTCCATTCCACTGTGTTTTGATGAAGTGCTATTTTTACCCTGTGTTTTCTGGCCTCTTCAAATAGACAAACCTCAATTGTTTTCTTCCAAAACCACATTTTGATAAGCCCCCAAATCCGGGGCGGTTGTTCTGTTTACACCCAATAGATCTATAGGTGCACGGGTGGCACCCGAGGCACTCCCAAGACCGATGAGTTCAGATTCGGAAGTAATGCGCAAATCGCTGTTTTGATCATCTACAAACGAAGATTTTAGGTTTAAAAAGACGTTTTCATAAAGCGAGTTGTCGTTGAAGTCGAACAGTGGATCGTTGGCCACACGGGCAGGATTTTCAAAGCGAACAAGGCTGTTGACGAATTGAAAGTTAAAAGCTGCTGCCGTTGAAGCATCAAAATCTAACTCATTAGATGCATTGCCGTCAATGATGCAATTTTCAAAGCGCGCCATAGTCAAATCCTGCGTCAATTCGCTGCCATCTGCCAATTGAAACGTATTGGTCAAAACTACTGAGGGAAATTGCCGTTGGTTCAGGTTTAGAAAATTGGCAAAAGTAGAGTGTACAAAATCATACCGCCCGCCAAAAGACAAAAACAGGGAAATTTGTCCGCTGTTGTCGATCACCACATTGCTGCCTTCAATATGACTTCCGCGTCCCAACAAACCTACCGATCCACTGTTGTAAATTTGCGTATTGTCTATTTGCAAGGTAGGCGTTCCGGGATCTTCGTTAGATTCCACCAACAAGCCTACCGTACTGTTTTTGATAGTGGCGTGTCTAATTTGATGTCCTTTACTTCCGGCTGTAAGCCAAATGGTGCTCCATTGGCCCGGTATGTCCGAAAAGAAATTTTGCAGACGGTCACCTTGAAAAATTACTTCGTTTTCCATTTCAGCTGTGTTGCTGGGTGCACCGTTGACCAAGAGTGTGCTTCCATTGGCAGCTATTAAGCCCGAGTTGGCGTGAAAGTGAATCCGCGCTCCGGCATCTATGGTCAGGGTTTTGTCAACCGGAATGGCTGCAAATCCAAAAATCACATAAGGTTTTTGGTTGGTGAAGTTTAGTTCGTCGTCTTCCAAGAAAAAACCTTCAATGCGCAATTCATTACCTTCCTGGTCTAAGCCCAACAACAAGGTTTCTTTGGTGCCGTCTTGTAGGCGTTCTGGAAATAGAAAAATGGCATCGCGCACTAGCGAAACCAGCGTCACCTTTTGTTCGTTGCTTCCGGAGTCGAACAGAATTTCGTCGGTGACCAGAAATTCGTTTTCAGATTGTGTAAAATCGTTGATGTTCAATGTGGTTTCGATGAAGACAAAGAGGCTGTCGCGTTCCAAAATGACCACATCTTCAAAAGATTTGCCCGCATCGCCACCCACATTGAGCCTAAAAGGTGATTCCGCGCCACCGGCAAGCCTGATGGTGGGGATGCGAATGTCAGATCCGCTGCGGTTAAACACTTTAAGCCGAAAAGTAGCCGATCCAATATTGGTAAAAACGGTGTCCAAATAGACGGTGTCTCGGCTAAACTCGAGTCGGCCACTGCTCAGTGTGGTGTCAAAATCGCGCCGACAACCTACATTTGCTATCAGCATGACACCCAAACAGAGGAGACAAAATTTTTGGAACATGTTTTTTTTGTAAAAATAAGGTTTTTGAGTAAAGATAAAAGCGAATTTTAAGGAATGTACAAGGCCTGCGTTTTTAATATTCATAAATCAAAACAATAGTAGATAAATTGATTTGAAAATAATAGCGTCCAAAACAATTTAGATGATTGTGAGTTAAACATTAATTTTATTGGCTTAAAACCAAATACTAACGTCTAGTGGTTTGAAATTGGCCTACGACAAAAATATTGAAAATCAAGGAAGCAGCAAGGGAAAAAGATAAAAATCTGTTTGAGTTCCGCCTTGGGCGGAATGAGTTATTTTTTATCTGTGGCTGGGGATTCCGTAGTATTTTCTTATATTTTTATCGTCAGCCTAGCGTTTTTTGGTTCTTTTTTTGGCAATGAAAAAAAGAACATATCAAACTATTAAGGAAAGGATTGATTTGAAAACATTTTTCTTACAACTTCTTCAGCAAACCCTCCACAGCGAGTTCGTATCCGTCTAGTCCAAATCCTAAAATAACCCCCACTGCATGTGCCGATATATAAGACACATGCCTAAACGCTTCGCGGGCAAAAGTGTTGGAAATATGGACTTCTACCACCCTAGCCGGTACCGCTTTCACAGCATCGCCTATGCCTACGGAAGTGTGGGTGTAAGCTGCTGCGTTTAAAACAATGCCATCGTGTGTGAAACCAAATTTTTGAATGGCATCGATGAGTTCGCCTTCAATGTTGGATTGAAAATAATCAAAAGAAACTGTTGGAAATTTTGCTGTCAAAGTATTCAAATAATCTTCAAAACCAAGCTTGCCGTAAACTTCGGGTTCGCGTTTGCCAAGTAGATTTAAGTTGGGACCATTGATAATAACAAGTCTGTGATGGTGCATATATTAAAAAAATATGTTAAATTTGTGTTGTAAAAATAACCAATTTACACCATAAAGCCGCCGTCTCCCCCAAATTTTTTACCCGATGAAATGGTTAGATGCATTAAAAGATTATGAAAATTACCTCACGCTCGAAAGAAATCTTTCGAGGCATTCTGTGGTCAATTACAGCTTAGACGTCAAAAAACTCATCAAATATATCGAAAGCAATGGTATAGATGTGGCACCGGATAAAATAGAAACCGAAACGCTAAATCAGTTTATCTACGAAGTTTCTACCCGTTTGAACCCGCGCTCACAGTCTCGTTTGATATCCGGTTTGCGTGGTTTTTTCGACTATTTAATTTTTGAAAATTACCGGGCTACCAATCCGCTTGAACTGATAGAAAGCCCCAAAACAGGTCGCAAGTTGCCCGATACGCTCTCTCTGAATGATATAGATAGCATGGTGGCATCCATTGACCTGACTCACCCACAAAGCGGTCGAAATCGCGCCATTATCGAAACCCTATATGGTTGCGGATTGCGGGTGTCTGAACTGACGTTGCTCAAAATTTCCGATTTGTTTTTTAAAGAAGGATTCGTAAAAGTGACGGGCAAAGGAAACAAACAAAGGCTGGTGCCTATTGCATCGCACACGCAAAACATCATCACGTATTACCTCAAGTTTGAACGCAACCACATGAAGATAAAAGCCGGACACGAAGATGTATTGTTTCTTAACCGAAACGGATCTACACTCACACGGGCTATGGTTTTTACCATAGTCAGAAGGCTGGCGGAAGGCATTGGTTTGAAAAAAAATATAAGTCCGCATACGCTTCGCCATTCTTTTGCTACACATTTGCTTGAAAACGGCGCCGATTTGCGGTCTATTCAGATGTTGCTCGGCCACGAAAGCATCACCACCACAGAGGTGTATCTGCATGTGGACACTTCGCATTTGGCAGATGTGCTCAATCAATTTCATCCGCGTCAACAACTGACTTTTTAATCTTTTGAGCACTTTTGGGTTTATAAAATTTTGATGGTTTTCACGTACTGTTTTTTTGTATTTTTAAACCGAGCAGGAAAGCTATGTGGAAGCCTTTACTAACTTTTATTGTATTCTTTTTTTGTTTTGGCGGTGTTGGTGCGCAAGAAACCCTGGCAGCCGGTGGTATTAGCTTAAAAATAGAATGGATTATTGGGAATCAAAACCAATTGATACGTGCGGGTGCATACGCTTTTGGTACAGTCAATGTTGGAAATGCGGGCTTGGAATCGGGTGCCCACTACAGTGTGTATCTCTTTACCAAACGCCACGGTTACGCTTCCTTTAATGTAGGCCATCAGTATGAGTTTTTCGGCATGATGGGCTGGGGAAAAAACAACAATCTTCTGGGTTCTACGGTTGCCATGCAACCCACATTGGCTATCTACAATCCGGAAGGTTTGGGTGGTTTTGGTGGCATAGGTTTCGGATTTAACAAAGATTTTATGCCCGGTGAGTTGCGGAAGTTCAACAGCCGCCGTGGAAATTTAATCCTTCGATACAGCAACAGCCAATACAGCTTTCACCTGAACTTTTCAAACGATTTGCACGCGGGTCTTTTCAATGGCGAAGGCACCGATTTGGGTGCAACCGGAAGTTTGTTTGTAGGAGCTTCTGAAATCAGAGGCAGTGCGTTGCGTAGGTTAGGTATAGGTTTTGATGTTTTTACGCCTCAGGCCGATTATTTGAAACTGCCCCGAAATGCGCAAAATTCAGACGACGGTTGGCGCAATGTTTGGCAAAACAAAAAACCTTTAGAGGCACTTTTTCACGCCAATCTCTTTGCAGATGTTCGGTATCAAAATCAGGCGTGGGCTTGGTCGGGTAGGTTGGGCGTTGACAGCCCCAAACTGGGTGCTTATGTGCAAAACAGCATCCACGACAGTTTTGGTCTGTATCCACGCTTTTCTTGGCCGGTGCAACAGAAAGACCGGCTTTATTTTGAGTTTTCGGGTGCTTTGAATGCCACAGTGACCAACGATTTTAACCACTTACAAGAATGAAAAGAATCGTTTTTTATCTGTTTGGTTTCACGATGTTGGCGTCTTGCACCACCTACAAAACTTACTATGCCGAAACGAGAGAAAGTCTTGCGGCTGCGGATGTAAAAAACACCTATCGGTTGGATTTATCTTTTCAAGAACTGGAGCAATTACCGGAAAATATAATTGAATATAAAGAGATTAGGGCTGTGAAACTCACGGGCAATGTGGGTTTGGATTTGGAAGATGCCGTGTCCAAATTGGCCGCACTGCCCAACCTTAGGGTACTGATCTTAGACAGTATGCAACTCTGGTCTTTGCCGGAAAATTTTCAAAAATTGAAAAGGATTGAACACCTTTCACTCGTCAATAACCCCAAGCTGGATTGGGGAAAAACTTTTGAGCAACTTGCCGATTTTCCACTCGAATTCCTGAACCTCTCCCACAACCAAATCACAGAACTGCCGGATCAGATTTCGCAAATTAAAACCTTACGCGATTTGAAATTATCTCACAACACACTCGATCTGTCGCAAACATTTTTTGCACTGTCCGAACTGCCAAAGTTGCGCGCATTGTGGCTCGATTTTAATGAAATAGCGCGTTTGCCCGAAGAAGTGGCTACGCTTTCTCAATTGCAATACCTATATCTGGATGGCAATAAGTTGACTGCTTTACCTTCTGCCATGCGGCGATTGGAGCGTTTGTTGGTCATGCATGCCGCACAAAACAGATTTACCGAATTACCGGGTGTGCTCACACAGATGCCTCGTCTGCTGTTTGTGATTTTTTCAAACAACCCTATTGCTGAAATTCCACCTATATTTCACAACAAACAATATGCTTTACTAGCTTTGGTGATGGACGGAAACGAACTGGACGCAGATGAAAAGCAATTCTATAAACAGATGTTTAGGCGGTTTTTTATCTTCTCGGCGGAATAATAACCTGCGTTTTTTAAAGCGTTTTTTCAAAGACAAAATCATCCATCACAAATCCTTCACCGATGGGGATGACTTCTTCTTTCACAAGCTCAAATCCCAATTTTTCGTAGAATTTTGCAGCCGTATTGTATTTGTTTACATTGAGAATCAAAGCGGAATCTCCTTTTTGTCGGGCCTCTTTTGCTGCAAATTGTATCATTTTGGCACCCAAACCTTTGCCTTGTAATTTGGGTAATAAATAGATTTTGTGAATCCTCGTTTTGCCCTGGTGGTGCACATCGTGCTCGAGCGACATAAATCCGCAGGCTTCCTCTTCTACTATCAGCAGAAAAAAACAATGGCCAAAAGTGCGCATTTGTTTTTCCAGCGAAGCCTCGGCATACATCAGCCTGAGCATGTAGGCAATTTGGCTTTCCGATAGGATGTCTTTAAATGTTGGTGGCCAAATGGCTTTAGCCAATTGCCGGATGATAGGTATGTCAGCGGTTGTGGCCGGACGCATGCTTTCCATGTTACTTTTTAAGGCCAATTTCGGCCAAACGTTGGTTGAGATATGCCCCTGCGCTGATGTCATCAAATGCCTTTGGATGTTGGTCGTCTATGCATTCGGGCAGGCAATTGAGAGGCATTTCGCTTCTCGGATGCATAAAAAACGGGATGGAGTAGCGGGAGGTATGCCACATTTCCCGCGGCGGATTCACCACTTGGTGTATGGTTGATTTGAGTTTGCCGTTGGTCAATCTTTGTAGCATATCGCCTACGTTGATCACGAGTTCGTCCGGTTGGGCAATGGCGTCTATCCATTGGCCATCGTGGCGAAGTACCTGCAAGCCGGGTGCGGAAGCACCCATGAGCAAAGTGATTAGGTTAATATCGCCATGTGCGCCGGCGCGAACCGCATTTTTGGGTTCGTGTTTGATGGGCGGATAGTGAATAGGACGCAGAATGCTGTTCCCGTTTTTTACCCAATGGTCGAAGTAAAATTCGTCGAGTCCGATATGAATGGCCAAAGCACGCAATACATAGATACCGGTTTTTTCCAACATTTTGTAGGCGCGCATACCAATTTGGTTGAAGTGAGGCAATTCTTTCACCACCAAATTGTCCGGGTAGCTTTCTTGAAGGTTGGCATCTGCATCGGGTTCTTGTCCGAAGTGCCAAAATTCTTTGAGGTCGCCTTCGGGTTTGTCTTTGGCGTGTTCTTTTCCGAAGGAAACATAGCCGCGCTGTCCGGCAAGTTCTTCTCTTTCGTAGCCTTGTTTGACATCGGTAGGCAGGGCAAAAAAAGCAGCCACTTCTTTGTATAGATCTGCCACGAGTGCATCGTCTAGAAAGTGATTTTTTAAGGCCACAAATCCGATTTCTTCGTAGGCTTTGCCAATTTCTTCCACAAACTTTTGTTTGCGATGGAGATCTGTTGAGATAAAGTCGGCTAAATCGACACTGGGTATGTTGTTCATATCATTTGTTTGGTTCGGCAAATATAAATTTTTTCGTTAAAAGTTGTTGGTTGTGTGTTATTGGTTCATCATTCTAAAAATTTAGGCATTAGGCATTAGGCATTAGCCATTAGGCAATAGCCAAGAGGTATTAGGCAATAGCCAAGAGGCATTAGGCAATAGGCAATAGGCAATAGGCAATAGGCATTAGGCAATAGCCAAGAGGCATTAGGCAATAGGCAATAGGCAATAGGCAATAGGCAATAGGCATTAGGCAATAGGCATTAGGCATTAGGCAATAGGCATTAGGCAATAGGCATTAGGCAATAGGCATTAGGCAATAGGCATTAGGCAATAGGCAATAGGCATTAGGCAATAGGCATTAGGCAATAGGCATTAGGCAATAG
>JAHJTN010000042.1 GCA_018829465.1 Bacteroidota bacterium | reverse complement strand
CGGCTTTCACCTGCGTGATCGTCTGCCCGAACTCCAGTCCGAGCACCTTGTTGTCGATGGTCTCTTCCGCCAGCACGGGGGTGGCGATGAGGAGGGCCAGGATCAGGATCAGGTATCGCATATCGTCTCCTTTGTTTTCCAGGCGTCGGGGTGTTGTTCCATCCCGGAGATGTAGACGATTCCGTCGTCGCCAACGTAGGCGTCGTAGTGATACGGTTGGCACAGCGCGGTGAGCTCGTCGCCGCGCTCGTAGTCGCCGTCCCAGAAGCCCGCGCCGTGCCCGTTTGCGGTCAGGCAGAAGTCGTGGGCCCAGTCGTTGCGCTTCGGCTCGGCTTCGAGCATGTCGCGCGCTTGTGCCAGGAAGTCCTCGAGGTCCCGGCGGACGCCGATGACGGAGTTCTCGTGCGCGTCCTCGATGCCGTAGTTGTCGTCCATGGGGCGGCCGCCGTCTGGAGTCGACTCGTCTGTGGAGGACCACAGGAGGGTCTCGAAGAAGTCCTCGACGGCTTGGTCGATGTCGGTCCAGTTGGTCATGGCGTTTCCTTGCTGTTTGGGCGCAGTTTCGCCTCCCACGCCTTCCGCCAGTCTTTGCGGATGTTGCCGTCGGCGTCGAGGTAGTCCTTGATGTAGTGGTCGCTGAGTCCGCCGTGCTTGTCAAGGGCGGCCAGGGTGTCCGGGTCCGGAAGTATGGACTCGAAGAAGACGCGGTGCATCCACTTCCCAGGTTCCACGATCCTCTCCACCCACTCGATCTTCACATGGCGAAGGTAGATAGAGCCGCCGGTCTCGCCCATCTCCATTGCGGCGAGGACAGTCCGGGGCTTGTAGAGCTCCCTCGTACCGGTCTTCTTGGCCACGCCCACGACGCGGGCGAGGCGGCGGTATTTGTCGTTTGGATATGCAAAGATGATCAGGTCCCCGATGGAGACCTTGTATTTGTCATAGCCCAGTGGACGCACGTTGGGGCAGTAGATTGGGGATCTGAAGATCCCGTACATGCCCTTCGGTGGTGACTCAGCCATCTTCGGCCTCCTCGATCGGTCTGAGCTCGAGGACGAGCTCGTACGGGTGACCGTCCTTCCCGGGATAGGTGATGTCGGCGGTCACGACGACGCGTACCGTATCCGGCGCGTCGGGGTTCGCCTTGGCGAAGATGACACGGACGGCCTCTTCGAGCCGCCGTTGCAGGTCAGACCTAAGCATCGTCGGTCTCCTTCGTTGCGTTGTCGGCGTCGACTACAGCCTCGACGAGTTCGAGGATTTTCTCACGCATGCGCTCTTCGATGGGCTTGTCGGGAGGGCACATGGACACGAGCGAGCATGCGAACAGCTCCCATGAGTCGAGGCCGGTCGCTTCGCGCAGCTTCGTCAGGACTTCGGTGCACAGCGGCGCCGGCGGCAGCTTCGCCAGCGGAATCATGTACGACAGCTGCGACAGCGTGACGTCCATCTTCGGGCGCTTCGCGAGGCCGTTCGCGTGCTTGTCGCGCTTGCTGTCGTCGTTGTAGACCTCGATGTCCATGACCTTCTGCTGGTCGTAGCACCACGAGCGCGTGCCGTCGGCCGGCGTCGGGATGTACTCCTTCAGGTACGCCAGGAACTCGTGCTTCTTTTCTCCGTGCAGGAAGACGTGGCCGCCGCTGCAGAGCACGTCCGAGCGCTCGTCTGGGGACAGCCAGCCCTGCACCTTCCAGCGGCAGTAGGCGAGCTGCCACGAGAAGTCGTAGCCGCAGCCGCCGGCGAGGAGCCAGTGGTCGTTGGAGTCGCGCGGGTACTCGACGAGCAGGAACCCATGCTTCCACGCGGTCATGCGCTTATCGTCGAAGTTTCCGTGCACCTCGACCTCGAATCCCGTGTTCCACATGATCTCGAAGCGCCCCTCGGTGCATTCTTCGCAGTAGAACTCGAACTTCTCGCGGTCGTCCTCGTAGAAGTCTTTGGCGTCGGTGCCTCCGTCGAGGTCCGTGTCGTAGTACTCCTTGGCGAGTGCGTCGATGCGCGCGTCGTCGGAGGAGTCGTCGAAGTCGGGGTCGGTGTCGCTCTTGCGCTCGTCGTAGAGCGCTTCGAGCTCGTCGGAGTAGTTGTCCCTGACCATCTTGACGATCACCTCGCGGCGCTCGTCGTCGGTCAGCTCGTCGAAGTTCTTTCGGCCTTCGTCACAGAACGGGCACTGGTCGTTGATGTCTTCGAACCAGTTCTCGTCCGTCTCCATAACGTGGCCCCAGTCGATCGTATTCAT
>JAHJTN010000041.1 GCA_018829465.1 Bacteroidota bacterium | reverse complement strand
TTTCCGCCTTCTTTGTCGTTCTTTTTCACCTGAACCCTATACCCCAATATAGGTATATAAGGCTTCCCATATCAATGTATAGGTTCAGGGCAACGCGATTAGTTCCCATAGACGACACACATATATATTATCATAAGTAAGTTTAGTTGAAATGACTGAAATGAACTGCCCAAAATGCGGCCACACATGGCAAAGCAGAGTCCCAAAACCCAGGCAATGCCCACGCTGCAAGAGATACCTACCCATAGAAGGTGAAACAAAATAACAGCCCCGACCCCGCCTGAACCAGCCGATGTAACAGGAGGCGACGCCGTGGAACCTATAGAAAAATATCTCAAACTACGCCGCCTAGTCGATGCCTTCTACGACATCCAGGACGTCCGGATGCGAACAGCGAACCGGCTGAGACAGATGCCAAAGCAAACCTATAACCTATACGTCGGAGCGCTGAAGAAAACAGAGGGAGACCTGAAAAAGGAGATCTCAGCGATTCTAACGAATGAACCAATCTTCATAAAATTCTTTTCCCGGGTACGAGGCGTAGGCCCCCTCATAAGCGGCTTCATCATCTCCCAGACCATGATTAGATTCGACCAAGTAACCAAAAAAGAGTTCGAGAAAGCCCGAGACCTCCTCGACGACCCCGAAGCCACAGAACAAGCCCCCTTCACCCCCACACAGATCCGACTATCCCAGAAAACCAAGGCAGGAGCCTACAGAGTCCCCCAGATCAGAGGCATCGACAAAGCCCCCACAGTCAGCGCATACTGGAAATGGTGGGGCCTTCACGTCGAAGAGACGGGACGGGGACCCCGGAGAACGCGCGGAGAGAAGCTAAACTACAACCCGAAGCTCAGGGCCTTTAGCTGGAGAATAAAGCGATCGTTCAAGATGCAGCCAAGGCTCAAGTCATTCTACCGGCGACTCTACGACCGCTACAAGAAAAGAGTCTTCGACAACCCGCGGACAATCACCATGAAAAGCCGAAAGGTCAGATCCCCACCCTTCAGCGAGATCCTCAAAAAACCCCAACTCTGCCCACGCTACGAATCCTGCAAAGCCTCACTGGTAAACCGGGAGGAGCCCGCGTGCAGGGGCTGCCTGGACAACATGGCCATGAAATACGCGTGCAAAGTCTTCCTCAGCCACGTCTGGGAGCAATGGAGAATCCAGGAAGGCCTGGCAGTACGAGTACCCTACGCCATAGAAAAACTAGGACACCAAACATATATCGACTGGGAACCAGACAGATAAGGAGCCACCCTGGAGGATGAGATCCATGATGAAATTGCGAGCCACCATTTATCTGAGACCCATCAGTGGTTTGCGAGCCAAATTAAACTTGAGACCCACAGTGCTGGTGCGAGCCAATGTCGAATTGAGACCCAAGACTGACCTGCGAGCCAGAAGGCAGATGAGACCCATGAAAGGTATGCGAGCCATTCCAGCTTTGAGACCCAGAGTTCGGGTGCGAGGAACCGGGGGCAAACACCCCCAACCCCCATTGAGGAAACACGGAGAGAAACACAATGAAAGAAACTAGCGAAAGACTGAACGTGAACAACAAATCACAAGTATGGATCGAATGGACCAAGGAACACTGGAAAAAAGATGAATACCTATTCATCAACGAAATCCATTCAATGCGCGGATATATCCTACAGGCACTTCACTGGCTGAAACAAAAACCGTGGGACAACTTCCACACGATCACGATCTGGCTAGCCATAGCACTAGACGACTGGCTCTTCAACATCGAGATAAAATATGAATATGAACACCAGCCTACCCTATTGTTATTTATGGAAGACACCGCCAAAAACAAAATACATATCGGCATGGTACATATCAACCCGCTAAACACTCGAACAAAAGCTGAAGAAGAAAACGAAGAAAAACTCATCGACGAGGGCATTCAAAGATTTTTTCCCAATGCAGAGGAGCCATAATCAACCCCTTGCACGGTTTGTTTCCAAAGACGACATACATAATCCATTATCTATGTAGTGTTTCAATGGGATGTTCTCTTCTATCAGCTCGTCCTTCTAAAACTGTATTTATCCATGCGCGAAGCATTTTAAGTTCATCATCAGACCACCAACCAAAGAATTGGATAATTGTGTTTATGTACCGATAGTTACCAGGTAGTTTTTCAACATCGCCTTTAACCATCATTTTCATCCCCAACCATTTGGATGTCAACTCATCGTCGGTTTGCTCTTGTTTTTTCATTTTGTCGTCAACCATCTTAAGTCACCCTCGTGTCTTGGGAAAATCGTTTCTGTGTTTGGGTAAGCCCCTGTCGCTTGGCGTAAAGTTCAGGCATCTGGGTGGTTGCCCAATCCCCTATTTCCTTCAAGTCATACGGGGTATATCCAAGTCGTAGAAACTTTTCCGCGGCCCCATAACGAAACATATGGCTGGTCATGATGGGGTCAATTTTCTGAAGGATCTGATCTAGTCTCTGAACCGTCTTAATTGACTTATCATATTGGAATCCCCCAAAATGGGTGTATCGGGGGAACAAGGCATCTTTGGCGGAACCCCCCATATCTCTAAGTTTTAGAGTCCAATCCATAACGAATGTGCAGAACTTGTAATCTGTGCTTTTACCCTTAGTGACCACCAAGTTAGAGCCAGACCGCTCAACCTTGACCAAAATCAGATCCTGACCACAGTTCTTACAGAACTTGGTGCGCCCACCATTCGTATCCTTACATACAGGACACACCTTCTCTCGTTTGCTCTTCTTGCTGATTGTGAATGTAACTAATAATTCATTATCATTAAAGTAGACATCACCCAACTTAACCCTCAAGTTCTCTCCACCGCGTTTAAAGAAAATCCAACTGAGTGCAATAAGGGCCTTATCCCTCATCCGCATAAGAAGATCTAACTCTGGTTTCAGTTTGGTGTAGTTCTCCATCTCCTCAATCGTATCGATCATTTGAGCGACTTGTGTATCTGTAAGAGTGTTTGGGTTATCTCGTCTCTCCCTCCGACTTTGATTAACTAGCCAGCCCCCCGTCGCCATTTCCCAAGCTCCTATATTTTAACATAATGTACTATGAGTAAATAAGCATATTGGTTAATGGGTTTTGGACAGAAAAAGTGTCTTTCTATATACGTCTTATAATAGGAGTGTACCCGGAGGGGTTAATGTTGTATTTTTATTATAATAAAACGTTGTAATAAATTATTATAGTTTTTTCAGGAGGGTACTTCCAGTTCTTGGATTTTTCTTTCCGTGCGGTCGTATTTCGGGATCATG
>JAHJTN010000032.1 GCA_018829465.1 Bacteroidota bacterium | reverse complement strand
GGACGTATCGTATGAGCGGTCGGTATTGAGTGATGCGACAAGCATGTCTCTGTTGTAGACGTCGATTCTGTCTTCGCCGTAACCTCTCCGGCTGGTTTTCCATGTCCATTGAGCTGGTAATTTTGAGGCCCATGCTCGACTGCCGACTCTGACGTTGTTGATTTTTCTTTTGATTTCGATTTGCATCTTCATGGCTTCCGCCTTTCTGCCTTCCGGCTTTATGCTGGTTTACGATCCCCTTGTTTACTGCTATGTCTCATCTGCATGATGTGACCTGCCGTCGTACTTCCAGGGCCAACAGCCTTCGCCAATGCGAAAGAACAACAAATAAACTATTGCTATAAGTGTTACTAGGGCGATTGCTGTAAGTACTGAAAAAATCATTTTAGTTATCATGATTCATTCTCCCCGCCTATCGGAAGGCGATTTATTTCAATCCATGCCTCATCTTGCTTTTGATACTCGACGAGGTAATCATTTTCGATTTGGCTGTACTGTATTAGTATCCCGTTTTTCTCGACGGTTGATATGATCTTGTCCCTATCTGGCTTTTCCATTAGATTAAGCCCTCATTTTTTAAAACAGCTTGACAGTCTTTCGGCAAGTCCTTTACCGTGATCTGTTTGCCGTTGTGTCTGCCTAAACATCCGGTTAAATGTTGACAAAATCCCAAAGGATAGAAAGGTGTTTTATCCATTGTAAGGCAATCGTACAGAGTTTTGCTCCGTTCATACGGTTCGCCGTAGTAAACCGTATATCGGTCTTGAGTTTTTCCGCCGTTATCATATACGCGGATTATTTTCGGTGTCTTTTCCATCTTGTATTCCTCCTATTGTTTGTGTAACTTTCCAAATCGGAAACGTGTCTTGAATTAACGACATAAAATCGTCTAACCGGTTAATCAGTTTTTCGAGATTGTCATTTATGAGGGTCAAGTCTGTTTTCATTGTGGCCGTCCTTTTCTAAGGTCCAGATCATTGCCTTCAGCGTTCCTGCTTTTTCATTATTGCGGATTATCAACAGTGCTTCATTTTTTTCCACGCCGCATAGGTGCAAAAGCCGGACGGCGTGGGCGTAACTGTGGGTTTGGGTTAGCATTATAACCATGTTTGACGGAGAGCGTATCCGCCGGATTTATGCTGATGCGGAGTATAGTCTCTGTCTCCGTTAGCGTGATCATTTGACGGACAGCCTTTCCCTATACATTCGAAGCCGTCTTTAAAAAGTATGCTGCTCAGACAATAAATCAACTGGAACCCCATGTCCATGCCGCACCCCGTCATTGTGACTCCCTCATGGTTTTTGTTTTGAGATTCGCCCAGGAGTCGTGCAACGTACCACGAAACATCCCGACCTCCGACTATTGGAGATATTGCTCTCATCATCCCAGACCTTGAGACGTGGCGTAAAATAGTTTGAACTGTGTCGCCTGGTTTTAGGTTTTCAGAGAGAAACTGGCGAGCTTCTTCAATTTGTTCTTTTGGGTATTTCATGGTTCTTTCTCCTTATGCTAATTTCAAAAGTGATTCATCTGTGATCTGCATAATGTCAACCTTTACAGATCCGCCGGCGTGGGTTGTTAAGATAAACATTCCCTCCTTATCGATTCGGTCGAAATAAGCAGACCGAAGCGCAGTTTTATGACCGTAACGATCGAGCTGATAATAATTCAGGAATTCGGGCTTTCCTAAAGATTCCCAGAGCGTTTCTTCTCCGTGTTTAGCTTTCATCATTTTAAATTCGCCGGAACGTCGAGCCAGCCAGCGACCGTGATCTTTACGCTTTCTGATTTTGATTTGTTCAGGTGTCATCGTTCTATCCTTTAATATAAATACGTGAAGGAAATTCATCCCACAAAGAGACGATGAACCAGGATCGGCTGATTCTACGCAGTAACCGTCCGAGCCTTACGGTTCTACTGTTTCTGTCGCCGCTGAATACGATTTTCATTTGTCTTGTCCTCTTTTTAAAGACTGAATAAAATCATCAAATGAATGTCTTTGATCGTCTGTTAAGCTTGTATCAAAGTCTTCTTTAAGGTCTTTATCGAAAAACCATCGATAAAAACAAGGATCATATTCGGCCTGAGCCTCAACAAAATCAACAAAGCCTTTAAATCCTTCTGTTGTTGTAGAGTTCCGAAAGCTCTCTTGTAATATTTGTAATTTTCTATCGGTTTCCATTTCTGTCCTCCGTTTTTATCCCTATCCCGCCGGAGCGGGACTCGTCTTAATTTTCAAAGACTCAATGGGGATTATTCAATGGGGAATTTAATATTCTCCATGCGATTTTCCAAAGAATTTAGTTTTTCCAATATGCGAGACACTAAATCACACCCAAGCCCCGCATCTTGTAGATCAATCATTTTGTCGGTTGCGATTTGTACTTTTTTTATTGCTTGATTCTTTGTCATTTGTCCTGTCCTCCGTTATTTAGTCGATAGTATTAATATTGACAGCACAATCATTGAATACTTTGACGGCAGTATTAAATTGAGGACTCCCCCAAATGCAATTTAATTTCAATGTTATCCAATGTCGTGCCGTTCCTGTTCCGTGACGACATGATAATACTTTCCACCCCTCCTTCTGACAGATTGCCTTTACTTCTTTTGTTGTTATTAGTTTATACATGGTTACTGTTCTCCGTTGTTTGATAGTGTTTGTTTCGACATTCATACTGACTTGCAAACAGTATGCCAAAATAAACAGTCATAATAATAGAGAGCATGTACAAATAAATCGGAACTATGAGTTCTACTATTTACAAAATCGGACCTGAGAG
>JAHJTN010000020.1 GCA_018829465.1 Bacteroidota bacterium | reverse complement strand
GGCGCAGAAGGAGACGATCAGAGTCATCAGCAAGCGGGGGCCCATGTTCTAGTACGCAGGAGAGCGCATGTCAGCCAGTACATACAGGGTCGCAGTTGAGGCAACCGGCACCGACCGCGGGGCCTCGCAGACTCTGCGCTCCTTGGATGGTTCGGCTGCCTCTGCGTCCCGCTCGGCCACCAAGGCTGCGTCTTCCTTCCGCAACCTAGCTGGCGCATTCACGGCCATGCTGGTGGCGCAGAAGGCGCGCGAAGGTCTGACAGCTGTGGCCGGCAGCGCCATTGACTTCGAGTTCTCGCTGAAGCGCCTGAAGGTACTGACCGCGGGTTACAACGTCGACATGGGGAAGATGCGGCAGGCGGCCATGTCCGCCGCTGAGAAGACCACCTACGGGCCGCAGGAAGCTGTGGAAGCACTAATCAAGCTGACTCAGGCCACCGGCAACGCTGATATGGCCATGGCAGCGCTGGACTCTACGATGGGTCTAGCTATGGCATCGATGGGCAAGTTGAAGCCTGAGCAAGCGGCCCGTATGGCAGCCGATGTGATCAAGTCGTTTGGGGCCGGCGGAGGAACCCAAGAGCAGGTCACTGAGCGCCTGAAGCAGCGCTTCGATATGCTCTACAACACGACGCGCTCGTTGGGTATTGAGATAGAGACCTTCTCCAAGATCATGGGCCGTGCCGGACAGTCGGCTCTGATCTCCGGTCAGACCTACGAGGAGGTGCTGCTGGGCATGACGCTTGCCGCCCGTGGAGCGCCATCCACGCTGCGTGCGTCAAATCAGTTCATGCGTTCACAGGCTGAGCTGGTCACCAAGGGCACCCCGATTTTCAGGAAGCTCGGGATCGAGGTGGAGGCGGCCGGAGGCAAGATCCGTCCGTACATGGACATGATGCTCGATCTGGCCAAGAAGTATGAGGAGAACCCTGAGAACGTTATGCTCGCACTGACCGGAGGCGGGCTGAAGGGGGAGAAGGGTATGGGTATGGGTGCGATTCAGCCCATGCTCACCACGTTGAACGCGCTCCAGAAGGTTGGTATCCGAGTCGGCGATAGTTATCTCAAGGGTGCCGATGCCCTAGCGCACCTCAGAAAGGAACAGTACAAGTTCGGCACGATATCAGCTGCCTCTGCTGACTCCATGAAGTCCGGAAAGGGCGCTGTGGATATGGCCAGTGAGGCGTGGACCAATCTCGGGATCGTGGTCGGTGAGACCCTGCTGCCCGCCATAAGGCTGTTCGCAGGTGCCATGAAGACTCTACTGGACTACTTCAGAAAGTTCGGAGAGACCGGTATAGGCAAGGCAATCGGAAGCGTAGTGGGGCCGCTGACTGCGGGCGGGACTCTGCTGGTGACGCTCCTTGCTTCGCTGTACGGAATAAAGAGCATTTTGGGAGTGACAGGCCTCAATGTGTTTGGAGGGCTGATCGACTCCGGCAAAAAGATCCATGAGGTGTTCTCAAAGGCCAGTCAGGCTGTTGCTGCTACTCGCGCAGCAGAGCTTGGTGCGGCAGGCCTCGATGCGTTCAAGGTCGTGGGCGGGGCCAATGTTGCGGGCTCGGCACGCGTCGCAGGATCGGCGTGGCAGACCTTCGGCAAAGCCATGGAGGGCTTCAAGGGGCACCTGATCATCGGTGTGATTGTACTCGCTGTCACTGCGCTGATCATGCACACGGAGAAGCTGATCGGGTACTGGCGCACGTTCGACAACCTACTGAAGCAAACGCTTCTCCGCGGTGGAAGCGCACTGAAGGGGTGGACCGACGTATTCAGGAAGTATGAGATCCTGGGCGGGGAGAAGATGGCCAAGGGCCTGGAGGCGTCCTCCAAGTTCATGCAGGACGCCGCAAGAGCACAGGCCGCGGCCATGGCCAAGTCCGAGGAAAGCTCCAAGCGGCTTCGGGACAATTTCACGATCGGGGCTGGTGCGCTGCAGAAGGCTCTGGACAATCTGAAGGATGTCACCAAGGCCAAGACCCAAGTGATCGACGTTCGCCAGATGAACTCCATCATGGCAAACCTGCAGAAGGCAAAGTTCGCTACGCCTGGTGACGAGGCCACCCGCGCCGGCACCATGGCGATGGGCAAGTCGATCACGGCCGATCTCCGCAAGATGACCACCACGGGTCTGTCGCCAACGGAGTACAAACGGATGGTCGAGAAGATCTCCGCGTTCACCATCGGAGCTGAGGACATCTCCACATTCCACAGCGGTACGATCTCCGGTACCGCGATGAAGAATCTCTACAAACAGCTCGTGGACCCAGCCATTGCCGGTGGGTCCATGCTGCAAGCTCGACGCACAGACACTCTGCGCAGGCTCCGCGGGGAACGCTCTTTCCTGGGCGGCGGTGCGGAGATGCTTCCCGGTCAGAGCAAGGGCACTGAGATGTTCAACCAGGAAGCACTCGGACCCACCATGAAGTCGCTCAAGGAGGAGCAGGAGTGGAAGCGCAAAGAGGAGGAAGCCAAGAAAGGTCCTGTCGAGCGCGTGCTTGAGGACATGAACAAGAAGGCGCAAGCTCAATTGGACAAGTTGGATAGAGTTGTGTCCGCTCTGGAGAGCATGTCCGACCCCTCCGGAGTCGGCGCCTTCTTGGGACTGAGAGGTTAGCGTGGCGAGATCAGACAGCCACACGCCGACCGGCAGCGACTCCAACAACGTGGGCGGGCGCGGGGACGACCACGGACCGGTCGGCTCGGACGTCTTCTACGCCCGTTTCAAGCTGCTGCTGATGTCTGCGAACGATCCGCAGAACCGGATGGAGGCGCTGTTCAACCCAGATCAGCTGCCCTTGGACGGAACTGTTGTCGCGGGGCGGTTGCATCCGGTGGGGTGGTCGCACCCGATCAAGCAGTACGCCTACACCAACGAGCTGTCGTTCTCGCTGGATTTACTCTTCACACGCATGGCCATGACGTACGGTGTGGGGTTCGGCTCTCGGAGGGTCAAGGCCAGCAACGAGGTTGGAGAGCCAGACATCAACGCGCCGGTGGCCTGGCTGATGTCATTTCTGTACGGGGCGGGCAAGGGCTTGGCGCCTAGTCCGATCATGGTCATCTGGCCCAAGACGTTGCAGCTGGTGTGCACGGTGGACCACGTCAAGCCGGGCTACAAGCGCTGGGCCCCCGATGGGACTCCTGTGGAAGTGTCGGTCAACGTCAAGTTCTCTGAGCTGCGGCGGAACTTCCGCACGTCGATCGATGTGCTGTGGGGAGGTCTCACGGACCAGGGCGATCAGCAGCTTCCTAGC
>JAHJTN010000019.1 GCA_018829465.1 Bacteroidota bacterium | reverse complement strand
TTCTACTGTTTACTTTGCATTTTCAGGAGAGGAAAGCACAGAGGTCCGTTTTAATTTACGTCTTTACGAAGGCAGCGCACTGTCAGGCTTTACCGAAAAAGCCCGGGTAATTGGCTCCCGTGATGGTTTGGTAACGGCCATATTGTTTGAAAACGGCACCAAAATTTTCTTACAGGAGTGAATTTTTACCTGAGAAGAAATTCTGAAATAGATTTTCTAAATTATCGTCGACTGCCCCAAATGGATGTTTTCATTTGATTTTTTGCAAATGATATTGCCGCGAATGTAGTTGACGATATATTCGCCCACTTCTACGGTGGTCTTAGGATTTTCTTTATTGATATCGGGTGTAGATACACCGTCTTCTATAGATTTTTCTACGGCTTGCTTTACAGTATCTGCTTCTTCTTGAAGGCCAAAATGCTCTAACAGCATGGCTGCCGACAGGATGGCTGCCAAAGGATTGGCTATGTTTTTGCCCGTGGCCTGCGGATAGGATCCGTGTATGGGTTCAAATAAGGCAGATGTATCTCCAATAGATGCAGATGCCAACAAACCGATGGAGCCCGCAATGACACTCGCTTCGTCCGAAAGGATATCGCCAAACATATTTTCGGTGACCACCACATCAAATTGTTTCGGATTGAGGATGATTTGCATGGCTGCATTGTCCACAAACAGGAATTCGAGTGTTACTTCCGGGTATTCTTTGGCGATTTCTTTGGCTACACTGCGCCACAATCTGGAAGTTTCCAAAACGTTGGCTTTGTCAACAAGTGTGAGTTTCTTGTTGCGTTGCATGGCAGCTTTAAAAGCCGGATGTAAAATGCGCGCTATTTCATAGGTGGCGTATTCGCACAAATCTGAAGCGGACTTACCGTCTTCACTTTTTTTCTTTTCACCAAAATAGATACCTCCGGTGAGCTCCCGATAAATGACAAAGTCAACACCTTCTATGACGGCTTCTTTTAAGTTTGAATGATGCAACAATGGCTTGAAAGCCTGCACGGGTCGTACATTTGCATATAGCCCCAAAATTTTGCGCAGTTTCAATAAACCTTGCTCCGGCCTAACCTTTGCCGAGGGATCGTTGTCGTATTTCGGATCGCCAATGGCACCAAAAAGCACGGCATCAGCATTTTGGACTATTTTTATGGTGTCATCAGGTAGCGGATCGCCACTGTCGTCTATTGCGGCGGCACCGACCAAAGCCGATTGATACTTGAACTCATGTTGATATTCTTTTGCTATGGCATTCAAAACGTTTTGGGCTTGTTTGGTTACTTCCGGCCCAATGCCATCACCTGCCAATACGGCTATCTCTAGTTTCATCTGTTTATATTTATTGTTTTTCAAAGGTCAGACGGAACGCCCTAGGATAATCATACTCCTGTGTGCAAAATTATTACATGGGCGTTTCATGTGTTTATATTTATTGTTTTTTAGCGGTCATGCTTCGACTGCGCTCAATACAAGTGTTTTTATGGTTTTGTTACTCAAATCGGATTGTTTCAATACTTATTACATGAACATATCACCAATTGTGATTTCAATACTTTTGTACTTCCGGTCTTGATTCTTCAAAGGCGATGATTTTATCTTTCAAATTGACCAAGTAATCGATATCGTCATATCCCTTTAATAAACATTCCTTTTTAAAGGAATCAATCTCAAAATGCGTTTGTTGATTCGCATAGGAAACTGTTTGGTGTTCTAAATCAACAGCTACCAAAGTATCCGGATACGATTTGATGGTCTGCAACATAGGCTTCAGAAAGGCCTCACTCACTTGTATGGGCAACAAACCATTGTTGAGGGCGTTTCCTCTAAAAATATCGGCAAAAAAACTGGAAATCACCACGCGAAATCCGTAGTCAAACAAGGCCCAAGCGGCGTGTTCGCGACTGGATCCACAACCGAAATTTTCGCCGGCAATTAAGATTTTACCGCTGTATTCTGGTTTGTTTAGCACAAAATCTTTGTTGGTTTCCAATCCGCCGTTTTTGTATCGCCAATCCCGGAAGAGGTTTTCGCCAAATCCTTTTCTGTCTGTTGCTTTGAGGAATCGCGCAGGGATAATTTGATCGGTATCTATGTTTTGAATCGGCAGCGGTACGGCTTTCGATTGTAGGGTTACAAACTTTTCCATATCAGTTTAGGTATGCATCTACGGGGGTTATTTTTCCTTCTATGGCTGTGATGGCAGCAACGAGTGGGCTGGCCAATAGCGTTCGGGCACCCGGGCCTTGTCTGCCTTCAAAATTGCGGTTGGATGTGGAAACACAGTATTCTCCGGCAGGAATTTTATCTTCATTCATGCCCAAGCAAGCAGAACATCCCGCTTGTCTGATTTCAAAACCGGCAGCTTCAAAAATATCTTGAATGCCTTCTTCTTTGATGCGCTTGGCTACCTGTTGCGATCCGGGTACAATCAGTGCTTGTACGTTTGCTGCTTTTTTTCGCCCTTTGATGACACTTGCTGCTAAGCGAAAATCTTCTATACGAGAGTTGGTGCAACTTCCTATAAAAACGTGATTAATGGGCGTTCCAACCAACGATGCGTTTTTTTGCAGTCCCATATAATTGAGCGACTTTTCAAAAGATTCATCATCCAAATCGGGGATGGTTTCTGTTATTTTGATGCCCATGCCCGGATGGGTTCCGTAGGTAATCATGGGCTCTATATCGGTGCCGTCAAAGGTGTATTCTTTGTCAAAAACGGCATCTGCATCAGTTTTGAGAGACCTCCAATAGGCTTTCTTGGCTTCAAATGCAGCCCCTTTGGGTGCAAATGTTCTGCCTTTTACATAGTCGAACGTGGTCTCATCCGGAGCAATCATACCGCCACGCGCACCCATTTCTATGCTCATATTACAAACAGTCATCCTGCCTTCCATAGACATGTTTTCAAAAACTTCTCCGGCATATTCTACAAAGTAACCCGTGCCGGAATTGGTGCCGAGCTTGGCGATAATGTAGAGAATCACATCTTTGGCTTGCACCCCTTTTTTGAGTTTTCCTTCAACCTTAATTCTCATTTTTTTGGGCTTGTCAAGCAAAAGGCATTGGCTGGCAAAAACTTGTGCTACTTGGCTGGTGCCTATGCCGAAAGCAATACTGCCAAAGGCTCCGTGCGTAGAAGTATGGCTATCGCCGCAAACAATAGTCATGCCCGGTTGGGTAATGCCCAATTCCGGCCCTATAACATGTACAATGCCTTGATAAGGGTGTCCCAAACCGTACAAATTAACATCAAAGGCTTTGCAATTGTCCGTAAGTGTCTGTACTTGCTTGCGCGAAAGGGCTTCTTGTATGGGCAGATGTTGGTTGATGGTGGGCACATTGTGGTCTGCGGTTGCTACAATTTGGTCTTTGCGAAAGAGCGGTAGTTTTCGCTGACGGAGCTCCTCAAAAGCTTGTGGACTTGTGACTTCGTGGATGAGGTGTTTGTCTATATACAATACTTGCGGACCGTTTTCTACGACATGTATAACATGTGCATCCCACACTTTTTCAAACAGGGTCTTTCCCATATTTAGGCTACGTTAATTTTTTTACCTTCAAAAACATCTTCCATGATTTTGTGAATGTCTTCGTCTTTTACTTCTTTTTGGCAATCGGCACAGCTTAAAAATGCTTTATAAGCTTCGTCCAATTCGATTTTGGTGAGTTCGTAGCCAATGTTTTTGGCGCGATATGCCAAAGCGGCTCGGCCACTTCTTGCCGTTAACACGATGGATGAATGATCGACACCCACCTCTTTAGGGTCGATAATTTCATAAGTTTCTCTTTTCTTGATTACACCGTCCTGATGTATGCCGGAGCTGTGGGCAAAAGCATTGGCACCTACAATGGCTTTGTTTGGCTGCACCGGCATGCCCATGCTTTCAGACACCAATCGGCTTACTTGGTTTAGCATACGCGTATTGATGTTTGTATGAAGATCGAGATATGGGTGTTGCTTGAGAATCATTACTACTTCTTCAAGCGCTGTGTTTCCGGCGCGTTCACCGATGCCGTTAATGGTACATTCTATTTGTCTGGCTCCGTTGATAACGCCTTCTATAGAGTTGGCCGTGGCCAAACCCAAATCGTTATGGCAGTGGCATGACAAGATTGCTTTGTCTATGCCTTTTACGTTTTCGCGCAAGTATTTGATTTTGTCGCCGTATTCCGAAGGTAGGCAATAGCCTGTGGTATCCGGAATATTTAGAACGGTTGCGCCTGCTTTGATGACTGCTTCACACACGCGTGCCAGATATTCGTTGTCTGTTCGGCCGGCGTCTTCTGCGTAAAATTCGACGTCTTCTACAAATGATTTGGCGTATTTGACAGCTTCTACTGCCCGCTCCAATATTTGTTCGGGCGTGGAATTGAACTTGAATTTTATATGTGAGGCCGAAGTTCCGATTCCGGTGTGGATACGAGGCTTTTTGGCATATCGCAAGGCTTCTGCGGCTACTTCTATGTCTCTTTTGTTGGCGCGTGTGAGGCCGCAAACGGTTGCGTTTTTTATCAGTTTTGCAATGGCTTCAACCGATTTAAAATCGCCCGGGCTCGAAATAGGAAACCCGGCTTCGAGTACGTCCACGCCAAGTTGGTCTAGTCTTTCTGCAATAACAAGCTTTTGGTGGGTGTCCAATTTGCATCCGGGAACCTGCTCACCGTCTCTCAAAGTGGTATCAAATATATAGACTTGATTTTTGCTCATTTGGCTATCTTTTTGTGATTTATTGTCCACGAATGTATAACTTCGCATAAGCATGGATTTTACTCCAGAAATGTGTTTTACAATGTTAATTTTTCGTTTGATTTTATTAACATATTTAAAATCAATTAAATAAAGCATTTTTTTTACGATGGTTACAGAGAAAAAAGAACCGCTCTTCGAGTTGGTCAAATCACTCTCGAAGTCAGAAAAGCGTCAATTTAAGCTATATGCCGGTAGGTTGGGGGGCAACACTGAAGCAAAATTTATGTTGCTTTTCAATTTTTTGGATAAAAGCACCAAATACGATGAAGCTTCTATTTTGCGCGACAAAATTGTGAAGAAAGAACAGCTTTCAAACTTGAAGGCGCATCTGTACAAGCAAATTCTCATCAGTCTCCGGCTCACACCACAACATCAAAACCTACGAGCACAATTGCGCGAACAAATGGATTTTGCATCCATACTTTACCACAAAGGACTTTATTATCAAAGCCTGAAAATACTTGATAAAGCCAAAGAACTCGCAAAGCAGTTTGATGAAAACAACCTGGCTTATGAAATTGTAGAGCTCGAGAAGGTCATCGAGTCTCAATTTATTACCCGAAGCCTGATTACCCGTGCAGACGAACTCGCGGTAGAGTCAAAAACGCTAAGTGTTAAAAATGTGATTGCTAGCAAGCTTTCCAATTTGTCACTACAATTATACAGCCTGTTGCTAAAATCCGGTTATGTGCGCAACAACGAAGATTACGAACGCGTTGTCAGTTATTTTAATGCCCGTTTGCCACAGTATCAATGGTGTGACATGGGGTTTCGAGAAAAATTATTTTTATACAAAGCCTACTTGTGGCGCGGTTTTTTGTTACAGGATTTTGTGTCTTGCTACAGATATTCCCAAAAATGGGTCGATTTGTTCTTGATACGTGAAGACATGATTGGACTCAACCCCGTTTTTTTTATCAAAGGATACAACTACCTGCTTGAGTCTTTGTTCTATTTGCGCAGACATAAAAAATTTAAAGAAACACTCGATACTTTTGAGCAATACGTGCACAGGCGAACGGCCATTATTGACGACAACACAGAAACGTTGAGCCATTTATACCTTTACAATAACAAAATCAACGCGCGTTTCTTGGCAGGTCAGTTCAAATTGGGGGTGGCTGAAATTCCGGAGATTTTACAAATGCTGAAAACGTTTCAAGGCAAGATAGACAGCCACCACGTGATGCTTTTTTACTATAAAATCGCCTGCCTGTATTTCGGTTCGGGCGATAATAAAAACTGTATTGTTTATTTACAGAAAATCATTCAAAACAAAGAATTGTCGCTACGCGAAGATTTGCTTTGCTTTTCCAGGGTGCTCAACTTGGTAGCGCACTACGAAGCCGGATTGGACTATAACTTGGAAATACAAATTCGATCTACCTATCGGTTTTTAATTCAGATGAATGATTTGCATGAAGTACAAAAAGAAATGATAAAATTTTTGCGCAAGTTGGGCGACATCTTTCCAAGCGAACTCAAGCAGGCTTTTCAGGATTTGTACAACAATTTAAAACAATACGAAACGCATCCGTATGAGAGCAGGGCATTTTTGTACTTGGATGTTTTGTCGTGGTTGGAAAGCAAGATAGAAAACAAAACGGTGGAAGAAATTATCCGCAAAAAAGTGGCAGACAGATAGCAGCATCTGTTTTGTTAAAAAGGATTTTTAACCTTAGTTTTCAACCTATAATTACATGAAACAGCCATGTAAAAAATTCGCACACAGGGGTATGATGAGTTAGGGTGTTCCATCTGACCGATAAAAAAAAATAATATAAACAGATGAAACGAGCCATGCTAAAAAGTTTAACACACAAGAGGATGATTATTAGCGAGTTCCATCTGACCGATAAAAAAAATAATATAAACAGATGAAAAAAATTCTCATTTTTGGCGCCACATCCGGAATCGGGAAAATGTTGGCAGAAAAATTTGTTTCAGAAGGTGCTTATGTAATTGCTACCGGCAGAAGGTTTCCGCTCTTGGAAGCACTTCGCGAAACGGCTCAGGATAAAATAGAAATTTACCAGAACGATGTGGTTCAAATCGAAGAAACAGAGAAATTGTTTCACCAACTTATCGCCAAACACGGCACCTTAGATACGGTGGTTCACTGCTCGGGCATCGGTGCCGAAAATCACAAGCTCGATTGGTCTGTAGAAGCGGAAACACTCAAAACCAATGTGTGGGCGGCAACTCACATTTACGGGCTAGTTTTTAAGCAATTTCAAAAGCAGCAATCGGGCCATTTGGTTGCCATTTCGTCCATAGCTTCCCTGAGGGGCAACCGACATGCACCAGCCTATTTTGCTTCCAAAGCCTTTCAAGTAAACTATTTGGAATCGTTGTATTTTAAAACCAAGGAAATTAAAAGCGGCAAAGTGTATGTCACAGATATCAGACCCGGCTTTGTCGATACCAAAATGGCACTTGGCAACGAAATTTTTTGGTTGACTCCATTGCCCAAAGCCGTGAGGCAAATTTACAGTGCCATAGCTCATAAGAAGCGCAAAGTCTATATTTCCCATCGATGGGCACTGGTCGCATTTGTCTTAAAAATTGTACCTTCGCAACTCATCAAATGGGTTAAATAACTATGCAAAAACAATTGGAATCCGTCGAAAAGTTTCACAACGCTTTTGGTTTGGGCGTTCGGCAAATCCCGACAGCTTTTTTAGGAAAAGATTTGATACAACTTCGTTTCAACCTGATGAAAGAGGAAAATGAAGAATACTTGGAGGCTGCCTTGGAAAACAACCTGATAGAGGTGGCAGATGCCTTGGGCGATATGTTGTATATTCTTTGCGGGACGATGCTCGAACACGGTATGCAACACAAAATAGAAGCCGTTTTTAACGAAATTCAACGCAGTAATATGAGTAAATTGGGAGTTGACGGCAAACCCATTTACCGAGAAGACGGCAAAGTAATGAAAGGCCCAAACTATGAAAAACCCAACCTGAAACCATTTTTTTAAACATGCTCGGACTCAAACTGCCTACCGATCCCCGATGGGTAAAAATTGCTGAAATGAATTTGGAAGAAATCCTGACAGATCACGCTTTTTGTGAGCAAAAAGCTGCCAGTATGGCCATTTCTCTAATTGTGCAATTTCCCGAACGTACGGCATTGGTTCAAGCCATGACAGCACTGGCTAAAGAAGAAATCAGCCATTTTAAAATGGTACACGACCTCATGGTCCAACGGGGTTGGACGTTAGGCAGGGAGCGCAAAGATGCCTATGTGCACAAACTGATGTCTTTTTTTCCAAAGGGTGGCAGTAGAGACACCCATCTTATTCAAAAATTACTCTATGCAGCACTGATAGAAGCCAGAAGTTGTGAGCGTTTTCGGCTGCTGTCCGAAAACCTGAAGGACGCCGAACTCCGAGCGTTCTACAGAAAACTCATGGTGAGCGAAGCCAATCACTATACCCTGTTTTTACAATTTGCCCGAAATTTTGGCGACAAAGACGAAGTAGATCGAAAATGGCAACAACTGCTTATTTTTGAAGCACAAATTATGAAAAACTTAGGCAACGAAGGTTTGGTTCACGGTTGATTGACATTTTTTATACATTGGTTTTTACTAGCCATTTATTCTATAACGTCTAAAATTTATATACAAAATAATGTTTCGAAACGTTTTGGACACCACAAAAAACCTGTCTATGTTTGTAAAAATTATGGCCTTATGAAGTATTCCTTGATCGCTTTTGCTTTCATCCTTGGTATGTTAGGTTGCAAGCAAACCACACATCAAGCCGTAGGGCCTCACGAAACTGAAACCGAACGCCAAACACCTAAGTTGAAGGAAGGCCGTTACAATGTGGCCTTTCTGGTTATGGACGGCACCTTTAATACAGAATTTACGGCTCCGTTCGATATTTTTCAGCACACCCAATACCGCCCCAATATCAAACAAATGAATGTGTTTACGGTGGCCAATACCACCGAACCGGTTACTACTTTTGAAGGCGTACGCATCCTGCCCGATTTTGATTACACCCATGATACCCTACCAAAAATCGACATCTTGGTGGTGCCGAGTGCCGAACATCATTTAGATACGGATTTACAAGACAGTTTGATGATTCAATTTGTAAGGCGCGTTTCAAAAAACGCCTTGTTTGTAACCTCACACTGCGATGGTGCTTTCGTTTTAGCACAAGCCGGGGTTTTAGACGGGCATGTGTCCACTACGTTTCCTTCAGACATTGATGTATACAGAGAAAAGTTTCCCCATTTAGACGTACGCGAAAACTTGCTTTTTGTTCACGACGGCAAGTTTATTACCTCGGCCGGTGGCGCCCGCTCTTTTGATGCCGCTTTGTATTTGAGTGAAATTCTTTATGGCAAAGAAATCGCGAGAAGTTTGGCCGGAGGCTTGGTTATCGATTGGAATTTGGAAAAAGTGCCGCATTTGGTTATGCCAACGGCCCTAAATTTGGCTGTCCAACAGCCGGATTAGACAGCGCGGAAGATTTTGATTTGCTTGAGAACATTTTGACCCGTGAAGTCCTCTTTTTTATAACGATTTTCCGTTCACCGCTCCCACAAGCGCAATACATTCTTTCGCCTCTTTTACGTCGTGTACCCGTAAGATGTGAGCGCCTTTTAGCAATGCTATGCAGTGAAGTACCGTAGTACCGTTGAGCGCAGCTTCGGGAGTGGTTTGCAAGGTTTTCCAAATCATTGATTTTCGCGAAATACCTACTAAGATGGGTGTATCTAATATTTTAAATTGATCGAGTCGGTAGAGCAATTCAAAATTTTGCGATATATTTTTGGAAAAACCAAAACCCGGGTCTATGATGATGTCGTTTGCACCAAGTAATTTCAGTTTTTGAATTGTACTTGAAAAATCTTCCACAATGTCGATGTCAATTTGCGCGTAGTCGTAGGCCTCGTGCATGGTATGGGGCGTTCCTTGCAGGTGCATGGCAATGTAGGGCACTTTAAGCTTGGCAACCGTTTCAAACATCTGCCTGTCAAAGCGGCCACCGGAAATATCGTTGATTATCGCAACACCGGCTTCCACAGCTTTTTGGGCAATACCGTGCCGAAAAGTATCCACAGATAGTAGAATTTCCGGGAAATTTTTTAGAAGTAGCGATATGATGGGTAACAACCTTTTGGCTTCTTCTCCTTCCTCTACAAAATCGGCTTTTGGCCGGGTAGAGTAGGCACCCAAATCGATGAAATCGGCACCTTCTTGCAGCATTTTTTCCACCTGACGCAGCACGGCACTTTCATCGGTATATCGGCCACCGTCAAAGAAAGAATCGGGTGTGAGGTTCAAGATGCCCATTACACGTGGGGTGCTCAGGTCTATCAATCGGCCAAGACAGTTGAGGTGCATGGTTTTAGTGGATAAGAGGTTCGACTCACCGCTGGTTCACCAAAAAAAGCGCATTGCTAAACAGCAGTTTGCCACTGTGCCAAAACTCGCGAAACAAGGGGTTGTCGGCCATATATACCACCGCCCCACGGCCTAAATTTTCTACGCCAAAAACCAGGGTGTTGTCCACATTTTTCAGTAATGCTGCTCCGGCAAAACCATTCATAAGGTCATTTTTATTTTTGATGTAGCCGGCATTTTCTCCATCTTTCAGCAATTTGTATTGGCTGTTAGATAGTTTTAAAGTAAAGTAATCATGACGCAAACCAAACATCAAAGGGTTTGAAAAATCCGTAGAAAGTTTAAAAATACTTCCGGCGGTGAACGAAGACAGCTGAGACCGCTCTTCATTTTCATAGGAAACCAAATTGGCCGTGTCGTTTTCTTTTTCGGTCAATCTTTCCAATCCGAATCCTTCTTTGTCGGCAACACTTCTAAGCGCGTTTTGCATCAAAATCAATTTGTTGCCGGCGCGTACCCAATTTCGTATTTTTTCTAAAGTGCTACCTTGTAAAATACCACCGTAGTTTCCGTTAGGAATCACTAAGGTGTTGTATTTGTCAAGATCTATGCTGTTGAAATAGTCTGTGTCTATCACAGCTACAGGATAGCCAAGTTCTTGTTCAAAAAAGTGCCACACTTCGCCGAAAGACAATGTTGATGAACCTTCGCCACTCAGCACAGCCACTTTTGGCGGTTGTATGTATTTTACGGTGCCGGAGCCAAAATCATTTCCGCTGTCCACAAATCCGGTTGATGCACCAAATAGGTTTCGGTTGTGTCGGCTTGCCAATTCCTGTAGGGTCTTGTCGAAATCGACATTGTTTTGGTTGTTTGCACGCGCGATGATTAACGAGCCACGTTTGAAGGATTTACCGTCCACGGCAAAATCATTCTCTGCAAAACGGACTTTGATATGCTGATTGAGCAGCGCACTCAGGAATGTTGCGTCGGCCACATCGTTCCATTTTCCTATGTATGCATAAGGCTTCCCGACTACTGGATTTTTGTTTTCCGAGATGGAAAAATTTCCGTCGTGGTTCAAACTTGCTTCAACCGCAAACGCATTGAGGTTGTAGGCATAAGGAAGCGTCCAGGCCGTAATGTCATACGTAAGCGTGTCGGTAACTTTGGTTTTGGGTTCAAACAACACGCGCACCAAATTGGCTTTGGGTTGGTTGAGATTCACAATCAAATCTTGGTTGGAAACCGGAATACGCGCTGTTTCTTGCCCATTTGTATAACTAAAACCTTTGGTCGAAATATTTGAGGTTGCTTTTCCGTAAACAATTTTATGTGCATCAAAAAGCTGCGTCAACCTTTTTAGCACATCCGGATTGTTATCCGCTTTGATGACGTAGGACTGATAGGGTGAAGCCACCGGATTTTTGTAATATTTTTCAAATTCGGACAGCAGTTTCCCGGCATTTTTAGCAGAAACTTCTATAGTGGAAAGCCCTGTGGCATGGTGGTGTGCAATTCTGTCTTTGAGCGATAAAATATTACCTTCTTGGGTATATATTTCCAAACCTGCACGCCCGCTTCCGCCTTGCTCATAGGTCATACCTATGGCACCCGAATACACCGGATAGGTGTCGCCATAGCTGGGATAGAGCAAATCAAAACGCTCTTTGGTAAAGTATAGCCAAGCATTTTCATCAAAATATTTGGCATGATTTTTACCTATCATCACTTGAAATTCTCTTTGCCAAGCTGAAATGACTTCGTGGTAAGGCTCAGCGGCGGGGGCAAAATAATAAGGAGAATCTACCCCTTGTTCATGAAAATCAACATGTACTTGAGGCATCCATTGGTTGTATAGTTTGATGCGAGCTTGCGATTCTTTTTGTGTCAACCAAGCCCAATCGCGGTTGAGGTCAAACATATAGTGATTGGGGCGTCCGCTAATCCAAGGTTCACGATGTTCTTTGCTGTTGGGGTCGGGGTTATTGGGGAAATTCACATATTGATTGTACCAATTGGCATACCGATCGCGTCCGTCCGGATTGATGCAAGGATCCATAATGACAACAGCATCATCGAGCCAAGCTTGCGTTTTGCTGTTGTTTTTGTTTGCCAAGTCATAGAGGGTTTGCATAGCAGCTTCCATACTGACGGCTTCGTTGCCGTGTACGTTGTAGCTTAGCCATACGAGTGCCGGTTGGTCGGGCAAAATGCTGTTTTTTTCCAAGCCGGTACGGCTGAGGTTGGATTGTCTGATGTCATCGAGTCGGGCAAAATTTTTGTCGGATGCGACAAAGGCGACAAATAAGGGTCGGTGTTCGTAAGTTTCGCCATAATACTGCAGTTTGATGTTGGGCGAAACATCGGCCACGTGGTTAAAATACGCTTCCATTTGATGATGGCGCGTAAACCGTGTACCGAGTTCGTAACCGAGAAATTCTGCAGGAGTTTTGAGTTGTGCGATGCTTTGTAGTGAAAAAGCGACAAGTAAAATGAACCAGAAATAGTATTTGCGTTTCATAAGTTTGATTTGTTTGAACAAAAATAAGAGGTTACACGAAGTCTTGTAGTGGAAATGTTGTTTTTTATGATTGTTTTTGGATAAATGCAATGATTTCGCTGACCAGGTCTTCAGAAATAGGAAGGTCGGTTTTGTTGTAAGATTGGATGTTTTCGCCGTATGCTTCTGATACAATTTTCAATACGTGATTCATGCCGCTGATAAGAACCCATTCGGCATTTTGATTGGCTCCGTAGAGCAAATCGCCATCGGCCATGGGCACTTGCAAATCATTTTCGCCGCTTATTATCAGCACCGGAATATGAAGTTTGGCGATTTCTTCGGTAGGGTTGTAAACCATCCACGAACGCATAAAATTTTGTACGGATGGTTTGAAAATGGAATACAAATTCGGATTTACTTGTTCTATGGGCTTGTTGTCTCTAAGTTTGGCAAAATTGACGCGCATTTCTTCGACCAAAAAAGGTGCTTGTTGGCCAATTTGTTTTTGTAAGACCTGGTCTATAGATTGTGCCGGACCCGAAATGGAAACAAAGCCGGTTACATTTTCTTGAGCGGCCAGCATGCCTACGAGCGATCCTTGACTGTGTCCTATGAGATAAATCTTTGAAAACTCATTTTTAAAATGCGCCACAATGTTTCGTACATCAGTTACAAAATCGTCAAAAGAAAGGTCTTCCTCTCGCAAAGTGCCTGCTTTCATCTGTGTAAGAATCCGTTTGTCGAACCGATAAGTAGCTACGCCTTTGTTAGTTAAAGCCTCTGCCAAATATTTGAGCGAGTTGTTTTGAATCATGGGTTGGTTGCCGTTTCGGTCTGTAGGCCCGGAGCCTGCGATGATAATAGCCAAGGGCGGTTTTTCTACTTGATCGGGTGTGAGCAAGGTTCCGTGAATTAGGCTTCCCACCTGTACTTCCTGTGTTTGGTGCGTATGTGTTTGTGCAAAAGCGAGGGCAGTCCAGAAAAATCCGAGCAGCAGGTATATCTTTTTTGTCATGTGAATAACGTTTTTAGTGAATAATGGCTACGGCATCAATTTCGATAAGAACATCGGGTCTGAAGAGTTTTTCAACGCCCAACAAGGTTGTGGCCGGCGGTGCATCTTCGGGCACGTATTGTTTTCTTATTTTACGTAAAACAGTTAATTTTTCGGGTGTGTAATCCACCACGTAAATATTTATTTTAACGAGGTCTGAAAAATCTCCGCCGGCTGTTTTCAAAGCTTTTTGCAGGTTTTTATATACTTGTTCTACTTGTTTTTCAAAGTCGTTTGGGTTTGCCATTTGGCCGTTTTCATCAACGGGAACTTGACCGGAAATGTACACCGTCTTTCCCGGTTCGGCAATAACGAGTTGCGAAAAACCATCGGGCTTACTGCCGTCGGGGTTGACGCGCGTTTTTTGTGCATAGTGCGGGGTGCTTAACATAAAAACGACGACAAAGGAAAGCCAATAATTTGTCACGATTAAAAATTTGAGTGAAGATAGTAAAAAGAAATATCAATAAATAACGTGAACTATTAACGCGTCACCTTCTTTTTTTACCGCCAAAATATACATTTTCTTGTTTTTTTCAACAAGCGTTTGGTTGGCGTTATTGGAGTTTCTGTTGTCCGCGTATCGGTAGGTTCTTCTGGCAGATTCATTGGTTTTTAGCATCACTACATCATGGGGTTTGAGGGTGTCTTTTTGCGTAAAATCTTGGGCTCTCCATATCAGATCAAAAATACTTTCGGTCATAAATTCACCGGAGAACCTTCCGCAATACAACCATCCTTTTTGGCCTGTTTCTTTTATTTTTTGAAGTGCTTCTTCGCGGTGATTGCCCAACAGTTGAGGGTTGGTGTAATAATCTAAAAGCGCGGTTACCGAACCTACAGAAACCGATGTATTCCAGAATTCATCATCTAGTCTTTGGTTTTCGATGTTTTCTGAAAAAACAGCCATTTTTTGGCGTGCTTCCACGATGTGGTTTCCGTTTGGATAATGGTTAATATAATTTTGATAGGCTTCAATATTGTCGGCAGCAAGTGCGTTTTCCCAATCTTGACTTTCTTTTTCTTTTAATTCTTGTTCTTTTTTTCTTCTCTCACGGCTTGTTTTAGCATGAATGCTGTCACTCGCCTGGTCAATAAATTTCCCGTTAGGAAACCGACTGATGTAAAATTCGAAATCTTGAACAGTATTTCTTTGTAGGGTGTCATTATACCATTTGGTGTCTTCATCAACTAAAAGGAATTGGGCCGACCATGCGCCAACTGCTAATACGGTGATGGAGAGTAAGACAATGATGGTTTTTTTTGCTTTTCCTTTTTTGGTGGGTTCAGCCGAAGTTTTTTGTGTTGGTTTTGCTTTAGGCGAAACGCTTTTTGGCTGCGTTATGTTTGCACTTGGCACATGCTTGTTGGTGAGTTCACTATGGGTTTTAAGGGTGGGTTTGTTACCAGCTGGCGGGCGAAGCTCATTTTCTGTTTCTTTCTCACTTTCAGCTATTTTGTTTTTTTCAGCTTCATCATAAGCTGTTGTTTTTTTCTCTGCGTAATCGCTTAGTTTAGAAGCGACATCTGCATCCAGATGAAGTGCATGAATCAAGGTTTGAATGCCCTTTTCTCTGTTTTCCGTGAAATCTGCGTATTGCAACCTTCTTAATCTGAACGGTATTTCACAGTCTTCAAGCAAAACCGGAACCACTGTTTTTCCTTCTTCCAGTGCGAAAGAAACTTCATCGAGTACATTGTCTGATGCAACCGAAGTTTTAGACAAAATAACCAACAAGGTTTTTGAACGCGTCAAAGCTTGTTCAATCGATTTATCCCAACGCGATCCGGCGGAAATATCTAATTGGTCTAGCCAAATATTGGCACCTGCTTGTCTCAAATTTTTAGCCAATTGGAGTACAAACTCCGAATCGTCTCTCGAGTAGCTGAAAAATATAGTTTCGGTTGACATCGTAGTTGGTTTTAGTTGGTGGATAGTAAACGGGTTTTACTTTGCATAGGCAACTTTCAGCCATATGGCAGCACTGTTGATGTATTTTAAGACTTCTACCACACGCACGATTTGATCAACGCTGATGATTTCGTCATGCACTGTTACATATTGGCCATCAACAACCATGTACACATTTTTGCTGTTGAGGGCAACAAGTAAATCTCCTTCTTCAGGCTTTTTGTAATCTTCGCTAATAAAATATTGATTGTCTTCCCAAAAGACAGCTCTGTAAAAAGAAAATACGTCGTTTTGATTTCGATATTCCACATAACCTTCATGTGTAAAAAACAGGTTGATGGAATCGAGGGCAGCTTCAAAGTGCACATCTGAAACACCGTGATTGATAATGTAGTCGTAATATGCATCTACAGTATCTTCTGAGGTTGTTGTTTCCCAATTTTCCGTGGCAAGTTCTTCTGTTTGGGTGGTTTCTGCCGATTGTGTAGGTTCATCTGTAGCAGTGTCATCGGTAAAAAAAACAAGGTAGATGACGAGTAGTAGAAACAACACCAAAACACCCACCACATAACGGATGGATGCTTTCAATTTTGAAATTAATTTTGACAAGGCAGAAGCCTGTTTGGCTTTATAAATCCCATCGGGCGATTGTAGCCGAAGGATGAGGTTTTGAACGGCCAAATTTTTGTTTTCCGTAAAATAGAAAGATTGATTGAGTCGCAGCCTAAAAGGTGCTTCAACCGATTCTATAAAAATAGGAATGATGGTTTTGTGCTGGTCGATGGCAAAAGAATATTCTTGCTTCACATTTTTAGAGTCGTTGGCAGCCTTGGAGAGGAAAACCAGTACCACATCGGCACTTTTGATGGCGTTTTCGATAGATGTATCCCAGTCGGAACCCGGTTTGATAAAGGCATCGTACCAAATGGTTAAGCCGGCGTCGGTCAGTTTTTTTATAATATCTAAAACTTCTTCCGAGTTGGCATGTGCATAGCTGATAAAAATAGTTTGGTTTGGCATGTTTAGTTAGTTTTGGTTAATTTTATTCAATGATATCATAGGTTTTATGAAAAATTTCGTTGTCGCATGGGTACATTTCTCCACTGATACCAATCATAAGCCAGTCGTCTTTTTTTCCTCTTAGAGTGCCTTCCATAGTCTCTACTTCAAAGGCTTCGTGCATTTGCACACATCTCACGGGAATAGGTTTTTTTACAGCTTTTTTAAAAGGCAAAACTTCGAGATGTTCAGGCTTGATGACGCGCATGTTTGTTATTTTTTAGGATAAAAAAGTAGTTTTTAAAAAACTTCTAAAATTATCATCCTTGGTTTGACAGATGTTTTTCAGGCAAGTATAGGCGGTATCGGCATTGATGTGAATGGATATTTTTTCCCTAATTCCCGCCAGTTTGGCGGCTTTTTCATAAAAGCTTTTGGCTTTGCCGAAATCGTTTAGATACATATTGGCTTCGGCTATGGTTGCCCATTTCCAAAGGTTGTCCATTTCGTGTTTTTCTGCGGCCGATAGTGCTTTTAAGGCATGGCTTCGCATATTTTGGAAGTCGTCTTCAAAAACCAAATTCATAAAAGCCAAGTTGATGGCGTGGTAGAAAATTTGCCCTGTGTTTTCTTGTTTTTCAGCAGTTTGCAATCCCAATTGATAAAAAAACCGGGCTTGTTCGCCATCGCTTCGTTTATAGTTGGCTAAATATTCTCTTTTATAACGCCCGGCTATAAGCCCCATAATGTCTGAATTTTCTTTGGCCAAGGGGTGGCGTAATAAAATGTCCATGACTTCGGGGCGTCGTCCCAGGCCTTCTAAGGCAAAAATCAATAATTTGAGACCTTTGATATCTATTTCATCTACATTGGGCAACAGTTTTTTTACAGTGGCTTCGTATTCGCCCAGCGTGTTGTTGATTTCTTCTTCGTTGGTAAATTGGTTGCAGAAAGTATGGTTGTTGAGTGTATCTAAAATAAGGTGATAGGCATCGTTTTGAGTGCTTTCGGGGTTTATCATTGTAAAATGGTCGCCGGCTACAGTTGCCCGATCCTTTTCGTCATAAGGAGACAACGCGCTTGAGGGGGTCACATAATTATCTTTGGTTCCGACAACGGTTTTGAAAGCAAAGGGCAGATTTTTTCCGAATCTTTGGTTCCAGCCCGATCTTAGGTTTTTGATAAATGGAGACGCACTCAGCAAATCTTGCAAGCGTTTGCTCCACATTTTTGAAGCGGTGTTGATTTCCAAACCGTTGCTAGGTGTTCCAAACAAAATGAAATGGCTGATGCGATCTAAGTTTGCATCGTCCAAGTCGAGGATGGCCCTTTGTGCAACCAAACCGCCCAAACCGTGAGCAATAACAGCGATTCGTTTGTATTTTCCGAATTTGTATTTGATGGATGTTTTTAAAAAGTCTGCGATGCGTGTAATGTCTTCAACCGATGCCCAAATGCCTTTTCCGAGGTAGGGATTTACGTTTTCGCTGTAACCGAAAGGAAACATATCCCAACCGTCCATTTTTGATTCTTCCATCAAAAATTCGGGAATTTTTCCGAAAGTTTTGGCGGCCTCTCCCGAAAACCCGTGTACAAACAAAATGGCGTTGTTGGCGGTTTCGGTTTCCCTGAAAACGGTAACCACTTCTTTTGTAATTTCTTTGCTGTTTTCTGCTGGTTGCTTTTCAGCAATTTCAGGTTGGTTTGCCAATAGATTGTCCGGGATACGACTCAGGATAAAATCGTCATAAATCTGCAAATTGGCAAACGGATTTTGTAGCGGTTGGCGTTCGGGCACCTTTTTAAAAACGTATTGAACCACTTCGGAAATTCTGATGTAAGGTTCTTCAAAATACTTTTTGTGTTCGCCGCGCAAAACCTCTTGCAAGCATTTGGTGTACAAACTGTTGAAGTCGCCTTCCATGATATAAGAAAGCTGGTCTTCACGGCAGGACGATACGATAGACATGCCCCTGCCATCGTCTATTTTTTGGGCCAAACCTTCCGCGTGTTTCAATTCGGTAATGGGTTTTTCTGAGGCTGGCGCTTTGTTGGCTTCTATAGATTGTGTGAGGCCGGCGGCATGGCAACAATCGAGGAAAAAAACGAGGCGTCTCGATTTAATCTGCGAGATTTTTTCTTTCAATTCTTCTGCTGTAACCCAAGAGTCTTCATATTCAACCGGATCGAAATTGTTGGGTACCAAATAAAATTGATTCCAGGGTTTGTAAAGCCCGCCATGCCCGGAATAGAATAAAAGTACGGAGGAATCTTCATCTATTTTAGAAATCAACTGGTCGAAACCATCAAGAATTCCTTGTCGCGTTGCATTTTTTTCGGTCAGCAAAATGATGTTTTCCGGATTGTAACCCGCCAGTGTTTCGTCTGCCAGCAAATTGTAAATGGCCATGGCATCTAAAACGGTGACGGGTAAATCATTACCGACGCCAATCAACAGGGCATGTGCGTTGTGTAAATTTCCCATAGTGTGGTGAATAATTTTTTAAAGTTGAATAGCATCGTAAATGGTTTTACAATCCACCAAATGTTTTGGAGTCATGTGTTTGTCAGCGGTGTCAGCGATGTCCATAAACGATTCGATGAGTTTTGCATTTTGGATTGATATGACACCGATTTCTTTGAGTTTGTTGGAGAGTTGAATGGGGTTGAAGTTGGCAAACGGTATTTTGTAGTTTTCCGCAAATGTTTTGAGTTTGTTTTCCAGTTCAAATTGCATTTTCTTCAAATGGTCGAAGGGTAGATGGTTTAAATTTTCATCGGCCACCAAAATGTCGGCAACTGACTTTTGTGTGGGTTTGGGAGCAATTTGCTGTGCCATTTTTTTTGCGGTTTCTATTTTTTGGTCAAATACCATTGAAATGCCTGTGGTGTCGGCTTTGATGGATCCCAAACGCTGAAAAGCTTTGGCAAAATGTTGCTTGTAAATCAACAAGACGACAAATAGGCACAGAGGCCAAATAATGACTTCAACCAACTTGATGATCAGCTCAAAGGTTTGGTTAGATCCTAAATTTTCGTTCATAGTGATAGTGTATAGTTAGTTGTTCAATGCCAAAAGTTCATGATTTTAGTAAAATCATCAGTTTCTTTCAAGTGGATAAAATGCGGGTCGTTTTGAAAAGTTGCTGAAGTGTAGTTCTGTCCGTCAGCAATGGCTTTCAAAAGGTACTGCAGCGCTTTTTGATCTTTATCAACTGCGGCGTAATATCTGGCCAATTGATAATCGACTTCTCCAAATTGATATTTGCTTCTCAGTTGATTGAGTTTTTCTACCATCATCTGCGACTCTCTTACTTTTCCATTTTGGTAATATGAAATGGCCAACAATGCGTTGTTTTCTATGTTTTTTTGATTGTTTTTGAGCAGTTCTACAAATGCATTTTCAGACGCATCATAATCGCCCTTATAATAGAGTGCCTTTGCGAGCTGAACGTTCATCTCTTTTCCCTCATACGCCAAGATGATTTGATCAAATAAAATGTTTGCTTTGTCTTTTTCGTTTTTCAAGACGTATTCATTCGCCGCGTGTAACAACAAATAGGCCCAATCGGATTGTGTTGCAATTAATTCTTGCTTAGATAGAAATGCATGCACAGCATCATCATTTCCCAAACGGATGTAGGCGGATAACAAAGGTCTCTTCATCAAAGCAATGTTGTTTATCTGAAAAAGGGGCTCCAAAAGCGCAACCACTTGGTTGTATTTTTTCAATTCGATGTCGGCCAATGCTTTTACATAGATACGGTTTATGCAGGCGTTGCAGTTTTCGATGTCCATACCGGACATAGAAATTTCATTGAATATGTTGTCTATTTCTTCAGGTTTGTAAACAAATTGAAGCGCAACCACCATCATACTGGCATTGGATTGCAAATCGAACGGTGCCAAGTCGTATTCTTTTTTGAGGTGGTAATAGGCCTGCTTGTTGTTTCCTTTGATGAGGTCCTCGTACATACTCAAAAGATTTGCTTGCCTCTTGTTGGTTTTGGCGTAGGACTCAATAGCCATGCGCAGCGAATCTGACTTTTGATAATCTCCTTGGTTATAGTAGTAGGCTACCCGCAGCACTTTGGGCTCAAAAAAGGAGCTGTCTTTTTCAACGGCTAGGTTCAATAAATCTATGTATGCCTGCGTATTGGAGTTTAACTCTTTTGCGTTCAGCAAATCCTGGTAGGCCTCGTAAATAGGTGGCGATTCTTGTAAGTTGAGTTCTTCTTGCCCCTCCGTGATTAAATAACCCAAAATCCGCTGTTTGATCAATTCTATGCAACCTAGAGGATTGTTAAGGTCGCAGTCAACCGGTTTGAGTGAGATATAGGTTTTGTCCAATTCACCATCCGTAACGGTACATTGAAAAATAAGCCGATTGTTGGCTAAATAATAATTTCCGCTGATAATTTTGGAGGGTTGAAAGTAGGTTTCCAACACATTTCCACCTGTGTCAGCTGTACTTTTCGTTTTGATGATACTGGAATAGTTGTTCACTACTTCCTGAGAGACCACCTGTGCAAGGTTGTTTTCGGTGATGCCGTGAATAATCCAATCGGCTGCCATTTTGCCTACGATGTCAAATTTTTCATCCCCGGTATTGTTGCCAAATTTTAAAACACCTATCTTATCTCCGGCTTCCAGTTTTTTAAGCTTAATACTTTTGCCGAAGTTGTTTTCGATAATCAAAAACACGAGCAAGGAAATAACCAAACTTACGGTCGTCAACATGGCAAAATACATTTTGTAAAACGGACTTTTTAAGATTTTTCCTTTGATGGGATTTCCGTTCTCATCTAAGGATTCCGGTTTAGATTCAGCCGTTGCCAAATAATATTTCCAAACCAAAAAAATATAAACCGGAAAACCAATAAGTAAAATAATGATGAGAAAAGTCACCGATTTTTTAGGCAATCCCAAAGGCTCTGCGGTAACAGACATCACCTGCAAAAGCACCCAAGTAACAACGATGTAAATAGAAAGTTTACTCAAAACGCCCTTTTCGTGGCAAGCTTTTAAAAATGAATTAAATTTCATTGAAGTTATTTATCTATTTGTCAAAGTTTTATAAATATTAAGTATATTTGTTAAAATATTATTTTAAATTTTGCACTAAAATATAAAATTTTTAACATAAATCTTTATCAAATGAAAAAGTCAACTAAAAAAACAACTGCCAAACCGGGTGCAAACATCCAACCCAAAACACAAGCTACCTCAAAACCGGGTGCAAACATCCAGCCCAAAACACAAGCTACCTCAAAACCGGGTGCTGACATCCAACCGAAGACCCAAGCTACTGCCAAACGCGGCATCGTCATTAAGCCTAAGTAAATCGGTTCATATTCTAAATTTTTGACTCTCATGGAAATGGGAGTTTTTTTTGCCTCAACAGAAGAATAACCTTATTTTTACAGAGAAGATTTTAAATGCTTTTGGGTGCGGGTTTTAAAATTTCCAAAATAACATAGAAAGAGCCCTAGTCGATATGATGAAGTTTCGAAACATCGCAAAACTTGCCTTCCTGCTTTCAATGATTTTGTATGTTTCTTACCGTTTGTATTTAAAAGACACACAGATAGTTTCTGCCGATAAGGTCACTACGTATCACGTGTATTTGCAAAACCCAACCGATTCCTTTGTTCGAATTGAAAATATAGACTTACCCATCAAAAACTTATCAACTTCTTTCAGAAGTCGCATGTTGCACAATGCGCAGGGAAAATTGGTTTTCCATCTTCATACACACGAAGAAACCCGCTTGGGTAGGTTGCGAAATATTAAGTCTGAATTGAAAAAACTAGATGTCTCTATGCAGTTTGTCAGGCGAAGCTTGCCCTAAATGCCCAACATTTTATAACCTAAAATGCAATAGACCTCACAGGTTTCTAAAACTGCTTAGATTGAGATTATTTTACGGGGTAGACCTCACAGGTTTTTAAAACTGCTTAGATTGAGATTATTTTACGGGGTAGACCTCACAGGTTTTTAAAACTGCTTAGATTGAGATTATTTTACGGGGTAGACCTCACAGGTTTCTAAAACTGCTTAGATTGAGATTATTTTACAGGGTAGACCTCACAGGTTTCTAAAACCTGTGAGGTCTTGTTTTTAATCAAAAACCTGTAGGGTCTTTTTATTTACGGGATATAAATTATTCTTCCCCCGTGTTTTTCATCTGCATCAAAAGAATGTAAGCGTTTTTGACGACAATTGTGAGGTGCTCCAGTTTTTCATCATCTACCTGAACGATTTCTACAAAGTCATTTTCTGAAACACCTAATTTTACCTTCTTCATTTCATAAACTCCTGACGAACGTTCCACAAACACAAAATGTTCGTTTTGCCATCGCACGACAGCATCATTTGGGACAGTCAGAGCCTCGTGGGACAGGGTTTCTATTTCCGCACTGACGAACATCCCGGGCGATAATTCAGCCTCCGTGTGATGAATATGCACATGAACTTCAGCCGCGTTGTTTTGGTCTATGTTTCGGTTGATGATGTAAATTTCACCCTCGATCAGTTGATCTGTATTGGTGTTGGTGTGAGCTTTGATTTGCTGGCCTATTTTGAGTTTGGCGATATCTTCTTCGAAGGCAATTAAGGACAAGTGCAAATCATCCGGATTGACCAACTCGAACAACACATCGGTGGGCATCACGTATTTACCTACATTGACCATCACTTGGGAAACGAAACCCGATATGGGCGCGTACAAATTAACTTTTCGCGACAAATTAGCTTGGTTTAAAGTATTTGGGTTGACACCGATCAACCTTAATTTTTCGGAAAGGGCCCGTTCGGTATAGCTCAAGGTTTCAAATTCGGTTTTGGCAATTTGAAAGACTTTATCACTGCTCGCTTTGTTTTGATTGAGCGATTGTTGTCTTTTAAATTCTAATTCGGCATAGGACAATCTGGATTTTGCAGTCAGATATTCTTGCTGCAATTGTACAAATTGCGCGTCTTCTAATACGGCCATCACCTCTCCTTTTTTGACCTGCATGCCGGGCAAAAGCTTGGTTGAAACCACATAGCCTCCCATCGGGAAACTGACACTGATGCGGTTTTGTGGTGGCACATCTACTTTTCCATTTAATTTGATAGTGGCAGAAATGGCCTTTCTTTCCGGTTTTCCGGATACAATTCCGGCATTTTTAATCTGAAGTTCGCTTAATTCTACCAAAGAAATGTCGGTATCAGCAGCCGTTGGTTGTTTTTCTGCTTCTTTTGAACCGCAGGCAGTTTGGAGCAGCACGACCAAAAGCAAGGCCGGGGCCGATATAAATTTGAGGTAATTATGTTTTGAGATTGTATTTTTCATGGGTG
This sequence comes from Bacteroidota bacterium, assembly GCA_018829465.1. GTDB lineage: Bacteria > Bacteroidota > Bacteroidia > Flavobacteriales > Flavobacteriaceae > UM-FILTER-40-17. The sequence goes on along the minus strand of JAHJTN010000019.1, from coordinate 288,507 downwards.
TAGAAATTAAAGTTGGTTGTGTAAAATTTGTAAATCGATTTTTGAAAGATTCATTTTGTTTAAAGCTTCCCAATATCCGGCTTGAATCTCAATACCTCTGTTAAGCAACAAAGTATATTGCAGAAAGTCTATTTCACCCTCTTCAAGCTGTTGATTTGCCACAGAAATTAGCGTTTTGGCTTGCTGAAGCCCTTTGTTGGCATAATAATCAAATTCTATTTGGGATTGTTGAACTTTCTTTTGGGCTATTTCAATATCAGACAGTAAACGCTGCTTGGTTGCTGCATAATCATTGTCAGCTTTTAGATATTGGACCTGTGCCGCTTTTTTTTGAGCCGTTTGAGCGCCAAAAAACAACGGAATTCCCAAGCCAAAACTGAAGGAGGAAAATCGTTGGCTGCGGTCGTAAATTTGGGTTTGTCCATTGATATTTTGCGTGCCCGCAAAACTCATGTTGTTGTATCCCAGCTTGATATCCGGCAATAATTTTGAACCCGCTGTTTTCCAGGCTGCTTTATCGGCAAGCCGTAGGTGGTCTTTTGCTTGCAAAACAGGGTGGGCACTTATCCCGAGCGTATCGGTTGTCGCTGTCAATAAAACAGGGTTTGTTTTGCTGTCAGGACTGTACAAAACACTGTCGTTTAGTAAGTAATTAAATTCTTGAAGACTTACAGACAAATCTTTGTTCAACATTTCTAGCTGAATATTGATTTGCTGACGCAGACTTTCGGCAGTGGTTTTCTCAAGGATATTGGTTTCTCCGGCTTCAAAACGATAGTTCGATTTTTCTTCAAAAGCAGCGTACAGACTATCCGATTTTCTCAGCAATTTTTGCTTGTTTTTTAGCATGAGAATCTCATAATATCTCTTCATCACAGCTCCTTTCAATTCTACCAAAGACAGCTCGTGCATAGCCTTGGCGGCCAAAAAACGCTCGTTGAGCATCTGTTTTTGGTGGCTGTAAACCGTTGGGAAGGCAAAAGTTTGAGATACAGAAAACCTGGTGTCGGTTTCGGAGGAATTAAAATCGCCATACTCAAAACCGAAATCGGTTTTCTGTGCATCGAACCAAGTTTTTCTTCTCGCTTCCATTTCCCTTGCGTCCAAGGAACTGTTTTTGAAATTCAGGTTGTTTGTTTCCGCGATTTTAAGTGCCGAATCCAACCCGATTTCATGTGTTGCGGTTTGTGAAATACCAGATAAAGAAATCAGTAACAGACAGATGGTCAATCCTTTTTTCATGTTTTTGTTTTTAACTTTAATTTGTACATTTTCAAAGAGTACATACAGTACAGGCAATACCATCAGGGTGAGGACGGTAGCTGAAATAAGCCCACCGATAACCACGGTTGCCAATGGCCGTTGTACTTCGGCGCCGGCACCGTTGCTGAGTGCCATGGGCAAAAAACCCAGAGAAGCAACTGCCGCTGTCATCAATACGGGTCGAAGCCTGATTTTTGTACCCATAATGACAATTTTTCTCAAATCGGTCCAACCTTCTTTTTTGAGCCTATTAAATTCTGAGATTAAAACGATACCGTTTAAGACTGCTACACCAAATAGCGCAATAAAACCAACGCCTGCCGAGATGCTAAAAGGCATACCTCGTGTCCAAAGTGCCAAAATGCCACCGATGGCAGAAAGCGGAATCGCAGAGAAAATCAAAAGGCCTTCTTTGATAGAGCTAAATGCGAAATAAAGCATCAAAAAAATCAGCAACATGGCTACAGGTACGGCAATGAGTAACCGCTGTTTGGCCGCTTGCAAATTTTCGAAAGCACCTCCATAAGTAATTCTGTAGCCGGGCGGAAATTTAACAGATTGGGTTACTTTTTGCTCCAATTCGTTTACAACGGACTGAACGTCTTTTCCCCTTACATTAAACCCGACAATGATGCGCCTGAACGAATTTTCCCTTTGAACTTGGTTAGGACCTTCTATCTCTTTCACATCTGCCAATTGGCGCAACGAAACTTGCATGCCTGTTGGCGTTGGGATGAGTAGGTTTTGAACGTCTTGTAAGTTCTTGCGTTGATTTCCGCTAAACCGAACCACTAGGTCAAACCTTTTTTCACCTTCGTAAATTTGTCCTGCAATTCCACCGGCAAATGCAGTATTGACAGCCTTGTTTACATCATCTATGTTGATGCCAAATTGTGCCAAAACATTTCTTTTGTAGTGAATTACAATTTGCGGCATCCCTTGTACTTTTTCTACATACAAATCTTTAGCGCCGTCAATTTTTTTGACTATTTCGCCCAGTTTTTCTGCATATAGCGCCAATGTGTCCAAATCTTCCCCAAAAATTTTACAGACCACATCTTGCCTTGCGCCGGTCATCAATTCGTTGAACCGCATCTGAACCGGAAACTGGAAACCGGCCGTAACCCCGGGAATTGTGGCTATTTTTTCGCTCATCTTTTCGGCCAATTCGTCAAAACTTTTCGCGGAAGTCCATTCTTTTTTATCTTTGAGAATAACCATCATGTCACTTGCTTCTATTGGCATCGGGTCGGTAGGAATTTCGCCACTTCCTATTTTGGTGACCACTTTTTCGACTTCAGGAAAATTGTCAATCAATACCCTGGCCGTTTGCTTGGTCGATTCGATGGTTTTTGACAGGTTGCTGCCTGTCAAAACACGCGTGTCAACGGCAAAATCACCTTCTTCCAGTTTTGGAATAAACTCACCCCCGAAAGTCGAAAGGATGTAGACGGAAATCAGAAAAACGGCAAGCGCAACGGTCAATACCGCTTTTTTATAATTTAAAAATCGTTCCAATTGGTGTTGATAATGTTTTTCAACCAGTAACATAATTCTGTCTGACCAGTTGGGTTGATGGTTGAGTTTTTTACTTAAAAACAACGCGCTCATCATCGGCACATAAGTAAGCGAAAGGAGGAACGCACCCAAGATTGCAAACCCGACTGTTTTGGCCATAGGACCGAACATCTTTCCTTCAATTCCTTCCAAAGTGAGTATAGGTAAATAAACTATCAAGATAATAATCTGACCGAAAACGGCCGCATTCATCATACGTGAAGAAGAATCTTTAACGGTTTTGTCCATTTCTTTTTGAGAAATTCGACTGATGCCTGCAAAGTGCTTGGAATGGGTCAATTGGTGCAAAATAGCTTCTACTATGATGACAGCGCCGTCCACTATCAACCCAAAATCCAAAGCACCCATGCTCATCAGGTTTCCACCTACGCCGAACATATTCATCATGATGATGGCAAACAACAAGGATAAAGGTATCACAGAAGCTACCAAAAATCCGGCCCTAATATTCCCCAAAAAGAAAACCAGAACAAACAATACAATCAGTGCGCCTTCTATAAGGTTTGTCTTTACTGTACTGATGGCATTGTTGACCATTTTTGTGCGGTCTAAAAAAGGCTCGATCACAACCCCTTCGGGAAGTGTTTTCTGAATTTCTACTATACGAGCTTTGATGTCTTTGATAACTTGTGACGAATTTCCGCCTTTGAGCATCATCACAATAGCGGCAACGACCTCCTGCTCGCCGTTGTAGGTTACTGCGCCGTATCGAATGGCAGACCCGAAACCTACTTGGGCAACGTCCCTAATCAATATCGGCACACCATCAACAGATTTCACAACGATGCTTTCTAAATCTTCGAGTTTTTTTGCCATCCCCTCACTTCGAATATAAAGTACAGTTGGCCCTTTTTCGATATATGCGCCGCCTGTGTTTGCGTTGTTTTTTTCCAAAGCGTTGAAAATATCTGTAATGGTCAAGTCAAAGGCTTTAAGCCTGCTCGGATTGACTGCAACTTCATATTGTTTTAAGTTACCGCCGAAAGTAGAAACATCTGCCACACCAACCGTACCGATGAGTTGACGCCTCACGTTCCAATCCTGTATGGTGCGCAAATCGGCCAGGGAATATTTGTTTTCGTAACCTTTTTTAGCTTTGACAACATATTGGTAGATTTCACCCAATCCGGTAGTAACAGGAGCCATATAAGGCATTTCTGCACCCATCGGAATATTGGCCTGAATAATTTGCATCCGCTCGCTGACCTGCTGTCTTGCCCAATATACATCTACATCGTCGTTGAACACCAAAGTGACCAAGGAAAGTCCAAATCGGGAGAAACTCCTGATTTGCTTCAGCCCGGGAATATTGTTACTGGCTTGTTCAATCGGCGCAGTAATGAGCAGTTCAATATCGGTCGCACCTAACGATGGTGCAGAAGTAATGATTTGCACTTGATTGTCTGTGATGTCCGGTACGGCATCAATAGGAAGCTTGGTTGCTTCATAGACTCCATACAGTATCAAACCAAGGGTCAACAAACCGATAACAAGTTTGTTTTTGATGGAAAATTGAATGATATGATTTAACATTTTTAAATTTTTAAGCCAGCTCATCGATGCTATCGACAAGCCCAATTTTGAAATAATTGAAGAAAAGTTACGGTTTATTTATAAGACTAGCTCGAACGAATTCTGTTCAAAGCGATGTATAAAATTAATCAGAATAAACAATAATATCCTAATCGGAATATGATAAAACCCGTAACAAAAATAGAACTAGCTTAAATATTTGGGCGGTTGCCATATTTCAGACAAATAAGAAGCCGGGATGTTTGAAAACTTGTAGGTGTTAAAATCTTGTTTTGAATATCTAACCGGCCCGATAAGAATGTATTCGAAGGTTGGAGTTAATAAAACAACGGAAAAGGATGGGCTGATGTCGTGCGATTTGAAAGGTAACTCCATGTCCCGGTCGTAGTCCGCATCCTTTACATTTCCTGAAAAATAATGGATGGTCACAAAACGGGAGAGGGTAATGTCTTCATTTTCAGATTGATGTTCCGTTAAATGATTGACGAAAACACTTATTTTTATCAATTCACAAAACGGGGTGCTAGCAAAAAGATAAATGGTCAATAAAAAAATGGAAGCCGACGTTTTCACAAGACAAAAGTAAATTAAATTTACGAAGATCTCCTGTGTTGAAAAAAATAGGCATAGAATTTAATTGAATTTTAATTCTCTTCTCCTAGAATCCTAAAATAGCTAAGAAATGACATCATTCGGTAATCTAAAATGCAATAGACCTCACAGGTTTTTAAAACTGCTTAGATTGAGATTATTTTACGGGGTAGACCTCACAGGTTTCTAAAACTGCTTAGATTGAGATTATTTTACGGGGTAGACCTCACAGGTTTTTAAAACCTGTGAGGTCTTGTTTTTAAAATCAACAAATAGGTTGGGGTCATTACACGCAGTTTGCTCAGCGATTACGCTACAACCTGTTTGTTAAAGCGCATCATACAACATCAACTGTGTTTCGTTAAATTCTGTGAGTAAGCACTACTTAAATCTTTTTACCTTTACGGTTTCAATGCACGATTTAGTTATAAAAGCCTTAATCCTTAAAAATGTAAGTATTTGAAACCGATAAAACTTCAAACTATTGTCCCTATTGCGACTTATCTGAATCCGTTGAGCTATCGCGATAAAATCTTCGGTATTGGCTCTTGTTTTGCCGTGCACATGAGTCAAAAATTTACTTTTTATAAATTTCAACAATGTGTCAATCCGTTGGGCATTTTGTTTCACCCGTTGGCTATAGAAAAGCTTTTTAAATACGCCGCAACCAATGTGTCGTTTAATAAGGAAGACTTGGTTTTTCAAAACGAAAAATGGTTTTGCTGGCATGCTCACTCTGATATTCACCACCACTCGGAAGCTGATTTGTTGGCTTTGGTCAATACAAAACTACAGCAGACCAGGCAGGAATTGCAAATGGCTTCAGTTTGTATTATCACTCTTGGAACAGCTTGGGTTTACAAGCTTAAGCAGCGCAACCAAGTCGTTGCCAATTGCCATAAAGTGTCGCAACATCATTTTGAAAAATGCCTGTTGGGTATTTCTGAGGTGGAACAATCCCTCGGGCATATTTGCGAGTATTTACAAATGCTGAACCCGCATCTCAGGGTTATTTTCACCATCTCTCCAGTTAGGCATCTCAAAGATGGCTTTGTCGAAAATCAACGAAGCAAGTCGCATTTAATCAGTGCTTTGCATCATTTTTTAGCAATAAACCAAAACCCGAATATTTCCTATTTTCCGGCTTATGAATTGGTGATGGATGAACTTCGCGATTATCGTTTCTACGCACCGGATCTGCTACATCCTAGTACAGTGGCTATCGATTATATTTGGGCACGGTTTACGGAAAAATACATCAGTACTGATGGGCATGCAACCATGCAAAAGGTGTCTGACATTCAAAAGCGATTGCAACACAGACCCTTTGATAGAAACACCGAAATGTATAAAAAATTTCAGCAGGAACTTTATCTAAAAGTAGATGCGCTACAAAAAGAATGGCCACACATCAACTTTGATTTGCCGGAGCCATAAGTTTTATACCGGCATCGATAAGATGGCCCACCTGCGGACGCGACAATTTAACCGATTCCAAGTAGTCGAGAATTTTTTGACCTAAAGCAGATTCGCCGGCCAGGCTGGCCAATTCAAAGAGTTCTACCGCCAAAAGCCAGTCGCCATGATGGTTTTCTTGCAATTCGGAGAGAATTTTGCTACGCGATACCGTTTTGTTTTTTCCTTCGCGAAAATCTCGAACTTGCTGATAGAGTTTTTCAAGTGCCAATCGTTTTTTAGATTTTTTTATCTTGATGGTTTGTTCTGAAGGCAGGTGTGTAATTCTGTCAAAACTCTTATTGTCTGCAGGTCCGGCATAGGCCGAAATCACTTCCTTGCCTACGGCCATATCAAAAATACCCCAATCGGGTTCAAAGAGCACCTCGTCATTGTGTTTGACCAAGCAATCCTGAAGACTGATGAGTATGATTTTTCCCTGTAAATTTCTTTTTCCGGTGATAATTTCACCCGATATACGGATGTCTCCTTCAAAATTGAGTGTCACACGTTCTCCTTCATAAATGCCATATGCGCGAAGATCTCTAGGGCTCATGTCTTCTATGGCCAGGTTGATGCCTTTGAGTTTGCCCACGGGGCTTCCAAAACCATTGGCATGTGTGGCCGTGCCGTGTCCTACCAATTCTCTGTCTCGGTTGCTCAGTGCAGTGGAGCCAGATGTTTGAAAGTAGATGGGTTTGCCATCGTGCTCCAAAACCCTGCTGAAAAAGCCGGAAATTTGAATGCCCGTGCTCAATTCGATAGTGCCGAGTGACTTTGATTGTATCAATTTTTTAATACCTGCTAAGCCGCCTTTGCGAAGCGACATGCTGTTGGCAAATTCTTCCAAAACCAAACTCAGATGTGCAAAATCCGGTGTGACAAACAATTGAGGTTGGGGTTTTGTGATATCAAAAGATACGTCTGCCGCAGCAAGTGTGTAGGGTAACTTTTCGACTTTTTCGGTTAAGCACCAAGCGCTTTCGCCTATGGAAGACAACAATCCTGCGCCGTAAATTTTGGGGTTCTCGAGTGTGCCTATGAGTCCGTATTCTACAGTCCACCAATGCAGGTTGCGAATACGAGCCATCTCGCTGGTTTCGCCCATGTTTTCTTGTAAATATGCTACACGTGCTTCGGCTTCTTTGATGTCTTCTTCGGAAGTGCCTTCGGCTTCTTTGATAATGGACAAATGACGAATGGCTTCGTACATTTCGTAGTCTTTCGCGCTGGAGATGGCTTTACAACCAATTTCTCCAAACCGTCGCAAGTATTCTGCATATTCCGGATTGGCTATGATGGGAGCGTGGCCGGCTCCTTCGTGTATGATGTCGGGTGCGGGTGTGTATTCTATATGTTCGAGCTGACGAATGTCTGATGCAATGACCAACACGTTGTAGGCCTGAAATTCCATAAATGCGTTGGGTGGAATAAAACCGTCAACTGCCACAGCCGCCCAACCGATTTCTTTTAAAATTCGATTCATGCCATACATATTAGGAATGGAATCGATGGAAATACCGGTTTTTTGTAAACCGTTTAAATAGGATTCATGCGCTACACGACTTAGGTAATCCACATTTCGGCGCATCACATAGCGCCATACGGCTTGGTCTATAGGGGCGTAGTCGTCGTAATTTTGCGGTTTTATGAATTGCCTCAGGTGGGGCGGTAACTTGTCTAAAACCGGGTTGGAAACGTAGGCAGTGTCCATGACATATAGATTTTGCCTAAATGTAAAAAAAAATGACCTGACGGCTTATTAAAAGAATGATAAAATATCAGCGGATGTACTCAACGCGTTTCTCGGCTTCTGTATGCTGGCTGTCGAAAAACCCCTGTTCTTGCATCCAGCGTTCATTGTAAATTTTAGAAAGATAGCGCGAACCGTGATCTGGAAATATCACTACTACGTGGCTGTTTGCGTCAAATTCACCTTTTTGGGCCAATTGAAACAGTGCTTGTGTTGCTGCACCACTGGTATAGCCGACAAACAAGCCCTCTTTACAAGCCAATTCGCGCGCACGGTGTGCACTTTCCTCGTCGGTCACTTTTTCAAAGTGATCGATAATGTCAAAGTCGGTAGCATCCGGAATTAGATTTTTCCCCAATCCCTCTATGCGATAGGGGTATATTTCATCGGGATCTAACTCTTTGGTTTCGTGAAATTTTTTCAAGACAGAACCAAAGGCATCCACGCCCAATATTCTGATGTTTGGATTTTGCTCCTTCAAAAAACGAGCCGTACCCGAGATGGTGCCTCCTGTACCGCTACAAGCCACCAAATGCGTAATGGCACCTTGGGTTTGTTTCCAAATTTCAGGCCCGGTAGTCAGGTAGTGCGCATCGGTATTTAGCGGATTAAAATACTGGTTGATATAAACAGAACCTTTGATTTCTTCATTCAACCTTTTAGCCACCTGATAGTAGGAACGGGAATCGTCTGCACTTACATTTGCCGGACACACATAGACCTTGGCGCCCATGTTTTGCAACATTTCTATTTTATCTTTGGAAGACTTGGAGGTGACTGCCAATACGCATTCGTATCCTTTGATGATACTCACCATAGCTACGCTAAATCCGGTATTTCCGGAAGTGGTTTCTATGATGGTGCTACCGGGTTTCAGGATGCCTTGCTTTTCAAAAGTCTCAATAATATGCAAAGCAATTCTGTCTTTGGTAGAGTGTCCGGGATTGAAAGCCTCAACTTTGGCAAAAAAGTTACCGGGTAAGTTTTCTGTAATTCTTTGGAGCTTAATTAGCGGTGTGTCACCAATCAATTCCAATACACTGTTGTAAACTTTTGAACAGTCTTCCATCTAAGCATATTTAGTTAGCTTTGTGTTAACCCTAACGCAAAACGCTGCAAATTTATAAGATTTATCTCAATTTATTGCTTAATATTCTCTAAGTCTAGAAAAAACGCATATTCTCTGGCAGTTTCTTTGATGGACTCAAACCTTGCCGAACTCCCGCTGTGTCCCGCTTCCATGTTGGTGTGAAACAGTAATTTGTTCGTGTCTGTTTTGAATTCACGCAACTTGGCTACCCATTTTGCGGGTTCCCAATATTGTACTTGCGAATCGTGATAACCTGTCGTAACCATGATGTTTGGATAGGCTTTGGCTTCTACTTGGTCATACGGAGAGTAAGATTTCATGTATTGATAATAAACCGAATCGTTCGGGTTGCCCCATTCGTCATATTCTGAAGTCGTCAGCGGAATGCTATCGTCGAGCATGGTGGTGACGACATCTACGAAAGGAACTTCTGCGATGACACCTTTGTATATTTCAGGAGCTAAATTGAGTACCGCACCCATTAGCAAGCCTCCGGCCGAACCGCCTTGGGCATATAAGTGTTCCGGAGAGGTGTATTTTTCTGCGATAAGAAATTTTGAAGCATCTACAAAGTCGCTAAAAGTGTTTTTCTTGTGCAGCAATTTTCCGTTTTCATACCATGATCGTCCCAAGTATTCGCCGCCTCTTACATGGGCAATGGCATAAATAAAACCGCGGTCGAGCAGGCTGAGCCTTGAAATGGAAAAGGTGGGATCGATGGTTGAGCCATACGAGCCATAGCCGTATATCAAAAGCGGATTTTTGCCGTCTTGAACCATTCCTTTCTTATAAACCATCGAAATGGGAATTTTGGTTCCGTCTGCAGCGGTTGCCCAAACTCTTTTTTCTTCGTAGTTGTTTTTATCGAAGGTGCCACCCAAAACCTCTTGCTCTTTTAAAACACGTGTTTCGCGGGTGTTCATGTTGAATTCGACAGTGGATGTTGGCGTTGCCAAAGAAGTATAGCTGTACCGATACCAATCTGTGTCAAATTCTACGTTTACATTGCTGCCCGCTGTGTAGGTTTCGATGTCGAAAGGCAGGTAATAATCTTCCTTACCGTCCCAACGAATGATGCGAATTTTGTTTAAACCGTTGTTACGTTCATTAAGCACTAAAAAATCTTTGAAAATATCCACATCTTCCAACAAAACATCTTCGCGGTGCGGAATTACATCTTCCCAATGGCCTTTGTTGGTTTTGGCAATGGGTGTTTTCATCAATTTAAAATTCGTAGCACCATCCTTGTTCGTCAAAACGTAAAAGTGATCTTTATAATGCGAAAATGAGTATTCCAATCCGCGTTCTCTGGGTTGAAAGATTCTAAAATTACCGCCGGGTTTATCGGCTTCCAAAATTCTAAATTCAGATGTAAGGGTGCTTTGTGAGCCAATCACCAAATATTTTTCAGATTTTGTTTTATAAATATAGGTACTGAAAGTTTCGTCGGTTTCTTCATAAACCAACGCATCTGTTGCAGGGTCAGTACCGAGTATGTGTTTGTAAATTTTATTAGAACGCAAGGTTACTTCATCTTTTCGGGTGTAGAACAAGGTTTTGTTGTCGTTTGCCCAAACAGACCCGCCTGTGGTGGTTTCTATTTTCTCCGGATACAAGTCACCGGTCTCCAGATTTTTGATTTGGATGGTGTATTTTCTTCGGCTCACGGTATCAACCCCAAAAGCGACCATGCGGTTGTCCGGACTCACATTGAGACCACCCAATTGGTAATAGTTGTGGCCCACAGCCAGTTCGTTTACATTGAACAAAATTTCTTCTTCTGCTTCCTGTGACCCTTTTTTTCTGGTGTAAATCGGATAGTCTTTACCAACTTCGTAGCGCGTCATATACCAATAACCATTTTTCTTGTACGGAACGCTTTGGTCATCTTCTTTGATGCGCGATTTGATCTCGTCAAAAAGTAACGTTTGCAAACCTTGAGTGTGCGCGGTCATTTTATCGAAGTAATCATTTTCGCGTTCCAAATAATCAATGACTTCCGGGTGGTCGCGCTCGTTCATCCAATAATAGTTGTCTATTCGGATGTCTCCGTGTTTTTCTAAAACAGTCTCTTTTTTCTCAGCCACAGGTGGCGTGTAAGTTGGCATAGGGTTTTCTGATTGATCGTTTTTACAAGCGGTCGCAAAAATAAGGGAAAGGGCAAGAAAAGCGGCAATTTTTTTCATTGTTAGTTTGTTTAAAAAAAAAGTACACCAAAGTAGTTTTTTTTATCTTTTCACACAAGCACTTTTTTAAATTCGTTTTTTACGTCAGACAAGGTGTCTGTCCTGTCAAAAAACGTTGGGTCGTTTATAGCAGTTTTACAACACCACGCTAATGCATTTAAACAAACCTTTTTTCTTGAAAGTTACTTGTTTTAAAAAAATAAATATCCTCATGATTGTAAAAAAACAAAGCATATTTCACTGATAATCAATGTTAAAATTCGCTTTACAAAGTATTGAATATTGTAGAAGAAAAAAGAGAAGGTGTCAAAGGAATTGAAGATTACCTAACATTGCAACAGTTTTTATGAATAATTAGATAGGTAAACTTAAATTAAACATAGCAATTTTCAAAAAATCAGATGATTTTAAATAAATATAGCAAAACTGTAACACAAGACGAAACCCAGCCTGCCGCTCAAGCCATGTTGCACGCCTTGGGTCTTACAGACGATGATTTACAAAAACCCATGATCGGTATTGCCAGTACAGGTTACGAAGGCAACCCTTGTAATATGCATCTAAACGATCTGGCCAAAATTATCAAAGAAGGTATCCAAAAGACAGAAATGTTGGGGCTTATTTTTAATACCATTGGCGTTAGTGACGGTATTTCGATGGGCACACCAGGTATGCGGTTTTCCCTGCCTTCGCGCGATGTCATCGCCGATTCCGTAGAAACAGTCGTACAGGCCATGAGCTACGACGGCGTGGTCACCGTAGTGGGTTGCGATAAAAATATGCCCGGCGCTCTGATGGCCATGTTGCGTCTCAACAGACCCGCTATTTTGGTCTATGGAGGCACTATAGCTTCCGGATGCCACAACGATAAAAAATTAGATGTAGTTTCCGCTTTTGAAGCTTGGGGCGAAAAAGTAGCCGGAACCATTACAGAAAGAGAATTTAAAAATGTAGTCCACAAAGCCTGTCCCGGACCCGGTGCCTGCGGTGGGATGTACACAGCCAACACTATGGCCTCAGCTATTGAAGCCATGGGTCTTTCGCTGCCTTACAACGCTTCAAATCCGGCCGTAGGCGGATACAAAGAACAGGAATGTCTTGCAGTGGGCAAGGCTTTGCGTAGCTTGTTGGAACGCGATTTAAAACCTAAAGACATACTCACCAAAACATCTATGGAGAACGCTTTTAGATTGGTAACAGTCCTGGGAGGTTCTACCAATGCGGTTTTGCACTTTATGGCAATTGCCAAAGCAGCCGGCATATCTTTCACTTTAGATGATTTTCAAAGAATTTCTGACCAAACTCCGTTTTTGGCCGATTTAAAACCCAGCGGCAAGTACCTCATGGAAGATTTACACGAATTGGGCGGTGTACCGGCTGTGATGAAATACATGCTTAAAAAAGGTTTGTTAGACGGCAGTTGCTTAACCGTAACCGGTAAAACACTAGCCGAAAATTTAGAAAACGTACCAGATTTATCAGAAGATCAAGACATCATTCGACCGATTGAAAACCCGATTAAGGCCACCGGACATATTCGCATTCTGTACGGAAACATTGCTGAGCAAGGCTCAGTGGCTAAAATCACCGGCAAAGAAGGACTCGTTTTTAAAGGAACTGCACGTGTTTTTGACGGTGAATACGCCGCAAATGACGGCATTAAAAACGGCAAGGTAAAAAAAGGTGACGTAGTGGTCATTCGATATGAAGGGCCAAAAGGCGGGCCGGGCATGCCCGAAATGCTCAAGCCTACGGCCGCTATTATCGGTGCAGGTTTGGGAAAAGACGTTGCGCTGATTACTGACGGTCGATTTTCGGGTGGTACACACGGTTTTGTGGTAGGACACATCACACCCGAAGCACAAGAAGGCGGTTTACTGGCCTTGCTGAAAGATGGGGATTTGATAACCATAGATGCCGAAAAGAACAGTATTTCAGCAGATATAGATCCCAAAGAAATAGAATACAGAAGAAAGCGATGGGAACAGCCTCCGTTGAAGTTCACTTCCGGTGTGTTGTACAAATATGCAAAATGTGTATCCTCTGCCTCAGAGGGTTGTGTAACGGATATTTTTTAATCAATTATGGAAAAGACTTTAGAAAAAAACATAGCACAAACTGCAGATGTAGCCACTCAAATATCGGGTTCGGAAGCCCTAATGCGTTGCTTGATTGCAGAAAATGTGAAGATTATTTACGGCTATCCCGGGGGTGCAATCATGCCTATATATGATGAACTCTACAAATTCAAAGAAGATATTCATCACGTACTTACGCGCCACGAACAGGGTGCTATTCACGCAGCCCAAGGTTTTGCAAGGGTGCGCAATGAAGTTGGGGTTGTCTTTGCTACGTCCGGACCGGGCGCTACCAATCTTGTTACGGGCATAGCCGATGCACAAATAGATTCCACGCCTTTGGTGTGTATTACAGGACAAGTGCCCTCTCATCTTTTGGGATCAGACGCCTTTCAAGAAACGGATATCATCAGTATTTCTACACCGGTAACCAAGTGGAACCACCAAATTACCAAGGCATCCGAAATTCCGGAAGTCATTGCCAAAGCCTTCTACATTGCCCGTTCGGGACGTCCGGGACCTGTTTTGATAGATATCACCAAAGATGCCCAATTCGGATTGACGGATTTTACATATCACAAATGTACTGCCGTTAGAAGTTATAAACCTGTTCCCAAAACAGATCCACAAACCCTGGAAAGTGCTGCCGAACTTATAAATCAAGCCCAAAAACCCTTAATCGTTTTTGGCCAAGGTACCATATTGGGAAATGCGGAGGAAGCTTTGAAGCATTTTGTTGAAAAAACGGGTATTCCCGCCGCCTGGACAATTTTAGGACTGTCTGCACTTCCAACCAACCATCCGCTTAATGTGGGCATGGTCGGTATGCACGGAAACTACGCACCCAACATGCTTACCAACCAGTGCGATCTGCTCATAGCCATCGGTATGCGCTTTGATGACAGGGTTACAGGAAATTTGAATACCTATGCCAAACAAGCTAAAATTATTCACTTTGAAATAGACCCGGCAGAAGTCAACAAAAACGTAAAAGTTGATGTTGCCGTCATGGGTAACGTCAAACACACACTCAAAGATATTTTGCCATTGGTCAACTCAAACAGCCATACAGATTGGTTGGCTGAGTTTAAAAAACTCGATGCCATAGAACTTGAAAAAGTCATAGAACAGGATCTGCATCCCAAGGGCGCCGGTCTTTCTATGGGTGAAGTAATCTACAACATCAATCAAGAGACCGATGGCGACGCTGTGATTGTGACCGATGTCGGCCAACATCAAATGGTGGCTTGTCGCTATGCCAAGTTTTCGAAAAGTAGAAGCAATATCACCTCCGGCGGATTGGGCACTATGGGCTTTGCTTTGCCCGCAGCCATAGGAGCCAAAATGGGTGCACCCGACAGAGAAGTGATTGCCATCATTGGCGATGGTGGCTATCAAATGACCATACAAGAATTGGGCACTATTTTTCAAACCAGAGCCGCCGTAAAGATTGTTGTGCTTAACAATGATTTTCTGGGTATGGTTCGGCAGTGGCAACAGTTGTTTTTTGACAAGCGATACTCCTCAACCGAATTGATTAACCCCGACTTTGTCACCATTGCCAAAGGCTATCACATACCTGCCAAGAAAGTGAGCGAAAGAGGGGACTTGAGAGCCGCAATTCAGGAAATGCTTGAGACGGACGGCCCCTATTTTCTGGAAGTCGTGGTGCAAAAGGAAGACAACGTTTTTCCGATGATACCTTCCGGCGCATCTGTTTCTGATATTCGTTTAAGTTGAACCCCTATTTTATGCAAGCACAATCTTTCACCGTTTCCGTTTATACAGAGAATAATATAGGTCTGCTTAACCGCGTGACTTCCATTTTCCTGAAAAGACATATTAATATTGAGAGTCTCACGGTCTCCGAATCTGAAATCTCTCATGTACACAGATTCACCATCGTGGTAAACACCACCGAAGAACAAATCCAAAAAATAGTGCTTCAACTCGAAAAACAAGTAGAGGTAGTGCGGGCGTATTACCACAAAGTTGATGAAATTATTTTTCAGGAAATAGCCATGTACAAAATTTCAACCGAACATTTGTATTCGAGCAAACTCCAGCAGTTGTTTAAAAAACATGCCGCCCAAATGGTAGAGATAGAACCCGATTTTGTCGTTATAGAAAAGGCCGGCACTTATGAAGATACCAAAGCCCTGTACGAAGCTTTGGTGCCTTATGGTCTTATGCAATTTGTGCGTTCGGGTAGGATTGCGGTGACCAGACCCAAAATGCTCATCTCAGAAATATTAAAACAATAAATCAAATCTTTTTTAAAAACACTTATTATGGCAAAGTTAAATTTTGGCGGCGTTGAAGAAAATGTAGTGACTCGCGAAGAGTTTCCACTGGCAAAAGCCCGTGAGGTTCTCAAAGACGAAGTTGTTGCCGTCATCGGTTACGGGGTGCAAGGTCCCGGCCAATCACTCAACTTAAAAGACAATGGCATCCATGTGATAGTCGGGCAACGTAAAAATTCTAAAACATGGGACAAAGCTGTTGCAGACGGTTGGGTGCCCGGCGAAACGCTGTTCGACATAGAAGAAGCCGCTGAGCGCGCAACGATTATTCAATACCTGTTGTCCGATGCCGGACAAATTGCCACATGGCCCACCATCAAAAAACATTTGAAGCCTGGTAAAGCCCTCTATTTTTCCCATGGCTTTGGCGTCACCTTTCATGACAAAACAGGTATCGTACCACCGGCAGATGTTGATGTGATTTTGGTAGCACCCAAAGGCTCGGGTACTTCACTCAGAAGGCTGTTTGTGGCCGGAAAAGGACTAAACTCCAGTTATGCCATTTATCAGGACGCCACCGGGAAAGCCAAAGACCGGGTGTTGGCACTTGGCATTGCCGTGGGATCGGGATATTTGTTTGAAACCGATTTCAAAAAAGAAGTCTATTCTGACTTAACGGGTGAGCGCGGCATTTTGATGGGCGCACTCGCCGGCTTGTTTGAAGCCCAATACAATGTACTGCGCAAAAACGGTCACTCGCCCTCAGAAGCTTTCAACGAAACTGTGGAGGAACTCACCGAGAGTTTGATGCCTTTGGTAGCCGAAAACGGCATGGACTGGATGTATGCCAATACCTCGGTGACGGCCCAACGCGGCGCTTTGGATTGGCGTCATAAATTCAGGGAAGCCACCGCACCCGTATTTGACGAATTGTACAAGAGTGTAGCGA
Organism: Bacteroidota bacterium; assembly: GCA_018829465.1. Classification (GTDB taxonomy): domain Bacteria; phylum Bacteroidota; class Bacteroidia; order Flavobacteriales; family Flavobacteriaceae; genus UM-FILTER-40-17. Next base: position 271,788 of record JAHJTN010000019.1, on the reverse strand, counting down.
GTGGTAAGGAAGCCGAACGCGTCATCACCACAGCTTCAAAAGCCGATTACAGAGAAAAATTGGATGCCGAATTAAAAGAAATCAGAGAATCAGAATTATGGCAAGCAGGTGCCACTGTCCGTAAACTAAGACCGCAAAACAATTGAAATTTTTAGTTAAACAAAAGCAGACAGATTATTTTCCCGATCTTGGGGATGTGGAACAAGCTGCCCAAGTGCTAAAAGGAGTTTCGCAAGAAACTCCTTTGATGCACAATTTCTTTTTGTCAGAAAAATTCGATGCCAATATCCTGCTCAAGCGCGAAGATTTGCAAGTGGTTCGTTCCTATAAAATTAGAGGCGCGTACAATAAAATTTGTTCATTAAACAAAGAGGAGCAAAGCAGAGGTGTGGTCTGTGCGAGTGCAGGAAACCATGCGCAAGGTGTGGCATACTCTTGCTATAAGCTGGGGATTCAGGGCCACATATACATGCCGGCAACCACGCCTAAGCAAAAAATTCAACAAGTGAAAATGTTCGGCAAAGACGCTGTAAAAATAGTGTTGGAAGGCGATACTTATGACGATGCCTCCAAATTGGCCCACCATTTTTGTGAAGTTGAAAATAAAGTTTATGTGCATCCTTTTGACGATGAAAAAATTATTGAAGGACAAGCCACTGTGGGATTGGAAATCATCAACCAAGCAACAGTGCCCATAGATTACCTGATTCTGCCCATAGGTGGTGGGGGCTTGGCCGCCGGAGTGTCTGAAGTTTTCAGGCAAAAGTCGCCCAACACAACGATTATAGGAGTGGAGCCAGAAGGCGCACCCTCCATGAAAACTTCTTTGGACAAAGGTAAGAACACCACCTTAGCCCAAATAGATAAATTTGTTGATGGCGCATCAGTCAAACGGGTGGGCGATAGGAATTTTGCCATTTGTAAGCAAAACCTACACAAAATGATCGTGTTGCCCGAAGGCAAAATCTGCCAAACCATATTGTCGCTTTATAACAAAAGTGCGATGGTTGTAGAGCCGGCGGGTGCCATGTCTATAGCTGCCATGTCTTTTTTGAAAGAGGAGATTAAAGGAAAAAATGTAGTGTGTGTGGTGAGTGGCGGCAACAGCGACATCACCCGTACAGAGGAAATCCGCGAGCGCGCTTTGTTGTATGCCGGGTTGAAGCACTATTTTATCATTCGATTCCCACAGCGTGCTGGTGCTTTGAGAGAATTTGTAGATGAGGTTTTAGGGCCGAATGACGATATTACACATTTTGAATATACCAAGAAGCACAACCGTGAAATCGGTCCGGCTTTGGTGGGTGTTGAAATCAAACATAAGGCTGATTTTGAACCGCTGGTGTCTCGGATGAAGGCACTCAATTTCTTTGGAGAATACCTGAACGAAAAACCGGATTTGTTTCAACTCTTGATTTGATAGGTGGCATTTGTCCCTGATGTTTTTTCTTTTGGAGTTGAGGTACCCGGACTCGGATGTCTATCGCAGTATTATCAGTTTCTTTCTAAGACCTCGCAGGTTTTAAAAACCTGTGAGGTCTGCCCGGAATGGGTGATTTATACCAATAACCTGCATTATTAAAACCACACCATCTATGATTTTAGCTGTTTAGAGTTTATGTTTTTTAACAAAATTGTGGCGGTTTAGAGTTTGTTTTAAAAGACAAATCGCACAGAAACGATTATCTTTGGACCTAACAAAAAATAGCCCTGATGGCAGTGGAAAGCCTTTTATTATGGCTTGCCTTTTTTTTGCGTTTCAAAAAAGTGACCGGCGGAAACTCTTTTTGAAATGCGTTTAAAAAAAAGAGCAAGGCACAGAAAAGCTTGAAACGGACAGCAGGAATAGCTACTTAAGAACCATTAATTTTGAAAAATGAAAAAACAGATTTTTAGGGACCAGCAGATTCCCGAAGCCTTTGATATAAAAACGCCTATCGTACAAAGCCATTATTTGATAGATGGAGAATTGCGACCTTGGACGGGCAAAATGACGCAGATTGTGTCGCCGATTTTTGTAGAAGAAAACGGAAAACGCGTTAAAAAACTTTTGGGCAGCGTACCCGATATGAGCGAAAAAGAAGCCTTGGAAGCTTTGGAAAAAGCTAAAGCGGCTTATAATTTGGGGCGCGGTTTGTGGCCGACTATGCAGGTGAAAGACCGGATAGATTGCCTGCTGAAGTTTGTAGAAATTATGAAAACCAAGCGCGAAGAAGTAGTCAATTTGTTGATGTGGGAAATCGGTAAAACCCTTGGTGATTCGCGCAAAGAATTTGACCGCACCATACAGTATATTTATGACACTATTGAAGAGTACAAAGAGATAGACCGGAGTTCGGCTCGCATTTTACTGACGGAAGGTGTATATGCACAAATTCGCCGCGGACCCCTGGGCGTGGTGCTTTGTATGGGGCCGTATAACTATCCGCTCAACGAAACTTTTTGCCTTTTGATACCGGCCTTGATCATGGGCAACACGGCTATTTTTAAGCCTGCCAAACACGGTATTTTACTGATGTCTCCCTTGCTGGAAGCTTTTAAGGAAGCGTTTCCGAAAGGGGTTGTAAACATATTGTACGGACGTGGAAGAGTCGTTTCTACCCCAATTATGAAAACGGGTGATGTAGATGTGTTGGCTTTGATTGGGACGAGCACGGCTGCCAATGCGTTGCAAACTTTGCATCCGAAGCAAAATCGCTTGCGCTTGGTGTTGGGCTTGGAGGCTAAAAATCCGGCCATAGTAATGCCTGATGCCGATTTGGATTTGGCGGTGAGCGAATGTGTGCTGGGCAGTTTGTCTTTCAACGGACAGCGTTGTACCGCATTGAAACTCTTGTTTGTACACGAGGCGGTGGTGGATGCCTTTAACAAGAAGTTTGTAGAAAAGGTGAACCAACTCAAAGGTGGTTTGCCTTGGGAAGAGGGTGTAGCACTGACGCCATTGCCTGAACCCGGAAAAGTAGAATACCTGCGATCATTAGTGACAGATGCCGAAGCCAAAGGTGCCAAAGTCATTAACGAGGATGGCGGTTGGGAAGATGAAACCTTCTATTTTCCTGCGATTTTATATCCGGTGCACAAGGATATGAAGATCTACCAAGAAGAACAGTTTGGCCCTGTGGTGCCCATCATACCTTTTAAAGACATAGAAGAGCCCATAAATGCTGTATCGGAGTCAAACTACGGGCAGCAGGTGAGCTTGTTTAGTACCAATTCTGAAATTTTGGCACAATTGATAGATCCGCTGGTCAATCAGGTTTGTCGTGTCAACATCAACAGCCAATGCCAACGCGGACCGGATGTATATCCGTTTGTGGGTAGAAAAGACTCGGCGGTGAGTACCCTGAGCGTGAACGACGCCCTGCGTTCGTTTTCTATACGAACCCTGGTGGCTGCTAAAGACAATCCGTTGAACAAAGAAATCTTAAATGAATTGTTGGACAAACAAACCTCTAATTTCTTGAACACGCATTATATTTTATAAGTTGAAGTCTTACCTGAGGCCGAAACACTTTGTTTACAGATGGTTTCGGCTTTTTTTTTTGAATTTGACTTGTGAGTAGTCTGTTGATGCAACAGATGTTAGCATATCATTTAGGCAGCGCTGAACCTCTCGAGGATTGGCTAGAATTTGAAGTGAATCTATGTACAAAGCATTCCTCATTGAGGATGTGCATCATAGAATGGTCAAATCTTGACAGTTTTTTTATTGAAAATACCAACAGATCCGCATAGGTGAAGCAGAAAAAACTTGAAAACAAATAATCTCAACTATCTTTGTAGCCTAATTCACCCTATTTGTGGAAGGTATCCGAATCAATAAATATCTAAGCGACATTGGTTATTGTTCGCGCCGGCAGGCAGACAAACTCATCGAAGAGGGGCGTGTGTTGGTCAACGGAAAAGCACCCGAAATGGGCGTCAAAGTCTCTGAGACCGATGTCATAAGCATAGATGGAAAACCCTTGGGAAAAACTGAGAAAAAAGCAGTCTATTTGGCTTTCAACAAGCCTGTGGGCGTGGTTTGCACTACAGATGCGACGGTTGAAAAGAACAACATTATAGACTATATCAACTATCCGGAGCGTATCTACCCGATTGGCCGTCTCGATAAAAACAGTGAAGGCTTAATTTTACTGACCAACGACGGTGAAATTGTAAACAAAATTTTGCGGGCCAGACATTTTCATGAAAAGGAATATTGGGTAGAGGTGGACAAGCCTGTTACCAAAGAGTTTATTGAAAGTATGCAAAACGGTGTACCTATTTTGGACACGGTCACCCGCAAATGCCAAGTCAAACAAAGCGGAAAGAAACAGTTTAAAATTGTACTGACGCAAGGCCTCAATAGGCAAATAAGAAGGATGTGTGAATACTTGGGCTACCGGGTAGTCAAACTGAAAAGAGTACGCATTATGCACGTCACCTTAGACGTAAGTGTAGGCAAATGGCGCCATCTTAGCAAAGCAGAAGTAGCGGTATTTAACCGGGAGCAAGCTGGTTAAAAGTAACAATGAGGCCTGTTTGGTTGGATATTTTGCACAACATGGCTGCATAAAAAATCAGCTTGACACGTTTTCTAAGAAATTGTTATAGTTGTTTTTTGCAATTCTTGGTTTTTTTGAGAACCCCATGTTTGTTTTGAAGCAAAATAATTTATCCGGGCTAATGGTTTCATCACCCATCGACGGTTCGAGCCTGCAAGCAGGCAAGCAAGGCTTTTGATTACTGAATTTTCTGTGAAGAACGAAAAGTTGAGTTCACTACTTTTTCAAGTGTCTATTTTTATTGTTTTTTTTGGTCATGCTTCGACTGCGCTAAGCACAGGCATGGAACTCACTAATAATCATTCTCTTGTGTGTAAAATTCTTATATGGTTGTTTTATCTTACAAATCACAAATTGATTCATAATGAGATTTAATCCTTACTTACGTCTAGGTGTACTTCAAGTGTTTTCATTGTCAATGTTTTTCACAATACCCATGTGTTTTAGTAGTTTCATGTGAGATACAATACCACCCCAATAAGTTGTTTGATTTGGTTTTATATTATTCTCAAGTAAAGTGTCATACAATATTCTATTGAGTTTGGGGTAATGAATGTGATGAATATGTGGAAACAAATGATGTGCAATGTGATTGTTGAATCCGCCTAGTATGAAGTTCGCAGTTTCGCTAAATGGGTGCATATCATTTGAACTTTTTATTTGGTTCATTAGCCAAGATGTCTGGATATAACCGTTATCATCTGTCGTAGGATATTCAGTTTCTTCAACGTGATGCGTCATAAAGAATGTGAAGAGTAAGAACAAAGACTGAGTTAAGTGCATCAGAAAAAAACCTGTCAAAACAATAAACCAAGCTTGTCCTGAGAAAAGCATTGGTAAAACAAGTATGAAGGTCAGATAAAAAGTCTTTTGCGTCCAAAATGAAAGATGATATTTGAACCCTTTCTTTTCTGTGTATTCGTCTTTTGAAAATAGAATTACAAAATCCTTGATGAAAACCCAGAAAAGCGAATAAGTGGTGTATGCAAAAGGAGCATAAAAGTGTTGAAACTTATGATACCAAAAGTGCTCGCTGTTTGGAATGACCCTTATCAATTTAGTTATTTTCAAATCAGAATCATAGTCTTTCACATTTGGCGCGTAGTGATGTGATTTGATGTGTCTTTGCTTCCAAGCTTCTGCATGTGCACCAACAATGGTGTAAATAATAATAAAACAAAGGTTATTCAGTTTTTTATTTTTGAAAATAGTGTTGTGAGAAAAATCGTGTGAAAAATTGAAAGCAAATAGTAATGACACAAATCCGTAAAGCACAAAGCTGCAAATGAAATAATTAGGAGAGTCAAGCAAAAATAAAAGTGAATAAGCAGAAACGAAAAATAAAAAGTAGAAGATAAACTTAGCCCAAATCTTCAACAGAAACATTTTCTTGTCTATAACAAGCTGCTCATCTACTTGAGTGTAAATAGATTTGAGTAATTCACTGTGTTGGGCGATATAAATGTGTTTATCTCGCAAAAGGTATTGGTTTAAATTTTTGCCGAGTTCCCATTCCCTTTAAAAATCTGAAATGTGATGCCAATGATTTCCTGTAAGGCATTTCCATATAGTTCAGACCGTGTTTTTGAGCCAACGCTCTAAATATTGGAAGAATTTCTAAATAGTGAACATGAGAAATGTTCGGTAACAAATGGTGCAGTGCGTGGGCATTAAAACCGCCTAATGTCCAATTAAAAAATTTACTGTCTGCATTATAGTCAACCGAAGTACACATTTGTAATTTTGGCCAACTCATATTCAATTTATTATTCTGGTCAGGCACAGGATGTTCAACATAATCCGATAAATGAGAAACACCTAAAACTCCCACAAACAACAAAGACACCATAAAATGATTTAATAAGAATGCTAACAAAACGGTTTCCCATCCAAAGGGCAATAAGTAAATAGGGAGAATAATCATATACCCTATATAGAGAAGTTTATAAAAAACCAATTTGACTACTTCATTTCTTGGGATTTCAACTTTTATAGTCCTGCTAGAATAATTTAAAAGCATCAAAGTTTCTCTAAAGAAGAACCAATTCAAAGAATAAAGTAGATATAAAAATGGAGCATAAATGAACTGATACCGATGAAACCATTTTAATTTTTGGCTTTCAGTCATTCGGAATAATGGGTTGTTTAAAACATCTATGTCACTTCCTTCTACATTGGTATATAAATGATGTGACTCGTTGTGATTCTTTCCCCATACGTAAGCATTGTTACCTTGTAGATTAAAACTTATTGAAAACAGTACTTTGTTCCAAAATTTACTTTTTACTGCCACTCCGTGTGCAGCATCGTGCGAAATATTAAAAGCGGTCAAAAGTACTGAAAGTCCCATTAATAAATAAAAAATGAAAAAGCCTAAAGTCGTATTGCAGGTAACCATAAGTCCATAAAACAAGATATCAAGACTGAAATAGAGTATGATTTTAAAAATCATTTTCTTGTTTCCTGTCTTACGAATTCCTTTTTCAGAAAAGTACTGTTCGATTCTTCCGTTCAATTCTTTGTAGAAGTCAGAGCCTTCGTCCTTTGAGAATTTTAATTTATTCATTTTGTCAATATTTGTAAATATCCGCTAGGGAATCCCAAAATGTTCTAAGATTTTGCGTATTCAAACAAAGGGTATAACAATTAAAATGCCAAGTTTCAAAGTTTAGAATTACTGCCAAATGTCTGATTAAGAAGATTCTGGAAAAATTAAGGCTCAGCTATGACATCAATTTCAATAAGTGCTTGGCCGGCCAAGCCGGAAGCGGCAAAGGTAGTTCGCGCCGGTTTGTTTGGGAAATATTTGACGTACTCAGCGTTAAAAGCTTCAAAATCACTAATATCTGATAGGATTACTGTGCATTTAATTACTTTGTCCAACGAGCTGTTGTTGTGTTTTAAAACCGCTTCAATATTTTGAATGGCTTGCCTTGTTTGTGCTGCGATGCCTTCCGGTAAAATACCTGTGTCGTGATTCCGTCCAATTTGACCGGATAAAAACAGCAAATTTCCACTGCGTACCGCAGCCGAAAAAGGTGTGTTTTGACGCTTGGGGTGTTGCGATTTGATAAACTCGGCCTTTGGCGTTTGCTCGCAAGAGTTGACCCCAACCAACCCCAATAAAAAAACGAGTAGAAAAGCAATAAGAGATTTCATGTGTATATAATTATTAGTTTTCAACGGTCATGCTTCGACTGTGCTCAGCACAGGCTTGGAACGCCCTAGGATAATCATGCTCCTGTGTGCAAAATTTTCACATGGGCGTTTCATATATAGGAAAGTGTTTGTTTAAAATAGATTTTTCTAATTTTTCATAAATCAATATACAACTCGTTTCTAAAACTTCCTCATTGTGTTTTGTTTTACTAATCCATTTGTGTAATGTAAAAATAAGCATAAATTTAGACAAAAATTTGAATGGATGACTCAGTTAGAAAAATTTACAGATACCTTATCCAAAGGTTATACTTTTAAAGGCGACTACATCGAGTTGGGCAAAGGGATGTTGGCGGGCGTTCCGATACCCGATGCACCCGTGCGTGTACCGCTAAAAACGCTCAACAGACACGGTTTGATTGCCGGTGCTACCGGAACCGGAAAAACCAAAACGCTGCAAATTATCTCCGAACTATTGTCAGAAAAAGGCATTCCGGTTCTGATGATGGACATCAAGGGTGATTTAAGCGGCATTGCAACAGCCGCAGCAGAAAATCCGAAGATAAGAGAACGGCACGAAAAGTTGCAAATTCCCTACGAACCGGCAGCATACCCGGTGGAACTCCTGAGCCTCTCTGCCGAACCCGGCGCAAGGCTTCGATCTACAGTTTCAGAGTTTGGGCCGGTCTTGTTTTCGCGTATGCTCAACCTATCGGAGGTGCAAGCGGGTATCATATCGGTCATTTTCAAATATGCCGACGACAACAGCCTCCCGCTTTTAGACTTGAAAGATTTGCGAAAATTATTGCAGTATGCAACAGAAGAAGGCAAAGAAGAACTCGAACGCGAATACGGTCGGATCTCCACCACTTCTACCGGTGCCATCATGCGAAATATTGTAGCCCTCGAGCAACAAGGCGCTGATGTGTTTTTTGGCGAACCTTCTTTTGACGTGTCAGATTTACTCAGGCTCAACGAAAAAGGACAGGGCTACATCAATATTGTTCGGCTGACAGATATACAAGACAAGCCCCATCTTTTTTCGACTTTTATGCTCGGGCTTTTGGCTGAAATCTACAGCACTTTTCCGGAACAGGGCGACACCGGAAGGCCCGAACTCGTTATTTTTTTGGATGAAGCCCATCTCATCTTTGACCAGGCTTCGGCGGAACTGCTCAATCAGATTGAAAACATTGTAAAACTCATACGTTCTAAAGGTGTCGGCTTGTATTTCGTAACCCAAAACCCCACAGATGTGCCCGATGCAGTTTTGAGCCAATTGGGTTTAAAAATCCAGCACGCTTTGCGCGCATTTACGGCCAAAGACCGAAAAGCGATTAAACTTACCGCAGAAAATTATCCCATCTCCGAGTTTTATAAAACTGACGAAGTGTTGACCTCGCTTGGCATCGGTGAAGCCCTAGTTTCTGCACTCAATGAAAAAGGCATCCCGACACCACTGGCGGCCACCATGCTCCGCGCACCCAAAAGTAGAATGGATATTCTCAGTCCAACTGAAATAACGGGTTTGGTTGCGGTTTCCAAACTCAGTAAAAAATACAACAAAACCATAGACCGCGAAAGCGCCTACGAAATACTAAATGACAAGATTGCACGTGCCGAACAATTTGCCAGAGAAGCACAACGCCAAAAAGAAACCGAACTCAAAAGAAAACCCACAGAAACTTTTTCCAGAAGGCGTTCGTCCACGCGCAGTAGCGCCACCAACCCCATTTTGAAGGTACTCACCAGTGCCACTTTCATCAGGGGCGTGATGGGTATTCTGACAAGGGCTATGAGAAAATGATTATTTTACAACAAAATTTTTTTAAAATTAAGTAAGTTTGCCAACCACAAACAAACGCGTACAACCATTATTTTACAGTTATGTAATGCCCGTTGAAACATTTATCAAATCAACAAAAATAAAGGATTTGGCACTACAGTTGACCAAAACAAATAAATATAAGCAAATGAAGAACAGCCTCAAAACACTTTTTTTTTCAATACTATCGGTAATGTTGATCTCCTGCCAAAAAGATACCGAATTTTTGATAACTAACGGACAAGTAGGAAAAATTACCAAAGAAACCAAAATAAGTAAGTTAGACTCTCTTTTTCCCAACGATTCTATAGTAAAACGCTATCAGCCCGGCAATCTAAAAGTAGCCAGCGAGTTGTTTATCTACCAAAAAGGAGGCAAAAAGTTATTGGAAATTATACCTGCCAAATTTTCGGATAACAACCAACAAATTAGTTATGTAGAGATTTTAGACGAACGCTACAAAACAGCCGAAGGACTGAATGTGAAAAGTACTTTTGGAGAATTTGCCAAAAAATATAAAATTTCATCCATCGAAAACATGATTAATAATATCATGGTTTCCTTTGAGGGTCAGGATTTTTACATCGTCATAGACAAGGCCTTTCTACCCGCCGATTTAAAGTTTGACACGACCACCAAAGTTTCCAAAACTCAAATTCCGGATGATGCACCTTTAAAGTATTTTAGCGTAAGTTGGTAAGCCTTATGTCCGATAAATTTTTCATTCAAAAAAAACCATTTGTGGTCCCTACTACAGACGGCAAACACATCGCCGAACATTTCGGTTTGGCATCACATGGCGGAAATCCGATAAGTATAGCTTTTATGGTAGCGCCACCGCATTGGGAAGAGCCTTTTCAAACCCCCGAATTTGATGAATACACACTCGTCATTTCCGGAAAAAAACAATTTACCATCGACGGCCAAAAGATTATTTTAAATGCCGGTGAGTCTATAAAAATAAACAAAAATACGCGCGTACAATACGCCAACCCTTTTGATGAGCCGGTGACTTATGTGTCTGTTTGTACCCCCGCTTTTTCCTTAAATTTGGTGCATCGCGAAAACGAATAAAATTATGCAAAAACCAACGCTACTCATTATGGCAGCCGGTATGGGCAGCCGATACGGCGGCCTCAAACAAATGGATGGCTTTGGGCCCAACGGCGAAACCATTTTGGAATACAGTATTTACGATGCCATCAGAGCCGGTTTCGGCAAAGTAGTATTCGTCATCCGAGAAGATTTTGAAACCGCTTTCAAAGATTTTATCATACCTAAAATTTCGGGAAAAATCGATTTTGAATTCGCATTCCAATCTAACGATGTTTCCCATTACGGTTTTTCGTTTCCGGACAGGCAAAAACCCTGGGGAACTGCACACGCCATTTTGGCCGCTAAAGACGCCATTCATACACCTTTTTGTGTTGTCAATGCGGATGATTTTTATGGGCAAAACACTTTTGAGGTGATGGCAGATTTTCTGAATACCAAAGCCAACCCCAAGCATTTTAACCTCGTCGGATTTAGGCTTGGCAACACGCTTTCAGAGTTTGGACACGTTTCGCGTGGAATATGCGAATTTGATGCGACAGGCGCGCTCACCGGTTTTGCCGAGCGCACCAAAATTTACCGACAAGACGAACACATTGTTTTTGAGACAGAGCAGGGGTGTACGCCACTGCCCGATGATACTTTGGTTTCTATGAATTTCTGGGGATTTACACCCGAGGTGTTTCAATTTATTGAAGCGCGATTTTTGGTGTTCTTAAACAGCATCTCGCCCGACTCCAAAGCAGAGTATTTTATTGCCTTGTTTGTACAGGCTTTACTTGACGAAAAATTGGCCCAATTTGACGTTATTCCTACGCAGAGCGATTGGTTTGGTGTTACCTATCCGGAAGATAAACCATGGGTTCAAGACCAAATAAACCAACTGGTTGCGGCCAAAATATATCCGGACAAACTTTGGTAACAATTTTTCCTGACAAATACACTTACAGCACGTAATCTTTGGCCTTTTCTAAGGCCTTGGGAATTCCTCCAGGATTTTTTCCACCGGCAGTGGCAAAGAACGGTTGGCCGCCGCCGCCGCCGTGTATGAGTTTGCCCAACTCGCGAACCACTTTTCCGGCATCGAGCTGTCGGGCTTCTGCCAGCGGTTTGGAAATATAACAAGTCAACATGGCTTTTCCTTCAGTTTCCGTAGCAATCAGAACAAAGAGATTGTCTCTGTTTTGCCCCAACTCAAAAGCCAAATCTTTAATAGATTGTTGGGCCAAATCCAGTTTTTTGGCAAGAAACAAAACCCCGTTTATTTCGGTGAATTCTTTTTCCAAATCAGATTTTACAGATAATGCTTTTTCCCGGGCCCATTCGTCTAATTGTTTTTTGAGTTGTAAGTTTTCAAGTTGCAGTTGTACGATGGCTTTTTCCGGATCTTGCGGATTTTTTAAAGCGCTTTTGATTTGGTTGAGTTGTTGTTCCTGTTCCTCATAAAATTGCTGTAAACGACGCCCTGTAATGGCTTCAATCCGCCTGATGCCCGCTGCCACGGCACCCTCCGACACAATTTTGAAATGCCAAATATCTCCGGAATTTGGTACGTGAGTGCCACCGCAGAGTTCCACGCTTTTGCCAAACTGAATGCTGCGAACCTTATCGCCGTATTTTTCGCCAAAAAGCGCCATCGCGCCGGCGGCCACGGCTTCTTCAAAGCTAGCATCGCGCTGTTCCTGTAAGGCTAGTTTTTGAGCTATTTGCATATTGACAAGCCTTTCCACTTCGGCAATCTCTGCAACGGATAATTTTGCAAAGTGTGCAAAGTCAAAACGCAGATGTTGGTCATTGACCAAAGAGCCTTTTTGCGAAACATGTTCACCCAATACTTGGCGCAAAGCATGGTGAAGCAAATGCGTAGCCGTGTGGTTTTTAGCGGTGTCATTCCGCTTGGCCACGTCTATTTCGGCGGTTAAAATCGCTTTCGGATTTTTGGGCAGTTTTTGGGTGATGTGCAACACCAAGCTATTTTCTTTTTTGGTGTCCAACACCTCGATGGTTTCATCAGAAAAAATGAGTTTTCCGCAGTCGCCAACTTGTCCGCCACCTTCCGGGTAGAAAGGTGTTTTATCTAAAACAATTTGATAGAAAATGCCTTCTTTTTTTGAAGCCACCTTTCTGTATCTCAATATTTTGGCTTGGGCATTTGTGTGGTCGTAGCCTACAAAATCTGTTTGGGTCTCTTTTTGCAACACCACCCAATCTTCTGTGGAGACTTGGGAAGCGGCACGCGAGCGGCTTTTCTGTTGCGCCATCTCAGTTTCAAATCCGGATTCATCCAATTGCCAGCCTTTTTCCTTGAGTATAAGTGCCGTCAAATCTTTTGGAAAACCATAAGTGTCAAATAGTTCGAATGCTTTTTGTCCCGAAAGGGTTTTGTGGTTTGCGTTTTGTATCAAATTTTCGAGCTGCTGTAAACCCAATTCAAGGGTTCTGAGAAAATTATTTTCTTCCTCGCGAATGACATTTTCTATAAAATTTTGTTGAGAAGTCAATTCGGGAAATGCTTCGCCCATTTGTAAGGTAAGCGTGGCTACCAATTTGTGCAAAAAGGCCTCTTTGGCATTTAAAAAAGAAAATCCATAGCGAATGGCCCGCCTCAAAATGCGGCGAATGACGTATCCGGCACCGGTATTTGAGGGCAACTGTCCATCGGCAATTGCAAAAGACACCGCGCGAATGTGGTCGGCAATCACCCGAATGGCAATATTGGTTTTTTCGGCATCAGGAGTCGTTTTTCCAAACGTATATTTTTGATTCGTTTCCGCTTCAATCTTTTGAATCAGGGGTGTGAAAACATCCGTTTCGTAGTTGGTAGTTTTGCCTTGCAACACCATACACAAACGTTCAAAACCCATGCCGGTATCGATGTGTTTGGCCGGAAGGTTTTCTAACTGTCCATCCGCTTTTCGGTTGTACTGAATGAAAACCAAGTTCCATATTTCTACCACTTGCGGATGGTCTTGATTGACCAATTGATGTCCCGGCACTTCCGCTTTTTCAGCATCGGTACGAATGTCCACGTGAATTTCAGAACACGGACCGCAAGGACCTTGGTCGCCCATTTCCCAAAAATTATCTTTCTTGTTTCCCAATAAAACGCGGTCCTCCGAAATCCATTCCTTCCAATATTGGTAGGCTTCGGTATCTTTCTCCAAACCTTCAGATTGGTCACCTTCAAAGATGGTTACATACAAGCTGTTTTTGTCTATTTTGTAAACCTCCGTCAGCAATTCCCAAGCCCAAGCTATGGCTTCCTTCTTAAAATAACCCACACGAGGATCTGCCGGATCGCCAAATGACCAATTGCCCAGCATTTCAAATAGCGTATGGTGATAGGTGTCAATACCCACATCTTCCAAGTCGTTGTGTTTGCCCGAAACCCGAAGGCATTTTTGCGTGTCGGCAATGCGCGCACTGGGTGCTTTTTCGTTGCCTAAAAAGTAACTTTTGAAGGGATTCATACCGGCGTTGACAAACATCAGCGAAGGATCGTTCTTCAAAACCAGTGGGGCAGAAGGGACAATTTGGTGTGATTTTTGTTTGAAAAAATCTAAAAATAATGCTCTAATTTCTTTTGAATTCATGAGACGCGCTAGGGGTTTCTAAATTAATTAGGTTTATAGCCGAAACAATTTTTATATTTGTTCGTTAATGTAGGGTTATTTACTTTCGTTTGCAAAAATAGCATAATTCGCACAATGGCAGAGGTAAAATATTATTACGATCCGGAAACCTTGTCCTATCGAAAAATTGATCCCAAACCGGGTCGAAAGTTTCGACTTACCCTGTTGTTTGTGCTATCTTCTTTGTTGTTTGCCCTGATTGGTCTTTTCTTTTTTCTTCAAACAGACCTACTCAAAACCCCGCAGGAATTGTCTTTGCAGCGCGAACTGGAAAACATGAAAATTCAGTACAAGATAGTCAACAACCGTTTGGACTTGTTGGAAGGGGTATTGCAGAATGTAGAGGAACGCGACAACAATTTGTATCGCGTGTATTTTGAGGTAGATCCGATTCCGGACGAACAGCGAAAAGCCGGGTTTGGCGGGGTCAATCGCTACAGAAATCTTGAAGGCTATCAGAATTCTGAAATGATTATCAATACCAAACGGCGCTTGGATATTTTGACCAAGCAATTGGAAGTACAGTCTAAATCCTTGGATGAAATTTACTTATTGGCTACAGAAAAAGAGAAGTTGCTTCGCGCAATTCCTGCCATACAACCCGTGAGCAACGAAGATTTGACACGCATGGCCTCCGGTTTTGGCTGGCGTTCCGATCCTTTTACCAAGGTGAGAAAAATGCATTGGGGTATGGATTTTACTGCTCCCAGAGGGACACCTATTTATGCTACGGGTGATGGCGTGGTGAAAGAAGCAAACAACAAAATGTCGGGCTATGGTAATCATATTTTGATAGATCACGGTTTTGGATATCAAAGTTTTTACGCACACCTCTACAAGTTTAACGTAAGACCCAGGCAGCGTGTCAAGAGAGGTGATCTCATCGGTTTTGTGGGAAATACAGGCCGTTCGGAAGCGCCGCATTTGCACTATGAAATTTTTAAAGACGGCGTGCGCATCAACCCCATCAATTTCTACTACGGCAGTTTGACGGCTGACGAGTTTGCAGAAATATTGCGCAAGGCTTCTTTGGAGAATCAATCTTTAGACTGATGCGCGCAAAGCTACCCGACAAGCTGTATTACGGAATAGGGGAAGTGGCCGAAGCATTCTCCGTCAATACGTCATTGATTCGTTTTTGGGAAAAAGAATTTGAAGAATTGCAACCCAAAAAAAACGCCAAAGGCGATCGAAAATTTTCTAAAAATGACATCACATCTCTCGAGCTGATTTACCACCTGCTCAAAGAAAAAGGTTATACCATAGCGGGCGCCAAAGCCTATCTCAAAACAAATAAAAAGCAGACTTTAGAAAAAATGGAAATTATTTCCAAACTCGAATTTGTAAAAAGTGAACTCATCCAAATTAAAAACGAACTCTAATTCTAACTCTAACTCTTTGTCATTATGAAAAAAGGACTCATCGCTATTATTGCCCTGGTGGTGGTTGGTATTATCATCTATTCCAGCGTTAAAGGCTTTTATAACAAGGCCGTAGGTATGGAAGAAAACGTATCCAAAGCTTGGGGAAATGTGCAAACTTCCTACCAGCGCAGAAATGATTTGATCGGCAATTTGGTCAAAACTGTCCAAGGCGCAGCTGATTTCGAACGCACCACATTAACGCAAGTGATAGAAGCCCGGGCAAAAGCCACGCAAGTAACCATAGACCCCGCAAACATTACACCCGAGCAGCTGGCTGCTTTTAACCAAGCACAGGGCGGTTTGAGCAGTGCCTTGTCTCGCTTGCTGGTAACCGTTGAACGCTATCCGGACCTGAAAGCGAATCAGAATTTTTTAAAACTCCAGGACGAGTTGACCAGCACAGAAAACACCATACAGACCGCACGCACCAGGTTTAATGAGGCTATAGAACCGTATAACAATCATGTGCGAACATTTCCTAACAACCTTTTCGCCGGTTGGTTTGGTTTTGCACCAAAACCGTATTTCGATTCAGAGCCCGGTGCAGAAAAACCTGTAGATGTCAACTTTGATTTTAAATAAATGTCTGCCACCGAAGCCTTTTTAACTCAGGAAGAAGAAGCCGAGATTGTCGCAGCCATTCAAAAAGCTGAGATAAATACTTCGGGCGAAATTCGCGTGCATATAGAATCGCACACAGACAAAGATCACTTGGACAGAGCCATAGAAGTCTTTGAAGAACTTGACATGCACCTGACACAAAACCGAAATGGGGTTTTGATTTATCTAGCCGTTGCGGATCACAAGTTTTATATCATCGGAGATGTGGGCATCGACAAAATGGTGGGCAACGATTTTTGGACATCTACCCGCAACCTGATGGCCGCACAGTTCAAAAAAGGCTTGTACAAAGACGGTTTAATAGCCGGTATATTGGAAGCCGGTGTTCAACTTAAAAAATATTTTCCTTATCAGTCGGATGATACCAACGAACTCCCCGACACGATTTCAAAAACATGAGAAAATTAAAGCCCGCCTTTTTTCGTTCTAGTTTGCTATTGGGGTTTATCTTGTTGAGCAGCCAGGTTTTAGCCCAATTCAATATTCCGCCGATTCCGGAAAAACAGACCAGTCTGTACGATATGGCTAAGGTGCTTACGGACGCTGAAGCGCAGGCTTTAGAACAAAAACTCATTCGATATGCCGATACCACCTCAACCCAGATTGTTGTGGTGACCACAGCAAGCATCAAGGGTGAAAACATTGGCTTGTTGGCGCCTCGTTGGGCACAAGCGTGGGGCATAGGACAGGCCGAAACCGACAACGGTGTGTTTATTTTATTGGCGGAAAAGGAACGCCAAATATTGATTTCACCGGGTTATGGTACAGAGGAATTTTTAACGGCCGGCATTGTTGGTGAAATCACCAGAAATATCATTATCCCCGAATTTAAAGCAGGAAGTTACTACCGCGGCTTAGACAAAGGTTCAGACGCAATTTTTGAAGTATTGACCGGACAATACCAAGGAAGCAGGCCAGCCGGGAAAAAGCAAACTGTTCCTATTGGTCTTGTGCTGATTGTGCTGGTTGCTGTTTTTTTGATCATCTCCTTTCTTTCTAAAAAAGGCGGTGGCAACAAAGGTAATCACGGCAATTTTGGCGGTCCCGATTTGATGGACGTTATCATTCTCTCTCGTATGGGCCGTGGTGGTTTTGGGGGTTCTGGCGGCTTTGGCAGCAGCGGAGGCGGTGGATTTGGCGGCGGATTTGGCGGCGGCGGATTTAGTGGCGGTGGTGCCGGCGGCAGTTGGTAATGCTTAGGTTTCTTTTGCCAATAATTTTGCCCATTGCAGGCTCTTTTCCCAACTGTTCTTAAATGTGTTGAAATACGCAATGGGGTTTTTAACACCTTGTTGACGGTAGAATTTAAAAAATAAAACGGTCTTATAACCCCACAGTTGTTCAGCACTGTAATGTGTTTTTCTAAACAACATCACCGTAGGTGAAGGTTTTGGCTGTGGTTTATCTTCTTGCCAAGCAAGTTTGGGTGTTGTTCGAAACCCGCCTGAAGGTGCTTTCAGGTGAAGAATTTCGGGCTTTGGTAAAAAAATCACATCAAATCCCTTGTTGCGCAACTGCATCCCAAAATCGGCATCTTCACCATAGCCGTGCTCAAAACTTTTACTGAATCGAATATTTTCACTTAAAATACTGCTGTGTAAAAAACTGCAACCTGAACCAAACATAGAGGTTTGGCTGATGTATGGGTTTTGATTGGTTTCGTGTTTCTGTAAGCAATTTAAGGTGAAGGCTTTATTTCCCGTTTGTTCGATTTCTGAGAGGGCCTCTCTCATAAAATTCGAATGCATTCGAATATCATCATCAGCCAAAAACACCCATTCGGAGGCCACTTCTTCCAAGGCCAGGTTGCGCGCATGGCAAGCACCGGTCCGGTGAATAAAAAAGTGTTTTATTTCAAAAGCCCACGATTCGTCGGTCAAATAATTGAGTTCTGATATACTTCCGGGTTCGGGGTTTTGTTCTACGATAATTACCTTTTTGGGGCGGTGGGTTTGGGCAGCCAAATCTTTTAAAACATCGTACAAATATTTTTTTCTTCCGAGGGTGGGGATAATCACATCTATGGTTTTTTGCTGAACTATTTGCCGTGTAGATTTTATGGGAATGTCGGCTAACAACTGCGGCGAAAACACCCTCTTTCGATAGCAGAATCCCGACAAAAAAGAACGAAGCGGCAATTTTTTTTCATAGATAAAAAAGTTCAACAGCAACAAAAACATCCAACGGGTTTTGAAGTGTTGGTTGACGAATCTGAATAGAAGTCGGCGGTTGGCTTGTTTTGAAAATACCAATGCCGGTTTAGCTTTGAGTAATTTAGGTTCGGAATAGCAAAACAATCCTTGTTGCATCGCTCTTTTAGCCAGCGAATGCAAAAAATAATCAAAATCGCGATCCGGCACCAATTCTTCTTTTAAAGCACACCATACAGCGGCATGCACACCACCCACCCAACTACTCATTCGCCAAGTTGGGTAACACACCGCTTTGCGAATGTTTATAAAGGGCGAATCCTCTACATAACCAATGGCTTCGGGTAGGTAATTGGCTTCGCCCGGATGGTAAGAAGCCATGATTTTTTGGTGGTGAAAAATTTCCTCAATGGCATTGATGTTCAGGTGGTCTTTTAAAGCGATATGGCACCAAATCAACCAGTCGTCGGTAGCTGTTTCGGCGAGCGATATCAGTGTTTTTGAAATGCCTGATAAAGGAATACGGATACTATTCACATCCGAATCGGATGAAATTTCCACTGCATGTAAGCCGTCATGATAGAGGATTATCATGATATGAGCGATTGATAAAACCGGATGTTTTCCAAGGCCAGTTGTTTGATGTCAAATTTTTCTGCTACGCGTTGGCGTGCATTTTTTCCCATTTCACGGCACAATTCCGGATGGTTGAGCAAGTCCACAATTCTTTCTGCATACAAACCGTGGTCTTTCGGATGGATCAAAAACCCGCTTTTCCCGTCTTCAATCAGTTCTTGCGCCCAACCCATGTTGCTGTTGACAACAGGTTTTTGCATCGCCATAGATTCGATGGTGACCATGCCAAGGGTTTCGGCAAAGGTTGGAAACAGACAAACCTGCGCGTTGCGGATGTGGTTTTGAACCTCCGCATAAGGGATTTTGCCAAGATATTGCACTTTTTCTCGTACGGATTCTTCCAATTTTTCTTCCAAGATTTTCCAGGTCGATGGTGCATTTGTTTGGATATCCGGACTATCTGCGCCAATCAAAATCAATTTGGCACCGGGATACCCGGAAAGCACTTTTTTGAAAATCTCCGGCAATTCCAACACGCCTTTTTTCCGGATGATGGTGCCGATGTAGAGCAAGGTCCCGGGTTCAAAATCATCCGGGTTGGGATTGGAAAAATCGGGAAGTTTCAGACCGTAATGAATGGTCCGGACTGTTTCATTTTTCAACCCGAAAATTTCTTTGCTCAGGTTTCCTGCAAATGCCGTAGGCGCGATGAATGCTTGTGCAGGCTGCATCGCTGTTTTTTCAAACCAAAAATTTTTGCGTTTTTGTTTGCGCCCTTCCAAATGGCAAAAATAGGCATCGCTGCCGTGAAAGCGGATGACGAGTGGCACTCGAAGTTTCATAAACGCCGTAATGCCTGTCCAATCGGGGGCTTCAATCAGGTCGATGTGTTCTGCCTTTGCCACCCGGTTTAGGTAGTTTTGCAGGTATTTCCGGTAGGTAAACCAAGTTAGAAAAGGAGTTCTGCGTTGTTTGATCCGGTGAAAAACAATGCCGTTTTCGGAAAAAACCTCATCCTGTTTTTGGCCATACACAAAAACCATCACTTTTAGGTTTTCAGCGATTAAAGCCTCCGCCAGGTTTTTGATACTGGTACCCAAACCGCCGGAAGTGTCCAACTTGGGATGCGGGTATTCGGGGGTTAGGAATCCGATGTGCATATCGTGGTTTTTTTTATCGCTTCCCAAATTCTCTCTGACGATTTTTCGGGTGGGTGCAAGTTAACCACTTTAAACCAATTTTCCGCTTCGTTGACAACCGGCACGGGTTGCCCCAAAGCTTGCGAAATGGCCGCACCGATTTCTTCCGGGTGCTTTATCCACAAAACCGCTTTGCCCGATGGCATGGATCGGAAATGAACGTATTTGTAAATCGTATCTACCGACCATTTTTCGTCTTTTTTGTTTTTGATATCGTAATCGATAAACGCGCAAGGCTTTCCGTGGCAGGCAAAATCAAATGCCATCGACGAGCCCAGGTTGATGGCCATTTCGGAATGAAAAGCGGTATTGGCAAGCAACGAAATATCTTCGCGCGCCGGAAAAACCTGGTTCCATGACCCGCCAAGTGGTTTCCAAACAGGTTCGATGGGTTTGATGACCGCTTTATATTGCTCTACAACCGCATCGTATCTGCCCGAAAAATCGACCGGGCAACGGCGAAAAATCAAGCCTAAATTGTGCCCCGATTCGTTCAGTTGCCGAACGGCTTTGGCGGTGTCTTCCAGATATTGCGGATCATCGGGCGAAGTCGTCACGTCGTCGCCGGAAAAACAAATGTATTTTTTGGCGGTGTCCAAACCGTGGTTTTTAAAAAAATCGGCCTTGGGTGCTATCAACCTTGGGTCGAAATGCGGCTCAAATTGCGGTGTTCCGGTCACGAAAATACGGGTGTCAGGAATGTGCGGATAGTAGCGTTGCAACTCGTCTTTCATATAATCGCTCCACACAAAATAGTAATCGGTTTCGAGCACCATGGTAGCTTTGGGCAAGTTGTCCCAACTGAATATAAAGGTAGCGGTCGGGATACCCAAATCTTGCGCGGCCAAGATGGGCGCGATGGCCTGTGTAGGCCTTTGGTTGGTGCAGAAAATAAGTGCGGGACGATGGGTTTCCAATTGTTGTTTGCACAAGGCGTATTTTGAAGTACTTCGCTCTTGTTTTTTTATTCGTTCGATGATGTTTTTTAAACCTTTGGGGCTGGTTTTGGAAGCGGTCAAATAATCGACAAAAAGGCTCTTTGCCAAATTTTTAAGACCCTTATAACTTTGCGGAAAATTGTAAGATTGATAGACCTTGTCTTTGAATTCACGCTCCCACAACCTGAGTTCGATGCGTTTGCGTGCGCGGCTGTAAACGGTGGTGAGCGGATGCAGTTTGGCAGCTGTAATTTTTAATTCCTCAAACCCCAATTCGTCCAACACCGGAAAATCGGTTTGGTTCCAAAAAACGGTGTCAAAACCCATTTGCTTCCCAATTTCGGGAAAGCGGGTAAACGCAAAATTGCGCAGGCCGATGCCGTCGGGAAGTAGAAGGTAGATTTTGTTGTGCAAGAGGTAGATTAATTTTTCTTAAAGATTGCAGGCCAAAAATTGTTATTCGTTATACGTTATTTGTTATTCGTTATACGTTATTCGTTATACGTTATTTGTTATTCGTTATTCGTTATACGTTATTTGTTATTCGTTACTCACAATTTACCATTCATAATTCCTCAATCAATTATCCCTAAACTGTTTCTGGTGGTTGATTTGCCAAATATCATCATTTTTCAAACAAGATAAAAACAAAGCTGCGCTGTTTCCGTTTCCAAAGTGTTTAGATGGTGGTGAAACCGGATGTTTCCTTATGCTTTGCATGGCTTCTGAGATGTTTTTACTTGTGTAATCTACATTCAATATGTTGGCTTGCAGGTCTCTGTTTTGTTGACGTGTTCCGATGTTGATAACCGGAATGCCATAGGCCGGTGCTTCGCGAATACCGGCGCTGCTGTTGCCGATGATGAATTGTGCATTTTTGAGCAGCGTTAAAAAATATTCGAACCGCAAAGATGGAAAAACGCGGAAACGCGTGTTGTTTTCCAGCCTTTTATATGCTTTTAAGATTGATTTGCTGCCGAGGTCGTTGTTCGGATAAATCACAACATAATTGCACGTGTCTCCCAGCAAGGCTTTTACAAAATTGTCTGCATAATCTTGCATTTGTGCCGCTTCGGTGGTCACCGGATGAAAAAGCACGAGTGCATAGTCCTCGAACGGAATTTCATAATAGTCGCGAACCGTTTGCAAATCGGGCAAATGTTTTGAAAACATGACATCCAAATCGGGCGAACCAATAACAAAAATGCTAGAAGGCAATTCGCCCATCTGTTGCAAGCGTTTTTGGGCTTCTTTGTTGGCTACAAAATGGATGTGACTCAACTTACTCACGCTATGCCTGATGAGTTCATCGACCGTGCCCGAGAGTTCGCCACCTTCGATGTGTGCCACCAAAATATTGTTGAGCGAACCGACGATAGCACCTGCCAAAGTTTCGACACGATCACCGTGGATAACAATCATATCCGGTTGTATTTCCTTGACGTAGGCAGACAATCCTTCGATGGTTTTGGCGAGGGTCAAATCCATGGTGGTTTCGTGGGTTTGGTTGTCAAACGTATGCAAGTTTGTAAACCCACAACGTTCTATTTCAATGAGCGTGTAGCCATAAGTGTGTTGCAAATGCATACCGGTAACGAACACAAAACTTTCAAAACCTATTTCATCTTCAACCGTTTGCACTAACGGTTTTATTTTGCCGAAATCGGCGCGCGTGCCGGTAAGGAAGAGGATTTTTTTCATGTGTTTATATTTTCAAGTAATTCATATTCAATTTAATACCTTCATCTGTTTTTTTTAAATATTTTGCATAGGGTTCATTTTATTAATCAAACCCAAATGTTATCATTTTAAACCTCACAGGTTTTGAAAACCTGTGAGGTTTAAACCTTAAATTCTAAAACAAATACTTTCTCCTAAACTGAAACTGCATCGGTGTATTGATGTTTTTATCTGTCTGTATTTTTTAAGTAATTGATATTTAATTGAATATAATCATCCGCCTGTGTGTAAAATTTTTACATGGGCGTTTCATCTGTTGACTTTACATTTTTAAGAGGAAAAAAAGTATTTTTTATTCAGTTCAACACATCGTCTTTTTTTAATTGCACATCAACATGCAAATCCCTCGATGCTTTTTTCCCTAACACATCTTCGTAAAATTCCGCTAAAATCTCACCCGTTCCGGGGCGTTTTACCCAGATATTTTCCTTGGTGAAGTTTTCGCCCTTGGCAATAGGCCTAATGGTACAAACCGTAGCAAAAGCAAAATCGATAGTCACTTTTTCTTCGGCTGCTGCCTTTTTTTCGCCTCCGCGCATCTGCCAAATTTCACGAGATCCCAAAACGAGGTCTCTACAGGCATTTTCGTCCATACTACAGACGATATCAGGTCCGGTGCGCGACATATAATCTGTAAAATGACGTTCTAAAATACTGGCACCAAGTGCCACAGCTGCCAAACATGCGTGGTTGTTTAGCGTGTGGTCGCTTAACCCAAAAACCTTATCGGGAAAGGCTTGTTGCAATTGTTGCATAGCGCCCAACCGAACCAAATGCGTTGGCGTCGGATATAAGTTGGTGGTGTGCAGCAAGGCCACCGGTATTTTTTTTTGGTCAAAAATGCGGACTGCTTTTCGGATGCTTTCCAAATTGTTCATGCCGGTGCTGAGAATGACGGGTTTGCCAAAATCTGCAATATGTTCGAGTAGCGGATAATTGTTGCATTCGCCACTGCCAATTTTGTAGGCTGCCACGTCAAAACTTTGCAGTCTGTTGGCTGCAGCGCGGGAAAATGGCGTTGAAATAAAAATCATGCCTTTCTGCTCTACATAGTTTTTGAGTGCCTGTTCATCGGCTTCGCTAAGGGCACAACGCTCCATGATGTGGTAAATAGATTCTTTGGCATTTCCGGGGATCACTTGCTGCGCGGCGGCGGTCATTTCATCGGCAACAATATGGGTTTGATGTTTGACAACTTCAACACCCGCGGCGGCGGCAGCGTCCACCATTTGTTTGGCCACAGCTAATGAACCCTCGTGGTTGATACCTATTTCGGCGATTACTAAGGGCGGATGGTTTGGGCCAATTTTCCGACCTTGAATCTCAAATTCCGGCGTGTTCATGGTAAAAAAGTTTGGGCGTAAAATTCGGCTAATGTCATATCATCGGCGGTGTCTATATCCACATGGGCCTCCGGATAATCTGCGATGAAGGCTAAGGGATTTTCACCGAGGATGTTGTCAGAAAAAATAAGTGCTTTTTGCGTGATATACAGCAGGCCATTTTCAAAATATAGGGGTTGTAAATCCTGACTTCGTTGGCCTATGTTATAATTTTCAGGATAATAGATGCCGGCTTTGATAGCGCCAAATTTTTTATGTAAACGGCTAACGGTTAGCAAACTGTTGTTTTGACTGTTTTCAAAAACCGCGATGGCATTTGTCAGTAAATTGGCTTTCCGAAAGGGATTGGTGGGTTGTAGCAGCACCACAGCGTCAAAAGATTCTGTAACATTCTCTATGGCATGCTTGACTGCCGATGCGGTGGTGGCCGTATCACTTGCCAAATCATCGGGCCGGATGATTACTTCAATTCCGGACTCACGGGCCAGTTTCATCACGGCTTCATCGTCGGTTGTTACTATGATTTTTGCAAAAATATGTTGATGTTTTAATGCGTAATCGATGCTGTGCATGACTAAGGCTTTGCCTCCCAAGGGCAAGGTGTTTTTATGAGGCAAACGCTTCGAATTTTTCCTTGCCGGAATAACTGCGATGTATTTTTTCGAGGAGAGGCTCATAAATTGAAGTTAAAGATTGTCTGCCGCATACCATTCCGCATAAGACGAAGCTGTTTCTCGAAGTTTGAGCGCGTGTAAGTTGACATTTTTCGGCAATCTTTGTTGGATGCGATGGGCAAAATCTACGATCATGTTTTCGCTGGTGGGTTGGTAGTCCACCAAAATCACTTGATGCCCTCTGCTGCTGAGTTCGTTGGCCAGTTCAATATGGGGTGTGTTTTGGTTAAACACCGTTGCATGGTCAAACACATCTACAATTTCCTCTTTTACAATTTTTTTGAGATCGCCAAAATCGATCACCATTCCATATTTTACATGGTTTGGATCGGAAATCGGCTCACCGGTTACGGTGACGGACAGTTTGTAGCTGTGGCCGTGTACGTTGCGGCATTTTCCGTCGTAGCCGTAGAGTGCGTGCCCGGTTTCAAAACTAAATTCTTTGGTGATGCGTATGTTGGGCATGTTAGTTTGAATTGAGGTTTCAAAAATACAAAAATCAAAACTTCGGCTTGGCAATTAATTTTTCAATGCATTTTTGGTAAAATCAGAAAGCACCAAGCGGCCGCTGATTTTTGCATTTTCTATGAGGAGTTCTTCCCAGTGTTCGGTGTTTTTCCACAGTGTTTTTTTTATTTCGGATAGTGCTTCCGGATGGTAAGATGCCAATTTGACAACGAATCTGTCAATTTCTTCATCGAGTTGTTTATGGGTTTCAAACACATTTGCATACAGTCCTTTTTGTTTAGCCCAATACGCATTTTTCCACTCGTGCGCTGCCAGTGTGAGTTCGGCGAGTCCGTTTGTGCCTATTTTTCGAGCCACTGCAGGTGCAATGACAAAGGGACCTATGCCAATGCTGAGTTCAGAGAGTTTGATGGCTGCATCCTCGGCTGCCAATACATAGTCACAGGCAGCCAAGATGCCCACGCCACCGCCAACGGCTTTTCCTTGTGCGCGTCCGATTATAATTTTGCCACAAG
Organism: Bacteroidota bacterium; assembly: GCA_018829465.1. Classification (GTDB taxonomy): domain Bacteria; phylum Bacteroidota; class Bacteroidia; order Flavobacteriales; family Flavobacteriaceae; genus UM-FILTER-40-17. Next base: position 245,924 of record JAHJTN010000019.1, on the reverse strand, counting down.
TGCGCATCGCGTTAATCAAGTGCGCAAAACCGGAAAAAAAAGCCAAGCCGTCTTCGGCAGTTTTGACGGCCTTCAATTCGTCAAAAGAGGCACCGGCACAAAAAGCTTTGTCGCCTTCGCTAGCGAGTAAAATTACAGAGACTTCGGGGTTTTTCCCCAATTCCAACAAGGCATCGGTCAGTCTTTTGAGCAACTCAGCCGGAAAAGAATTGGCAGCCGGATGCCCGAAAACCACCTTGGCTATGCGGTTTTGTATGTGAATATACAGTGAACCGTTCGGATAGGAATCTGTCATATCGTAAAAGCATTAATAACGAATGGTAAAGATAAGAATTCCACTTCATGGAAATGACATTTAAAAGTGGCAAATCGATTTAAAGTTAAATAAAACGTTAAAATAACACAGCGGTGCTAAACCACCTATAAGCGGGCATTATATTTGTTTTTTTAAACTAATTAATATAGAACCTGATGCCACTAACCGGAGATAGATACGAAGTGATGAAAGCGTTGGACAAGTTTGTCCCTGAGATATCAGAAAAATATCTGATGCCGGTCAATGAAATTTGGCAGCCCGCCCAACTTTTACCCAAATCTGACAGTGAAAACTTCTTTGAAGAAATCAGACAAATTCGCGAAGAAGCCAGAGAGTTGTCCTATGATTTTTGGGTAGTTTTGGTAGCCGATACGATTACGGAAGAGGCTTTGCCTACTTATGAATCTTGGTTGATGGACGTGCAAGGCATCGACCAACACGGGCCGAACAATTGGGCGCGTTGGACGCGACAGTGGACTGCCGAAGAAAACCGACACGGTGATGTGTTGAATAAATACTTGTATTTGTCCGGTAGGGTAGATATGTTTGAAATAGAGCGCACTACACATCACATCATTGCAGATGGATTTGACATTGGAACCGGCAGAGATCCGTATAAGAATTTTGTTTATACCAGTTTTCAAGAATTGGCTACGCACATATCACACAAGCGGGTAGGGCAGTTGGCCAAGAAAAAAAACAACAAATTGCTGGCCAATATGTGTTTAATGATAGCCGGTGATGAAATGCGACATTATCACGCATATAGGGAGTTTATCCATCAAATTTTTAAGATTGACCCGTCACAAATGATGTTGGCTTTTAGCGATATGATGAAGAAAAAAATAGTGATGCCGGCGCAATTTATCAGAGAATCGGGTGGTACTATTGGCGATGCTTTTGAAAATTTTTCAAACGCAGCCCAGCGATTAGGTGTCTATACCACAAATGATTATATAGATATATTGAGAAAACTCACGGATTTTTGGCAAATTGCCAACCTCAGAGAGTTAGATGATGCTGCGGAACGCGCCCGAGATTATGTGATGAAATTACCCGATCGCCTTCATAAGATATCGGAAAGAAGTGGTGTGCCCAAAGATCAACACATTTTTAAATGGGTTTCTGTCTAATTGGATTTTTGTATGTCGAAGCGAACTTTAGTGATTGGTGATATACACGGAGGCTACAAGGCGTTGTTGCAAGTTTTGGAAAAAGCCGACATAAAATCGACGGACAAGCTTATTTTTTTGGGAGATTATGTGGACGGATGGAGCGAACCTGACAAGGTAATAGATTTGTTGCTAGAACTGCAACAAACGCATAATTGTATCTTTATCAGGGGCAACCATGATCAGCTATTGACAGATTGGTTACTTGAAAAAACAGACAACCCGCTTTGGTTGCAACACGGCGGTCAACCTACACTTGACTGCTACGAAAGGCTTTCTTTAGAGAAAATCAATACACATTTAGTTTTTTTTCAAAACTTGCGCAACTACTATGTGGACAACAGCAACCGATTGTTTATTCACGCCGGCTTTACTTCGCTGCACGGGCCGGAAAAGGAATACCACAATACACCGTTTTATTGGGACAGAACACTTTGGGAAACAGCCTTGGCGCTAGACGATAGAATTGCCGAAACAGATGCCCGTTTTCCCAAGCGATTGCAGCTTTTTTCTGAAATATTTATCGGCCACACGCCTACACTTCGCATTGGAAAGACCGAACCGGTTCGGGTAGCTAATATCACCAATGTGGATACCGGCGCAGCCTTCACAGGTCCTTTGACGGTTTTGGATGTAGAAAGCGGTGACTTTTGGCAGAGTAGCCCACTCCCGGAACTATACCCAAATGAAAAAGGACGAAATGGATAGAAAACCATTTTGCGGCTATAAATAATTTATTTTCAGTCAATAAGTAGAACCTATTGATATTTCTATTATCTTTACACCGAATTTTAACTTTTATTTTTTGTTATGAACATTTTTGTAGGGAGCTTACCTTATCGTTTGAAAGAAGCTCAATTAAGCCAGTATTTTGAGGAATACGGCACCGTAAATTCTGTGAAAATTATCACAGATCGTGAAACAGGCCGAAGCAAAGGTTTTGGATTTGTTGAAATGTCAGATGATTCTGAAGGAAGTGCAGCTATTGAAGGCCTTAATGGCGCTGAACTAGATGGCAGAAACATCGTAGTTAACGAGGCACAACCTCGTAAAGAACAAACTGGTGGCGCCGGTGGCGGCAGAAGTTTTGGCAACGAAAGAAGAGAACGAAGATACTAAAATATATTTCGTGAAACTGACCAGAAACCCTCGCATTTGCGGGGGTTTTTTATTTGTTGGGGCACTGCCAAGAATATTTTAGGGCTTAGCAAACTGCGATTACTTTCTTTTAAGCTAGAGGTTTTTCTTTTATTCATAAACACGCTCCCAAGATTGCAAGCGCACGTTTTGGTCGCCAAGCAATTCAAATTGAACGCGGTGCGTTTCAAAATCAAATTTTAAAAGACCGAAGTTTACGACGTTTGTAACCTCACCTATCCGGTATGGATTTTCTTCACCCTTAAAACCTTTATAGACGTGGGTGAGGCCGCTGGAGGTAAAGTCCACTAAAGGGTAGGGCAGACCGGGTATTTCTTTTTCTGAAAATTCGGAAATATGACGATCTCCGGAGAGCATCAGTACGCCTTTGGCACCACTTTCTACAATCGTTTTTTCAAGTTTACGGATTTCATTCGGAAAATTTCCCCAAGTTTCAAAACCGTGTTTGGCAGACAAAAATTGGATGCTGGATACCAGGATGTTGAAATCAGCCTTAGAATTTTTCAATTCGTTTCTCAGCCAAGCCCATTGCGCTTCGCCCAAGACTGTTTTGCTTGTGTCTGCGGTCGGCTCGTAGCGCCTGCCGCGCGTGGGACTTTTCTCTAGGGCATCGCGAAAATAGCGTGTATCCAAAAGAATAATTTTGATACTACCTTGGGATAAATTCAAGGTTTCACTGTGATAAATACCCGCACGCTTTCTTCGAGCATCATGGTGTGGAACGTCGATAAAATCAAGAAACAATTGTTGGGCTTCATCTTTGACTTCCCATTCCACACCGCCGTCATTTTTTCCGTAATCGTGGTCGTCCCAAATGGCTAGTATTTTAGATTGTTTGGTTAAAGCCATATAAGCTGAATCACTTTTTTGGACTGCGTAATCGGCTGCCATTCTGGTCATATCGTCCGTGTCTGAATAAATATTATCACCGCCCCAAATCCAGATATCAGGCTTGTTTTGCATCACATCATCCCACAAAAGATTGGGTAATCTTTGGTTATCGCAAGAGCCAAAAGCAATGGTAAAAGGCTCTTGGGTTGTCTCTTGAGCTTGCAGCAAACTACAGCAAATCAAAAAAAGAACACCGGATAAGGAGGTACATCTCATGGCAAAGTAGATTTGCTCACAAAAATACACTTTCCTTTTTTAAGCAAATGTTACCTTTTTGTACTTTAGCCCCATGAAACCCTCATAGAGGGATTTACTAAAGCCCAGTTGGACGCCTTCACTAAAGCGTATGAATAAATCAGGTTTTTTAAGTGGGTCAATTTTTGCTTTAAGTTGTAAGATACTTAAAATTAATTATTTAATCTAAATTTATTCGTGTGAAAAAAAAGGATTTAAAAGCACTGGACAGTTTATGGACAGCATCACAAAAAATAGTCATCACTTCACATTACAACCCCGACGGTGACGCAGTGGGCAGTTCGCTGGGGTTGTTTCATTACCTCAAAGCCAAAGGGCATGAAGTTTTTGTAGTATTGCCCAACGAGTTCCCCGATTTTTTGGCATGGATGCCCGGAAGCAATGATATCCTTTTTGCAACTAGAGACAAAGAAACTGCTTTGCAAAAATTGAAAGCGGCAACTGTCATTTTTTCATTAGACTACAACGCCCCTTCCAGAACCGAACATATGAAAGAAGCTTTGTTGGACAATAGCGCTTTGAAAGTGTTGATCGACCACCACAGAGAGCCCGAAGATTTTGCAGATGCAATCTTGTGGGATGTAGAAGCTTCATCTACCTGTGAACTCATCTACAGGTTTATCAATCACTATGGTGATACGGATTTTATTGACCAAAACATTGCGGCATGTTTATATGCCGGTATCATGACGGACACGGGTTCCTTTAAATACGCATCTACCTCACCGCAAACCCACAAAATAGCCGCTCGTTTGATGGAAACAGGTATAGAAGCCTCCGAAATTCATTCGATGGTGTTTGATACAAATTCCTATTCTCGTATGCAATTATTGGGAAGAGCCCTGGAAAATCTTCAGGTGATTCCTGCTTTTCAAACAGCCTATACACAACTTACCAAAGCCGAACTCGAAGAGTTCAATTTTGTCAAAGGTGATACAGAAGGATTTGTCAATTACGGATTGGCGCTGAAAGGGGTACATTTTTCGGTTATTTTTATTGAGAACCAACAGGAACCCTACATCAAAATTTCTTTTCGTTCCAAAGGTGATTTTGACGTGAATACTTTTGCACGAAAGTATTTTAACGGCGGCGGACATCAGAATGCGGCCGGAGGAAAAAGTATGAAAAACATGACTGAAACGATAGAAGATTTTAAAAAAGCACTACAAGAATATGCATCCTAAGACTTATTTCTCGGTTTTAGTCGTTTGGACTTTGCTTTTGGGTTGTAGAGAACCCGAAGCCAGAAAACCAGTTTCTGTAGCGTCCGGCAGTTTTTTGAAGACATCAATTGAAACCTCAAAACAAATTCTACAGAAAGACCTCGCCGCTATTCAATCCTATATAAGCGCGCTCGACTCTGTGGAAGTGTTCACCTCTCATTATGGCTTCTCATATTTCTATGCGGTTGACCGTCAGGTAGATACATTATTGCCCAAGCCGGGTGACGAAGTGCATTTTACCTATTCGGTTCAGACACTTCAAAACGAAACCATCTACGACACCACAGCGATTGGAAGCATCAGGTATGTAGTAGATAGGGAAAAACTTTTTGAAGGCCTACGCGAAGCGATAAAATTGATGAAAAAGGGTGAAGTTGCCACTTTTTTATTTCCATCGGCTTTGGCCTACGGAAGTTTGGGAGACAAAAAACGCATCGCACCCAACCAACCCTTGGTGTGCAGCATTTATATGTTGGATCACAGCCCATTGGCCTCAACAGAATAAATTGCATATCGAATGAGATTTTCGGCAAAATCCTTTATTTTCGCACAAACTAATATTAAACACATGAAATACCCATGTAAAAATTTTGCACACAAGGGTATGATTATTCAGGGTGTTTCATGTTACCTCTTAAAACAATAAAAATAAACACATGAAAAAAGTACTCTTAGTGGTTTTAGCGTTTACGCTTACCATGGCTTGTAAACAAAAATACAATGACCTACAGGACGGTTTATATGCCGATTTTCAAACCAGTAAAGGTGATATTTTGGTGAAACTCACGCCAAGTGAATCTCCGGCAACGGTTGCCAACTTTGTGTCTTTGGCAGAAGGCACCAACAGCTTGGTGGTAGATTCGCTGAAAGGCAAAAAATTTTATGACGGTTTGGTTTTTCACAGGGTAGTGGAAGATTTCGTTATTCAGGGCGGCGATCCTTCGGCTACAGGTGCCGGAGGTCCCGGATATAAGTTTAACGACGAACCGAATATGTTACAACACGACAGTCCCGGTATATTGTCGATGGCCAACAACGGCCCCGACACCAACGGCAGCCAGTTTTTTATCACACATAAAGAAACGCCTTGGCTTGATGGACGCCATACCATTTTCGGAAAAGTTGTTCTTGGGCAAACTGTTGTGGATACTATTAAACAAGGAGATGTCATCAACAAAGTAGAAATCATCAGGGTTGGAAAAGAGGCTAAAGCATTTGACGCATCCAAGGTTTTTGCAGATTTCATGGAAGAACAAACCCGAATCAAAGAGGAACAAGAAGCAAAGACTGCAGCAAAACGAGCCGAGTTTATCAATAAAATGTACGATTTGAAAAGCAAAGCCAGCACGCTACCCTCGGGGTTAAAAATTTATGTTTTGGAAGATAATGGCGGCGAAAAACCCAAAATCGGACAAACCGTGAAATTCAATTATTCCGGTTTTCTTTCCAGCGGTGAACTGTTTGACAGCAACATGGCAGATGTCGCCGAGGAATACGGAAAATTTGATCCGAATCGTTTGGCGGGCAATGGGTATACACCCATTGAGACACAGTATTCTCCGGAAGCACCTATGATTCCGGGCTTTAGAGAAGGCATGTTGACCATGAAAGTAGGCGATAAGGCACTCTTTTTTATACCTTCGGAGTTGGCTTATGGCGAACAAGGCGCCGGTGGTGGTCTTATTCCGCCTAACTCAGAGCTTATTTTTGAGGTAACTTTGGTTGGGATCGTTCAATAAACGACACATAACATAAGATAAAGAAGCCGTCTCTGTAATTAAATTGAGACGGTTTTTTTTGTTTCTTCTAATGAAGCTTAGGGTTTGACTGTAGTTAATCTTCTATTTAGCACTGCAGAAACTAAAGGTTTGGTGAAGTTGTGAGGTTGGTTTTTAGTGTGCTCCGAAGTCAGGAATTTTCGAAAATCAGATTCGAAATATAATTACAACTTTCAACATATCAATTTTTTATCTGATATTTTTTTGAAAGGATAAAAAACTGGAAAAGCAACATCACACAGCCGATTGCAACCGAATTTACCAAGACCTTGTTGTGAAGAAACGAGATGTCGGGCAAGGAAATGGTTGAGAAAAAATGGTTCATCGCGGTAAACCACGTTCCATTTTCGGTTGACCCGGTGTTAAATGATAACATCACCAAAGCACCAAGCATAGCAAGCAGGATTATCCAGCTTTTTTTGCTGATGAGCGGTTGATAGGCCGTAACCGATGGTTGTTTTGCAGTGGCAATTTTAACTAATACCTTGGTGGTAAAGTCTGCGGATGGAACCATGCGATGGCTGTTACGAACTTGATTTTCAATCATTTGGTCGATGGCGCTCCAATCCTTCGGTTGATTTGTCTTTTTCATTATTCCTTATTTAATCTGTTGTACAAATATATCTTCAAAACATCAAATGCTTAACAATTGTTTTTTTTCAAGCATTGATTTCAGTTTGTTCCTGATCCTAAAAAGTCTCACTTTGGCATTGTTTTCACTAATCCCGGTGATGTTTCCAATCTCACTTAAGCTCAGTTTGTCGTAATAAAACATTTTTACAAACGCACTTTCTTCAGCTGGCAAGCTTTCAATACACATCCTGACGGTGTACTCTTTTTGTTCTATTTCGCCGTATGAATCCATTCCAGCATCTGTGTCAGTCATGTATTTGATTGACTTCTCATCTATACTGTCTGTACGGTGCCTTGCATTTTTTCGGATGTAATCCAAACAAGCCCGATAGGCAATCCTATAGAGCCAACTTGAAAATTTTGAATCGCCCCGAAATTGTTTGAGCGACAAATAGGCTTTCACAAATGCATCTTGGGCAACTTCATCAGCTTCTTCTTTGTTTCGCAACATGCTATAAACCAAAGTAAATACCATGTGTTGATACCTACCGACCAAAACAGCGTATGCCCCTTCATCGCCCGAAAGCGACCGGGTTACCATTTCGTTGTCATCGTGTTGAGATGCCATGCTGTTTTTCAAAATGAGTTCTTAAAGTTAAACTTTATTTTCGATTGTATGACGAGCCTAGCCTCCCCAAGGTTACAACATGACTACTTTTTCTCGTTTTAATGAATAGACTTTAATGAAAATTTTGCGGAATAGATCCAATTATCTATACTTGAACCTGTCAATTTTGTGTTTTGGCTTTATAGCTTTCCTTAACGATAGAATCAAATACTTGATTAAAGGTGTGCTATCTTCAATAAAATTTTGAAAATTACCGTAACCTTTTTTGAAACGTTCTGTCATACGTTTAGTTATCAACTTAAAAAAATTATTATCATGGAAGATGTTTTAGTCCCCCTTATTGTTTTTGGTACCTTGTTTGGCATATTGTATATGTACTTCACGACCCGAAACAAAGAACGTTTGGCATTGATTGAAAAAGGCGCCGACGCGCAGATTTTCTTTTCAGCTAAGAAAAACAGTGGCGTGCCATTCTGGAAAGTATTTGTTTTGAATTTTTCTTTCCTCTGTATCGGCATCGGTTTGGGCGTATTTTTGGCAAACTTGTTTGTCAACAACCTAAACATGGACGATAATGTGGCCTATCCGGCTTCCATCTTTTTGTTCTCAGGTTTGGGATTGCTTACCAGTTTCTTGCTTTCCAAAAAGCTATTAGCCGACAAAGAATAATAAGGTTCATGCCAAAAACACATTGTCTTAGTTACAGATTTGTGCCTTAAATCTGAATGTATTATTTAAAAAGAACCGCAAGCCTTTGTAAATAAGGTCTTGCGGTATTTGTTATTTTAAGGTATTATTAAACTTCAATAAAAACACAAAATCTTCTGAAATAAGTACCGATAGCAGAGACTACAAGTCTGTATAATGTCCGTCCGGATTAAGAAATCTATAATTTCCACTCATTTTGGTAAGCCATCAAGAATAGAGAAAATATTTTATTAGGCGAAACCAAGTGACTGATTCGTTTCTCCGAATTGTAGAACCTTGCGAAGCCAATCACATTTGATGCGTTGTATTTTAGTCATTGATAAAAACCAACTTTGCATAACCCGGTTCAATCTGTGGAATCCTGTAGTAGATTACCTCCCTTGGGCATTTAAAGAAATGTGCTATATGTCTTTAGCTGATTTTGTCTGAAATGGTTTGTCCGAATACTTGGGATTTAAAACCTCTTGAAAATCTCACTTTTTTCTTCCTCTAACCAAACCCTGAGTTGCTTAAACGAAACTTTGGTTTCATCGAATGGTGGGTTTGCTTGTGGTATATTTTGTTAAAATTTGTTAACAATTGACAAAACCAAAACCCATGAAAAAAAGCATCCTTTTGTTTCTTTTGTTTATTTCAGTCGGTATGTCGGCTCAGGTAAATCCGGACGGTAGCGTAAAAACGCCTCCCGATGTTCGACAGCCTGAAACGCCCCAACAAAATCAGACCCGTCGCACTACCAATAGCAGTATAGGAATTGGCATTGACATAGGCGGCATCATTCGCTCAATCAGCAATAAAAAAAATTGCAACCAATTAGAAATCATTTTTCCACCCAAAAAAGCTAAGTTTACGGCCAAAGTAAAGGCGGGTGCTGATGGCAAACTTTATGAGACAGAAGGCAATCCTACCAAGCCCAGTTTTAGATGGACTTCTTCCAAGCCGGATCAGGTGGCCTATTACGTTGTAGAGTTGGTGCGAGAGAATAAACGCGAAAAAATCAGTGTTTACCAAGCCGAAACCGATCAAGCTTTCTTTGCTTGGCCTGAAGATGTGCCATTTGAAGCGACTGCAGGTGGCAGCGGTGGTACCGAAAAGGTGAAGTGGGAATTTTTCGTAATGGCGGTACTTAAAACCAACGACAAATGCCAAAGCCCGATAGACTCCACTACATTTGAGATCACCAATGAAATTGTAGCCAATGATTCAACCGTTGCTGATGGCAATGCAGTTGATCAGCAACAACAAGGAGATAAAAAAGTAGGTGCCGGACAAATTACTGAAATTAAAGATGTTAATGCTACATCAAAAATGCCACCTAGAGATGTTGACAAACCATATTTAATAAAACAAGATACAAAAAATCAAAAAAGACTCATCGCCATTTTACCGGCAAACAACAGTCATTTTGAAAGTGTCGATGAGATAGATAGTTTTACTTGGGAACTGCAAGGCGAGCAGATACCAAACCCAAACTATATTGTTGAAATCACAAAATTGGAAGATGCCCGACTACCACAAAAGGTTTATACTGGCACCTCCTCAGAAAACCGAGTTGAAGCCAAAAAGGTGGCCAAATTTAGTGCCGGAAAAAAATTAGCCGATACCGTTAAAAGAACAGATAATACAGGTGGCAACAACGAAGAACAAGCCGGCGAAGGACAATATAGCTGGAAAGTGACGGAAACCACTACCGGTATAAGCTCGAATACAATGTTTTTTACCATTGGCAGTTGCGATGTAGATTTACAAATAACTGACGAAACCATAGAATGTTTGGGCTATGAAGGCGCAAACAAAAGATATAAAATTTGTTTTAGCGCCACCTACCAAAGCAACACAGGCGACTTAACCTTCAACGACCCCACAAGCGGCCTGTTTGTGTATGATCAGGCAAACAACCCATTAAATGCCATTTTGGTAGGCTCCAATACCAGTTTGCAAACCCAGCCCGGAGCAGGCCCAACAACGGTGAATTATTGTTTTGAAGTCTTGGTAAACAGCAGTGTGACTTCCATCGGATTTGGAATGCAAGGCGATGATTTAGATCCAACTCCTATCGTATGTCAACCCGGTGCATCTCTAAACATAGACACCTTGCCCAATTGTTTGTGTGACAGCTGCGATGCCGTACAAACCGATATATCAAACTTTACAGCCACCACAGTGAACAATAGCATCAACCTGAGCGGTAGCCTTACCGCCAACGTGCCCATTTACGGCATAGAAGTACAAGTGGTTTCCTACAGTTATAACGCCCAACCCAATGCGTGCAGTGCCGGAGTGGCTAGCTTGGAACAATCCGGGATGATATTGTTGGGGCAAAGCACTATTAACAACAGCACTCAGTTACAAGCCTACAATTTGATAGGCACGCCCAACAACACCAACGCTACCAAAACAGTGAAATACATGAGTAACGGCCCGATGAACGGCAGTATCCCCATTTCGCTCGATATGGGGCTTCCCATGCCCTTAGCAGGCTTAGATGCCGGTTGCTGCACCCTCAACTACCGGGTGTGCTTGCAATTTAAGGTGTACACCGAAAGGGGGCTTTGTAAGTCGTGTACGTTTACCACTTGTGTAGATTTTACTAATTAAAAAGACTGAAAATGAAAAATATATTTTTTATATCAACTATTTGCTTGTTGGCAAACTTCATGACTTTCGGTCAAACAATGCCCAACACTCAAATCAATACATTTTGTGAGGATGGTGGGTTTGAATCGGGAGTTATCAATATGAATGATTTTAGGTATGGGTATGGCAACTTTTATAATAGCTTTTTAACTTCTACTTTTGATGGTAAACTATTTTTAACACCACCTCCTACACCAACAAGTTGGAACGGTTCCTCTCCTTGGAATAGTTCTTCCTCTTTCGAAAAGTGGTATGAAGAAATCACATCACCAACCAACATACCAAAAGAAGATTTTAATACTTTGTTAAATGTAAGTACTAATGATGGAAATCAATTTGCTGATAGACCTCACGAACAATTCCACCATAAGATAGAAAGTGTTGGCGATGACCCGGTTCTTGGCTCTGTATTGCAAAAAGTTCACTCGGGGAATTACTCCTTCAGGCTTGGAAATTCGGCGGTTATCAGGGGTGCCGAACTTATGCAAAAAACATTTGTAGTTACCCCAAATACCTCTCAATTAAGCTTCTGGTATGCTGTAGTCATGGGCAATCCCTGTCTTCAGGGCGAAAATTGTGGGCCTGGAATTACACCTCATATCCTCGGAGGCATTCCATCGTTTATGTTAAAAATTAAAGATGATACAGATGGCACATTCCACAACAATTTGGTAAACTTATCGAACAACCAATATTATATTGATAATACAAATCCCTTTTTAGCTGAAACCTTTACATACACTCGAAACAATGTTTTATCAACACATCCTGAGAGTATAAAGTATATGCCTTGGAGTTTTGTTACTGTTGACTTAAGCTCATTAATGAACAAACAAATTACCGTATATTTCATAACTTATGATTGTACAGCATCGGGCCATTACGCATACGCATATCTAGATGATTTTTGTACAGAGCCCGGATCTGACAACCCATCCGGCTCAATACAACTTCAAGATAATATACCAACTTGTGGCCCGGGCAAAATTTGCGTGGATTACATCTTACCTAAACTTCCAGATGGTTCAACTGGCGATGTTAACTTGAGTTTTAACATCTACCAAAACGGCAACTTAGTTAATACCTTAACTAGCGGGACACTTACATCAGGCAGTGAATACTGTTTTAATATAAATACTTCATTACTAAACAGTCTTAACGGCACCCATTTTGACTATGTAGTAACCGGAGATTTTAACCTCAACGGCGTTTCTGCGCCATCCCAAAATATAGGCACCCCCGGATATGGGCAAAATAATATTCAAAACGATGATTATCAGATTAATTGTGATGTATTAGATCCTCAGCTCTGCTGCGACCTTCCCGAACTTCAAGTTGACATACGACGGCCTCGGTTTGGCAGTGACCAACTCAGCTTAGTTATCGGGGGTATTACCACGCCCATTCAAGAAATAGAGGTGTCGGTGGTCGATTATCATTTTACATATAGCGACCCGGCTTGCCAACCTGCCAATTTGGGAGTGTTTGGCAACCTCAGTAGCAACCAAAACGTGCTTAACGGTCTCAACCTGAGTGGTAGTGGTACACAAGTTGTCAATTGGAAAGCGGGTAACCCGGCGGTATTTAATGGGCAAATTCCCCTAAAAATATCCAAACCCAACATCCTGAAACTAACTTGTTGCAAAGGCACTTTTACAGTCTGCTTAAAAGTAAAAGTAGTGGACGTGAATTGCAACGTATGCGAAAAACTGGTCTGTTTAGAATTGCCTTTGGAAGACCAAAGGGTAATCTCCAATGAATTGCCTAACAATCAAATTAAAAACTAAAATTTAACCCATGAAAACTCCAAAAATGCTATTACAACTTTTTATTTGTTTATTCGTCTTAGCCTGTGGCTCCGACGATGATGCGGCCACGCCAGAAAGTGTTTGCGACACCAACGCAGTTACTGATTTTCAGTTGCTAGTCAGCAACACAGTGGCCAACAACCCACCCGGCACCTTTGTGGACGATGTATGGATGGACCTCGATACGCATCAGTACAATTTTGAGGTATCAGCAGCCCAAACTATTTGTGCGATAGGCTACCAAAGCCAAGGCGGGTTTACCGGCCAGTACGGCATCGAAATTTTGGACGTAACCAACAACAATGTGTTGTATTCCAATCCACATAACTTTTCCGCTACGGCGACCAGTTATGTAAATTTGGCGAGCACTGTAAATCTCGTGCCCGGTGTGGAATACGCCATTTTGCGAACCGTTCTCAACCGCCAAGATTTAGACGACCAACTAGGGCGAGGTCTCAGAATGCCAAGCGGGCTTATCCCTTTCCCACTTACACAAGGCGTGATTACTATAAAAAGTTCAGCCTTTTTTGGAAGTGGCGGTCCGGTTAACAACAATGTGGTGCCATATATCGATTTGGTGTTTGAACAATAAAGGTTTAGAAAAAATAAACTACTTTTAAAGTGGCATAAAGCCACTTTTTCTCATTTATGCAGCTTCTGAATAAAGTTTTTATCGGTCTTTTTGCACTGTTTGGACTTTTGCACCTAAAGGCACAGCCTTATCGGCATTTTGGGTTTAATGAAGGGCTACCCACCCAAACGGTGTACCGCGTGGTACAAGACAATGACGGTTTTATTTGGGTGTCTCACAACAAAGGCATCAGCCGTTTTGATGGTGCCGATTTCATCCATTTTAGCACGGCCGACGGTCTGCCATCTAACGATATTTGGCTGATAGATTTGGATGCCCAAAACAGATTGTGGTTTTTTGCCAAAGCCAATCGTTTGGGTTATATCGACAAAGGCAAAATACACACTTTTGGCAATGAAGACGGACTGCCCTTTTACCCGCAAAATCTTTACAGAAGTATTCAAGGTCCTGGTTTCTATTCCCTGCAACCCGGCGATGCCAAATATTACTATTTTGAAAACACATTGTGGAAAACTTTAGAAACAACTGCCAAAAATGTCAAACTTGCCGACCTGAGGCGAAAGTATTTTTGGCTGCAAGAAAAAAACACCATCCACATTACAGACAGTCTCGGTAAAAGCCTTTTACGCATCCCGACAGTAGAACAGCCGCAAAACGCAACCATCAACCAACTGAATGACAGTATTTTTGTAGCCTTCACGGTGAAAGAAGCTTATTATGTAAACACAAAAAGACTGACGTATAAGCACTTTGTTTTTAAAACACCACTCGAAATGGTTCGTATAACCGGAAGCGAAACCCAAATACAAATTTCGGGCAAAGAGCAATTGTATGTTTTTGATTTACATTTTAATCTTTTAAAAGATATTGAAACCAACCCGAAGGTACAAGAAACTTTCAATTACCTCGATAAAGATGGCAACCTTTGGTCGGCGTCTGTGAGTGATGGGCTGTATTTTTATCCGGCAAATCTTTTGCAGATTCAAAGTTATTTTGAAGGCGTATCCATCAAAAAGGCAATGTCTTTTCAAAACCGATTGTTTGTTTACCATAAAGAAAACGGACTACTACAAAAAACAGAAACAGAATTTAATTTCAGAAAAATACATCCTGCTTATGATTCGTGGAATTTAAAAATGACGGATAATCGGAATGGGCTAATAAGTCTGCACGGAGACGGTTTGTGGTATTTTGACCAAAACGCAAAAGTACCTGCAAAAAAAATAAGACCTGTTTTTTTCATAAAAAGCCTTGCCCGCTTCCACAACCAATGGTTTGGGGTGGGGAGAGCTAATGTAGCTCTTTCTGATGATTTTAAAACTGTCTTGAAATATTTCCCTTACGATGCTGCCGACCGCATCGATGCCAACGAAACTGATCTTTATATAGGTGGCATCAACGGATTAAAAATTTTTAATGGTGAAAGCTTTATGCCTTTTCAAACTTCAGACAGCTTATCCGATAAAAACATCAGCCTATTGCAAACCCATACTGACAGCCTAATGTGGGTGGGCACCGAAAAAAACGGCCTCTATCTGACCAATGGCGCAGACTCTCGCCTTGTTTTACACACCAATGGGAAAAACATCACTTCCTTGTTTCGGGAAAATTCCCAAACCGTTTGGGTAGTTGCCGACGACGATTTGTACCGTTTACAGAGTTATGATTTTTGGACAAACGACACCGGTACTATTGATAAAGTAGGCACTCCAAACCCTTTAGCTTCTATGGGCATCAATGCGGTTTCGGTTTTGGAAGACACCTTATATATAGCCACAGAAAACGGCCTGCACGCCCTTCCTAAAGATGCCATTTTTCAAAAGCCCCAGCCATATTTTTATGTGGAAAATCTCAGCTATCACCAACAAAAACTCCGAGCAGATGCAGTTGTTAAGTATCAAAAAAACGGCACACTCAACGCACGTATGCATTTGTTGGACTTTAACCCAAAGGGACCTGCCGAATTTGAATACCGACTCACGCCCTTCAACACCCAATGGCAAAAAACCGAAAACGGCCAAGTTTCTTTGACCGGACTTGAACCCGACCATTACACGCTTGAGCTGAGGGCAGCACACCTACCCAAGCAAATACAAACAGTAGATTTTTATATACAACCGCTTTGGTGGCAAACCACCGCTTTTAAGATACTTGTGGTTGTTATTGTGCTACTTTTTACCGCTGTAATTGCCGGATTGGGAGTAAAAAAATGGTATGTGTTAAAAAACAAACGGCTCGAAAGTTTGCGACAGCAAACCGAACACGAACTTCACGCGCTCCGTTCGCAAATGAACCCGCATTTTATCTTTAACTCGCTAAACGCCATTCAATATTATTTAACCCAAAAAGGACCCGAAGCCTCTGAAAGCTACCTTTTGGCCTTTTCAAAACTTATCCGAATGATTTTTGAGTATTCGAGCAAAAAAACCATCAGCCTGAAAGCAGAAATAAATTTGCTTACCTCTTATCTTGAATTAGAAAAAATGCGGTTTGGGGATAAACTCTCTTTCTATATTTATTTGGATGATGAAATAGATGCCGAAAAATACGAAATACCGAGCCTGTTGCTTCAACCTTTGGTCGAAAACGCCGTGAATCACGGTATTTTTCACAGTAAAAACGTGGGGTTTATTGAAATACGCTTTTTAAAACCGTCACAAAACCGTTTAGAAATCGTAATCCAAGACAATGGTGTGGGCATGGCGAAATCTCAATCTATTTATCAAAAATCTGTAAACCGGCACCACTCAAAATCAACCCAAATATTGAAAGATCGCATTGATTTGATTAACCAAACCGGACGGTTTCACATCGGTTGTCGGTGGGAAGATTTATCGGATACTGACCGCACGGGTACGCGGGTGGTTTTGGAAGTGGAATACCCCAAACAACCTATTATAAAAAAACAATCAAAATGAACAAGAACATAACCGCCGTACTGATAGATGATGAATTTTCAGCCTTAGAAATATTGAAAATTAAGCTCGGTAAAAACTTTCCTGAAATTGAAATAGCAGCTGAGTTTCAAAACCCGGAAGATGCCTTAGAGCAACTCCCCAACATTAGCCCCGATTTACTATTTATAGATATCACCATGCCGCAACTCAGCGGCTTCGACCTGCTTTCCGGGCTCAATTTACCCAACGCCGAAATTATATTTGTTACTGCCCATAACGATTTCGCCCTCGAGGCCATCAGGCATTGTGCTATAGGCTATGTGTTAAAACCCATAGAAGACAAAATGTTGAAAGAAGCCGTTCAGAATGCTCTCGCCAATTTGCAAAAAAGATCGGCTGCCGAAAAAACGCTTCAACTTTTTCAACATTTACAAGGACGTAGCAAAGAAAGGTTGGTGGTGCCCACACAAAAAGGTGTGAGTATTTTAAAGACAGAAGAGATTGTACGATTGGAAGGCATGGACGGTTACACCAAAATTTGCCTACCGGATAAAAATTGCATAGTGAGTTCCTACAATATCGGAAAGTTTAAAGATTTGCTACCCGAGCAAAGCTTTATCCAACTGCACAAATCGCACATCGTGAACGTGGAATTTTTAAAAGCCATACAAAACGATGGTTATGCTGAGCTTAAAACCGGCGATTTTGTGCCGTATAGCAAAAGTAAAAAACAGGAGATTTTAAACCGTTTGTGAGTATTGATCCGTGGTTGAATTTCTTTAGATATTTTGATTTAAATTGCTGATTTTCATTAATCTACACTTGTATATTTATCAATAAATAATTTGATCCAGCAATTTATCTAAATACCGTTCTTTGATGTTGAAGTTATTGTCGGCGGCAAAAACATCTAACATTTCTTTGCGTAAAGCTGAAATTTCCATATCGCCGTACACTTGCTTATTGATGGCGATTTCAATTTTCTTGAGCGCACTTTCTTCGTCATCTCCTTGGAAAATTTTATACATTTTATCAAAAACTGCCGGGTTGGTGGATGATTTGACCAGGTTGATTTCTGCCTCGGTTTCTTGCGCGTCTGCTCGGGCACAAAGTAAGAGTATGTAGGTTTTAATTTCGACCTTCGTCCAGTTTGCAGGTGCGCTGTTCATTTTTGTAGATTTTTGGTAGTTGTAAAAAAGGGTTTAGGTTGCCTTTACGAAAATAATTTATTTTTTTGAGTTAAAAGTCCTAGGTCTATTTTTTCGATGAATGAAAGCGAAACGGGTGTTATTTGAATGAGGAGATTTTGCAGACAAACTTTTTTCGACAGTCTTTACTGCTGTGGTATTTTAGTGGCTTGCCAATTGACAACTTGCCAGCGGTTGTTACGTTTTAAAAACGTGCCGCTGTTGTAATAATATTGTAAAGCTTCGCCGGTTTGGCCTTTCATTTTAAAAGCCACTATAGCCATATCGTCATAGACGTTGATTTGGATATCATCGGCGGTATAGGTGGTTTTTGGGGTGTTGGATGTTTCAGGTTCATTTTCAAAACCGGCCATGATTTGGGCTTTGCCAAAACGAGTTCCGTTTGAACTGGTGTAAATAAGGTCTTCTGCCCAGAAGTTTTCGTGGGTTTGGCGGTCGTTGTTGGAGGCACCTATCATAAATTGGTGAAGCAACTCTGTGAGTTGTTTGGAATCGCTGTTTTGTTGTGCAGAAGATTTGTGAACGCCAAGAAAGACGAGGAAGGTAAAGAGAATCAATGTTTTTTGCATCATAGATATTTTAGTGGTCCATTTTCTTCAAGGTACTAGCTTCTTAGTAGAGAAGGTTTTTATTTTTTAAAGGTAAAAAAAAACAATCACTACCAAGATGATTTCGCCAATGGCGTATTTAAGGTAATTTGCTGTTTTTCCTTGTTCAATCAGTTTTTTTCGGATGGTTCTAAAGAATTTTAGCATATTAATTTAATAGTAGTGTTATATTTTATGGCATTCTAATCTTTTTTGGCAGCCATCCCTCCAAGAATGACCCATTGTCCATCAATTTTTTTCCAAGTATGCGTAAATTTAAATGTTTCCTTTTTTACAATTTCTTCCTGCTTATCGGTCCAGATTTCATCGGCATCATAAAAAACAATAATCACATCCTCGATGGCATTTGAGGCCTTTTTATGAAGGATGTAGTTGAATTTCAGATCCGGATCTTTGTGCAAATCAGGAATCCAACTGGCAATCTTACTTTTATTGGAAACGCCATTTCCAAAACTCGGATAGCCTATAAAATCGTCATGCCATAGGGCTTTATAAGCTACTGTGTCAATGTTTTGAACATATTTCCAATATAGTTCCTCCATGTGCCACGCTTCTCCTTCCATTTGGGATTTGCTTAAAGTTGGTGTTGGTAATACTTCCTTTGAGGTTGTTTTTTCGTTTTCACCACAACCTGTCATTATAATTGAAGAAAATAGTACAATTACAGTTATTGAAATTAAATGTTTCATTTTGCTTAAGTTTAGTATCGTGTTTCAAGTTTCAAGAATCTCGCAGCATTACCATAGAAAATACCTTCTTTATCTTCTTCAGTTAAGAAGTCCAGACTATTCAAAAAATCAATCGATTTTTCAATGGCATAAGGCCAAATCATTTGGTCTGATCCAAACATAACGCGGTCTAAATATCCGGCATGTTTGATGTCTTGAAGAAAGTTGGTGACGTAACGTTGGGTATTGGGTTCTACCCATAACAGCACCGCTATATCAGTATATAATTGCGGATAATAAGCCATAAGTCGGATGGCATGCTCAGGCCAATCTTCACCGCCGGCATGCATTAGGTACATGCGCAGTTTGGGATAGTTGACCAACACATCCTCAATATGGTAAGGATCGCCTAAGGATAAGCGCGCTTTTGGTGACCATGAATAGGTGCCGCCCGGGTCGCCACCGCCGGTATGTACTGCCACAGGAATGTCGTACTGCTCGCAAATTTTTAAATAGGGTTGCCAAATGGAATCACTCAAGGTGCCACCCGAATAATAGGGTGCTACTTCTCCAAAAATTTCAATCTTTTTATCCTTGACCAGTTGTTCAAATTTTTGGACGGTCATGCCGTAATCGTCCGGGGAAAACATTAATATGCCTTTGATGACGATATTTTCAGGATCGTTTTTAGCCCATTCTTCAACACTGTCTAGGTTACCGCTTACGGCAGCCTTTACGATGTTGAGTTTTTTAAAGGCAGCAACCGTTTCAAGCCGGTGCGATTGGGCATCTGTCGCGCCTTTAACACCATAATGGTCGGTTGCGGGTTCACGCTCTCCAAAATCGGTATTGGAGTAGGAGTGAACGTGCATATCGATCACCTTGGTTTGGGCGAAGGTGCCAGTGATAATTGCTAAAAAAAGAAGTGTTAGAGTTGTTTTTTTCATTTGTTTAGATTTAGTTAGAATGACTAGCATTTGGTTTATCAATGGTAATAGCTTAATTTTTTAAATGTTTATTTCTTTTGCGGATTCCATGCCCAGCATTCCATCTCAACCCGAGCACCGAGTGCAAGACCGTTTACGCCCATTGCAGATCTGGTTGGGTATTTTCCGGGTTCAAAATAGGTGGCATAAATGGCATTGAAAGTTTGCCATTCAGACATATCTGCGAGCATCACGGTACATTTAAAAACGTCTTTTAAGGTTAAGCCGTGCTGCGCAAGTGTGGCTGTTATTCGTTTGAACATTTGCCGGGTTTCAGGCGCTATTCCACCCGGAACTAGCGTGTTTCCTGTATCAGCAGCGCCTAGATCACCAGAAAGATACAAGATGTCGCCTACCTGCACCGCAGTTGAAAAGGGATACGGTAATTCTGATGGGGTAAACACCGGAGCGCGTTTTTCAGCCATATCTGTTTCGCCGGCTTTTTGACAATAGGCACCGGCACAGCATAAAGAAAAAACCAAGAGTATTAAATTTTTTTTCATCACTTATTTAGAGTTTTGGTTTGTATCTGAATGTCTCGGAATATTAATAAAAGGCGTTTTCATTAAATACCAAAACGATTGTTTTTGGTCGTCAAATTCTTTAAGTCCCAGTTTAACTTCTTCCGGATGTTTGTATTTAAAGGTACCAAAAATTCGGTCCCAAAGAATAAAAATATCGGCATAGTTAGAATTGGTATAAAACTCATCCTGATCGTGGTGTACGCGATGAAAGTTGGGTGTTGTAAATACCAATCCGAAGGTTTTATCAATCCACGTAGGATATTTTAAGTTGCAGTGTTCAATAAAAACATACGGAATAATCACTAACACATACAAACCGAGTCCGGTAGTATCTAATCCGAAAATTGCCGCCATTAAAAAGCTGGACGACCCAAAATAAAACACCAGTTCTATGGGGTGCACGCGTATGTTTGAGGAGGCATCCATACGGCTATCGCTGTGGTGCACACGGTGAAAACTCCATAAAAATGACACATTGTGTGCTATGCGATGAAACCAGTAATTAGCCATGTCAAACAGCATAAGGCTAAGCAGTAAAAAAAGCCAAATAGGCATATTTAAATAATGAAATAACCCAATTTGGTTGCTGTTTAACCAATCAACGCCTGCGACAATGATGCCTGCCCAAAACAAATTTAACAAGGTAATGAGTATTAAAAAACCGATGTTTTCTAGTAAGTGCTTACCCATTTTATCAAATTTGAATTGGGTGTTTAACACATTTTCTGCGGTAAAGAAGATGACAAGTAGAACCACAGTAAGTAAATCGAAATTTATGCTTATCAAGGTGTTGAGTGTTTCCATAATTTATTTATTTTACAATTTTAAACGGTTGCTTCTTCCCGTACGTAAGTGAACGCCACAGCTATTCGCTTATTTTTTCTTGTGCCATTGTAATACTACCTCTGCAACAAACAAGGGCACTACCCATGACAGCTAAATACAGGCTGGGCCGCGTTCTTCAAAAGTTGGCATGACATCGCGTATAAAAGCGTTTTCATTCAAAATACGAAACATTACAAATCCAAGCGTAATGATATAGGTGCGAATCATCCATTCTTTGTGTTGCTGAATGCGTTTTAAACGAATGGCTCTGTAGGCCATTAAAACACTTGCCAGCCACACTAAGGCCATAACAAGCAATGATATACTCCAGGAAATATTAACTTGTGGTGCCACATAAACAGACATGTAAATGGCGCTTAATGAACCAATAATGATGGCGATGATAAATATTTTACCCAAAGAGCGATGTAGTTTTAAAAACCGATTTCTAAACGGCGTACTAAATTGAAATGGCCCTATAATTAAGGCCAGTGCACCGCCGAATACATGACCAACCAGCCACCATTTGTTAGGCCAATAATAGTCTTGATATTGTTCAATATTAAAATTAAATAAGTAAGGAAGTACTCTGTCTATCACAAAATATAAGGCGATGAGAACTAGAATGGCAGGTAAAATTGTTTTTAAAGTTTTCATTACAGTTACGTTTTTTGGTTTTCTGTTTTATAAACCTCCAACTCTATTTCAATCAAAAATTCAGGTAAGGCCAATTCCTTCACACCAAGCCATGTCCCTGTTGGAAAATGGTTTTTGTAAATCTCGTTGCGATAAGCTGCATGCTCTAAAAACAAAGTCATATTGGTGGTAAACACATCTTCTTTCACCACATCGTCAAAAGTGCATCCGAAATGTTTTAGAATTTTTTCTAAATCGGCATAGCAATTTTTCATCTGTTGCAAGAGATCATAAACGGCTGTTGGACTCCCTTCATCGTCCATGCTAACGGCTCCTGATATTTTAATATGATTGCCAATTTTCACGGCGTGCGAGTAGCCGTAGGCTTTTTCAATTTCAGGTCGGAGTAAGAAGTACTCCGGTTTTTGGTTTGTGTGCTTCATTTTATAAGTTTTTAATACTGTTTGAAATTTTAATTTCGAGTCTGAAAGCCGAAAGTAGATTTTGTTTTAACAATTGTTGGTTTTTGGGCTTAAAACTGAAAATAGATAAATTGCTCTCCGCTGCCTTGAGCGATGGTAATAAAGAAAAATAAGACTGCCCAAACGGTACCCAACACCCAAGGGGAAGTTTTTTCTGAAACTTCTTTCATTGATTTGTTTCGCATGATCCAATGACAGATAAACATGATCGTAATCAGGGTCAACACCTTGATGATATCAAAGAATTGCAAGATTTTTTCACCATCTAAATCGATAAATAACATAGATTTTAGCATGTTCCAAGCCGTTGAAAATTCACGAGCCCTAAAAAACACCCAAGTAATGTTTACACAGGTAAAAGTTAGAAAAGCCAAGAAAATACCATTTTGAGGTGTTATTTTAAAGGGCAAATATTGCCTTTGGAGTCTTTCCAAAATTAAATAACTACCATGTAAGCCTCCCCAAACGACAAATGTCCATGCGGCACCATGCCACAAACCACCTAGCAACATCGTGAGCATCAAAGCAACGTACATACGGGCAATCCCTTTTCTGTTTCCTCCTAGCGGGATGTAGAGATAATCTTTTAACCAGCTTGAAAGGGAGATATGCCAACGCTTCCATAAATCAGAAAACCCCAATGAAGCATAAGGATACCTAAAGTTATCGGGCAATACCATCCCAAGCATCAGAGCAATTCCGATAGCACAGGTTGAATAACCTGCAAAATCAAAAAATATTTGTCCCGAAAAAGCCAAGGTTCCTGTCCAAGCGTCCAATGGGAATAAAGATTTTCCGGCACCAAAAACGTCATCGGCAGTTTTGGCAAGCAGGCTGTCTGCCAGCACTACTTTTTGAAACAAACCCATGGTAAACAAAAATAACCCCCAAATAAATTGGTTGATGGTCGCTCTTTTTTCTTCGTAAAATTGACCTATCAAATCCCCGGCTCGCACGATGGGTCCTGCAACTAATTGCGGAAAGAAGGTCACGTATAGCGCAAAATCTAAAAAAGTTTTGGCGCGTTCTGTTCTTTTTAGGTACATATCGATGGTATATGACATGGTTTGAAAAGTGTAAAAAGAAATGCCCATCGGTAGAATAATGCCCATGGGTTTGGATTGGAAATCAACACCAACGGCATTCATGAATAAAGTGAAATTTTCCAACAAAAAATCCCCGTATTTAAAAAAGAACAAAAAGCCCATATTGACAAACATACTGAGCAACAACCACAATTTTCTTTTGTGCTCATTTTCCTCAATGGCTAGTTTTTCCCCCGTTATCCAATCAACGACAGTAGATATCCACAGCAAAATGACCAAAGGCGGATTCCACAAACCGTAAAAAACATAACTTGAGAAGAGGAGCATTCTCTTTTTGGAAGTCCAGTTCAATATAGGTGCGTAGTACAAAGACAGTACAACTACCAAAAAAACGACAAAGCTTAGAGAATTAAACAGCATGGTTAGTTAGTTTTATAGTTAGTTAATGCGCCATCGGCTTTCATGATTGTCAAGATTTCTGACGTGAAATATTGGGCATCTGCAGCGGAAAGGTGGGATTCTTCCGGGCATTTAAGATTTTTCAAGGACTCATAATCTTCAAAATGATAACTTTTTAGGTTGGTTTGTTTTACCAAATCATCCCAAAATTCAGCTCTTGGGAATGCCTTATTTTCACCAGCTCTGACTCCGCCACTGCTGGGAAATCTGACAAGGATAAGATTCCCGCCTCGAGCTTTAAATTTATCGAGATCTTTCATGAAAAAAGTTATGGTTGTTTTTTTATCGGGTGGAGGTGTAATTCCACCATAGAACCTCCAAACCTTGATAACCGTATTTGCAAAAGCGGTATCGATTGCCGTGCGATGGGTCATACTCATATTTCGGTCAATATCCACATCACCAAAATTGTAGAAGGGAGGCATAGTTGGAACTTGGGTACGTTTAACAATTTGAATTTGCTTCAACAATGCTTTTAAATCGATATCATCTGCCCATTCTTCTTCATCTGCTGACATGAATACTAAATTTTGCTGCAGCGGAATAGATAGTGCATAATTGATACGCTGTGCATAAGTTCTTTTTTGAAAATAATCTACCTTCATTTGAATTCTTTTCCAAGGAGATGCTTCTGGGAAAGTCGTTGAGAAAAATAAACCGGGAGTTACTCCCATAATGATTGTTCCGTTAAAATTGGTATTCTCAACGATATCATGAAAGGAAGGCAACGGCGAGGAGCCTGTTGAGGACAGCTGTATGGGTTTTTTGCCCGTTGCTTTTTCAAATGCTTTTACTTGAATATCAAAATAAGCCCTTGAAGACCCCAAAATGATATAATCGTCTTTTGAAGCTGTTTCTACATCGGCTCGGTGCATGGCCCACAGTGATTTGTCGTCGTTCAGTGTCGGATATTTCCCCTGAGAACGCCAAAAAAGTTCCCAAGACGTAATACTGATCACGCTGATTATTACAGCAATGATAAATGATTGTTTTAGGTTCATGATAGTTAGTTTTTGGTTGTTAGTTTATTGAAGAGGGATTAGAATGTGTCAATAAATAATATGATCCATTATTTGATCTAGGTAGTGTTCTTTTCTGCCAAAATGTTTGTCGGCGCTAAAAACAGCGCGCATTTCTTTCCTAAGCTCGAAAACTTCTGTGATGTCGTAATGATGCAGGGCGATGGCAGCCTCAATTTTTTCCAAGCTGGTGTTTTCGTCATCCGCACGGATTTCCATATACATCTTATCAAAAATTTCGGTAGTGGTTTTAGATTTGATAAGGTTGATTTCCTCAGGAGTTACGTCAGAATCAGCCTTTGTACACAACAGCAGGATGTAGATTTTTAGCTCTTCTTTCGACCAGTTTGAAATTTCACTTTCCATGGTATTCTGTTTGATTTTTTATGCTTTAATTGAGATTTGGAATTGTTTTTATACAGATTTCAAGCCTGTTTTTCAACAAATTGTAGGGTAGTTTAAAAATGTAAAAACCTCAACATCCCGACGTGAAGCCGGAATGAGTGAGGTTTTTTCAGCTAACTCTAATTTTCAATACTTAATTCTTGGTTTGCTTCATTAGA
The DNA here is from genome assembly GCA_018829465.1 of Bacteroidota bacterium. Lineage (GTDB taxonomy): Bacteria > Bacteroidota > Bacteroidia > Flavobacteriales > Flavobacteriaceae > UM-FILTER-40-17. The sequence goes on along the minus strand of JAHJTN010000019.1, from coordinate 220,264 downwards.
AGCCGATTCAATTTTTTGCAAGGCAGTAAGCACCGGTGTGTTGTCAAAATAATCGTGTTCTTCCACAATTTTTCCATCTACAAATTGTAAGGTCATGTGTATCGGTACATCCACCTGTTGGTTGTTGGCGATGAGGATACCTTGCCAAACGCCCCAGAAATTCACCCAAGTTTCGCCTTTGTCGGTGACTACCATTTCAAATTCAGAAGAACTTGCTTTAAATTTGTAGGATGAAAAGGGAATGAGGTTTTCTTTTTCGTTCGACACGGCTTGTTGAATAGAGAGGTGGTTGTTTTCAGAGTTTGTATAGATTTTAACCGTATCGGCAAAATGTTTGGAAAATGCTTCCCAATTTCCGGCTTCATAATTGCTTATGGCTGCTTTCAGGGTTTCAATCTCCGTCGAATTTTGAGTGTAACGGGGTTTTTGACTACAGGATGATAAAAACAAAACCATCGTTATTCCTATAAAAATCAGATTTTTCATGCTATTTAGTTTTTGGTTGGTTTAAATTATTTTCTGTCCGCCGCTTTTACTTCGGCATTAAGTCCGCTGAGGTCTAATCTCAAATTCCAAAGTTCGGTTCTACTGCCCATGCTCACCTCTTCCCAATCTTTTAGAAAATGATCAAAACTACCTTCACCAAAAACGGCATCGTATTTTTTAGGAAAATCATTATCCTCTCCCAGCCAACTCGATTTGTCAAAAAATGATACATAAGCCAGATCTTTTCCATCAAAGGTGTTGCTGAATTGATTGGTGTAAATGCCAAAGGTTTCATCCGGCATTTTTTCAACCATGACTTTGTGGACTTTCTTCAAAAGTTTTAAAGCTTTGCTGCCATCAAATCTTTTGATGTCATACACATCAACGAGCAACTTTTTAAGTGTTATATCTTTTGGAAAATGTGAATGTTCGGCTTCAAATTTCCAGTAGGTTGTTTCTCCTTCAGCCATTATATAAGGAAGTACATTGGTATTCCAATCATCGTCATGTTCTTTGTTTTCGGGTCTTTTGTCAAATTCGCCCCAAGGTAGCGGCCCCATGCTCCAGATATATTTTCCGGTGTTGACACCGTTGGAAATGAGGTACACCCTTGCACCGTAGGCACCGGCAGCGTGATACTTTTTGTTGTGCTTAGCAATACCGTTTTCAAATTCCTTAATTTTTGTCGGATTCGCCGTAATCATCGAATTCTCAACAACAGCAAAATCTGCGTTGCTTTGGGATACTGCCAATATGGGAATCAGCATCATCCAGTAGATTAATTTTTTCATTGTAAAATAGTTTTTAGATTAATAATGCATCTAATTAAGAACTATTTAGCCATTTTAAATCTGTAATGAGGACGAATGGCTTCATTTTTTGTCCGAAGCTACCTGTTTAGTTTCCGAACGATTTTAACATTTCCATTATCGTATAAATTAAAGTTGAATTCTTTACTATATTTGGAAATGAAATTCATCCTTTCACTTGTTTTATTTGGGTTGCCCTGCGGGGTTATCGCGCAATTGATTGATTTCAATAGGCCAAATCCTTATCAGCAGATTTTTGTTGAAACGGATGATTTCGGTTTGGATTATCTTTCTCAACTGGAAAAAGCCGTTTCAAAAACATCCTCCGATACTTTAAAACTTAAGATTTTAAACGACTTAGGCTACTACTATCACACACGCAACCAACAAAAAGCACTCGATTTCACTAAGGAAGGATTGAAAATGGCCAGATCGAAAGAAGAGAGAGCTTGGGAAGGCAAATTGCAAATTACGTTGGCCGGTTTACTGTTGCGAATGTCCCAATTGGATGAAGCCGAAGTGTTGCTAAAAAGTGCCGAAGGAAAAATCTCACAAAGAGATGAATGGTTGCGCAAAGCCAACCTTTGTGCCATTTTAGACCGGAGGGGTTTTTTTTCAGATGCAACTGACTTGGCTAATGAAATTCTTCAAAGCGGGGAGCAGAGCGGCAATATTAAAGTTAAGGCCATAGCATACACAAGTTTGGGCAACCTCTCATGGAAACAAGGCCATTATGAAACTGCACTGTCATATGCACGTAAGGCAATTTCAGCGTATAAAAAAAGCGGGATGAATGACTTGGGGTACGCCAATGCATTGGTCTTGATGGCAGATAGTTATCACGAACTTAAGAAATACGATGCTGCCGTCAATTTCTACAATCAGGCAATTGAAATGGCTGAACAATACGGATTTTACAACGTTTTGAGCAATGCCTATATATCTTTGACTGATTTTAATACCGATTTGGGCGCATTCAAACAGGCGAATAAAATGGCAGAGGAGGCTATGCGATACACAGAATTGTTGGGTAATGATTTTGTGAAAATGAAACTTTGGATTACTATCGGAAAGTTGGAAAATCAGGAAAAAAAATACAATGATGCCGTGCAAAGTCTTCAAAAAAGCATCAGTTTGGCCTCCTTGAATTTTGGAGACAAATGGTACCTCCAACAGGCGTTTAAGGAGTTGGCAATAGCCTATTCAGGATTGCAAGATTACGATAAATCCTACAGTGCATTTTTAAAATACGATCAATTAAAAGCTGAAGTTTCTACCTCTGAAGCCGTTAAAAAGATGGAAAAGTTGAAGACTCAATTTGAAAAAGTAAAAAATGAAAACACCATCATTCAGCAGCAAAACAAATTGAACAGCCAACGCGACAGGCAAGTATTGGCAGGTGTAACCCTAATTCTTTTGTTTATATTTTCAATTGGATTGTATAGAAGTATACAAGTCAAAAAAAAGACCAATGCATTGTTGCTCAAGCAAAATGCAGAAAAGGAATTTTTGCTCAAAGAGATTCACCACCGCGTAAAAAACAACCTGGAGATAGTGTCTGGCCTTTTGGCTTTACAATCGGCACAGTTGTCTGATGGCAACGCCATACTCGCCATGCAAGAAGGACAAAACCGGGTACAGGCAATGAGTATGATTCATCAAAGGCTGTATCAGGGTAAAAATCTGGCAGCTATCGAAATGAAAGAATATATCCTCGATTTGAGCCATCACGTACTCGATTCCTTTGGGGCTGAAAAAAGAGTGACCATCGAATGTGCCATGAATAAGCTAGAATTAGACATTGACACTGCGGTGCCCTTGGGTCTCATTATAAACGAATTGCTGACAAACGCTTTAAAACATGCTTTCCCTCATGATAGACCCGGAAATATTAAAATCTTTTTGCAACGAACCGAAGAATCTACCATACAACTTTCAGTAGCAGACAATGGTGTAGGTTTTAGTAATATAGATAATAACATTAAAGGATTCGGAACCAAACTTATCCAACTTTTGGTTCAGCAACTTAACGGGAAGATGCGAAGTGATTACACCAAAGGTGCCCACTTGTATTTTGAATTTAAAACCGACAAAGCTGCCTAAAGCGTTTGCAAGCGTTTCAACAATTCGCCTCGCAAGTTTTTACTAATGGGGATGGCTTTTCTGCGTACAACGAGGTGGTCGGTTGCGACTTCGTCTATTTGAGAAAGATTGATTATAAACGATCGATGTATTCGCAAAAAATGGTTTTGAGGAAGTTTTTCTTCCATGTCTTTCAGGGTCATCACTTGTAAATATTCTTTTTCTTTGGTGTGGATACGGCAATAGTTTCGTTCCGCTTCTATATAAAAAATTTCATGTATGGGAACTTTTACCATTTTTTCTTGGTGGCGAACATAGATGCAGTCGCTGATTACAAGAGGCAAATCGTTTTTGAAGGGCCTGCTCTTATCTTCGCTTCTCTCTGTAAGTAGGCGAGCAACTGTTAATTCAACGGCGCGCTGCAAGTCTAATTTTTTAAAAGGTTTTGAAATAAAAGCGTAGGGGTGGGTGGCTTTGGCCCGCTCAAAGTTTGCTTGGTCAGCATTTGCAGTGAGGTAAATAATGGGAATATCAAATTGTTGCTGCATCAACAAGGCGGTTTCCACACCATCTATTTTGCCTTTCAACTGTATGTCCATTAAGACAATGTCGGGTTGGTTTTCTTTGAGATGCACCAAGGCTTCTTCACCGCGCGGAACAATGCCGCTCACTTCATAGCCCAAAGAAGTAAGCTGCAACGAGATGTTGGCACCAATAATCATTTCATCTTCTACAACCAATATTTTAATCTCAGGATTCAAAGTAAATACATGTTTCAGTGGGTAAATGAGTTAGTGTCAAAAAATAATCTTTTTAAAAAGATGGGGTAAAGATAGGCAAGCAAAATCCCAATCACTACCAAGATGATTTCACCAATGGCATATTTAAGGTAATTTGCGGTTTTACCTTGTTCGATGAGTTTTTTTCTAACATGCCGGAAGAAGCGTAGCATAAAATTCTATTTATTCAATTCTTGAGCAATTTGTTCGCTTAGAATCTCCATCTGCTCGTGAATTCTAGACAAAAAGTGAATGGTATTTGATATTGGCCAACTGGATCTAAAGAGAAATTCATCAAACTTTGGATTCTTAAAGAGAAGGGAAGGGTTTTCGATGGTTAGCTTAGTAGTAACACCACCATTATCATTCGGGATTGCTACAGGATCAAATATTTCATAAAAGATTTCATCACGGGTGAACAGCTCTACTCTGTGAACTTCATTGATCCATTTTTCCGCACTTTCAATATGAAAACCAAATAATGTTGAAAGATTATTTCTGATCTCTTGATTACTAATGCGGTCTAGCCCACCCGATTTTATAGCTTCAAAAGGGCTTTTATTCACTGTAAATGTGAGTCCATAGCCATCAACCCTTTGAAGGTGGAAGTCCAGGGAGTCTAAATTATGACCAGGGTCAGTTTTCATTACTGCGAGCTTCCTAAAACTATGCTGAGACCTTTTTAAACTAGGAATCAAACGTTCTATGAGTTCTAAATCTTTAACTAATTCTTTATGAACTTCTTCCAGCATAGTCAGTTCATAGGCTCTGTTTTTGCGGCTCTCATTCCAATTATTAATCTGTAAAGCAATTAAAATACCAATGACCACAAGTACAATTTCGCCAATGGCGTATTTAAGGTAATTGGCGGTTTTTCCTTGTTCAAGGAGGTTCTTTCGGATGGTTCTAAAAAATTTCAGCATCACTTACAAATTATTTACTTCTCGGAAGGGTTAGATTATTTATCGTCTCTCAAGGAGAATCTTCGGATTTATAAACCTGCCAAATCCCATTTTTTAATAATTTCCTGTATAAGATTTCCAACTTTATCGGTCACTTTTCTGTAGTATTCATCCGCCTTGGCTTGGTTAAATTTTGGGAAGCCTTCTCCTTTTTTATACAACCCGATGGAGGAGGGAAAAGGCACAGCTGCCCAAGTTCCCGGAGTCGGGTAGGGCGTGGTCATTTCGTCCGAATATTTTTCCGGATGGACCAAAGTGGGGTCGATGGCCTGTATGAAAGCAGTTTCGTTAAGACCGGCGTGACCGCCGTCTTCGCCGAACACTTCTTGGGTTATGTCCGAAGCAAAAGACCACCAGTTAATAACCAGTGTCCGCACTTTTAACTCTATCGCAATTTCGGCGGCGACGGATTGCAACACCGCAGTTTGCCCACCGCCGTGTCCGTTGAGGATGATAATATTCTTAAAGCCGTTTTTAGCCAAACCTTCCAGTATATCTCTGACAAATGGGCGGTAGGCTTTTTCCGAAATTTGAAACGCTCCCGGATAGGCCTCCATCGAACCCGTTATGCCATAAGGCAAGGTGGGTGCAATCATGGCGTTTACCCTTTCGGCGAGGGTCTTTGCCATGGCTGTGGGTGCAGTGTTGTCGGCTCCGTTGTTTACCACGCCGTGCGGTTCGAGTGTGCCGGTGGGCAGCAAAACTGTGTTGATTTTTCCGGGTACAAAATCCCTAAATTCCATCCAATTGATGCGATCCATCTCGCGGGTAGAAATATGCTTTGGGTTTGACTGTGCTTTCAAAAACGGACAACTCGTTGTGAAAACGATACATGCGAATAAAATTATTTTCATCTGATTATAATTATTGTTTTTCAAAGGTCATGCTTCGACTGTGCTCAGCACAGGAATGGAACACCCTTAATAATCATGTCCCTGTGTGCAAAATTTTTACAAGGGTGTTTCATTGATTAAGATTTTTAACTTTTGTTTGGTCTTGCTTTTACAGCGCTAAGCACATTATATCATTTGCCCTGATAAATCTGGTATTAGACACTTCGTAAGTCAATATATTTTAAATACTTACGCAAATTAACAATTTATTACGAATAGTGCGCGATTTGATACATTTTTTGCAAAATAAATTGATATTGAGACAGATATAAATTATCCGCTAAAAACGAAAAATAAAGAAATTTGAGTGGACAGCGGGTTTAAATTTTTTCTAGCGCTAAACTTTTCACGCCTCGGCCTCGTTGCAAGAAATAAAAAAACCTTTCGCAAAAACGAAAGGTTTAAAGAGATTTGAGCCGGCAGAGGGATTCGAACCCACGACCCCGAGATTACAAATCACGTGCTCTGGCCAACTGAGCTATGCCGGCTTGTTAAAAACGTTGCAAAGATAAAACTGAATTTAAAATTCGCAAGTTTTTTTTATGCCAATTGGTTGATTTTTTCAACGAGTGCGCCGGTTGCTTTTTCAAGTTCCTGATGGATAGATTTGAAATGTGCTTTTTTCTCGGCTACATCCTTCTGGTTGATTTTCGAAATCAAGCTGTCGAATTTTTCAATAGCTTCATCTACAATGGCTTCTACTTTTTCGGTAGCTACATTTTCTTGGGACAATTGCACCAAATAAGCAGACTCAATAAGGTCTCCAAATACAGTGTTTATGTTTTTTTTAAGTACGCGTGTGCTGGACATATCAAAAATTTTTGGCAAAGGTATGACAATTTACTGTATAAACCTTTTGGAAATATTTTTGAGCCTGCCAAAACTAAAAAAACTAGACAAAAACCTCTAATACTTTGGCGTTATCCCCTTTTGCATAGAAGTTTTTCACCGTTGCAGGAACGAGAATGACTTCGCCTGTTTGGAGCTTTTCATGTTGGCCGTCAAACACAAATGCAACCTGCCCCGACACCACTAAAAAAATGGTAAAACTGTCTCTTTGTCCTAAGTCGATGTGAGTTTCGCTAGCTATTTCCCTGTAAAGTGTGGTGAAATAAGGACAAGCAACCATCGTGTTGGGCTTGTCGGATGCTCGACTATAGTCCACCAAAAAATCTTTTTCACCGGAAAAATTAATGGCGTCCAAAGCTTCTTGTGTATGCAATTCTCGGGTGTTGCCCTTCGCATCTTTACGGTCAAAATCATATACCCTATAGGTAATGTCGGAAGTTTGTTGGATTTCTGCCAGTAAAACACCTGCTCCTATGGCGTGAATGGTTCCGGTTTTAATAAAAAAAGTATCGCCCGTTTGCACGTGCTCATAATTCATCAAATCTGTCAATCTGTTTTGAGACAACTTTTCTTGGTACAATTCTTTTGATACTTCTCGGTTAAAACCGACAATTAGCTTTGCATCGGGTGCTGCTTGCATCACATACCACATCTCGGTTTTCCCGTTGCAAGCATGTCTTTTTTGCGCCAAAGCATCGTCCGGATGTACTTGGATGGATAAATCTTGCTGGGCATCGATAAATTTGATCAAAAGCGGAAAGCTGTATCCAAACTTTTTAAAATTTCGACTTCCCAACAATTCGGCTCCCCAGGTGTTGAGCGCTTCTCGCAGTGTTTTACCTTTTAGAAAGCCGTTGTCTATTACAGACACATCACCTTCTACATCCGATAATTCCCAGCTTTCTCCAATCGCACCGTATGGGATGTTTTTCTGTAAAACCGTTTTTAATTTTTGTCCGCCCCAAAGTCTTTCTTTAAAAATAGGCTGGAAGCGCAAGGGATATACTTTCATTTTTGTTGAAGTTGTTCGATGGTTTTAATAGCTTGACGAATGTGTTGTGTGGCATTCATGCTTTTAAATGCCATCGCAATGTATCCCTCGAGATCAATCACAAAAGTGGCCCTGCCGGGAATCAGACCAAAGAGATCTGTGGGAATACCAATTTTCTTTCGCAGTTTTCCGCCTTCATCGGCCAAAAGCCGAAAGGGGAGTTGATAGGTATTTGCAAATTTTTTGTGCTTGTCTGTCGTGTCGTCACTGATGCCAATCACTTCGGCACCCGCTGTTTGAAAAACGGTGTACTGATCGCGAAATGAACAGGCCTCTTTAGTACAGCCGGGCGTATAATCTTTGGGATAAAAATAAATGACTAAAATTTTTTGACCCACCCAATCTTTCAACTGAAAAACGGATCCGTGCTGGTCGGTTAAAGAAAAATCGGGAAACAAATCTCCTTTTCGTAATGGCATCAGTTTTCGGTGTAGGTTACAAAATTGCGTGGTGTTTCATAGAGGGTCACAGAGAGGGTCAAAGCACGATCTAACTTTTTTCTGATTTTATGCCAAATCACCTTGGCAATATTCTCAGCGGTCGGATTCAAGTTTCTAAACTCGGCAACTTCCACGTTTAAGTTTTTATGATCAAAAGCAACTTCTACCTCTTCGTAGATAATTTGTTTGAGAATTTTCATATCTATCACAAAACCGGTTTCGGGGTCTATATCGCCCGTCACATGCACAACCAACTCGTAGTTGTGTCCGTGGTAGTTGGGGTTACTGCATTTGCCAAATATTTCCGCATTTTTGGCGTCATCCCAATCGGGTCTAAAAAGTCGATGTGCTGCGTTGAAATGTGCCTTTCGGTGAACCGTAGTCATGATTTTGTGATGTGTTTGGACAGGTGGTTGTAAAATTGATCAAAGATGATTTTGAACCAAGCAGTGTATATTTCCGGTTGTAATTTGATATCCGATTTGACAGCTTCAACCGACATCCACTTCCAAGACGCTACCTCATTAGGGTTGATGACCGGTTCTTTATCGTATTGTCCTATCATCACATGGTCAAATTCGTGCTCTGTTAATCCGTTGTCAAATGGTGCTTTGTAAATAAATGAAAAAAGCTCGGTAAGATCGGTTTGAAAGCCCATTTCTTCCATCAACCTGCGTTTGCCGGCTTCCACATTTTCCTCTCCGGCTCTTTGATGGCTACAGCAAGTATTCGTCCAAAGACCGGGTGAGTGGTATTTCCCCAAGGCGCGCTGCTGAAGCATAATTTCACCTTTTTCATTCAGCACAAAGACGGAAAAAGCGCGGTGTAGCAGGGCTTTTTCATGTGCTTCCAGCTTTGGCATCAATCCTATAGGTTCGTCAAGTTCGTTGACCAGAATGACTTTTTCTTCTTGCATGCGTGTTTTTTTATCTAATCGATATGCAAATTTACACAAACGCTTCCAAAAAGTGGCGCAGTGAATTTTTTAAACCCATGGGTGCGGCATTAATTAAATTTTAAAAAACGTAAATTTGCCAAAAAATTTAGTGAAAAAAGTAGTCGTAGGTCTTTCCGGTGGTGTCGATTCTAGCGTAGCTGCATTGTTGTTGAAGCAGCAAGGCTACGAAGTGATAGGCTTGTTTATGAAAAACTGGCACGATGATACGGTGACCATTTCCGATGAATGTCCTTGGCTCGAAGACAGCAATGATGCCTTATTGGTAGCCGAAAAATTGGGTATTCCTTTTCAAACGGTCGATTTGAGCGAAGTGTATAAAAAAAGAATTGTCGATTATATGTTTCACGAGTATGAATCGGGGCGCACGCCAAACCCCGATGTGCTTTGCAATCGTGAAATCAAATTTGATGTGTTTATGAACATCGCCTTGAGTTTGGGGGCAGATTTTGTAGCTACCGGACACTATTGCCGAAAAGACACTATAGAAATTGATGGCAAGCAGGTGTTTAGGTTGTTGTCAGGTAAAGATCCCAACAAAGATCAATCATATTTTCTTTGTCAATTATCGCAAGAACAACTGGCCAAAACGCTGTTTCCCATAGGCGAATTGCAAAAATCAGAGGTGCGGGCACTCGCTGCTACGCATGACTTGGTTACAGCCGGGAAAAAGGATTCACAAGGCTTGTGCTTTGTAGGCAAAGTGCATCTTCCCGATTTTCTTCAACAAAAATTAGAACCCAAAACCGGTCAAATTATTGAAATCGAATCTGACGCCAATTTTTATCTACCCAATTCTGAAACAGTAGATAGTCTTGAAGAAAAATTGGCAAAACAAGCCGCGCGGATAAAATATTCAACATCAAACGGTAAAGTTGTCGGAACGCACAACGGCGCTCATTTTTTTACCATCGGCCAACGTAAAGGCTTACAGGTTGGTGGCAAGGTCGAACCTTTATTTGTCATACAGACCGATGTGGTTGAGAATGTGATTTACGTCGGGCAAGGAAAATCACATCCCGGACTTTTTATGAAAACCATTTTTGTTCCACAACAAGATGTGCATTGGATTCGTCAAGATTTAAAACTCCAACCCGGACAGTCGAGAGAAGTAACCGCAAAAATTCGATACAGACAGCCTTCTCAAAAAGCGATCCTCTACGCTTTTGAGCAAGGTCTTTATGTAGATTTTGACACACCACAATCCGCAGCCACGCCCGGACAGTTTGTCGCCTGGCATCACGATGACGAATTATTAGGCTCGGGTGTGATTTCTTGAAATGGTTTTGTAATTTTGAAAAGTGCTTTAGTCTGATTTCAAACCATGATGTGGATTATTTCCGTTGGTTTTATTGATGATGAGGCAGTGAAAACAATTACAATATGATGTCAAGAAAATTACTTTTTCTCTTTTTATTAATGTTTACGGGGCTTTATGCCCAAGAGCACGCACGGGTTTACTTTACCGACAAACCTAACGTGTCCCAAGCCTTGGCCAACCCGAGTACCATCTTGACTCCAAAGGCGGTAAACAGAAAAATTAAATTTTCAATTCCTATCACGGAAACGGATGTTCCTGTGAATGAGGCTTATATCAATCAGCTCAAAGCACAGCCGGGTATCAGTGTCAAAGTCAAATCAAAGTGGTTTAATATGGCACATGTTATCGGATTTAAAACCGATGTGGATGCCCTGTTGGCATTGCCATTTGTGAGTCATATAGAATATGCTGACCGGCAGCTTAATACGCCTCCGCCTGCTTTTGAAAAGTATGCCAAAGCGCAAAGAATAAAAGAAGTACAAGTGAATTTCAATTACGGAACGGCCCTCAACCAGGTGCAAATGATGGGTGTAGATGCTTTACACCAACAAGATTTTACAGGCGAAGGCATCACCATAGGTGTGATGGACAGCGGATTTAATAACGTTCAAACCATAAGTGCCTTTCAGCGATTGCGCGTTGCCGGAAAAATACTAAGTGGTTTTGATTTTGTAGATCGCACGGCCGATGTTTTTGCCTTTACCGGTGACGACCACGGCACTCAAGTTTTGTCGGCTATGGGCGGTTTTTTAGACGGACAATTGGTAGGAACTGCTCCTGACGCTTCCTATTATCTTTTCCGTACGGAAGATATTTTCTCCGAAACACCTGTGGAAGAATCTTATTGGGTAGCTGCGGCCGAGCGTGCAGATAGTTTGGGTGTCGATTTGCTCAATACCTCTTTGGGCTACAGTGTTTTTGATGAATCCCGATACAATTATACCCCTGCAGATATGGACGGCCAAACTGCTTTTATCACCAAAGGTGCCAATATAGCCTTTGAAAAGGGAATGTTAGTCGTAAACTCGGCAGGAAACTCGGGGAATATTTCCAATTGGCAAATTGTGACCGCACCGGCAGACGGCCTTTTTGTGTTGGCTGTTGGTGCGGTCAATAGCTCGGGGGGATTGGCGAGTTTTAGTTCAAGAGGCCCCACGGCAGACGGTCGCATCAAACCGGAAGTTGTGGCACAGGGTGTGAGTACCGTTTTGGTGAACGAAACCAACAGCGTGGTAACAAGCAACGGCACTTCTTTTTCGGCGCCGCTCCTTAGTGGCGCAATAGGTAGTTTGTGGCAAGCCAATCCTCAGATTACGCCTGCACAAATGTTAGACTTGGTAAAACAATCCGGGTCAAATGCTGCCAATCCCAACAATAATATTGGCTATGGAATCCCTGATTTTTTATCGGCCTTACAAACACTCTCGCTTGCCGAATTTAACAATTCGCAGATAAAACTCTTTCCAAATCCATTTGATGATCTACTCAATATTCAATTGGGTTTTTCCGGAACTAATAATCTTCAAATTTTTGATATGTTGGGAAGGCTTATGCTGAGTCAAAATTTTAACAATCCATCTTTGTCAGTGGACGTATCACACCTGCCAAACGGATTGTACCTGGCTAAAATTGGACTTTCAGGTATGGAAAAAACCTATAAAATTGTGAAAAAATGAAACACCCTTGTAACCATTTTGCAGACAAGATAATACCTTACAGTTTTTAATAACCTGTACGGTTTAAAAGAAATAGCTTTCGGGTTAAATTGATACAATAAACCCTTGTCCAAAATATTGAAAAACAAGAGGGTGACTATCATAGCGCGTTCCGTGTGACCGTTGAAAATAAATAATATAAACAGATGAAACGAGCCATGCTAAAAAGTGTAACACACAAGAGAATGATTATTAGCGAGTTCCATCTGACCGATAAAAATAGATAAAATAAACAGATGAAACACCTATGTGAAAAATTTCCATACAGGGGCATGATTAATTAGGTTGTTCCATCTGTCCGATTAAAAAACAATAATTATATACAGATGAAAACCAATCGCATAGTTAAACTGTTTGGCATCCAACATCCGATTGTACAGGCCGGTATGGTCTGGACCAGCGGTTGGAAATTGGCTTCGGCGGTGAGCAATGCCGGTGGTTTGGGCTTAATCGGTGCCGGATCTATGTATCCTGAAGTACTGCGCGAACACATCCTAAAATGCCAAAATGCTACCGACAAACCTTTCGGCGTAAACGTACCCATGTTGTATCCGGATTTGGATAAAATCATGCAAATTATAGTGGACGAAGGTGTAAAGATTGTGTTTACCTCTGCGGGCAATCCCAAAACATGGACACCCTTTTTAAAGAAACAAGGCATCATCGTAGTCCATGTGGTGAGCAGTGTAAAGTTTGCCCTAAAAGCCCAGGAAGCTGGAGTAGATGCGGTAGTAGCCGAAGGTTTTGAAGCCGGTGGGCACAACGGCAGGGAAGAAACGACCACTTTTGCGTTAATCCCTATGGTTAAAGAAAAAATACACATCCCACTCATTGCTGCGGGCGGCATTGCCACCGGCAGAGGCATGTTGGCCGCTATGGTGTTGGGTGCCGACGGGGTGCAAATCGGAAGTAGGTTTGTGGCCAGCGAAGAGGCTTCGTCTCACCAGCATTTCAAACAAAAAGTAGTGGAAGCACAAGACGGAGATACGGTGTTGACGCTCAAAGAAATCACACCGGTTCGGTTGCTAAAAAACCCTTTTTACGAAAAAGTACAGACGGCTTATCAAAACGGTGCTTCGGCGGAGGAACTCAGGGCGCTATTGGGCCGCGGCCGTGCCAAAAAAGGAATCTTTGAAGGCGATTGGGAAGAAGGCGAACTCGAAATCGGGCAAATTGCCGGACTTATACACAATATTTTACCTGCTGCTGAAATTGTTAATGAGATAGTAATTGATTTTGAAAAGGCAAAGCGAGAAGTAGCCTTGTTTTAATCTAATTTATACTCATAAACAGCCCTCCCCAATTTACCTAAAAATGGAAATCCGATGCCGTCATAGTCGTAGGTGTTGTCATTGAAAATATCGTTGCTGTTCACCAAAATGGTTGCGGAAAGCATAAATTCGACATCGTTTTTTTCATCTTTAATATAAGCGATGTCTGTAAGTGTGCCATAAGCATCTCCTACTTTATTATACACCTTTATGTGTTTTGGCATCGGCGCTTTGGAATCTCCAAACATGAGGAATTTTACATAACTGTCATAATACATTTCAGGGTCGTAACTTTTAAACGGGCTCTCCGAAGGTAACTGCGCCATGGTCTTGACCAAAAAAACGTGGTCATCCTCACTTAAATCGAAACGTTCGTTGGGCGCAAATGCGATTGGAAATAAGATTCTCTTTAAGGTTTCGTGTGCCGATTGTAACGGATAATAATTTTTTAACGAAAAATCGAAGGGTGTGTTTACAAGCGAATCTGCAGCGTAAAAGCCGATACCTTTTTGCTGATTTTTCAAATAATCGAGTTTTTGTATAGGACTGTCAATTACCTCCAAATTTGGATAAAAAGTACTATCGGATGTAAAAAAGAGTAAGGTTTTGGTAGTGTCAACAGCCGAATTGGGTACGGACAATCGATGTGAAATTCGAACAGGAAATATCCCTTTTTCATGAAGTTTTTGGTTGATTTCATCGCGCCCCAAAAATTCGTAGAGTCTGTTAAATGCACTGTTGTCGCTCACGGCAAAAATTTCAGAAACATCTGTGGCAATATTTGATGAAACGGTATCGCCATTAATGATATAAGGCGTTTCGCGGTGCATTTCAATACCCGACTGTCGCAAAAGTTTGAGCTTTTCCAAAGCCAGTACTGCAACCGGCATTTTTACGGTACTGGCAGGATAGTAATATTGGTCGGCATCGAGCCGGAAGCTGTAATCTTTAAATGAGACAGAATCGCCTTGGCGAATAATGTCCGAATACAAAATCTGTACTTCGTATTTAGAATTTTGGGCAATTTCAGCTAAATCCGGATTTGCCGCCAAGATGGCCTCAATTGGGTTTTGATTTTCGGTTTGGCATGCCGTGAGCAGCAACAAAAAGCAGATAAGAAGGAGTCGCATGACAGTTGATTTGATGTGCCTAAAGTTATCATTTTTTTTAACCGCTAAGCAAAAAAGGCAACAACTATTGCGAAGTAATCACTTCAACAAGTGGTTTGCTTCATCAAAATGTATCACACTTAGGCCTGTGATTTGGCCGTTTTTTTAGCTGAAATTTCAGAAAAATCAATAGGAATTTGATTGCGAATCAGATCTTCGAAAGTTTCTCTTTTGGTGATGAGATGTCCTTGGTTGTTGTGCCACAGCACTTCCGCAGGTCGGTAGCGCGAGTTGTAGTTAGACGCCATGGTAAAGCAGTAAGCACCGGCATTGTAAAAACAAAGAATGTCTCCTTCTTTGATCTCAGCAATTCTGCGGTTGCTGGCAAATGTATCTGTCTCACATATATATCCCACCACGGAATAAAATCGGTCTCGTCCTTCGGGGTTCGAAAGGTTCTCGATGCGGTGTTGGGCGTTGTAAAACATAGGACGAATAAGGTGGTTGAAGCCAGATTCTATTTGTGCAAAAACGGTAGAGGTGGTTTGCTTGACCACATTCACTTTGGCCAAAAAGTAGCCGGCTTGGCTGACCAAAAATTTTCCGGGCTCGAATGCGAGCACCAGTTCTTTGCCGTATTCTTGGCAAAAGTTGTTGAAACGAGCCGTGAGTTTTTCACCCAATTCCTCCACGTTGGTTTCAATATCGCCATCTTTATAAGGGACTTTAAAACCACTGCCAAAATCAATAAACTCGAGGTTTTTGAAGTTTTTAGCCGCTTCAAACAAAATTTCGGAAGCGTATAAAAATACTTCTATATCTAGTATATCCGAACCGGTATGCATGTGAATACCGTTGATGTTCATTTTTGTATTTTCTATAATGCGCAACAAATGCGGCATCTGATGTATGGAAATACCGAATTTTGAGTCTATATGACCTACAGAAATTTTACTGTTGCCACCGGCCATTACATGTGGGTTGATGCGGATGCAAACGGGTACTTTCGGATGCCGTGCGCCAAATTGCTCCAAAACTGAGAGGTTGTCGATGTTTATTTGAACGCCCAAAGCAGCCACTTGTTCAATCTCTTCAAGCGAAACCCCATTTGGTGTATAAATAATTTTTTCGGGCAAAAAACCTGCATGAATACCCAATTGCACCTCTTGGATGGAAACCGTATCGAGCCCACTGCCTAAAGTGTTGAAGAGCTTGAGTACCGAAATGTTTGACAAGGCCTTGACGGCGTAGTTAACTCTCAAATTTTTAACACCTTTGAAGGCATTTGTCAGTCTGTTGTATTGAGAAGTTATTTTCTTACTGTCGTAAACGTATAGTGGATTTCCAAAAGCCTCTGCCAAAGCGAGTAATTGATCGTTTGTCATAACAAAATTTTGGTGACAAAGTTAATCGGATTTCCCAAAGTGAAAAAATAATTTAAATATGTTTTATAAATTATAACAAATTGTTATAATTTTAATTCTATTTGAAGTTCAAATTTTTAACCTAACACATTTTTTGGATAGACAGATACTATAAAATAAACCATCAGTTTCTGATGGATTTTTTAGCGTGTTGTGACCTCGACGGGATTGTTTCGTTTTACGCCACATTCTGACAAAGCTCCGCTTTGAAAATACTTCAAACAAAAAAACGCTCAAGTGAGCTTAGTGCCTGTTATTAAGTTATACTAATGAACGTCACGAAACAGGATTCGCTTCGCGCATCCTGACAAAGCTCCGCTTTGAAAATACTTCAAACAAAAAAACGCTCAAGCAAGCTTAGCGTTTTTTCTTATTGAAGTATTTATTCGTGACCTCGACAGGATTCAAACCTGTAACCTTCTGAGCCGTAATCAGATGCGCTATTCAGTTGCGCCACGAGGCCTATTTTTCGGGTGCAAATATAGCGTATATTTATGGTTTGAAAAAATTAATTTTACCAAATGCATTTCATCGCACAAAAACCGGTTCGTGCGCCTTTTGGGTGTCCGATTCGCTATACCTGTAGCCTTCCAAATCGAAATGCAACAGGTCTTTGGGGTCTTCAATTTTGTTTTGTGCCATATAACGTACCATCAAGCCTCGTGCTTTTTTGGCGTAAAAGCTAATAATTTTTAGTTGTCCGTTTTTGTAATCTTTAAACACCGGACTCATAACTTTAGGTTGCAGTTTATCAACTCGAACTGCTTTAAAATACTCCTGACTGGCCAAGTTGATAAGCCAATCGTTTTTAGTCAAATTTTCATTGATCTTACGGGTGAGACTGTCGCCCCAAAACGCGTATAGATTCTCGTATTTGCCTACCTTGAGCGGTGTGCCCATTTCCAGTCGATAGGCTTGTATTAAATCAAAAGGCCTGAGCAAACCATACAAACCGGATAGCATATAGAGCCGGTTTTGCAAAAACAAGAGCGCTTCCATATCCAATTGTTTCACATCCAAACCGGAATAGACATCTCCGTTGAAAGCAAAAATTGCAGGACGGGCATTAGCAGGCGTAAAAGGCGACTGATAATTTTGATTTCGCTCCCAATTGAGCTTGGCCAAGACGTCTGAAA
This sequence comes from Bacteroidota bacterium, assembly GCA_018829465.1. Lineage (GTDB taxonomy): Bacteria > Bacteroidota > Bacteroidia > Flavobacteriales > Flavobacteriaceae > UM-FILTER-40-17. The sequence continues at coordinate 202,982 of JAHJTN010000019.1, read as the reverse complement.
TATGCATCAAATCCTTGAGTTTACTAACCGACTGCGCTTTCAGCGTTTTGTTGAGTTTTGCTGCTTCTTTTTCAAAAATTAAAGCACCCGCCGGAACATTTGGAATTTCAGATTCAAAATCTAACGACTTGGCCGGTGAGATGACGATACGTAGCGACATTTTTTTTTTTTCAAAAATAAAATATTTCCTAAAAATGACCTAACTTTTGGTGTAACCATGAGGCCTATTTTTAAAAAAAATCTTTTTGAAAACTACAGGTTTTAAGGTTTATTTAATTGGTTTTACTGTTCTATTGATATTGTGGCATTAAATAATTGGTATATCTTTGTTTTTGTCTCGATACAGTTTCAATAAATAAACTTTTATATGAATTTACTACAAGGAAAAACAGCCATCATAACCGGTGCCAGCCGTGGCATTGGCAAAGGCATAGCCACCATTTTTGCGCAAAACGGCGCCCATGTCGCCTTTACCTATAGCAGTTCCGTAGAGGCCGCAACCACACTGGAACAAGAATTGCAAGCCTATGGCGTGAAGGCTAAAGGCTACCAATCCGATGCATCAGATTTTGGCCAATCGCAAGCTTTTGTAGATGCCGTTGTGGCTGATTTTGGCACGGTTGATATACTCATCAATAATGCAGGTATCACCAAGGACAACTTGCTTATGCGTATTTCCGAAGAAGATTTTGACAAGGTAATTGCCGTCAATCTCAAATCTGTATTCAATTTGACCAAAGCGGTACAGAGAACCATGCTCAAACAACGCAGCGGATCTATCATCAATATGAGCTCGGTAGTGGGTGTAAAAGGCAATGCCGGCCAGTCTAACTACGCAGCTTCCAAAGCAGGCATTATCGGTTTTAGCAAATCTGTCGCTTTGGAGTTGGGCTCTCGAAACATTCGATGCAATGTAATTGCGCCGGGTTTTATAGAAACGGAAATGACGGGCAAACTCGATGAAAAAACCGTGCAAGGCTGGCGCGATGCCATTCCGCTTAAAAGAGGCGGCACACCCGAAGATGTTGCCAATGCTTGCTTGTTTTTAGCATCCGACTTGTCTGCATATATCACCGGGCAAGTGATACATGTAGATGGCGGCATGCATACTTAATGCGATTGATTTGTGAAATGCCCGTAAAGGAAACCACCTGCCGTAATTATCATTATCGGAGCGATAGTTTGCAGTTGTATTTCATTGCATTACAATACAGAAACACCATCGCGATAAACTGTAAATATTAACAAATGAAATGGCAAGGTGAACCGGAACGTGAGACGCCAAATAACAGCTCAAGAAACCAACTAACCATAGTTTTTGAAAGCGGAATCATCAGTCAAGGCGATGCTTCTGTTCAATGGATCAACTAATACAAATGCTACAAAATCCGATTATCAGTTTCTTTTTAGCTTGCTTGGCTGGCCTTTTGTTGGTTTGGTTTCAATATGTGTTCCAATCCAAGAGCAAACCTTTTTGGGTGCTGCTCGTGCTGCGATTTGTGAGTTGGCTGGCTCTCTGTTTGCTGGTTTTCAATCCCAAGATGAACATCCAAACACAAAACACGCAAAAACCTACATTGGTTGTCTTGGCAGATAACAGCAGCTCGGTGAAATACTTAAAAGCAGACCATGCTGAAACGGAGTTTCTACAATGGCTTCAATCTGATACGGAGCTCTCAGAAAAATTTGATGTACAAACTTACACCTTCGGCAAAGCCCTAAAAAACACAGACAGTTTGACTTTTGAAACCTCAGAAACCAATCTTTCCGAGCCTTTTCTGCAATTAAAACAGCTTTATAAAACCCAAAACATGCCTGCGGTTTTGCTGACAGATGGCCGGCAAACGGTGGGTGCAGATTACGAATTTTCTGCAAATAACACACTGTTTGATGTGTACACCGTGGTTTTGGGCGATACCGTTCGCCACCCCGATCTAAAGATTACACAAGTAAATACCAATGGTTATTCCTATTTGGGCAATGCCTTTCCGGTTGAAGTTTTAACGGCCTTTGAAGGAAAAAACAACACACTTTCTACCCGACTAGAAGTGCGCCTCTCCGACAAATTGGTGCACGCCGAAACCCTGACCTTTTCCGAAACAAACAAGGCACATGTCAGCCGTTTTACAATCAAATCTGAAACGGTAGGCATGCAGAAAATGACGATAAACTTACTGCCTTTTGAAAATGAGAAAAACATACAAAATAATCGTAAAGAGACGGTTGTTGAAATTATAGATCAACAATCAAAAATACTGATAGTGAGTGATTTGACGCATCCCGATTTGGGCGCGTTTAGAAAAGCCATAACATCAAGCAAATTTAGGCAAGTGGCCATCGTAAAACCCAATCAACAGGTTGATTTGAATGATTATGTGATGGTGATTAGGCACCAGCCTACGGCTGATTTTTCTGAAATTGACAAACAAATCAGGCTGCTGCAAAAAAATACTTTAACGATTATCGGTACCAAAGCAGACTTGGATTATCAGGAAACTTTTGATCCGAATATAGCGCTTAATGATGCTTCGTTTGCCGAGAATATACAAGGCAAACAACAACCCGATTTTAAATCTTTTTATTTGGATGACATCGGATTTGAAAGCCTTCCGCCACTCAAAGGCATTTTTATGGATATAAATCCTAAAATAGAAACTGATGTATTTCTTACCCAAGTCATCGCCGGGAATCCTACAGAAAAACCGCTTTGGCTTACCTACGAGCAAGAAGAGACCAAACACGCCGTCTTGTTTGCAGAAAATGTTTGGCAATGGCGCGCTCAGAGTTTTTTAAACTCAGGAAGTTTTGCGGCTTTTGACGGTTTTGTAACCGCTTTGGTTCAATATCTGTCTTCAAACAAACGCCGTGACCGCCTTCAACTCGATTACCAACCTGTTTTAGAAAGCGTTTCGGAAAAACTGATAAAAGCCCGTTTTTTTGACAAGATTTTTAATTTCGACCCCCGCGCCAACCTCCGCATTTCGCTCACCAATGCACAAACAAATGAGAAGTTTGTATTTCCTTTTTTGTTAAAAGGCAGTTTTTACGAAGCAGACTTAGCCGCGCTGCCACCGGGCGATTATCAATTTGAAACTTTGGAAACCAACGAGAATATCAGTCAATCGGGGCAAATTACCGTGTTGGATTTTGATGCTGAAAAGCTATTTATAAATGCGGACTATGAAAAATTGCAACGCTTGTCAAGCAGTACCGAAGGGGCTGTTTTTTTTCCAAACCAATTTGAAAATTTAAAAACGGCATTGCTGCAAAGTGACAACTACAAAGCGGTATTGAAAACAGAATCACGCAAAGTTTCTATCATTTCTTGGCAGTGGTTGCTACTGATATTGTTGGGTAGTTTGGGTGCCGAATGGCTGCTGAGAAAATACAGAGGTCTTATTTAATACAACAGTTATGTTTAGTACCGGACAAATTATTTTTGCGATTATTTTTGCGATTTCTTTCATTGTCTTTATCGTTTTTAGCTACCGTAAAGATGCCAAACTCCACAAACTCCACTATAAGGGAAGTCTTTGGGTACTCATCGGTTTTTTGCTTTTTATCGCCATTCTTTTCGCGATAAAGTTTTTTTTGTACTGAGTTTTAAAAATACCCAAATTCAGGTAGGTTAAAGTATGTTTCATTTTGGAATTTTGTTTTTATAAAAACGACCCAAATGAAAAGTAAAACCAAATCGCAAGCAAACCAAACGGAAGTGATCATTAACCTGAATTTGGAAGATGAAAAAATCATCAAAAAGCACCAATTGTTGCACATAGGCATCGAAAACAACGATCAAGATGTTTTTGCCATAGCGGCTAAAGTGAAGTTCACAAAAGTACCGCCAAAAAAAGATAGCCAAGGCCTCAGGGAATACGAAATTGAGAGTTTTAATTTAGAAATGAGACCGCTTTGCGGACAGGTGTATGAATTTGTAAAATGTTGCAAAGTAATTGGCAGCAAAGAATTGATTGTAGAACTGCAGCCTGCAGGAGCAAATCCTTGCCTGAAAACAGACTGGAACTTTGACCCGATTCGATATCAATCGGGTGAGAAATTGCGATTTTCTACCATGATGTCGAATTCCAGTCTCAAAATTGGCTCTCGAATTTGTCAAATATTTATTGCATAACCATCAGGAATATTACTCGCCAACTGTTCAAGGATGTGCACCCCAACATATTGCTTAGAGAACACGATTATTTAAACGGCTTCAAATCAGATTTCAATAGGATTTTCTATCTTTACCTGTGTGCACAAAAATTATAATCAAATAACAAGACTATAGGTCGTTGAAACTTTCGCCATGCAATGCTGAAATCAATTATCGCTGTTTTATTTTCTCTTTCAATATGGGCGCAAGCTCAGGATAAGATCAGCCGGTTGGAAGTTTCTGACACTAATTTTTACAAAGTGTTGGATGCATTTCGGCAGATGGATATTGCACGCGCCGACACGGTTTTGTCTGTAACAACCTTCAAGGATGTGTGGCTCAATGCCTTTTTTGCCCAACAATTGCAAGAGTTCAAAATCGGTGAAAATGAGCGTTATAACGATGCCGTGAAACGGTTCGAAACCTTTCCGGATTCAACGCCTGTCGCCCAATACTTTAAGCATGTCATTTTAGGAGATTTGGCCTTTTACGAAGCCGAAAATTTAGACTCTTTGAGTTTTAGCCACTACCTGAAGGCTAATGATATTGTTACATTTCAAAAGAATGATACCCTGAAAGCCGAGGTTTTGAAGAGAATCCTGCGCTATTTGTTCAAAAGTGAAAGAAATCGAGATGTTTACGAAAACTACTTGGAAGAATATGAGGCATACTTGTATGATGATTATGAAAACCTCTACGCAATTTATTACAAATTAGGTTTACAAATGGCGCGTAAATATTACGATACACCCGAGTTGGAGACCCCAATTTCTCTTTCTTTAGAAGGCATTTCGTTGTCCGAAAAGCTTCACGTACCGTATTTGAATGGACGTTTTTGTCAGCTTTTGGGCGTCAATTATGATCTCTTCGAAAAAAAGCCGGAGCTCGGCATGAATTATTACCAAAAAGCTATTGAAAAATACTTGACACTGCCTTACTATTTTGCCCAATCCAATTTGTTTGGCATGTTTACCAACCAAGGTGTTATCTATCAGGAAAAAGAAGATTTCCGCTCAGCCATGCGTTACTTCCACAAAGCGCTCAATATTCCCCTGAAAATTAAAAACAAAGACGATTTGATTCTGGTTTACAATTATATGTATGTCAACCAAAAGGCGCAGCAAAGAATGGATAGTGCCGTATATTATCTAGAACTCAAAAATCAAATACAAGAAGAACTCAATCTTGAAAAAAGCGTATTGGCCATCAATGACATTCAAACCAAGTATGAAACCGAAAAAAAAGAACGGGAAAATTTAGAACTCAAAAACGCGAATCAGGTTTTGGAAACCCAACGCGCTTTCAACAGAAATATTTCTATTGCTGCGCTTGTTTCGTTGTTTGGTCTTGCGGTGATCGCTGTTTTAGGGTATAAAAACATGCGAAAAAAACAAGCTTTGGTAGAAAAGGAAAAACAACTGGAAAGGCAACGCACAGCTACCCTTTTGCAGCAACAAGAGATCAATATCATCGATGCAATGATTCAAGGCCAAGAAGCAGAGCGGCAACATCTGGCCAACGAGTTGCACGACAACTTAGGCGGTCTTTTGGCAACGTTAAAACTCAATTTTGAACAAATTGCACGAGAAAAAAAGAATGAAAAACTGATGCTGCATACCGAAAGTTTGATGGATGAAGCCTACAAACAAGTGCGGCTGTTGGCGCACTCCAAAAATGCGGGCGTCCTGGCCAACAGGGGACTGCTCAAAGCCATTAAAAAACTGGCGGCAGACGTTTCAGCCTCTCAAAAACTGACCGTAGAAGTAGAGGCCTTTGGTTTGGAAAATCGTCTGGAAAACAGCCTGGAGATTCTCCTGTTTCGAATCGTTCAGGAATTGGTGACCAACATTATCAAGCACGCAGACGCCCGCCGTGTCACCATTTATCTCACCCAACACAGCGACCACCTCAATCTGTTGGTGGAAGACGATGGGAAAGGCTTTGACACACATCGCACAAAATTAAAAGACGGCATGGGCTTGTTGGGAATCGAACAGCGTATTCAGCAGATCGATGGTACTTTAGAAATAGAGTCTATTGAAAACAAAGGCACTTCCGTGATTATAAACATACCCTATCATGATTAAAATAATTATTGCAGAAGACCACCAAGCACTTATCGACGGGGTTTCTTTGTTGATGAAGATGACAGATGATATACAGGTTTTGTCAACAGCCACTGATGGAGAAATGCTTATTGACAGGGTTCGCCTATACAACCCTGATGTGGTTTTGACAGACATCCGCATGCCCAAAATAGACGGTGTGGCAGCCACAAAAATTCTAAAAAGAGAATTTCCCAAACTTAAAGTTATCGCTTTTTCAATGTTTGACCAATCTGAAGTCATCAGAGATATGTTGGATGCCGGTGCTTCTGGTTATTTGCTCAAGAATTCGGGTTTGGTAGAGGTGCAAAACGCCATTAGAGCTGTGGTGCAAGGCGATACGTATTTCGACAAAAACATCGACACTTCCTTTTTAGAAGTTAAAAAAACACGCGGAAATACAGACCATTTATCCGATAGGGAAATAGAGATTCTAAAATGCATCGCACGCGGAAAAACCAACTCTGAAATTGCAGACGAACTCTGTATCGGCAGGTCCACCGTAGAAACCCATAGAAAAAACATGCTTCGAAAACTCGGTCTCAGTGGTTTTAACGAGCTGGTTCGCTATGCTATAGAACGAAAGTACGATATGTAGTTAGCGGCATTTTTCTTCAATATAGTTGATGACAGCAGTTACTTCATCATGCACATCAAACCATTTGGCACCATAGCGCCTGAACCAAGTTAGCTGTCGTTTGGCATAGCGACGGGTGTTCTGCTTGATGCTTTCTACAGCACTTTCATACGAGGTTTTGCCGTCAAAATAATCAAACCATTCTCTGTATCCTACGGTTTGCATAGCATTCCATTCGCGATAGTGCATCAGGCCTTTCACTTCGGCTTCCAAGCCAGAATCCAGCATGTGGTCAACCCTTTGGTTGATGCGTTGATACAGTTTTTTTCGATCTGTGTTCAAACCGATGATTACGGGCGTAAAATTCCTTTTTTGCGATGTTTTGTTGAGGAAAGAGGAATAAGGTTTTCCGGTGGAAAGACATACCTCTAAAGCACGCATCATCCGTTGCGGATTTTTAGTATCGACTTTTTGGTAGTATTCCGGATCTGCATTTTGCAAAGTTTTTTGCAGGGTCTCGATGCCTTCATCGGCCAACAATCGCTTGAGTTTTTCGCGTACCTCAGGGTTGGTAGGCGGAAATTTGTCCAAACCGTTTAGCACCGCGTCTATGTATAAGCCGGAACCGCCGGTGAGGAGTACAAAACTGTTTTTTTTGAATAAATTATCGATGCATGCCAAAGCGTCTGCTTCGTAATGACCAACGGTGTAGGTGTCTTCTAAAGACAAATTCCCAATAAAATGGTGCGGTGCTGCTGCCAATTCTAATGGGGAGGGTGCTGCCGTCCCGATGGGCATTTCTTTATAAAATTGTCTCGAATCTGCCGATACAATTTCGGCATCAAAATATTTTGCCAATTGAATTGCCATAGCCGTCTTGCCCGAGGCCGTAGGACCGATGACCACAACGAGAAATTTATTTTTGCTTTCGGGCTGAACGGACATGTTTATTTAAATTGATAAGTCTTTAAAAGAAAAGTAGAACCCATTAAAAACGTATAATTTTATAAGCTTTTTTCTTTCTCAAAAAACTTTGAATGATGCGTTGGGTGTCTCGGTTCTGTTCCATGGGGTTGATGAGGTCTCTCAAAACATCCATATTTTGGATTTGATATTGTAAATTCACATAGGCATATCCTTTGTAATGGCCGTTTTCAATCAAAACGACGGCTTGCTCGTCTATATCTCTACCTTTATCAACAATAAGCATATTGCGGTTTTCAAAAACAAAAGAAGATAGTGCTTCCATGACGCGTCGGTTGTAGTTTTCCGTTTCTTCCAGCTGCAGGCAAGCACCTCGGCATTTCTGGGTCTGATAGGCAAAACAACTGGTTTTGGAAGGATAAATACCCAATAATTTTTGACAAAGTTCGTGCCTTTCCGAGAGTTTGAACAAGAAGTTGCGACCTTCGTCATAATTGGTAAACGTCGTAATCGATTTTTTTCGACCGTCGTTTTTATCAATTTTCAAGCAGCGATAGCCGTGTTCGTCATAGCTTTCATACAAGGCAAACTGAAAGAGCGACTTGCGTTGCGCGACATTGAAAATAGGTTTGTTTTTTTTTATTTCATCACTTTCTTTTAGCAAAGCCAACAATTCGCTACCCGTTTTTTCATAAGTAACAGCCACTACTTCTTTCTGCATTTTTTTAGCCTTACGCTGCTGTCCGGTGAAGTGTTGCGTCACTCTTTTTTTGATATTTTTACTCTTGCCGATATAGATAATATCGCCGTTTTCTTTGTGGAAGTAATACAATCCTGTCTCCTGGGGCAATTGGTCAATGATGTTGAGCAATTTTGGCTCCACCTGCCTAAGCGGGCGCGTGCGCACATAGCTTTTAAGTATTTCTTTGTCTGCATCCTTGGCGAGCAGCAACTTGAATAGCTTTACAGTTGCCATGGCATCACCACTCGCGCGATGCCTGTCAGCGATAGGAATACCCAACGATCGAACCAGTTTGCCCAAACTGTATGATGGTTTTCCCGGAATCAGTTGCCTGGCAAGTTCTACGGTGCAAAGCGTCTTTCGTTCAAACTCAAACCCAAGCCTGTCAAATTCCATTTTGAGCATGCGGTAGTCAAAACTGGCGTTGTGGGCAACGATAACCGTGTTTTCTGTGATTTCAACAATCCGTTTGGCAACCTCGTAAAACTTAGGAGCCGAGCGAAGCATTTTTTCATTGATGCCCGTCAGATTGACTACATAAGGATGTATCGGGCGCTCTGGATTGATTAAACAACTGAACTGGTCAACCACTTCATGGCCGTCAAATTTGTAGATGGCTATTTCGGTAATGCCTTCTTCATTGTATTTTCCGCCTGTGGTTTCTACATCTAAAATTGCGTACACGTTTCTAAAATCTTTTTGGGTTTTTGTGAGAAAAACTACCCGTTTTTAATTGAGTTTACCGGTTTTGTGCAGGACGTACAAAAGTACAATAGGTGCCGCCAACAACAATACCATTTTCAAGTTTTCAGTGACCAGCCACGGTGCAAAGAGCAAAGTAAGCAAATAACCGCCTACCGCACCGCCAAAATGCGCACTGTGGCCAATGTTGTCAGACCTGGTTTTCATGCCGTAGATAGAGTAGAGGAGGTAGCCAATTCCAAAAACATAGGCCGGAATTGGGATAGGGATAAAAAACAAAAACAAATCCATACCCGGTTGCAAAAGGATAGCTGCATACAAAATTCCGGTGACAGCGCCGCTTGCGCCCACAGCGCTGTAGTAAGGTTCGTTTTTGTGCAAAACAATGGTCAATACATTGCCAAAAAGCAAGCTTGCAAAATAAATCAGAAGCATTTTGGTGTTGCCCAAATAGCCGGAAACAACCCCTTCAAAAAAGTAGAAAGTAAGCATGTTAAACAGCAAGTGTGTCCAATCTACATGTAAAAATCCGGCAGATAAAATACGGATGCTGTCGCCGTTTCGGACCGCAGCAATATTAAATTTGTAACGTTCAAAAAAAGCGTAATTTTCAAAACCTTTATAGGAAAAAAGTACATTCGCAGCAATGACGATAAGACCAATATTCATTATGTAAAAATCCTTTTGACATTAAAACTCAAAGATAACATATATTTGCCCAAAACTCCGCAACCTTGCATTTTCTGATTTACATATTGGTATATCCATTTCTGTGGTTGGTTTCACGACTCCCTTTTTGGCTGTTTTATCGGGTGTCTGATTTTTTGTTTTTCTGGGTTTGTAATGTGTTTGGTTACCGAAAAAGAATCATCACAAACAACCTGAAACTTTCTTTCCCGGAAAAATCAGACGCCGAAATTCGAAAAATTCGTCGAAAATTTTACGCCTATTTCTGTGATACCTTGCTAGAAGTAATAAAAACCTTCGGTATCAGCCAGAAAGAACTCGACAAACGCTTTAAGTTCAAAGACTTATCCTTGGTTCGGCAGATGGAGCAACAAAACAAAAGCGTGGTTCTGCTCTGTTCGCATTACGCGAGTTGGGAATGGATGATTGTTTTGGGCACTTTGATGAAACACAAACCTTACGGCGTTTATCAACCCATTGTCAATCCATATTTCGACAGGCTCATTCGCAGTGCCCGTGCCAAATTTGGTGCTTGGTTGATGACACCGCGCAACACGCCCAACTACATTATAGAAAACAAAAACAACCATATACTTGCCATGTACGGGATGGTCAGCGACCAATCTGCCTCGTGGAAACGCGCGCTATACTGGCGCGATTTTATGGGTGTGAAAGTACCTGTTTTTGTAGGCGCCGAACGCCTGGCAAAAAAATACGACTTGGCCGTTTTTTATTTAAAAGTTGACAAAGTGAAAAGAGGATTTTACGAAGCAGAACTTATTTTGCTTTCAGAAGACCCTAAAAATGTTCCCGATTTTGAAATCACAGACGCATACCTCAACCTGCTCGAGCAACAAATCAAGCAAAGACCCGAACTCTATCTGTGGTCGCACAACCGATGGAAGCACAAAAACAAGCATCCGCAAAAATTTGCTAAAGTGAAATAGAGGGTTTTCGAATTGGTCAAACAATCTTTCATGGAGATAAAACCTGTAAAATTTTGTTAAACTATGCTGTTTTTTTGTGGGCGGTGTAACTTTTACACGACTCTTTACGTAAAACATACTGTAACCTAATTTTTTTCATCCAAGATTATTCATGAGACAACTCAAAATCACCAAGCAGGTCACCAACAGAGAAACGGCTTCCCTAGACAAGTATCTTCAAGAAATCGGAAAGGTTGACCTTATCACAGCAGACGAAGAAGTAGAATTGGCACAAAAAATCAAAGCAGGCGATAGGCGCGCTTTAGAAAAATTGACCAAAGCCAACCTCCGCTTTGTGGTGTCTGTAGCCAAACAATACCAAAATCAAGGATTGACGCTACCCGATTTGATAAATGAAGGAAACTTAGGCCTCATCAAAGCTGCCCAACGATTTGACGAAACCCGTGGTTTTAAGTTTATTTCCTATGCGGTGTGGTGGATTCGCCAATCCATTTTGCAGGCCTTGGCCGAACAATCCAGAATAGTGCGTTTGCCGCTCAACAAAATTGGCTCCATCAATAAAATCAACAAGATGTATGCTTTTTTGGAGCAATCACACGAGCGTCCTCCAAGTGCAGAAGAAATAGCCAAGGAGCTCGACATGACCGTGAACGATGTGAAAGAATCTATGAAAAATTCCGGACGCCACGTATCTATGGATGCGCCTTTGGTGGAAGGAGAAGATTCCAACTTATACGATGTACTTCGCAGTGGCGAGTCGCCAAATCCGGATAGGTCGTTGCTACATGAATCACTTCGAGTGGAAATTGAACGCGCTTTGGAAACCCTGACCCCACGCGAGGCAGATGTTATCCGTCTATATTTCGGTTTGGGTGACCAACACCCGATGACTTTGGAAGAAATTGGCGAAACTTTTGACCTCACCCGCGAGCGCGTCCGTCAAATTAAAGAAAAAGCCATCCGCAGGTTGAAACACACTTCGCGAAGCAAAATCCTGAAAACCTACTTGGGATAATATTTTTTGTAATAATATTAATTCTGTTACGAGGCGGGATTTATTATATAAACCTAACAGGTTTTCAAAACCTGTTAGGTTTTTTTAATTTTAATACCTGTCGGTGCTAATAATAGTTACCTTTGTCAAAATATCTTGTTTTATGTCAAATATTTTAATCGCACCTTCCATTTTGGCGGCCGATTTTGCCAACTTGCAGCGCGATATTGAGATGGTGAACCAAAGCCAAGCCGATTGGTTTCACCTCGACGTAATGGACGGCGTTTTTGTGCCCAATATTTCCTTTGGAATGCCGGTTATTAAAGCGATTGCCAAACACGCCAAAAAGCCACTCGACGTACACCTGATGATTGTAGATCCGGATAGATATTTACGGCAGTTTGCAGAATTAGGCGCAGCTGTTTTGTCTGTGCATTACGAGGCCTGTCCGCATCTGCACCGAACTTTGCAAGGTATCCGCGGATTGGGTATGCAAGCGGGTGTCGCCATCAATCCGCACACATCGGTTGATTTGTTGGAAGACCTGATTCAAGAGGTCGATTTGGTGTGCATGATGAGTGTAAACCCGGGTTTTGGCGGGCAAAAATTTATCGAAAACACCTATCGGAAAGTTGAAAAATTACGCAAGATTATCGACAGAAATCAAGCTGCTACAAAGATAGAAATTGACGGCGGTGTAAATGCAAACAACGCCCAAGCACTTGTTGCTGCCGGAGCCGATGTGTTGGTGGCAGGCAATTTTGTTTTCAGCTCGGAAAACCCAACGCAGACCATTTCAGATTTACACGGTCTTTTTGTTTGATGGTACAAGGTGAAATAGATATGAATGATGCAAACCCTCAAAAGTTTGAAAAACTCCTAAAACATCATTTTGCTTGCTCAATCTAGTTTTATTACCCTAACGATTCGTTATTCATACGCAATTTCAGACCATCCCCGGACATTGGCCTGGGCAAATTAGTTTCTGAATACATTTCGAACGTTTTAAAGTGCTATCACAAACCGCTTAAACGCACTTATATTCTTGCCTGATAGGTAAACAAATGGTAATAGCGTCCTTCTAGGGCAATCAGTTCATCATGCGTGCCTTGTTCGGCAATGCGACCGTTTTCGATTACCAATATTTGGTCAGCTTTTCGTATGGTGCTCAATCGGTGGGCAATGACAAAGGTAGTTCTTCCTTGGGTAAGTGTGGCCAAACTCTTTTGAATCAGGGCTTCGCTTTCGGTGTCTAGGTTTGAAGTGGCTTCATCTAAAATCAACACTTTTGGGTCGGCCAAAATAGCCCTGGCTATGGCAATGCGCTGCCGTTGTCCGCCGGAGAGTTTGATGCCGCGTTCGCCAATCAGCGTGTCTAATCCTTTTTCAAAACGGTCGGTAAATTCATACACATAGGCGGCTTTTATAGCGTTTTGCAATTCCGCTTCGGACGCATTGGGTCTGGGGAAAAGGATGTTTTCTCGTATGGTACCTTCAAATAAAAATTCGTCCTGCAACACCACGCCCAGGTGTTGGCGATAGCTTGGAAGGTTTACTTTGGAGAGGTCTTTTCCATCAATGGTAATGGTACCTGATTGTGGCGTTAAAAAAGTAGCCGCCAAACCGGCAATGGTCGATTTTCCTGACCCCGAGCTGCCCACCAAAGCCACTACCGAACCCGGTTTTACCTCAAAACTAATTGCATGCAAAACTTCCTTGTTGGTTTCGTACGCAAATGAAACATCCTTAAAAATGAGGTGTCCTTGCATGTCATCGAGTACGATAGTGCGTTCGGCTTCATTCACTTCCGGAGTCATGTTCATCAATTCTTCAGTACGATCCAACCCGGCCAAGGCTTCGGTAAGTTGGCTCCCTATATTACTCATCTGTACTATGGGCGCAATCATCAATCCCAATAAAAAAGTGAAGGATAAAAATTCGCCAATGGTGAGTTGGTCCATCATAATTTTATATCCGCCAATGCCCATGATACCGGTGGTAGCTACGCCCAGCAAAAATGTGGAGGAACTGGTCATAAAAGCGGTGGCGGTAAGGCTCTTTTTTACGTTTTGAAACAGTTTTTCTACACCACTTTCAAATACTTTGTGCTCTTGTATTTCTGCATTAAATCCTTTGATAACCCGGATGCCGCCCAAGGTTTCGGTAAGTCTTCCGGTTACTTCGGCATTGATTTTTCCGCGGTTTCTAAAAATAGGTCGGATAATTTTAAAAGCTTTTAGGGCCACCAAAGCAAAAATAGCCAACGGAACCAGCGTGAACAAAGTCATAGACGGACTTATGCGAAGCAACAGAACAAGTGATACCACGGCAGTTATAGAACCGCCTACCAATTGTACCAAGCCGGTACCAATCAGGTTTCGTACTCCTTCCACATCTGTCATGATGCGGGAAACCAAAGCACCCGATTTGGAGTTGTCAAAAAAACGAATCGGCAGGGAAAGCACTTTCTTTTGTACCTGTGCCCGCAGTTCGGAGATGAGGTATTGTGCCTGTACACTCAGTATTTTGGTAAGCAAAAAAGAGGTGACTGCCTGCACCAAGATGGCAAAAGCCACGGCAACAACTAAAATTTTAAGCATTTCCAAGTCCTTGTTAGGAATCACATCATCCATAAAATATTTCAGGGAAATGGGACCTACAAAACTGGCGGCATTGCTGATGACGATGAGTAATAGGCCTATGAAAACAAGATTGCGACGAGGCCAAATGATGGTTTTAAAAGCTTTGAGGATAGATATTTTTTTATCGGGCATAAAAGGCGTTTTCTGGTAAAAATAAAAGTAGTGCAAGGTACTTTAAAAATCACAGAACTTTTATAATTGCACGAAATGGGTTGAAAAAAATTCTCCACTAAAGATCATTGAAACTTCCTCATTTTAATGGTATTTTTGGGATTAGAATAAAAACCCGAAAATTCAAATGAAACACCCGTGTAAAAACTTTGCACACAGGGACATAATTATCCTAGGGTGTTCCATCTGACTTTTGAAAAATAATAAATATATACAGATGAAACGCCCATGTAAAAAGAGTAACACACAGGGACATAATTATCCTAGGGTGTTCCATCTGACCGATAAAAATAAATAATATATACAGATGAAACGCCCATGTAAAAAGAGTAACACACAGGGACATAATTATCCTAGGGTGTTCCATCTGACCGATAAAAATAAATAATATATACAGATGAAACCTTTAGATGTATTGATAGTGGGTTGCGGGCCAATCGGTATTGCCTGTGGCTTGGAAGCCCAAAAAAACGGTCTCGATTATTTGATTATCGAAAAAGGCTGCTTGGTCAATTCCATTTATAATTATCCTGTGCAAATGCGATTTTTCTCCTCGTCAGATTTGCTGGAAATAGACCAAATTCCTTTTATCAGCAAAGAAGTGAAACCCAACCGAGACGAAGCCTTGGAATATTACCGTCGGATAGTTTCATCCAACAACTTACACGTCAATCTTTTTGAAGGTGTAACACAGGTGGAAAAAACAGCAGATGTCTTTGAGGTGATCACCACCAAGGACGTGTATTTTGCCCGTAAAGTGATTATAGCCACGGGTTTTTACGACATTCCCAACAAAATTGGTGTCAAGGGCGAATCCCTGCCAAAAGTTGCACATTATTATAAGGATCCTCATTTTTATGCGCATCAAAATGTAGCCGTGATTGGAGCGAGCAACTCCGCTGTAGATGCGGCTTTGGAATGTTACCGCAAAGGCGCCCGTGTCACCATGATTGTTAGAGGAGACAGTATCGGCAGGCGTGTAAAATACTGGGTAAAGCCCGATATAGAAAACAGGATATCCGAAGGAAGCATCAAGGCGTATTTCAACAGTGAAGTGGCAGAAATCACAGAAAATTTTATTCGCATACAAACACCGGATGGTAGCGTCACGCTCGATAACGATTATGTTTTAGCACTCACCGGATATGAACCCAATTTTGAATTTCTAGAATCGATCGGTATTCAACTTTCAGAAGACGATAGCCGAAAACCTTTTTACAATGAGGAAACCATGGAAACCAACCTACCCGGACTTTACCTAGCTGGCGTGATTTGCGGCGGAATGGAAACGCACAAATGGTTTATTGAAAATTCGAGGATTCACGCCAAACAAATTGTAAATCACATCAAAAGCAAGCCATCATAAATCGCATCAAAGCACTGTTTTTGGCAAAAAGTTATTCATGTCGATAATTTGGACGCTTAGTTTCTGGTTTTTAATACATTATTGTAATAAGCAAAATCACTTTTCATGCTTTTGACCACAGGCTTTTCACCGTTGAGTTGCGGCAGTATCTTTTCAAGATCTGATAGTATTTTCAGACACTTATCTGTTTTATCCTCAAGTTTTATGTTTTCATTTGTTTGATAGGTTTCTAATAAATTCAGTGCCGTGACGCAGACGTCGGCTTCGAATATTTTTTCTTGTTTGGCCAGTTCTTTTCTCATTTTCAATGCAATTTTAAAATATTTTTCAGCTTTGCACAGATTTTGGTCTTCCAAAGCAAATACACCGCAATTGTGATAGGAAGTAGCCCAATAGTGTTTGTATTTTTCAGGTGCCTCTTCGGTAAGGAATTCATAAATCCGCCGGCCGTGTTTTTCGTTTTTTAAAGCGGTTTTATAATCTTTTAGTTGGGCATATAAGATAGCGATGGCAGTGTAAGTAGAAGCAACATAAGGCACAAATTCGGCATTATCCTCAGATAAATTGGTGTAGAGGGTTAGTGTTTTTAGATAGTAATTCAAGGCTTCGTCATACATCGCCAAATCTTTAAAACACACACTGAGGTTGTTGCAGGCGGCCGCCTGATAAGGTTCAAAACGCAAATCGTTATATGTGAGCTTCGAGAAGTAATCGTAGGCTTTTTTAAAATGGTTCTTTGCATCTAAAAACAAGTTTTCTTCCTGGTAAATGGCACCCAATTGATACTGTGCGCGCGCAGAAAACTCTTCATAGTCACCCAACTTCAGGCTTTCGTATAATGCAATGGCTTGTTTGTAAGCTTGTTTTGCTTGCGACAATTTTTTAAGCTTCATACAAGCTTCTCCCATGGCAAATGCCGTATTGGCTGTATGGACAATATATTTTTCACTTCTGTCCTTCAAATCCATAAAAATGGCGAGTGCAGCCGCGTAATTTTGTAGCGCATCTTCCGTGTTTTGATGCAATAGAGCATGCGCCAAATTGTTGTGTATAATGGCTTTTTCAACGGGATTTTCAATAGAAAAGACTTCAAATAAATGCAGGGCTTTCAGAAAATGATTTGCCGCTTGCTGTGTGTCATTGGTTTTTAGATACAATTTCCCCAATGTGGTGCACAATTCAATCTGATTGGCCACAGTGTGCGTTTTTTTAAGCGCACTTTCGTAAAGCTCAATAGCTTTGGAAGTGTTTTGAGCCGCTTTTTCAGATGCTGCACGGATGACGATTTGTTCGTAAGAAGGAGCCATATTTCGTAACTATTTTATATCAATTTTTTGTTTTTTCTTTGCAAAGATTGACAAACTCCAGCCGCGACATCTCATCCGGAATCATGCTTTCCATTGCCATCGTTTCCTTTTGCAAATCGATGATTTCAAATTTTTCTCGCTTAAGGGTTTGCAGTACACTCTGCATGCAAAATCGGTTTGCTTCACTATCTGATGAAACCAAGTATTCGCCAAAAAACATTCGTCCGAGTGCCACACCGATGATACCGGCTACCAAACAATCTTCTAGGTAAACGGCTGCTGTTTTTAGAACACCCCTTTGATGCAATGCTTCAAAACTCCGCGCCATTCTGCCGGTAACAGAGGCATGCGTCCACCGACCATCCTGGTTGTGCGTTTGTTTGCAAAAATCTAAAACAGTTTGGAGTTTGGTGTCCCAATAAAAGGAATACGCCTTTTGAAGTTCACAAAAGTCTTCTGAGGGTTCAAAATCTTTAAGGCGAATAACCAGCCTCGGATCGGGCGACCACCATTGTATGCGTTTCATGGGATGGTGCCAAAAGTAGATGCCGCAGGTGTAAGCCTCTAGCAGTTTTTCGGCTGTCAAATCGCCGCCTACAGCCACCAATCCGTCCGAATCTGCAAAATAGGCCGGAGGAAAATTGGGGTTTTGATCAGAAATTTCAAAATAGGGCAAGGGGAGCTTTATTAATTTGCGAAAATTTTTATTGATTTTCCAATTCATGCAACTCATCGAGTTGTTTGAGTAGTTCGAAAGTTTTTTTGGCTTCTTCCTCATCTACGATGCTGATGGCAGCGCCAACATGTACCATCACATAATCACCGATTTTTGCCTCTGGTACAAGGGTGAGGCTCACTTTTTTGACAATGCCATCGAAGGAAACTTTACCTACCCTAAAGGTATCGTCGAGTTGATCAGTGATTTCTATCAGTTTTCCGGGAATAGATAAACACATGGTTTTTTATTTTAGTTTATGTTCTCTGAGCCAGTAATACCAAGCATTCATGCCTTCTCCGGTGGTGGCGGAGAGTTCTATGAATTGTAATTTAGGATTGACTTTCAGTGCGTATTGTTTCAGTTTTTCAATATCAATATGCACATAGGGCAGCAAATCTATTTTGTTGATGATACACAAATCGGAGGTGTGGAACATGTCCGGATATTTGATGGGTTTGTCCTCGCCTTCTGTCGTGCTAATGATGACCACGCGTTTCGATTCGCCCAAATCAAACATGGAAGGACAGACCAGGTTTCCTACATTTTCAATCATCAATATGGCGTTATCGGTAATGTTCAATTTTTTGACGGCCTCATAAATGGCATCACTTTCCAAGTGGCAACCTTTTCCGGTGTTGATTTGTATCACAGGGATGTCAATGGCTGCGATACGGTTGGCATCGTTAAGGGTTTGTTGATCTCCCTCGATGACAAAAAACGGGATTTCCGCTTTCAAATCTTTCAGGGTACGTTCCAATAAGGATGTTTTTCCGGAACCGGGCGAACTGACCAAATTGAGCGCGAAGATGTTTTTTGCTTCAAAATAACCGCGGTTTCGGGCAGCCATCACATCGTTGTGGTGCAAAATATCTTGCTCCACGTCAATCACTTTTTTGTGATGGTGCGAATGATCATGGTCGTGGTCGTGCGAATGGGAGTGTCCATCGTGCGTGTGTTCATGCGGATGACCGTGTTCACCGTGATGATGGTGCACCTGTTCATGTTGTTTCACTTCTTTCGGGTTATGCATGCTTACACCATGCTCTCCGCCGCTGCAACCACAAGTTCCGCACATAATTTTATTTTTTAATGGGTTAGTTTACTTCAAGCGCTTTCACGCGTAATTCTTTTCCTTGAATGATGCCTTTAAAATTGCTACTGCACTCCGGGCAAGAATCATACAACTGCGCAATTTCAAAAACAGCATCACAATCTACACACTTGGCCTTTCCTTTGATGATGCTGATTTTTTTGAGCGCAAATTCCAAAACGGTGCCCTTCACGGCAGCGGGCCAAACAAATTCGAGCGATTCAAAATCGATCCCGGCCAAAGCACCAATCTCCAATTCAATCAATTCAACCTGCTTCGCACCGGCCTTGGCTGTTTCATCTTCAGCTATTTTTACGATTCCCATAGCAACCGACAATTCGTGCATAGTTTACTTGAATTATTGAAGATCAATTAATCAGCTTATAAAAGTAGCAGAGAAATATTTTTAAAAACATGATAAATGTCATGTTAAAGAATTTTTTGAGTTTTTACATTTAGGGTTTCAAATCCATACTAAATTAACCCTAACGTATTCTATTTTAACTTAATAATTATTATAACATCAGTTATGGACACAAAAACAGCTGTTCAAGAAACCTACTATGACAGCATCATAAAGCAAGGTTACAACCGACGCGATTTTATGAAGTTTGCCACCTATATAGCGGCCTATATGGGTTTGGAGACAACCATGGTGGGACAAATTGCCAAATCTTTGGAGACGAGTTATCGTTTACCTGTGATTTGGGAGCACTATCAGGAATGTACCTGTTGTAGCGAATCATTTATTCGCTCAGACCATCCCATAGTTGCGGATATTATTTTAGATAAAATATCCCTCGACTACACACTCACGCTTATGGCAGCATCCGGACACCAAGCCGAGGCAGCCAAGCACGCCACCATGGAAAAATACAAAGGCGAATATATCCTTTGCGTGGAAGGTTCTGTCCCATTGGGCGATGACGGGAACTACTGTTGCATAGCCGGACGCACAGCTAAGGAAGCCTTTTTGGAAGCTGCGGCAGGTGCCAAGGCCATCATCGCTTGGGGTAGTTGTGCTTCCAACGGTTGTGTGCAGGCCGCTGCACCAAATCCTACCGAAGCGACTCCCATTCATAAGATTGTTAAAAACAAACCGATTATTCGTGTGCCGGGCTGTCCGCCCATAGGGGAAGTTATGGCCGGGATTATCGTACACGTCGTGGCTTTTGGAAAATTACCCGAACTCGATAGAATGGGTCGCCCAAAAGCGTTTTATGCCAAACGCGTACACGACAGTTGCTACCGAAGACCCTATTACGATGCCGGCTTGTTTGCTGAAACCTTCGACGATCAAAATGCCAAAGAAGGTTATTGTTTGTACAAAGTTGGATGTAGAGGCCCTATGACATATAATTCCTGTGGCACCATCAAATGGAACAACGGGGTCAGTTACCCCATTCAATCCGGACATGGATGTATCGGTTGCAGCGAAGACGATTTTTGGGATAACGGGCCGTTTTATGAAAGATTGACCAATATACCCGGTTTTGCCAAAGAAGCTTCGGCAGACACAGTAGGTGCCATAGCCGGCGCAGCACTTGTGGGAGGTATTGCGGCACATGCAATAGGCGCCACCATCGCCAAGCGTAAAGAGGTGAAAAGCCGTATAGACCGCGGTATTGAAAATGATAAAAATATTGACTTTTAAACTCCATTATCATGGCAAATAGAATAGTTGTAGACCCAATCACCCGTATTGAAGGTCACCTGCGTATAGAGGCGGAAATCAAAGACGGTGTGATTGTAGATGCCTTTAGTTCGAGTACGATGGTTAGAGGCATCGAAACCATTGTAAAAGGCCGCGATCCCCGCGATGTATGGGCTTTTGTGCAGCGCACTTGTGGCGTTTGTACTACGGTACATGCCTTGGCCTCTGTAAGAGCTGTTGAAGATGCCATCGGCATCAGCGTACCGCCCAATGCAGAATTGGTTCGAAACATTATGGAAGGTGCTTTGTATATGCACGATCACGCCGTACACTTTTATCACCTGCACGCTTTGGATTGGGTAGATGTAGTCAACGCATTACAAGCAGACCCGGCCAAAACTTCTGAATTGGCGCAAAGTATTTCTTCATGGCCTAAAAGTTCTCCTGGCTATTTTTCCGATATTAAAAAACGCGTGACGAAGTTTGTAGAAAGCGGTCAGTTGGGCATATTTGCCAACGGATACTGGGGACATCCGCAAATGAAGTTGCCGGCAGAAGTAAATCTGCTTGCGGTGGCTCACTATCTGGAAGCGCTCGAATGGCAAAAAGAAATCGTTAAAGTCCATACCATTTTTGGCGGTAAAAACCCGCATCCAAACTACCTGGTTGGCGGTATGGCTTGTGCCATCAATACAGAAAGTCCGGGTGGCTTGAATGCAGAAAGGCTTGCCTATGTAGGCAAACTCTTGCAACAGGGAAAAGATTTTATCGAACAGGTGTATATTCCGGATTTGTTGGCCATTGCTTCTTTCTACAAAGATTGGGGAAGCATCGGTAAAGGATTTGGAAACTATATGTCTTACGGCGATTTCCCTACAAACGGTTTTGCAGACGTTTCAAGTTTTAAATTTCCGCAAGGTGTGATTCTTAACAGAGACTTGTCTAAAGTACACGATGTAGATCACAGAAACAACGGCGAAATTGAAGAGTTTGTCAACAATTCATGGTTCAATTATTCCGACGGTGATGACAAAGGTAAACATCCTTGGTCAGGTGAGACCAATATCAATTATTCAGGGCCAAAACCGCCATACGAACATTTGGATGTTTCCCAAAAATACAGTTTTATCAAAACCCCAAGATGGAAAGGCTTGCCTATGGAAGTAGGACCACTCGCCCGTTTATTGGTTGGTTATGGCAGGGGCAACCAAGAAATACAAGAAGCAGTAAACGCTGCGTTGGCGCATTTAAACGTGCCGGTTGATGCCTTGTTTTCCACTTTAGGACGCACCGCCGCACGTGGCATTGAAACCCAACTGGTTGCCAATTGGACGATGGAATTTTACAACAACCTGATGAACAACATCAGAAATGGTGATGAACGCATGGCCAATACAGAAAAGTGGGAGCCTAAGAGTTGGCCGGTAGAAACGAAAGGAGTTGGCTATATGGAAGCACCAAGAGGTGCCCTGGCGCACTGGATTCATATTAAAGACCAAAAGACGGAAAACTATCAGTTGGTAGTTCCCAGTACGTGGAATGCTTCACCGCGCGATCCCAAAGGACAAAGATCAGCATACGAATCAACCCTGATAGGAACACCTGTCGCTGACCCTGAATTGCCATTGGAAATTATCCGAACCATACACTCGTTCGATCCTTGCATCGCTTGTGCAGTTCATTTGTACGACGAGCACGGCAAGCACCTTTCTCAGGTAAATAACCTATCAAGTTGTGATGTATAAAACCCCTCAAGATGGAAACACGAAATTTTAAACGCGTATTGGTTTGGCAATTGCCCGTGAGAATTTTTCACTGGATCAATGTCTTGACTGTCACACTGCTGATACTCACCGGATTTCTCATAGCCAATCCACCCGCTTTAATGTCTAGGGTAGAACCTACTTTTGTACAGAATTTCGGCATTGTCAGGTTTATTCATTTTGCATCTGCCTATGTGTTTTTCTTCAATATGCTGTTGCGGATTTATTGGTCATTTGTAGGAAACAAATATGCGCATTGGCGCGCCTTTTGGCCTTTCAGAAAAGAGTTTTGGCAGAATGTTTGGCACGTACTCATGGTAGATATTTTGCTTCAAAACAAAAAAATTCACCACTTAAAAGACATCAGTATTGGACACAACAGTGTAGCCGTTTTGTCGTATGTAGTGATGTTTTTTATGGCACTCATCATGGTTTTTACCGGATTTTCGCTCTATGCAGACTTGACTACTTGGTGGCTTCCCAAATTATTTGCTTGGGTTTCACCCATGTTGGGCGGTGAGTTTATGACACGTGCAATTCATCATATTACTATGTGGATTTTTATCTTTTTTGCTCTGATTCATGTCTATTTGGTATTCTACCACGATTGGCTTGAGGGTAGAGGAGAGGTTTCTTCTATGTTTGGGGGCTATAAGTTTGTCGCAAAAGAAAGGTTTAAAAAGAAAGTGCCAAAAGCAAAAACTGATAAAGAACCCGAGATGTAAATTAAAAAATATGCAACCAACAGACACTTCACCCTTGGCCATTAGCAGCGATGCCTATTTTTTCGAAAAAGACAAATCGGAGTGTACACTCATTTTGGGTGTGGGCAATTACCTGATGGGAGACGAAGGCGTGGGCGTGCACCTCATACGCCATTTGTCTGATAAGAAACTACCTGAAAATGTAGATATTCTCGATGGAGGTACGGGCGGATTTCTATTGCTCAATTGTATAGAATCCTACAAAAACGTCATTTTTGTTGATGCCACTATGGACGGAAAACCGGACGGAACTATCTGTTTGATAAAGCCCAAATTTGCATCAGACTTCCCCAGTGCGCTCAGCGTGCACGACGTAGGTTTGAAAGACATGATTGAAGCCTTATATATCCTAGAAAAAGCACCCAATATGTTTCTGTTTACAGTTTCAATTTCTAAAATAGACCCCATGTCGGTAAGCTTGTCAGCTTCGGTGTGTGAAGCACTCAAATATTTGCCTCAAAAAATTTTTAATCTCATAGCACAACAAAACGCGCAGTAAGCCTGCCTTCAACAACCCACGTTTTAGAACCTAACACATGCGAAAATCTATCCATATAACCGTCAACGGACTCGTACAGGGTATCGGGTTTAGACCGTTTGTGTATGGTTTGGCGCAAAGTATGCACATCGTTGGCCAGGTTCAGAATGATTGGCAAGGGGTCTCTATTTTGGCTACAGGTGAAACAACTGCCCTTCAAAAATTCACAGATGCGCTCTTGCAACATCCACCACCACTGGCCGATATTACAAACTGCGAAGTCAGAGAGATTCCCTTGACAGAAATGTCAGATTTTTTGATAAAGCCTTCAACGAAAGGCACGCAACTAAACGCACTTTTGACACCGGACTTTGCCATTTGTGAAAATTGTAAATCAGAAATTCACGACCAGAACAACAGGCGCTTTGGGTATGCTTTTACAACTTGTGTGCATTGCGGACCGCGTTGGTCTATTACTCAGCAATTTCCATTCGATCGGGAGCACACCACCGCAGATGATTTTTCCATGTGCCCGTTGTGCAGAAATGAATACGAAGATCCGGCCAACAGCAGGTTTCACTCTCAAACAAACAGCTGTCCGGATTGTGGTATTTCATGGCAATTATTTGACAACCAAGGGAATACTTTGCCCATAGCACAAAAAAACATTTTCACTGAGATTGCCAAAAAGCTGTCAGCTCATAACGTATGTGCCGTGAAAAACAACAGCGGATTTTTGCTTTGTTGCCGTGCCGATGATGCAAACACCATTGTCAAGCTTAGAACAAGAAAGCAACGTCCGGAAAAACCCCTAGCCGTGCTTTTTAAAGACTTGGAGACTTTGAAACAGTCTTTTCAGCTGTCAGCCGACGAAATAAAAATCTTAGAATCGCCTGCGCGTCCTATAGTGTTGCTATCTGCTAAGGATTACAAAGGAAATTTACCCCTACATACCATAGCCCCCGGACTCCGTCAGATTGGTGTGATGTTGCCCACAACGGGCATTTTAGAATTGCTTGCAGCCGCAGTAGATTTCCCGCTAATCGCTACCAGCGGAAATATACACGGTTCTCCGATTTTGAGCCAAAATCAAGAAGCATTGTCTCAACTGAGCGATGTAGCCGATTTTTTTCTGTGTCACAATTTGGAAATCATCCATCCGCAAGATGACTCGGTGGTTAAATTTACAAAAACCAGTCAAAAACCTTTACTATTAAGACGTGCCAGAGGCTATGCACCCAACTATTTAAAACCCTTTAAAAACACAGTCGATAAACCTATGGCTTTGGGTGCAGACCTCAAAAACAGCATTGCTTTTATACCAAACACCTATGCTTATGTGAGTGCTTATTTGGGTAATTTGGAAAATTACGAAGTTTATAAAAGATTTTCGCAAACCATAGACAATTACGCAGCTGTTTTCAACACAAAACCGACAGTTTTACTCACGGACAAACATCCGTCATACAATAGCAACAGGCATGCAAAAACACTTGCAAAAATGTGGAGCATCCCAAAAGTTGAAATTCAGCATCACAAAGCACATTTTGCAGCGATCTTAGGCGAACATCAGCTTTTTGATGAACGCGTGCTAGGTGTTGTCTTTGATGGTACAGGTTTTGGTGATGACAGACAGATATGGGGTGGCGAATTTTTTTCCTACGAAAATCAGAACATAGAAAGAATCCATCACTTGGAATATTTTGATTGGTTGGCCGGCGATAAAATGGCTAAAGAACCTCGCTTGTCTTTGTTGTCGCTCTCCAAAGACAATGTCGATTGTAAAACCGGTTCTAAATTCACACCTGCTGAATACAATTTCTACAAAAGCATGAAACGGCCAAACAACCTCAAAACGTCTTCGGTGGGAAGGCTTTTTGATGCCGTTGCCGCTCTTTTAGATTTGACCGATTACAACACTTTTGAAGGACAGGCAGCTATGATGTTGGAAAATTTGATTGTTGAAGCCAATCTCAAAAATTATGTCAATTATCTCGACCATGCTCAAGATGCATTTTCCGGATCTTATATACTTCAATTTGCCTGCAATGAACTCAACAGAGGAGTGCCTAAACCACAAATTGCTGCGAATTTCATCTTTACATTGGCCAACTACATCTTAGATTTTGCCGGGGCATCGGGCTATCAAAAAATAGCTTTTTCCGGAGGCGTTTTTCAAAATACCATTTTGGTCGATTTTCTAAGGACGTTGGCGCCAAATCATGTAGCCTTGTTTTTTCATGAAGCAGTACCTCCCAATGATGAAAATATCGCCTTAGGCCAACTGATGTATCATCTTCATATCAACCGAAAACTATGAAATATTTAGAAGAATACAGAAATTTAGAAGCTACGCAAAGTCTTTTAAAACAGTTGCGAAAAATAACCACACGCCCTTGGAATATTATGGAAATTTGCGGTGGACAGACGCATAGTTTGGTCAGAAACGGTATTTTGGAAATGTTGCCCGAACACGTTAGGATGATTCACGGACCGGGCTGTCCGGTATGTGTGACTCCGGTAAACTTAATAGACAAAGCCGTCGCTCTGTTGGAAAAAGGGGTGATTGTTTGTTCGTTTGGAGATATGATTCGCGTGCCGGGAAGCAAAAAGAGTTTACTGGAAGCCAAATCAAACGGAGGAGATCTCCGCATCTTGTATTCTCCGATTGAAGCGGTTTCCATCGCCCGTAAAAACCCGCAAAAAGAAGTCGTCTTTTTTGCCGTAGGCTTCGAAACAACAGCACCCGCAAACGCGCTATCGGTGTTGCATGCTGAAAAAGAAGGGCTGAATAACTTCTCCATTTTAACTTCTCATGTTTTGGTGCCTCCGGCTATGGAGGCCATCCTCACAGACGAATTTTGTAAGATTGACGCTTTTTTGGCAGCAGGCCATGTGTGTGCCATTATGGGCATTCAGGAGTATTATCCGTTGGTGGCTCGGTACAAAATCCCCATCGTAGTCACCGGTTTTGAACCGCTTGATTTGGTACAAGGTATCTATATGGCCGTAAAACAGTTGGAAAAAGGAGAAGCAAAATTGGAAAATCAGTATGCGCGGGTTGTGAAGCCTGATGGAAACAAAGCGGCAAAAGATGTTATCAAAAAAGTTTTTGAAGTGGGTGACCGTGAATGGCGAGGCATTGGTAAAATACCAAATAGTGGCTATGTGGTTACGCCTGCATATAAAAAGTATGATGCAGCCTCTAAGTTTGATGTTGAATACATACAATCGCCTGAAAACCAACTGTGTATAGCAGGTGAAATTTTAAAAGGTATCAAAAAACCACACCAGTGCAGTCAGTTTGGAAATGTTTGTAAACCGGCAAATCCTTTGGGCGCACCCATGGTTTCCTCGGAAGGTGCCTGCGCAGCCTATTATCATTTTGCCCAACAACCAAATATCAAAATATGAGCAAGTTAGAAAACATTCACATAGGACACGGAAGTGGTGGCGAACTGACCAGAGAATTGTTAGATACCTATATTTTTAAAACGTTTAGCAATCCTTATCTCGATAAGAAACACGATGGTGCCATAGTGGATTTAGAAGGAGAAATTGCCATTTCAACAGACAGTTTTGTGATTACACCTATCTTTTTTAAGGGCGGAAACATTGGCGAATTGGCTGTAAACGGAACGGTAAACGATGTCGCTATGTGTGGTGCCATACCGCAGTATCTTTCGTTGGCTTTTATCATAGAAGAAGGGCTGCGTCTTACAGATTTTGAAGCTATCGTAAAATCTGTAAGCGAAGCCGCAAAGAGAAGCCGGGTACAAATCATCACCGGTGACACCAAAGTAGTAGAAAAAGGCAAAGGCGACAAAATTTTTATCAATACCACGGGTTTTGGTCGTAAACATCCCAAAGCTGCCATTGATGTAAACCGGATTCAATCGGGTGATAAAATAATCATCAACGGTTATTTGGCACAACATGGCATGGCGATTATGAGCGAGCGGGAAGGACTCGAATTTGAAACGGAGATTAAAAGTGATACGACAAACCTCAATTTTATAGTCAATAAGCTACTGGATACTTTTGGAAGCGACATCAAACTCTTTCGCGACCCAACGCGCGGTGGCTTGGCAACGGTACTCAACGAAATTGCTGCTGACACCCATTTGGGAGTTGCCATAGGTGAAAGATTTTTTCCCATCCAAAAACAAGTGGCTGCCGCCTGCGAGATGCTAGGGTTGGATCCTTTGTATGTGGCCAATGAGGGTGTTTTTATTTGCGTTGTTGACGCATCAGCAGCCGGGGCTGTTTTGGAAATGATGCAATGCGACGAGAAAGGAAAAGCGGCCGCTATCATTGGGGAATTTACTACAGAACATCCCCAAAAAGTAGTCATGGAAAGTATGATAGGCGGGAAAAGGATTGTCAGTCCCTTGGTGGGCGAACAGCTGCCGCGTATCTGCTAATTTAAGAACAGCCAATATGCACCCACAGCAATAGCGAATAAGCCTGCTGTAAGTCGGATGCCATTAAAAAATACATCATTGTGTTCGCTTTTTGAAAAAACAGCGATGCGGCCAACCACAAACGTAAAACCCGACATGGCAAGCAGAACACCCAGTACAAAGCCGGTTATATAGAAAAGGCCGTCAAATGGGTTGACAAAACCCAACATAGGTAAAAAGAGTATAAAATGTGCCACGCCGGCCAAGCCATGTAAAAAACCTACAGAGAAAGAGACGGTATGACTTTGTCTTACCGGTTTAGGATGGTGGTGGTGCGAAGCGTCGGACGTGTGCAGATGGTCGTGGCTGTGTATGGCTTTCGATTCATTCGCATGGATGTGTACATGTTTGTGTTTGTCCGATTTTTTGAAAATTTTGTAAAAAGACCAAAATCCGATAAAAAGCAACACAAATCCTACTAATTTTTCACTTTGATTTGAGATGGCTTCTATGGGAATAAATTCTTTAAATATCATAAACAATAAGCCGATACTGAGCATTCCTGCCAAGTGGCCAAATCCCCAAAACACGCCAATTTTCCAAGCACTTCGTTTGCTTTCTACGGCAAATGGCATCACGGCTGCCAAATGATCCGGACCGGTGATGACATGGAGCATTGATGACAATAAAGCAGCAATGAAGGGAAAGTTTTCCTGCATAAATAAGCAGTTTGTTCTTTTTCAAATTTACGATTAAAACTGTTTTTTTATATCGAGTTTTGATGAATTTTTTGAAATCTCATCAAATAAGTTATTTATAGGAATAATTATATTTGTGAGGTTAAAAAGACAGGCTTATATTTGCACGCGTTTTGAAAATGTATTTTAAAAAAAGCAATCATTTGGTCGCGTAGCTCAGCTGGATAGAGCATCTGCCTTCTAAGCAGACGGTCACAGGTTCGAATCCTGTCGCGATCACTTAAATTACAGGCACTTACAGTTTTTATTGTAGGTGCTTTTTGTTTTTCTGTAACACATTTGTAACCATTAAATTTTCTGAAATCTGATTTTTTTTAAATCAATCTATACATTTTAAATTTTCCAGAAAATACCTTTCAGGGAAAGATTCAATCCCGAATTTTTGATCTGCCAGGCGTTCTTTTAATACGTAATCCAAGTTGAGACTGTCATTTACGGCAATGCGCATAAAATTGACAGGGGAACTGCCGATGATTTTTTTGGCATCGGCTGTTATCAAAAAAGCACCACCCACGCTCATCAATTCTTCTCCGGTTTCTTCTAAAGCGTAGATTTTAGAACATTGATTTTGATCTACATATGGCAAAACGGCAATTTTGCTGTTTTGAACCTGAAGGTAGAGTCTTGAATTGGCAGTAAGGCAGACAGAATCGTTTTCAACACGGTTGTCTATCTTAGTTTTGGTGAGGTTTACAAATTCCAAAGAATCGTTTCGCGTAAGCGATAATTCGATGTATTCCGTCATGGCTCCCAAATTTTTAAACCAAACCAAATATTCCTTAGTGAGTTTCAATTTTAGTATATCGGAATCGATGTTGGCCTTGTAATCGCAAGGCGGAATGGTATCTTGTGCTTGAGACTGAAAAAAGATACCCATAAAAAGTAAGCCTGTGATGAAGATACGCATAATGATTTTTTTTTTGCAAATAAACAATTTTGTTTTGGTATTTCGAACAAATTAAAAGAATCCTGTTTTTACGATTTTAAAATAAACACCTACAGCATCGTCAAACAGGCTGCCTTCATCCCAGCCGAAGCCCGCAGAAACAAAGACAGGCCAGGCATTGGGCTTGTAGTCTATTTCTAAAAGCATGGAAAATTGGGTACGGCTTTCATCAAAACGAAGGCTTTTTGTTCCTTCGTTAAACGACAAACTCATGCGGTTTTTGTAATACAAATTCTTTCGAAACTTGCCCGAAAATCCGAGATGGTAGGCAATAAAACTGTTGTTTTGTACACCCAACGTAAGGCCGTTTTCGTCAATTTCTTTGGGGATAAAAAAAGGGGAACCAAGGGTGCGGCCAAAAAAAGTATAACCTGAACGATAAATGGTGTTGTTGAAAAAATCATCAAAACCGTCAATCTGTCCTTTGCCGCTTTGGTCTTTCGTGTACGTAAATTCAAATGCCAATTTTGCCAGGGCACTTTCAGGTTTTTTAAAATCGATAAAAACGCCGTACAGTCCGTCTTCTATGTTGTTTAGCTCACGCCCGGAAGTGTCTTCGAACGGATGAGACCAATACAAGTTCAGGTTGAAGTTTTTGGTGTGTTTTTGATATTCGAGCCGGTAAGCACCAATGTGATTTCCAAGCGCGTTTATAGCATCGCCTTCCGGAGAATCACCACTTCCGGAAAGTCCACCAACCACTCGTAAAAAATCGCTAAAATCTTTGGGGAGCGGCCCCAGTTCTTTCGATGTGCCTCCCCAAATGGCGTAGTCTTCCACGCCAAATAGGAGTGATGATTTTTCTGATAATTGCCATTTAAACTCGAGACTCTTGTGGTGAATTTGCGCATCTTCAACAAACCGATCATCGAACAAATAACCATTTCCGAAGGCAGCTTTAAAACTTAGCTTTTCACCTGCAAAAGGCACTTTCCAATATCCATCCGTTTCCAGCCATACCCCCGGAATAGGGCGTGCATTGCCCGAAAAAATAATATTTCCGTTGCTGGAAGATAGGCCGCCGTAATGTTCCGTGATTTGTTTACTGCCGACCGTCAGAAGCGTTTTTTGATAGGAGACTGCTGCATAAAGCGCGTTTATCTCAACTTTGTTTTGTTTACTTTCTGTGAATGCCAACAAATCAGCAGCTGCAGAAAAATTGAGTTGGTTGGTCGGTTTTTTTTTAAAATCGTAAAGCAGGCTCAAATACAATTGGGCTTGGTCTTCTTTGCGAACCATTCCTTGCCGGTTGGCTTGCATCCAGAAAGGCAAATTATCTTCCGAACTTAAGTAAGTAGCGGCTTCTATTTGGTAGGAAAGTTGCTCTTGTGCTTGCAAAATAGTAGTGAAAAATAGCAGAAAAAACAATACGTGGCTTCGAAAGACCATTGGGTGTTTTTAGAAATAATAGAGTTTAAAACGAATTTTAAGTACTTCTTGTATATCTGAAATGGCAGAAAAAGAATTTTTAAGAATTACCCTGTCCATTTTTGTCAAGTTTTCCAATTTGATAAATCTTCCTGAATCTTTATTCGCCAAACCTTGTTTGGTTCTATAATGGAGAAAAACCCGAAAGGCTTCTATGCATTCTTGATACAGTTCGCGGTTTTGCGGTTCGAGTTCACAAAGCTTTTCAAAACGTTGAATGGTATTGTTAAACGAGCGGACACCGTGTTCTAAAATGAGCATTCGTGCGGCATCGATGAGTGGCATCAACGCCCTTACTTTGATGTCAAAACTGTCTTTGTGTTCGCCGTCTTTTTCTAAAAGAAACTGTCTGAAAAAGCCTAAAGGTGTTGGTTTTCGCAAGGTGTTGTTGCCGAGAGAGGTCAGAAACACTTCGTTTTTGTCTAAGCGGTTTAGAATGTAATCCGTCAGTGCATCTGTCAATTTGAAATCGCCAAAAACAGGTCTGTAATCAAAAAAAATGGACGACATCATGATTTCTTCGTCTCCGGGTTCGTTAATCCATCTGTAAAATCGATTTTGCCATTCTTCTAGTGAAAGACACCAACGCGGGTCTGAGGCCATCATGCCGGCTCCGCAGTATTCAAACCCAATAATATTGAGCGACTTGGAAACGGTTTTTGCCAATTTCAGAAAATAGTCTTTTACGGTTTGATGTTTTTCAGTCGCCACATTTTCAAATACCAAGGCGTGGTCTTGGTCTGTCATCAGCAATTGTTCTTGTCGGCCTTGGCTGCCAATACTCATCCATGTAAATTTGCAAGGCGGCTTTTCAAAATCTTCCAAAGCCAATTCAACGACCCGCTTGATGATGCCGTCGTTGATGTCGGAAATAATTTTGGAGACTAAAAGAATGGGGATATTTTGGTTGAGGTAACTTTCGAGCAATTTGTTGGCAGCTTGTCTGATCAAACGAAGCGATTTGATGCTATCTGTTCTTTTAATTTCACGCATCAACACGGTTGGACTATTGCCTTGTAAAACCAAGATGTCTCTGTCCGAAATCACGCCAATTACCTTAGAATCAGTAGTTCCGTCTTTGGTGATACAAAGGTGCCCAATGCTGTAATTGAGCATCGCCATTTGCGCTTCAACAATGGAAATCTTTTCGGAAAATGTTTTGACGGGTGACGACATGATGTCGGAAACTTTACAGGTTGCTTCAAATTTTCCGGTGGCAACTTTTGACCGAATATCGCGGTCTGTGATGATGCCCAACGGTAAGCCGGATTTAACCACAACCAGACATCCTGTTTTTTTTCGAGTCATCAGCGCAGCGGCTTCCATAATGTTTTTGTCCGGTGGACATTGGGCCGGTTTTTTCATGATATTGACTTCTTTCAAGTCTAAATAATCATAGTTTTCCGGCGGACTTTTTCTCAAATCTTCCGAATTACCCATCTCCAGATTGTGATGATAAGAAGCAAAACAAGAAATCAGATAATTACTCACTTTGGGGTTTTTGTCATAAATATCTTTGAACAAGTCTATAGATACGCCATAGAGAATGCACTCTTCTATGGCCTTGGCTGTCAGTAGATATTTTTCATGATTGATGAGGGGTCTCAAGCCAAACGCGTCTCCTTCGTCACAAATGTCTATCAAAGTCTCGACTTGGTCTATATGCCTGTATAAAGCCACGGCACCCTCTGCTACAACATAAAATAAATTCTCGGGGTTTTCACCTTCGTTGAAAATTACGTCTTTGGTGTCGAAGTAGGAAACTTGAATGTTTTCACAGACTGTGAGCAGCTCACTTTGTGTAAGCATGTTGAAAGGCGGATATTTTTTTAAAAAATCAAATATCCTGATGGCAAGGGAATGAGAAGCCAAAGCAAACTTTTTGGCTAATTTACGAAACAGTAGCTTTAAATAAACAAAAAAGTTCTGGCTCTACAACCAGAACTTTTGATATATGCAGATTTGAGTTAGCCTTATGCAGAAACAGCTGTTACTTTTCGGGCAAGTTTTGATTTTAAATTGGCGGCTTTATTTTGGTGAATAATGTTTTTCTTAGCCAATTTATCTATCATTGAAGCAACAGTAGGCAAAAGGGTTTGCGCCTCTTTTGCATCTTCGGTACCTCGCAATTTTTTTATCAAATTACGAACGGTTTTGTGTTGATACTTATTTCTAAGTCTTTTTACTTCGGAATTTCTAATTCTCTTGAGCGCTGATTTGTGATTTGCCATCTTTGTAGATCTAAATTTTTTTATATAATTCTTGTAGTCCGTAGGGGAATCGAACCCCTGTTACCAGGATGAAAACCTGGCGTCCTAACCCCTAGACGAACGGACCTTTTCGCAAAATTGCGGTTGCAAAAATACAATTATTTTTTAAAGGCGCAAGCCCTCAAATAAAATTTATAACGGCTTTTTTGTTTAATATGCTTTTGCAAAAAGTACTCTTTGCGCAGATGGTTTTCCGCTGTATATACACAGGCCATTTTCTGGGGTATTCCCAATAGGAATGCACCTTATCGTTGCTTTGGTTTCTTGCTTGATGGCTTCTTCTGTTTCGGGCGTTCCGTCCCAATGCGCAGCTAAAAAACCACCTTTGGTCTCCAGCAATTCTTTAAAGTTAGTGTAGTCGTCCACAAGCGTGATGTGGCTGTCTCTAAAGTTTTTCGCTTTTTGAAAAAGCGTTGTCTGTATTTCGTCAAGCAGGTGACCTATTCTATCAACAATGGCATCTACAGCAATAACTTCTTTGGTGAGCGTGTCGCGTCTGGCGAGTTCCACAGTGCCATTTTCCAAATCTTTAGGTCCTATAGCGATGCGAAGCGGTACGCCTTTGAGTTCATATTCGTTAAATTTCCATCCCGGTTTTTGGGTGTCTCGGTTGTCGTATTTAACAGAAATGTTTCTCTGTTGCAAGGCTTTTTGGATCTCGGCTACTTTTTGGTTTATGGCTTCTAACTGTTCTTCATTTTTAAAAATAGGAACAATGACTACTTGGATGGGGGCGAGGTTTGGTGGCAAGACTAGGCCATTGTCATCGCTATGTGTCATGATAAGTGCGCCAATAAGCCGGGTGGAAACACCCCAAGAAGTTGCCCAAACGTAATCTTGTTTGCCTTCTTTGTTGGCAAACTTTACGTCAAAGGCTTTGGCAAAATTTTGCCCCAAATAATGAGAAGTGCCTGCTTGCAGTGCTTTTCCGTCTTGCATCAAGGCCTCTATGCAATAGGTTTCCAGTGCACCCGCAAAGCGCTCTGAAGCTGTTTTTGTTCCTTTGATGACAGGAATAGCCATAAAATTTTGAACAAAATCGGCATACACTTGCATCATTTTTTCGGCTTCTTCTATTGCTTCTTGTTTAGTAGCATGTGCCGTATGGCCTTCTTGCCACAGAAATTCGGCCGTGCGAAGAAACAGTCGCGTTCGCATTTCCCACCTCACTACGTTTGCCCATTGGTTTATGAGCAAAGGCAAGTCGCGATAGGACTGAATCCATTTTCTGTAGGTATCCCAAATGATGGTTTCGGAAGTAGGCCTAACGATAAGTTCTTCTTCCAGTTTTGCGCTTTCATCGACAACCACGCTTTTGCCGTCTTCGGATGCTTTTAACCTGTAGTGGGTGACCACGGCGCATTCTTTGGCAAAACCATCTACATGGCTGGCTTCTTTTGAAAAATATGATTTGGGTATAAAAAGCGGAAAATAGGCGTTTTGATGTCCCGTTTCCTTAAACATTTTATCAAGCTGTGCTTGCATTTTTTCCCAGATAGCATATCCGTAGGGTTTGATAACCATGCAGCCGCGCACGCCGGAGTTTTCGGCAAGATCGGCTTTTACGACCAATTCGTTATACCATTTTGAATAATCTTCTGCTCTTGTGGTCAAGTTTTTACTCATAAAAATTCGTTTGGCACAAATCTTGTGTTATTACATAAAAAAAATAGTTCGCCAAAATTAGCTATTTTTGTATTGTACAACAATTAAAATACACCGTCATGAAAAATTTCCTTAAAGTATCATTCAAATCTATCAAAACCTATGGGGTACTTTCCTTGGGTCTTTTGTTTGCTTCGGCTTGCGGTACTTATGAATACGCAGGGGTTTCAGACGGCGTTTACGGAGAACCTGTTGTGTACAACACACCCACTAATACCTATCCTTCCAAGGTTGTAGAGCGCAGTGAAGGGGGTGAAGATTCCGGTTCTTTTTACAAAAACTACTTTGCTGAAAAGTCAAACCAATACAGAATTAATATGAACGCTGTAGATACCACGGCCAATCCTGAAGTGTTTACAGATATAGACGGCTATTCTTCTGCCAATTTTGATGGCGATAACCTCAATTTTGGTAGCGAATCTTATACTTACAGTGAAGGCTATGGCGGATGGGGTGATGAGACAGAATCCGTCGTGATTAACTATTACAACAATTACAGTCCTTTCTACGGTTATGGAGCAGGATATTGGGGAGGTTTTGGCTATCCTTATTACGGCTATGGCTTTGGCTACCCATATTATGACTATGGTTTTGGATACCGACCTTATTATGGATATGCCCGCCCATACTACGGTTATGGGTATGGTTATCCTAGATATGGATTTGGTTTTGCATATGGAGGATTTGGCTTTGGTTTTTATAATTCTTATAATCCATATTACTATGGTGGTGGTTTTGGCCACAGCCGCAGTCATGTTGCCTACAACAGCAGTCGCAGAGGTAGCGTGTCTCGTGTAAACAGTTCACGCGGTGTGGTGTCAGAAAACAACGGAAGGACAACAACGACCCGAAGAGGAAGTTCGGTGACAAATTCTAACGGCAGACGTGTTACAGATGTTAGAAATACTTCGTACTACAGAAACAGAGTCAGTGCCGATGGGAATTCAAATTCTAGAATACGTTCACAAGTGGGAACGCGAGGAACCAACGGTAGAGGAACCGTTTCAACAACTAGTAATATCAGAAGCACGGGTTATTATAGCCGCCGTGTCAATACCAGTACGCGAGGAGATGTAAACGGAAGACTAAGATCTAGAGGAACGGGAGATATCCGCTCCGGTAACGGCTCGCGAGGTCGTTCGGAATATACAGGTGGTAGAACCGGCGTACTTACCCGTTCTTCATCCGGAATCAGGAGCAGGGGAAGCAACGGTGCTGTTCGCTCCACAGGCGGAAGCAGAAGTAGCGGTGGTGCAATTCGCTCCTCAGGTGGAAGCAGAAGTAGCGGAGGTGCCATCCGATCAAGTGGCGGCGGCAGAAGTAGTGGAGGTGCCATCCGTTCTGGTGGCGGAGGTGGTGGTCGAAGTGGCGGTGCCATACGTTCCTCAGGTGGAGGTAGAGGTGGATCTAACTAAATCAGATTTATTTGGCTATCTAAAGCCATATGATAAAAATATCAGCTGGTTTGCCAATCGTGAATCATTTAAATTATTCCATTTTTGAGTTTGAGAAATCTTGTTTTCAGGATCACAACTTCAAATCGTGATTGGCGAATTCCATTTCTGTGCTGAGCTCAGTGGAGGCAAAATCAATAGAAATCAATACATATTTACAGATGAAACGCCCATGCAAAAATTTTGCACACAGGAGTATGATTATCCTAGGACGTTCCGTCTGACCTTTAAAAAACAATAAATATAAACAGATGAAACACCCATATAAAAAGATTGACACACAGGAGTATGATTATCCTAGGGTGTTCCATCTGACCTTTGAAAAACAATAAATATAAACAGATGAAACTACTTTACACTTTTTTGGTGAGTGTCACTTTCTTTTCCGCACTCAAAGCTCAGGAAATTCAAGACGGGCTTCGGTTTTCGATGGATGAAATTACAGGGACGGCTCGCTTCAGAGCCATGAGCGGTGCTTTCGGTGCCGTGGGTGGCGACTTGTCTGCCATCAATGTAAATCCGGCCGGATCAGCAATTTTTAACGCAAGTCAAGGTGCCATTACGCTTTCCAACCTAGACGTGGACAACGATGCTGTTTTTTTCGGGACGGCTACCAATGATTCAGAAAACAGCTTTGATTTAAATCAGTTGGGAACCGTTTTTGTGTTTAATGAAACCGGTGGCAGCAGTGATTGGACCAGATTAGCACTTGCTTTTAACTATGAAACAACAGCAAATTTTGACAACCAAATTTTTATAGCGGGTACCAACACCAACAATTCAATCGACAATTATTTTTTAAGCTTTGCCGATGGTGTGCCACTGGATTTGTTATCGCTTCGCGAAGGCGAATCTATAGACGATTTATTTCAATTTTTAGGAGAAACGGAAGGTTTTGGTGCGCAACAAGCTTTTCTGGGTTTCCAATCTTTTGTCATCGATCCTTTGAATCCGGACAATCCGGACAATAGTTTGTATGTGAGCAACGTGGGTTCCGGACCGGTTTTTCAAGAGTATTCGTTCATATCTTCAGGCTACAACGGAAAATTTACTGCCAATTTTGCAGCAGCTTATAAAGATATGCTCTATCTGGGATTGAACCTCAACTTCCATTCCATAGATTATTCCCAGACTACATTTCTCTTTGAGGAGGCAACCAATCCTGACTCTTTTATCAATCAAATCGGTTTTGAAAATCACTTGCGTTCAGATGGAGACGGTTTTTCATTTCAGTTAGGTGCCATAGCCAAGGTCAACGAATATGTTCGTGTTGGTGCTTCTTACGAATCGCCCACTTGGTATGATATTAGAGACAGGCTTGTACAATCTGTTCGAACGCTCAGGACTGAAGGAGAAAACCAAATACTGGAAAACATCAGTCCAAACATTGTAAATTTCTTTCCTGAATACAGCCTCAGGACACCCGGTAAACTCACAGGAAGTTTGGCGTTGCTGTTCGGTCAACGGGGTTTGTTGAGTTTTGATTACAGCTATAAAGACTATTCTGATATGGAGTTTAGCCCTGAAAACGATCCCTTTTTCCGTCAACAAAACCAAGCCATCGACCAATTGCTCACCGACGCTAGCGCATACAAAATTGGCGGTGAATACAGAATGGGAGGCTTGAGCTTGCGCGGTGGATATCGATATGAAGACAGTCCTTACAAAGACGGCGAAACGCTGGGCGAACTCGATGCGTTTTCTTTAGGTGTGGGTTACAACTTTGGTATTTTTAATATAGATGCCGCTTTCGAACGAGCCGAAAGAGATGCCAAACGCCCTCTTTTTACCACAGGTTTGACCGATACAGCAAACATGAACATAACCAACACCAATGTTGTACTGACTTTAGGAATGAAATTTTAGAAATCCAAAGCCTGTTGTATCAAGTTATTTCGGTGGTTTTAAAATTCTACTTACTTTAGTGCAAAATTAGTTGCTTCATGGCTGTACTTATAAAAATATACCCTCAAAATCCAAATCCGGTTGCCATACAAAAAGTAGTTGATGTATTGATGAATGGAGGATTGGTGATTTATCCGACAGACACAGTGTACGGCTTGGGATGTGATATTACAAACGTTCGCGCTATGGAAAGATTGGCACGCCTCAAAGACGTAAAACCCGATAAAGCCAATTTTTCTTTTATTTGTTCAGATCTTAGCAACCTATCAGATTTTGTGGCACAAATAGACACCAAAACCTTCAAAATATTAAAAAAATCCCTGCCCGGACCCTACACCTTTATCTTGCCCGGCAATAATAACTTACCCAAAGTTTTTAGGAAAAAGAAAACAGTAGGCATTCGAATTCCGGACAATGCCATTGCCATAGAATTGGTACGAAAACTAGGTAATCCTATAGCTTCAACTTCTATCCACGACGAAGATGAGGTGATTGAATACACCACAGATCCTGAACTGATTTTTGAAAAGTGGAAAGATTTTGTTGACGTGGTCATAGATGGCGGCTACGGAGACAATGTCGCTTCAACGGTTGTGGATTTGAGTGGGGCAGAGCCCGAAGTCATCAGAGAAGGCAAAGGCGATGTTTCTTTGATATATTAAATGCGTTTGTATGATATTTTAAAAGTTTCAATACTTTTGTCCTATTCTTAATCTGTACAATTGAAACCCGAACTCACTATTATTATCCCGGTTTACAACGAAGAAGAAAATCTTGTAAGGGTTGAGAAGGAAATGACAGATTTCTTAAAGATGAGTTTGGTTTCTGCCAAAATACTTTTTGTCAACGATGGCTCTACAGATGGAAGCCAGGCAATTATAGAGAAAATTTGCGACCGACAACCCCATTTTAACTACATCAGCTTCGAACAAAACTGCGGATTGAGTGCGGCCATAAAAGCCGGGTTTGACTTTGCGCAAACGCCTTGGGTCGGCTATATAGATGCCGACCTACAGACCGCACCCGAAGATTTCAATTTGTTGTTGCCTTATCGGTTTGATTATGAATTGGTCACGGGCGTTAGGGCAGACAGAAAAGATTCGTTTGTGAAAAATATGTCTTCAAAAATTGCCAACGGCATACGCAGGTCATTTACCCACGATGGTATGGATGATACGGGCTGCCCCTTGAAAGTTATTAAAACGGATGTGGCCAAACAAATTCCGATGTTCAAAGGTTTGCACAGATTTTTACCGGCAATGGTTTTGCTTCAAGAAGGGCGCATTATTCAAATTCCCGTCAGGCACTTTCCGCGCATGGCAGGTCAGGCCAAATTCGGCTTATGGAATAGATTGCTTAAACCGCTGATGGATTGTTTTGCCTACTTGTGGATGAAAAAAAGATACATACGCTACCATGTGCAACAACAAGATGTACAGAATTAAATTCTCCTTAACATTTTTTCAAATTATTTGTTGCCGTAAGTATTTGCTAACTTTGTGC
Source organism: Bacteroidota bacterium (assembly GCA_018829465.1). Lineage (GTDB taxonomy): Bacteria > Bacteroidota > Bacteroidia > Flavobacteriales > Flavobacteriaceae > UM-FILTER-40-17. The sequence goes on along the minus strand of JAHJTN010000019.1, from coordinate 162,866 downwards.
CTACAAGTAGATTTATGCAACACTGGCTCATTCTTATTTTAGGATTCAGCGCTCAAGCGCTCTTTATGTCGAGAATGCTCTCTCAGTGGATATTGTCTGAAAAAGCTCGAAAAATTACCACGCCAACTTTGTTTTGGCAGTTGAGTTTTTTAGCCTCTTTTTTGATGTTTGTGTACGGTTGGTTGCGACACGATTTCTCAATTATGTTGGGGCAATCACTCACATATTTTATTTATATCCGAAATATGCAAATGCAAGGCGAGTGGAAAAAACTTGTCCGTCCCTTTCGGTATTTTCTCTACCTTTTTCCTTTTCTGATTATCGGGTTTTCCTATAACAACGGAGCGCAAGACCGAGAATTGCTCTTTCAAAACGAAGCACTCCCACATGGTTTGTTGCTCTTTGGTGTCATTGCGCAAATTGTTTTTATCCTTAGGTTTGTGTATCAATGGCTCTACTCAGAAAAAGCAAAACATTCTATACTTCCCCTCGGATTTTGGATTTTAAGCCTCATAGGTTCTTTCCTTATATTTTGCTATGCCATCATTAGAATAGATTATGTTTTGATATTGGGTCACACCTTTGGCTTGATTGTCTATTCTAGAAATATATATTTGTATTATGTTGAAAAAAAGCCAGTTAAGATATGAAAACCACTTTTTTTGATTCGATTTTAAAAAGAGATGGTTTGGTGATTCTCATTATTTGGGCGGCAGTTTTTGTGCCCAATTTGAATGTGTTGGAAGTAAACATCATGGAAGCCCGCAATTTTATTACAGCTCGTGAAATGCTGCACGATGGCAATTGGATTTTGACGCGCATGAACGGCCTTCCCAGATACGAAAAACCACCTTTGCCCACTTGGATTACCGCAGGATTTGCCAAAATTTTTGGTTTGCAAAACATCTTTATGCTTCGTTTCGCTGCAGCACTCATGTCGCTTTTGTTGTTTTTTGCCCTCCGAAAATTGATGCGTCACGCCGGGTTTGATAAGTCTCAAACACTGCTTTCTGTACTGATTTTAGCCACTGCTTTCTCCACCATTTTCACGGGCAGAGAAGCTACCTGGGATATTTATGCACATGCTTTTATGCTGATGGGTTTGGCTTGTTTGTTTCAGCTTTTCGAAAAAACTGACCAAAATTTGAATGCCGCTTTTGTAGCCGGTATTTGTATTGGTTTTTCTTTTTTGAGCAAAGGACCGGTTTCTCATTTTGCGCTGCTGCTTCCTTTTCTAATAGCTTACGGAATAGTCTATCGCTTCAAAAAATCAAATATCAGTCCGGTTGCCATCATTTTTCTTGTCTTAATTGCTTTACTCATTAGCAGTTGGTGGCCTTTTTATATTTATCTCTTTGATGAAAATTCGGCCGAACAGATTGCCGAAGTGGAGTCTAATGCATGGTTAAGCAACAATGTCAGGCCGCTTTATTACTACTTCGATTTTTTTACGGAACTCGGTATTTGGACTATTCCCGCATTTATGAGTCTTTGGTATCCTTATATGAAAAAGCGGGTTTCAAATTTGAAACTGTATCAATTTTCTTTGTTGTGGACTATAATAGGCGTGGTCTTACTTTCGCTGATTCCCGAAAAAAAGAAACGCTATTTATTTCCCGTGATGATTCCCTTAGCCATTACCACTTCCTTTTATATACAAGTCGCAACACTTATGTGGAACAAGTTTTCTAAGACCGAAAAATGGCCTTTTAGGGTACACTATTGGCTATTAATTGTGGTTTGTTTTGCGTTTCCCATCGCCGCTTTTTTTTTGTTGCAAGACGCATGGCAGGAGTATATAGTTTCGTATATATTAACTTCCTTATTCTTAATTGGAATAGGTGTTTTAAAAATTTATTTGCTTCAAAAAAAATTATTCGACAAACTTTTCTATACCAACGTATTGGTCATCGCAACCATAGTTAGTTTTGGCATCCCTATGGCCGGTGTGTTTTATGACAACAAAGAGATTGTTTCGCCGAAAGTTATCGCATCATACGAAGCCAAGTACCAAACAAAAAGTTATTCTTACGGTGAAATCAGCCCCGAAATCATTTGGAATTATGGCTTCAAACTGCCACAGTATGACAGGTTCGTAAATCCACCTCTTTTTGAGAAAGCAACTTTTTTAGTCAATGAGAAAATGGAATCAAAATTTTTGGCTACTTTTGAAAAGGATTATCGGATAGAATCATTGGAACACATTGACATCAACTATGCTGATAAATCTAGAAAAAATCACAAATCGAGGTTAACGGCCAATTTATATTTACTGACTAAATATGATTCTCAATGAACTTAAGCGCACAGAAGTATTGATGTATGCTTTTCTGTTGGTCATTCACATTATAGGTATATGGATTGCCTTGGTGAACCCCGATTTTTTTAACACCCATTTTGCCCAAGAAGACGGTTTTATAGAAAACATGACGGCTCTTGGTTTACTAATGGTTGCTGTTTTGCAACTTATCCGTCTTTTTAAATTGGGTGCTGCAAAACCCTTGCTATGGAAGGTTGGTGTGTTGCTAACGGCCATTGTGTTTTTCTTTGGTGCCGGAGAAGAAATATCGTGGGGACAACGTATTTTTGATATACAATCGGGCGAATTTTTCCTTCAAAACAACGCGCAGCAAGAAACGAATTTGCACAACTTGGTTGTTTCCGGAAAAAAAGTGAACAAAATTATTTTTACACAATTGTTCGGATTGGTGGTCATTCTCTATCTAACGCTTATTCCGTGGTTGTACAAAAAATCAAGTTTGATAAAAAATACTTTTGTGCGGTTTGGCTTTCCAATTCCTAGGTGGAATCAGGTCATTGTCTTCGTCTTGTTTACGCTTTTGATGCTCACCATAAATGCGGATAGAAAGTGGGAATTGTTTGAAATGACTTTTGCCATGATTTTCTTCCTCATATTCTACTTCCCCGAGAACAAGGACGATGTGTTTTAGACAAATATAATCCTGCTGAAATGCTTTTCAAGCAACAGAAACAATCTCCAAACGGGTGTTGTTAAAAACGATTTGCTCACTAGCGCTGCAATGCATCAAAACAAGCCCGATGGGAGAATGCTCCGATACGGCATAGTAAATTTTCCCTTCTAATACAATTTTCCCGACACTTACACTCAAAAAGTAACTTCCTGCGCTGGTTTCTACCAGACTTCCCAGTTTGGCAACAGTGTGCGAAATATTTGGATTGATATTGCCGAGTGTCGCTATTTGGCTTCTGACATCTATCAGTCTTTGGTTGTTTTTAGTGAGGTTTTCCAGTAAATTTTCGCGCTGCGAATCGCTGCCCTCTTCATCATTACCCGACATCATTTCTAGGGATTCTTTGATAAGAGTAATTTCATTGACATAATCTTGTTCGCGCGCGTTGCATGCCTTGAGACAGCAGTCAAAAAGTAAATTTTTGATGGTTGACATAAAAAAGTGAGGTGTGTTTGTTTGCTTAAAAATTTAGGCATTCGATCTTGTTGAAAGTAGCATTTTTTTGATACGAATGACCAATTCTTCGGGACTAAAGGGTTTGGTTACAAATTCGTCTGCACCCAAAGTGTAGGCTTCCAGCAATGTCTTATCATCATTTATTGAAGATAAAACCACTATAGGAATGTCCCATTTCTTTTTATTTCTGATGAAATTTATAATTTCCAAACCCGACACCATGGGCATCATAATGTCTGCAATGACCAAATCGGGCTTTTCGACTTCCATCAACTTTTTCGCTTTTTTACCATCTTCACACACAATGATGTTGAATTTCTCCTTTTCAAGTCGAAATTGAAGAATGGTGACAATCATTCTGTCGTCGTCTATAATCAAAATTTTTTTCATGGATAAATTAGCGTAAGTTTCTAATTCTTAAAATATTTTAATAATAAATGTGCGATGAAACTCAATATGTTTTTTATTTCAAAGATTTTGCAACGGCTTCCACTTCATTCATCAGCCTGAGCAGGTTTTCGCCCCAAAGCATGGCAATTTCTTTTTCGTTATATCCACGGTTTATGAGCTCCATAGTTACATTAAAACTTTCTGATGCATCTTCCCAACCAGAAATACCACCGCCACCATCAAAATCGGAACTGATGCCTACGTGTTCAATACCAATTTTCTTGACCAAATAATCTATGTGATCTACAAAATCGGATACATTCACCACGTCCATAGATTTGGTGAGGTTTGCCACTTCGGTGGCAGCTAGACTTCTTACCTGGCTGTATTTTTCAAAATAGGCGGCACGAGCAGCCTCAGAAAGTTCGGCAATATCAGTCCTGTCGAGGAGTTGAAAATCCAAGCTGTCTGCATAAACTTCATAGATGTTTTGACGCGCTGTTACAAATCGATCGTTTTTTTCTTTGTTTAAATACGCGCCAAAAGCAACAGTCTGCACCAGACCTCCATTTTCTTTAACCAATGCCAACAATTCATCGTCCAAATTTCGGCTGTGGTTGCACAGTGCTCTTGCAGAAGAATGAGAAGCTAAAACCGGTGCTTTGCTCAGGGCAATCATTTGTTTGATGGCTTCTTTTGACGGGTGAGAAATGTCTATCATGATGCCCAACCGATTCATCTCTAAAACGGCTTTTTTGCCAAGTTCGCTGAGTCCGTTGTGCAGCCAAACGCCATCAGCTTCGCCTGTGTTCGAATCGCTCAGTTGGCTGTGGCCATTATGGGCCAAGGACATATAGCGCGCCCCCAGTTTGTAGAATTCTTCTATGCGGGTCAAATCTGTGCCAATCGGGTAGGCATTTTCTACACCAATCATCGCCACTTTTCTTCCACTGTCTATAATTTTGCGCACTTCATCTGAAGAGGTTGCCAAGCCAATTTTGTCAGGGGCTATTTCTGCTGTCAGCCTGTGGATGGCTTCAAATTTAGATATGGCATTGGCATAGGCAGCTTTGTATCCGGCTTCTGTGAGCGGTCCTTGTCCTGTGTACACAATCAACCAACTCACATCGAGACCGCCGGCTTCCATTTTGGGCAAGTTTACTTGTGTGTCTAAATCTTGGGTGTAATTTTTTTCGGCTGTAAAGTTATTGACGTTAATATCGTTGTGTGTGTCAATAGTAATCAGGCTGCGGTGGAATGCCGGTGCGCGTTCGGCCAGAGGCACTTCAGCTAAAGGTTTTTGGATGTCGTTAGGCACTGTTTCATTTTCAGATTTGTTTTTACAACCTAGTATCATAAAAGCAATAAATATGGTAAGGAGATGGGTTAAAATCTTCATGTTTAAGTTTTTTGACAGAGATTAGACTCGACAAAGATAGTTATATAAACTTAAAAAGAGGTTTATAGTTTTCTGTTTCACACCGTATCGATTCAATCAACATAGCTTATTTTCCTTCTGATTTGAAGAGAAACCCAAGTGCCTTCGGGGGTTTGTGTGGTTACCTTCTTTTGTGTCCAATTTCCTCTTTTGTCGTATTTGTAATCAATCAGATAGATGATGCCCAAAAAGACTGGTTCAAAAGGCTCGTACATTTTGACAACATCTCCTTTTTCGTTTTTTTGGATGATGTAGTCGTGGTTGTAATATTGTACCTCTTCTAAAAGCACCCTCCCTGTGGCGTTCATTATGCTGTAGTTGTAATATTTTTGGTCATATTGGTATTCGGCCAGCGCGATGGCTTGAAAATTGTTTTTAGCGTCTAAGCTTGCTAAGTAATTTGGGTTTCCGAGGCTGTCAAAAGCCACGCGGACGCGATAGTTTAGCGTGCCGTCAGCTTTGTAAATATGCAAATCTTTAAACGCATCTTTGTAGGTGTATTTTACATGGCTTAAAATCCAGCCCGAGAGGTAGCTTTTGGTTCGTTCCTTTAGATCTATTTTACGTTGCAGAGCATCCAACTTAAATGCAAAATTGTAAACCAAATCGCCGTCTTTTTTTGCAAATCCGCTGACGCTGTCTTTGCCTATAAAATTGTACTCCCAACGTTCCAAAGTATATTTGGGAGACTCGAAAAAGTATGGATCTACGGTATATGTAGCCACGATTTTAGATGCGTGTCCGTTCGCAAGTTGATAGTATTCCCGATTGTTTATCTTTTCGTTGAGCTCGGCACGAATGGAAGTTTGGCTATACAAGCCAGATGCCAAAAAAAGAAAAGAGTAAGCGATGATATGTTTCATGAAAATAATCTGGCTTTTTGCATAAAAATAGCATATATAAAGAGAAAACAATTCTAAATTTCTGTTAATTCCGAAGTGTTTTTCTGGAATCTATAAACCAGCAGATGTCTAGTTTGATAAACCATCATCGCCTGCGCGCTCCAACAATTTTTCGGGCAGTGTTTTTTTGGCTTTAGCGCCCATCGCCTTTAATTTCTCCACAGAACTTACCAGGTTTCCCCTTCCTTCTGTAAGCTTGTTCATCGCGTTTTTGTATTCGGTTTTGGCTTCATCCATTTTCTTACCCATTTTTATCAAATCTGTCACAAAGCCTTCAAACTTGTCGTACAAAGCACCGGCTTGTCTGGCAATTTCAGATGCGTTTTCTTGTTGTTTCCGGGTGGTCCACATGCTTTGCACCGTGCGAAGCGTGGCCAACAGGGTGGTGGGAGTCACAATAATAATGTTCTTGTCAAAAGCGTTGTTGTACAGTTGAGGGTCAGTATTTACGGCTACCGCAAAAGCCGGTTCTATGGGTACAAACATCAACACAAAATCCGGGCTTGCGTCTTGAAATAATGCATCGTAATTTTTACTACTCAGTTCTTCCACGTGTTTTCGAATGGAAATGAGATGGCTTTTGATGTGGAGTTCGCGTTGGGTTTCATCTTCTTCGTTCATGTATTTTTCGTAAGCCGTAAGCGACACCTTGGCATCGATAACCAATCTTTTGTTGTCTGGCAAGTGAATCACCACATCGGGTTGTAGCCGCCTGCCTTCTTCATTGGTCATGCTTTGTTGTACTTCGTAAGCCAAACCTTTTTCCAAACCCGATTTTTCTAAGACGCGTTCCAAAATGAGCTCGCCCCAATTGCCTTGAGTTTTAGATTCGCCTTTGAGTGCTTTGGTGAGGTTGGTGGTCTCCTTGGTAATATTTTCGTTGAGGGTTCGCAGGTCTAAAATTTGTTGCTTCAGCGAGGCGTGATTGACAATACTTTCTTTGTGGGTAACTTCCACTTTTTCTTGAAAAGTTTTGATCTTGTCCTGCAACGGATTCAGAAGATTCTGGATATTTTCTTTGTTCTGTTGGGTGAATTTGGCCGATTTTTCGTCCAATATTTTTTGCGCAAGGTTTTCAAATTCCTTCTGGAACTTCTGTTGTAATTTTTCCAAATCGGCTTGTTGGTCTTTTTGTTTTTCTTGTAAATTCTCTAAGGCAGAAGTGCTTTGGGCCAACTTGATTTGCAAACCTTCTTTTTCCGCACGTAAGGTCTTTACTTCATTCTCGGCTTTGTCTATGTTTTGTTCTTGTGATGAGAGCAATGCGCGAAGGTGTTGGTTGTCCGTTTCCGTTTTTCCGTTTTCTACTTCACTTTTAACTTTAGAAAACTTATTGCCCAACCAAAATCCAACGATGCCAAAAACCAGAGACGCTAAAATAATTCCGATAATTTCCATATGCTTTTTTTAAAAAAGTAAAGGTAATCAAAACTTAATTTTCGCCTGAATCCATTTTCATATTATCGGGCCATTTTTTCAACAACCGTCGCAACAACAACCAACTCGCCAAAAAAGTAGGCACACTAACTACCAACCAGCCAAACAGGGCAAAGACGAGTTGTAAGCCTAAGGCTCTGATAAAAAACAGCCAACCCGATTCGAGTATCATTGACAGATGTTCAACCGTTAGGTCAAAAGTACCCAATCCGGTCATCCACCTGCCAAAATTTATAAAAGGAATAAGTAGAAAAAGCTGCAAAGGAAACACTACATAGCTCAAAAGCAACAGTAGCGGGATGTTCCAACGAAGCCGCAAACCTATAAAACTGATGAGTAAGGTGGACGCCCAAGGTAGAGGGATCAGCGAGAAAACCAAGCCAAAGCTCAAGCTTACTGCCAATGTTTTGCTGCTCATGCCTTGCTTGAGCAGCTTTTTAATTTTCTGAATAAACTTTTTGAACATGCTTATTTGTAAAGTCTTTTTCAAAGATAGCAAAGCATAGTGGTAAATCTTTTTTATATTTAGCCTAAATTTTTAGAGATGCATTATATTTTACCTTCCGATTACATACCAAAACCATTGGAAACCTTAGAAGAAATTTCATCCAAGGCCAATTTTGATTTGTCTGAGGTTGAAGCAGAAAAGCAACTCAAAAAACTGCGTAGAAAATTGGCAAAACTGCAAGACAAAATGTATGCACATGGCAAATACGGGGTTTTAGTCTGCTTGCAAGGTATGGACACAGCCGGAAAAGACAGCCTGATTAGAGAGGTTTTCAAAGATTTGAATGCGCGTGGCGTAGTAGTACACAGTTTTAAGACGCCCACTGCACTTGAAAAAAGGCACGATTATCTTTGGCGGCATTATGTGGCATTGCCCGAAAGGGGTAAATTCAGCGTTTTTAACCGCACACATTACGAAAATGTGTTGGTTACTCGTGTGCACCCTAACTACATATTGGGCGAAAATATTCCTAAAGTTGAGAGTACAGACGACATCACGCCCGGATTTTGGGACAACCGTTTCCGTCAAATCAATGATTTTGAAAGACACATTTCTGAAAATGGAACCGTTATTTTTAAATTTTTCCTGCATATTTCCAAAGAAGAACAACGACAACGGTTGCTGCGAAGGTTGGAAAACAAATCGCATCAATGGAAGTTTTCTCCCGCAGATTTAAAGGAAAGAGAATTGTGGAATCTTTATCAGGATTGCTACAAAGACATATTAAACCAAACCTCCAAGCCACATGCGCCTTGGTATGTGATTCCGTCGGATGACAAGGTGCTGTCAAGGCTCATCGTTGCTTCCGTTATTTACGAGGTTTTATCAAACTATCACGACATACAAGAACCCCAACTCGATGCTGAAACAGAAGCCAATATCCAATTTTATAAAACAAAACTCAGTAATGAAAACTAAGTCCCTATTTTTGATTCCTTTATTTTTATTGTCGGCAGATGTCGTCTCTGCACAAACACCTAACCATACTTCAGACTCCTTGTTTATCAAAAAACTTTTCTCTACCTCATTGACAGCAGGTAAAAGTTATGATTGGCTATCCCATTTAACCCTAAAAATAGGCCATAGAATCTCAGGATCTTACGGCGCTGCCAAAGCAGTGGAGTGGGGGGAAGCAACCCTAAAGAACCTCACTCTTGACCGCGTTTGGTTACAAGATGTCATGGTGCCCAAGTGGATACGTGGCACTCCGGAAATTGCTTACATTTCTTCAGGCGACAGCCAAACCAACAGTGTTCCAATTCTGGCACTGGGAGGTTCGGTAGCTACGCCACCAAATGGTTTGAAATCTCGGGTGGTTGAAGTCAAATCTTTTGACGATTTAGCCAAAATTGGCAAAGACAGCATCCAAGGAAAAATAGTATTCTACAACCGTCCGATGGATCCGAATGTCATCGAAACGTTCAAAGCCTATGGTGGTGCCGTTGACCAACGCGTGCAAGGTGCAGCAGAAGCAGCCAAATACGGCGCTTTGGGCGTGATCGTCCGATCCATGTCACACAAACTTGATGATTATCCGCATACCGGAACCATGCGCTACGGCGATTTGCCCAGAAACCAATGGATTCCGGCTGCAGCCATTAGCACCAACGGTGCTGAGATGTTGAGTGCCATGTTAAAGTTAGACCCAAAAACAACATTTTTTTTCAAACAAACGTCTCGTAACGACGGCGAAGTCCTGTCTCACAATGTGATAGGAGAAATAAAAGGAAGCCAATTTCCCGATGAAATTATCGTGGTCGGCGGACACCTCGATTCCTGGGATGTTGGCGATGGTGCGCATGATGACGGTGCCGGTATTGTACAGTCTATGGAGGTGTTGCGGCTTTTCAAAACCATGGGATATAGGCCCAAGCGCACCATCCGGGTAGTGTTGTTTATGAATGAAGAAAACGGCTTGCGCGGTGGTAATAAGTACGCAGAAGTAGCCAAACAAAAAGGTGAAAAACACATTTTTGGTTTGGAGAGTGATGCCGGCGGATTTACGCCTAGAGGTTTTTCTTTTGATGCCAACGACGCCCAAATGCAAACCTTTTTGAGTTGGCGGGTGCATTTTGAACCGTATTTAACCAACCACTTTACCAAAGGTGGCGGTGGTGCTGATATTGGCCCCCTAAAGAATGCAGAAAACGTGATGGCCGGATTGCGGCCCGATTCACAGCGCTATTTTGATATACATCACACTGCAGCAGATGTGTTTAGTGCCGTCAACAAAAGAGAACTCGAATTGGGTGCCGCCGCTATGGCAGGCCTTATTTATTTGGTCGACCAATACGGGGTGGAAAAGTAAAGAGGCAATTAACTCAAAAAAACGCCCATCTCAGCTTGAAGCTTTGATGCTTCTTCGGCAGCTTTTTCCGCAAAGTCCAACCGGTTTGATGCGTACAAAATACTGCGAGATGCGTTGATAAGCAAGCCTATATCACTATTGAGGCCAAAACGGCAAACTTCCTGTAAGCTGCCGCCTTGTGTGCCTATGCCGGGGATGAGCAAAAAGGCTTTGGGAAGTATTTTTCGTATTTCGGTGAGTGCTTCGGCTTGTGTGGCACCCACTACATACATCAGTCTTTCGGCGTGTTGCCACTGCTGGGATTCGCGCATCACTTTTTTGTACAAATTGGGCTTTTGAAAATCGTCGGCACCGGAATTGGAAGTCAGCCCCAAAAGAATGGTATGTTTGTTATCAAACTGCAAAAACGGTTCCACCGAATCGCGACCCATATAGGGTGCAACAGTCACGGCGTCGAAGCCAAAGGTCTCAAAAAAAGTATGGGCATACATGCGCGCAGTATTGCCTATATCACCGCGTTTGGCATCGGCAATGGTAAAGATGTCGGGATGGTTTTTGTTGAGGTAATCAATGGTTTTTTTTAAACTATTCCATCCGGAAACACCCAAAACTTCATAAAAAGCGAGGTTGGGTTTGTAGGCTACTGCAAAAGGATGCGTGGCATCGATAATGGCTTTGTTAAAGGCAAAAACGGCATCATCACTTTCGAAAAGATGCACTGGCATTTTCTGTACATCGGGATCCAAACCCACACAGAGGAACGATTTTTTTTGCCGAATTTGTTCGATTAGCTTGTCTAGAATCACCATTTTATTTTTAAAAAACCTCTCCGGCCTCTTTAAGTTTTTCTGTGTTTACAGCCAGTTGCAATTCGTCAATAATTCGCTGTATATCGCCGTTGATGATGTTGTCCAAATCATAGAGTGTGAGGCCGATACGGTGATCTGTCACGCGGCCTTGCGGGTAGTTGTATGTCCTGATTTTTGCCGATCGGTCGCCGCTGGAAACCATGGAGCTTCTCCTTGCCGAATCGGCTTCGTTTTTCTTCGCCAGTTCCATTTCGTATAATCTGGAGCGCAGCACCTGCAAAGCCTTGTCTTTGTTTTTGTGTTGCGATTTTTCGTCTTGGCACTGTGCTACAATTCCAGTAGGAATGTGCGTAAGCCGCACCGCAGATTTGGTGGTGTTTACAGATTGTCCGCCCGGGCCTGATGAACAAAAATAGTCAATGCGCACATCGTTCATGTCCACTTGCACGTCAAATTCTTCGGCCTCCGGTAATACCATCACGGTCGCGGCAGAGGTGTGCACGCGGCCTTGGGTTTCGGTTTGCGGTACACGTTGTACCCGATGCACACCCGCTTCGTATTTTAAAGTGCCGTACACATCTTCTCCGGATACTTCAAAAATAATTTCTTTAAATCCGCCTGCGGTGCCTTCATTGAGGTCCATCACTTGAGTTCGCCAACCTCTACTTTCGCAATAGCGGCTGTACATTTTAAATAAATCTCCGGCAAAAATACTGGCTTCGTCTCCACCGGTACCGGCCCGTATTTCTACAATAGCGTTTTTGACATCTTCCGGATCTTTAGGGATCAACAAAAACTTTATTTCGTCTTCAAGTGTTGGTAGCTTTTCGCGCAGATTGTCCAACTCCATTTTTGCCATTTCTGTCATTTCTGCGTCAGAACCATCGGCGATGATTTCCTCTGCTTCCTTGATGCCGTTGATGATTTTTACATATTCGGCACGCTTGTCAACCAACTTTTTGAGCTCTTTGTAGTCTCTGTTGAGTTCAATATATCGCTTCTGATCTGCTATGATTTGCGGTTGAATAATCAAATCAGAAACTTCGTCAAATCTTTGTTTAACTATGTCTAACTTATTGAGCATTTTTTGTAATTTACAGGCATCAAAAGTACAATATTTTTGGGAGTTAAAAAGTGATGAGCTTCCAGTCAAAGTTTTATTGAAAAATGAATTTATAAAAGTTCAGTATCATCTAGAAGTTAAGTATTATTCAAAAAAATAGGCTTAAAAATGTGTAATATTTATTTTTATCACAAAAAAAGCATAATTATTGATTTTTCGTCAATTCGCCTCGACTAATTCAATTGTTTTGACGAAAACTTTTTAGTACTTTTGTTATCAATAAAAAGAAACGCTCCATGCAAACCAAAGAAGCCAGTACTATGGAAATGACTTTTGAGGAATTTAAGCAACAAGTGCTGAATGATTATCGCATTGCGGTACTCAGCAGAGAGTGTAGCTTGTTGGGAAGGCGCGAAGTACTTACCGGAAAAGCCAAATTCGGTATTTTTGGCGACGGCAAAGAAGTAGCGCAATTGGCTTGGGCGAGGGCTTTTCAAAACGGTGATTTTCGCTCCGGATACTACCGCGATCAAACTTTTATGATGGCGATTGGTCAAATGTCGGTTTACCATTTTTTTGCGGGTTTATACGCTTTTCCGGATATCAATGCGGATCCCATGTCAGCCGGACGCCAAATGGGAGGCCACTTTGTGACACACAGCCTCAATGAAGACGGCACATGGCGAGACCTGACCAAGCAGAAAAACTCGAGTGGTGACATATCGCCAACGGCTGCACAAATGCCCAGGTTATTAGGATTGGCTCAGGCTTCTAAGTTGTATAAAAACCTGAACATACCGGGTTCCGAAAAGTTTTCTAACGGCGGCAAAGAAGTAGCTTGGGGAACTATCGGCAATGCAAGTACCAGTGAGGGTGTCTTTTTTGAAACCATCAATGCTGCCGGCGTGCTTCAGGTGCCTATGGTGGTGAGTGTTTGGGATGACGATTATGGCATTTCTGTACACAACCGCTACCAGACTACCAAAGAAAGCATTTCAGAAATTCTTTCCGGATTTCAGCGCGATGAAAACACATCGGGGTATGAAATTCTTCAGGTGAACGGCTGGGATTATCCGGCCTTGATAGACACCTACCAAAAGGCGGGAAAAATAGCGAGAAACGAGCACGTTCCGGTGCTGATTCACGTGCGCGAAGTCACCCAGCCACAAGGCCATTCCACCTCAGGTTCACACGAACGTTATAAAAGCAAAGAAAGATTACAATGGGAGCGCGAAAGAGATTGCAACCTCAAAATGCGCAATTGGATTTTGGAAGCAGGTATTGAAACGGAAGAAAACCTCCAAACTCTTGAAAAATATCTCAAAAAAGAAGTGCGGGAAACCAAGGCAAAAGTTTGGAACGACTTTTTAAATCCTATCAAAAGCGCACAAATCGAGGTAAGAAAAATACTAAAACGCATCGTTGACGAAAGCGATCAAAGCAGTTTTGTAGAAAAAATCATCAGAGAACTTGACGAGCAACGCGAGCCAAACCGCAGAGATGTGTTGGCCGCCGCACGACAGACGATGCAATTGATTGTCAGAGAAAACGTACCTGCCAAAAAGAATCTACAGGATTTTATAACAAACTACATAGCTGAAAATCAACCTAAATACAGTTCACATCTCTACAGTGAACTGCCCAACAAAGCCACACAAATTTCAGCTGTAGCACCTGCGTACGATGCTGATGCAGCACCAGTTGACGGTAGAATTATTATTAGAGACAATTTTGACGCATTACTAAACAAACACGCCCACGTAGTCATTTTTGGAGAAGACAGCGGCAATATAGGCGATGTAAACCAAGGCCTCGAAGGTATGCAACAGAAGTATGGCACTTTGCGCGTTTCGGATACCGGAATTCGGGAAGCCACGATTTTGGGGCAAGGCATTGGTCTGTCGCTAAGGGGTTTTAGGCCCATTGCTGAAATTCAGTATTTGGATTATCTGTTGTACGCTTTGCAAATTATGAGTGACGATTTGGCAACCTACAACTATCGTACTTTAGGCAAGCAAAAAGCACCGGTTATTGTTCGTACCCGGGGCCATAGGCTAGAAGGAATTTGGCATGCCGGTTCACCCATGGGCGGTATTGCACATCTCTTGCGTGGCATGTATATTTTGGTGCCCAGAAATATGACACAAGCAGCCGGCTTTTACAACACCTTACTAGAAAGCGATGAGCCGGCATTGCTGATAGAGAGTTTAAACGGATACCGTTTGAAAGAGCCTTTACCAAACAATATTGGCGAATTTAAAACCCCAATTGGGGTGGTTGAAATCATGAAAGAAGGCGCCGATGTGACTGTGGTTTCTTACGGTTCTACACTTAGGATTGTTGTGGAAGCTGCTAAAAAATTGCAACAAGTGGGTATTGACGTTGAGGTAATAGATATCCAAACCCTTTTGCCACTCGACATTCGGCATGATTTGGTTAAAAGCCTTCAGAAAACCAACCGACTTCTCATCGTAGATGAAGATGTTCCGGGTGGTGCCTCGGCATATATTATGCAGGAGATTTTGGAAAACCAAGGTGGTTATCAATTTTTGGACAGCGCACCCAAAACCCTCACCGCACAAGCACATAGACCAGCCTATGGTACAGATGGCGATTATTTTTCAAAGCCGTCTGAGGAAGATATTTTTGAGGCAGTTTACGGCATTATGCACGAGGCATATCCAAACAAATATCCGGCCATTTATTGAAATTCGACCGTGAAAACTTTCAGAAAATCGGGTTGGTTCATCCATTCAAACCTGACCAAACCGTCTGCATCTATGTGTGAAAGCCTGATTTGATGAGCGGTATTGACCAATTCCGGATGCCAAGGTGTTTTTACCTTTACGTAGTTTTCTGTAAATCCGTGAATGTATCCTGCTTTGTTTTCACTTTCAAAAAGTACCGTTTTGACTTTGCCCAGCTGATTTTCGTAAAACGCGCGTCGCTTTTTAACCGAAAGTCCTCGAAGCATTTTGCTGCGTTTGTGCCTTATACCTTTGTCAACAGGGTTTTCCATTAGCGCAGCCGGTGTGTTGTCGCGTTCGGAGTAGGTAAAAACATGCAGATAGGAGATGTCTAGCTCGTTTAAAAAATGGTATGTTTCAAGAAAATGTGTGTCTGTTTCGCCCGGGAACCCTACAATTACATCGACTCCTATACACGCGTCGGGCATAAACTGTTTGATTTTTTCTACGCGTTCTGCATAGAGTTCTTTCATATAGCGTCTGCGCATTTGCTTGAGTATTTCGTTAGATCCGCTTTGCAGCGGAAGGTGGAAATGTGGGACAAAACAATTCGATTGACTTACAAATTCTATGGTTTCGTTTTTGAGCAAATTGGGTTCTATAGAAGAAATGCGCAGCCGACTGATGCCGGGCACATTATCCAACGCTTTTACCAAGTCTAAGAAAGTGTGCTCGTGCTTTTTGTTGCCAAATTCTCCCTTGCCATAGTCGCCAATATTGACCCCTGTAAGAACGATTTCTTGAATATTTTGTGCTGATATTTCAGCAGCATTTTTCAAAACGTTTTGCAAAGTATCGCTGCGCGAAATGCCTCTGGCCAAAGGAATGGTGCAGTAGGTACACTTGTAGTCGCAACCGTCCTGAACTTTTAAAAATGCCCTTGTTCTATCGCCTATAGCGTAGGAACCTACGTAAAAATCTGCATCGTCTATCTCACAAGCGTGAATTTGAGCTTGCTCGTTTTTGGATAGATCGTTGAGGTAGTGTGTGAGTTTAAATTTTTCTGTAGCACCCAAAACCAAATCAACACCGTCCACGGCAGCGAGTTCTTCGGGTTTGAGTTGTGCATAACAGCCCACTGCGGCCACAAAAGCCTTAGGGTTTAGCTGTTGTGCCTTTCTTACGATTGTTTTGAATTGCTTGTCTGCATTTTCGGTAACAGAGCAAGTATTAATCACATAAATGTCTGCCACATCATCAAAACCAACTTTTTGGTAACCTTCGGCTTCAAAATCTCTGGAGATTGTTGAGGTCTCGGAGAAATTTAGCTTGCAACCCAGGGTGTAGAAAGCAACTTTTTTTGATTTGATATGCACTGCATTAGATGTTTTATCCGGCGGGCAAAGTTACAAACTATCTCGCCCGATGAAAAGTAAATTTAAAAAAACTCTAAAAATGGATTGTATTCACGCATTATTTTTGGGTATTATTTCTATAAACCTGCGTTTGAAAATGGATTTTTTAAAATTGGGCCTTAAAATTGGATGGATTTTGCCCGGTGATGTGCTTAAAAGTGCGGTTAAAATATGACACACTTTCAAAACCACAACTGCAAGCCGTTTCGGAAATACTTTTCTTTTGCATCAACATTTTTTTGGCTTTCTCTATACGAAATTGATTGAGAAAGGCAACAAAGGTGAGTTTGGTCATTTTTTTAAAATATCGACAGAATGAAGCTTCCGTAAAATAACTCAAAGCGGCAACTTCGCTAATTTCTATTTTTCGGTGAAATTCATTTTCTATAAATGCGTAAACTTTTGACAGCCTGTCTTGGTCTTTTTTTCGGTAAGGATTGATGTATGGCGATGTGTGTAGGTATTGAATATCTGTAGCCGAAGCGAGTTTGTTTAGTATTTTTAATAAGTTGGTAAATTGCTTAAATCCATTTTGCTGGTGCAGATCGACAATCATGTTGTGAACCATCTGTTTGGTTTTTTCGCCAAAAGCCAAACCGAATTTTGCATTTTCGAACAGTTTGGCGATTGTTTTAAACTCCGGCAACTGACCCGGAGCGAGTTCCATAAAATCGGGGCGAAAATGAATAACCCTTTTTTGATAGGGCTTTTTGATGCCGTAATCAAAGTTTAAGTGCGGCATATAGGAACCTATAAGGACCAAATCGCTGTTTTTAAAACCGGACAAGTGTTTGCCTACGTGTCGTTTTCCATCTACACCATAGATATAAACGAGTTCAATTTCCGGATGAAAATGCCAATAAAACAGATCACTCAGGTTCGGATTGATCATAATCCTGAATGAACGTCCCTTTGGTGGGCTAATCTGTTCGAGTTGTGGTTTCATAGGTGAAATATAACAATATTGTCTTTTTAAATTCTAAAAATATTAAAAAAGGATAAAATAATGAAAATTTTTGATATAATCATGCAAAACAATGATGTACTAAGTCATTAATTTTGAATAGTTAACCATTATTTTAATGTAGAACCTAAAAAGTAATCGATATGCAAACACATGAATCAAATGCCTACGGCTCAAAAAGTCCGAACAAAAACCACGAAGACAAACCCGGAAATCCTTCCACGGCAACAAGCAGTAAAATCTGTCTCAACAAACGGACCCACTCCGAACCGATTCGGGTGCTGTCAGAATCAGACTGGAAATTTTGGATAGAGAATGGCTATGTAATTGTGAAGAAGGCTATTGGTAAGGAACAAGCGGAAAAGACTGCTCGTTTTCTTTGGGAATTTGAAGAAAAAGACCCGGACAAACCCGACACATGGTACACACCTATGCGTGCAGAGATGCAGATGAAGGAGTTGATTGGCACAGGTATGGTTGAAGTGTATAACCATCAATACTTGTGGGAAAACCGACAGGCGCAACGTGTTTATGAGGCGTTTTGTGATGTTTGGGGAACCGAAAAATTGTGGGTTACTATAGACCGAGCCAATTTGAATTTTCCGATGAGGCCGGGTTTTGAATACAAAGGATTTATTCATTGGGACTACGACCCGGAAACCAAACCGCAAAATGTACAAGGGGTTTTGGCCTTGGCTGACCAAACGGATGAGGATATGGGAGGTTTTCAATGTATTCCTTGGTTGTACAGAAATTACGAAACTTGGAAACTTACGCAACCTGAGGACAGAAACCATTTTCAGCCCGATATAACTGGTCTGGAAAAACACTTGGTAAAAGTGAAATTGGAAGCTGGCGATTTGTTAATTTTTAACAGCCTGCTGCCTCATGGAATTCGTCCGAATATTTCAAAAGACAAGGTGCGCATTGCTCAGTACGTTTCCATGATGCCGGCTGAGGAGGACAACGAAACACTCAGAAATTGGCGAATTCAATCTTGGAAAGACAGAATAGCTCCTTCCGGTTATGCTTTCCCCGGAGATCCGAGAAATTGGGAGCAAACCAAATACAAAGCAGCAGAATTATCCGATCTTGGCCGAAAACTTTTAGGACTCGAAAAGTGGTAAATATTTTATTTACAGCATTTTTACGTCAAGGTATTTAACTTTTCTGTAAGTTTTTAGCCGTTTAGATGGATGTTTTTAAGCACCACTAGAAGATGGCCTTGTGCCATACATCGTGTTTTTTTAACATTTAATCGAATAAAGGCGTGTTTGTATATCTTGTTCGTGAACAAGTGTATAAATTTGTGTATTGAATTCCCCTTTTTTTACCTTTTTGCTGACACCTATTGCCTTTAATTCTAAACTCTAACTCAAATGGAATTCATAAAAGATATGCTCGTACAATACCTTATTCCAATTACTGCTGTAGCCTTCATGATTTTTGTGGCCGTTGTGCTCATCAATCGGTATGTGTATGAAGAAAACAAGTTGCGCGTAGAAGAAATCAAAATGCGCGCGTCTGAATTTATCACAAACTTGCTTTTTGTTAAGTCTGACGAAGGATATGGACAAATTTTAGACGAATTAAAAAGGGAGCTGCCTTTTAAAAAGAAATTTGTTAAAGAAATTTTATTGGATACTTTGGTTCACTATCAACTTAACCTCAAAGGAGGCAAAAAGGAAATGTTGAACAAGATTTATGAAGATTTACACCTAAACAAGCTCAGTGAAAGCTATATCAAAGATTCGCGTTGGCATCAAAAATCACTTGGGATATATCATTTTCAAGTATTTAATTACACTAAAGGTATCGAATTAATCAGGCCTTATTTGTATCATTCAAACGAAAAGCTTCGTTCAGACGCCTTTGTTTCTTTCTTGTCTTTGACAAGTGAAAACATAGAATTTTTAGCAGATTACAACAAAAAGATAGGGTTGGTTGATGAGCTCAAAATTGTCGATTTGATACAATCTAAAAAATTCTCACTACCTTCAAATATCGACAAGTGGATTTTGTCTTCAAACGAATCAATCGTTCGTATCGGACTCAAATTGATGGGTTTTTATAACCACAACCAAAATGCCGGTGAAATCATCAAGTTGTTGAACAGCCCTTCACGAACTATAAGATACGAGGCCATTTTGGCGATAAAGAAGCTTTCTATTTCCAATGCAGAAGATTCTTTGATTGATTTGTATGACCGCGAAGACAAACTTAACAAATTAGCCATTTTGGATGCCTTGTCTGAAATTGGATCTGCAGCAACTGTAAACTTTTTAGATATGTTGCTACATCAAAATCATTTTATAGATTCTGATGAGAAAATAAAAATAGTTTCTTCATTAAATACCATAGATAGTGACTATTTTATAGCTAACTTTGCTGAAGATAAGGACATAGACCTTATCAGAAAGCATGTAGCTAATCTTACTTCCTAACATACAAATCATGGACTTTTTGGAGGATTTTGTCAGAGGCTTTGAATTTTTCATCGCCATATTTTCTGGCTCATACATTGTGATTTATGTCATGCTGACCTTATTGTCTTTTTATGCCATAAAAAAACACGTAAACGCCAAGAATTTTATCAGAGAAGAGGTTTTGGTAAATTCTACTTACCTGCCCGGTGTTTCTGTAGTAGCACCGGCTTTTAATGAAGAGGCTAACATTATTTTTAATGTGAAGTCGCTTTTGTCGCTTAATTATCCCAATTTTGAAGTAGTCATAATCAACGACGGAAGTACCGACAGAACGTTAGAAAAACTCATCAACGAATTTGAACTCACAAAAATTGATTTCTATTACAGAGAACATATCAAAACAAAACCCGTTCGCGGACACTATAAATCTACCAATCCGCTATACAGCCATCTTTTGGTAGTTGACAAAGAAAATGGAGGCAGTAAGGCCGATGCTTCTAATGCGGGGATTAATTCATCTAGGTTTTCACTTTTTTTGTGCACAGATGTAGATTGTATTTTGAAAAAAGATACCATTATAAAACTGGCCAAGCCCTTCATAGAGAGTGAAGGCAAAGTAATTGCGTCAGGAGCCGGCATCAGAATTGCAAACTCCTGCGAGGTAGATGAAGGTTTTTTGGCTAAGGTGCATTTTCCTACCAAAATGTTTCCCCGGTTTCAAGAGTTGGAATACATCAGGTCTTTTATGTTTGGCCGTATGGCTTGGACCCAGCTCAACGGACTGTTGCTTGTTTCCGGCGGATTGGGGATGTTTGACAAGAAAACCGTGATAGAAGCCGGCGGTTATTGGCATAAATCACTAGGAGAAGACATGGAGCTTATAACGCGTATGCGCAAGCTGATGTACAACAAGAAACAAAAGTTTGAGATTAAATATATTCCCGAATCTTTGTGCTGGACAGAAGTCCCCGGAAATGCCAAAGATTTAATCAAACAGCGGTCTAGATGGGGCAGAGGTCTCATACAGACGCTGGCTATGCATAAAGGAATGTTGTTTAATCCGAAATACGGCAGAACCGGTTTTATGATTCTACCATACTTCTTGTTATTCGAATTTTTGGTGCCTATAGTAGAATTGTTGGGGTTAATTGTGTTATTACTGGGGATATTCTTTTTGAATGTAGATTTTGTTTTCCTACTCAACATCACTTTGTTCGTCTATTTGTTCTACTTGACTGTTACTATGATTGCCATATTCTTTGACGAATTGCTCTATAAGAATTATGCCAACCTAAAAGAAATAGGCTCGCTTATATTGATTTCTATGGTGGAGCCCATTTTCTTTCATCCCATCAATACGTATTCATATCTGAAAGGGTATTTTAATTTTATCGTAAACAACAAACAAAAGTGGGGAACCCTTAAACGACAAGGACACACTGTTGAACTAGAAAAAGTAGAAGCTTAAGCCATGTTCCATAATTTTTTTTTAAGAGTTTCTTTTATGGCTTTATTCGCCATACAAACCTTAACAGCCCAAAAGATAAACAGCGACAGTTTGCTGCTGAAAGTGATAGATGACATTAAACAAGAGTCATACCAATCCGCCATACAAAAAGCTCGGTTGGGCATAAAGATTGCTCCTGATTATTTGGATTTTCATCTCTTTTTGGGTCGAGGTTTTGAAATGACCCAACAAAAAGACAGTGCCGCCTATTATTATAAATATGTCATAGAGAGAAATCCCGTTTACAAAGATGCTTTTATCTATCTGTTTAACATGCAAGTGGCAGATAAACAATATGATGAGGCACACAAAACCATAGATCAGGCAATCACCCAATATCCGCAGGAAAGAGATTTTTATCTCAAAAAACGCTCGGTCTATCAATTACAATCCGATGATGTAGGAGAATATGCCTACCTACAAAGTCTTTCACCGGATATCAAAGCGGACTCAGAGGTACAACAACGCTTATATTATTTGGAGCTGAAAAACAAAAACGATCGGTTGGGTGTTTTTTATTCACTTACTGCCATTGACAGAGACAACGTAGGTCCTTGGCATTTGGGCAGTATTCAATACGTTAGGGAACGCAGTTGGGGATCGCTCATCGGTCGCTTTAGTTATGCGAACAGGTTTTCTTCCGGCTCATCTGTACTTGATGGGGTTCAGTATGAATTGGAATCCTATTTCTTCACCGGTAAAAAAAGCTATTCTTATGTAGGCGCGGCATATAGTGACGATATCATTTTCCAAAAATGGCGTTTGGGCTATTCGTACTATCAAAATTTCAACAAAGGTTGGGAAACCGAGTTGGGCATTCGCTACACCAAAGTTCCCGATGAAGATTTTGAGGGCTATGTGGGTGGCATTGGCAAGTATTTTGGTCCTTATTGGATCAATTTGCGCCACATCATGAACACAAGTAGTGGCCAATATTACCCTACTTTTACCCTCACCGGACGCTTGTACACAGGTACGCGTTTTGATTATTATTCTGTTGCTATGGGATTTGGTACGCAACCTGAAGACCCTATTGCACTCGGGCTTTTCGGACAGCGCGTTTCCTTAGATTCATATAGAATTGGCGCAGGCTACAATAAAATTTTCGCCCAAAAATACTTTTTCGGTGTAAATTTTAATTACAACAATCAAGAATTTCTTAGAAACCGTACACAAAACGAGTTTGAAATTACCCTTTCGTTGCAGTATAAATTTTAGCTAATTTGAAGTTATAAGACTGATGGCCAAACCGCCACCGGGAGCCAAATGGAATTTTAATTTGGATTTGTAATCAACTTTTATTTTTTCAATTGTGATAGCCTTCGGATTTTTACTGAAATGTGCATTGGGTGCGTCTTTGTAAACGGTAACTTCATAATTTTTATCAACTTCCAGAAAATCAAACGCAATTTCAATTTCTCGTTCGTTTTCGTCTGTGATACTGCCCAAAAACCAGTTGCCGGTTCCACGTTCCTCACGTGCTATGGTGACAAAATCGCCCACTTCGCCGTTGAGGATTTTTGTTTGCTCCCAGTCAACACCTACCTCGCGAATAAATTGAAAAGCAGGTTGATGCTCATAATTTTCCGGTAAATCGCAGGCCATTTGAATGGGGCTGTAAATGACCACGTATAATGCCAGTTGTTGGGCGAGTGTCGTGTTGATTTGATTGTCGGGTTTTTGCGGTAAACCGATGTCAAACACGCCGGGCGTAAAATCGATAGGTCCCGCCAACATACGTGTGAAAGCAACAATAGGCAAGTGTTCGGGCGGATTACCGCCGTCTGAAGCCCAGGCATTAAATTCTTGTCCGCGCAAACCTTCTCTTGCAATTTCATTCGGATAGGTTCGTCGGAGTCCGGTGCCTTTTATGGGTTCGTGTGCGTTGATGGCAATCTGATTGGCAGCAGCGGTTTCCAAAACTTTTTGGTAGTGGTTTACCATCCATTGTCCGTGGTGGTACTCACCTTTAGGTATTATTTTACCAACATATCCGGTTTTAACAGCGTGGATGTCCAACTGCTTCATCAACGCGAAAGCAGTGTCCAATTGTTGTGCATAAGTTCTTGGCGCCGCTGAAGTTTCGTGATGCATAATTAGTTCTACCCCTTTTTCTTTTCCGTAGCGAACTACTTCGTACAAGTCGTAATCTGCATAGGGTGTCACAAAATCGAAAACACCTTCTCTGTCTTCAAAACCAATCCAATGATTCCAACCGGTATTCCATCCTTCAACGAGCAATCCGGTAATGTTGTTTTTTGAGGCAAAGTCTATGTATTTTTTAGCGTTTGCTGTTGTTGCCCCGTGCTTTACACCGGCTTTGGCAGCTTGGGTATGCGTGCTCATATCCTGAGTGGCTTCCATATCCCAAGTGGATATTCCAAGATGCATTTCCCACCAAATTCCCATGTATTTTTTGGGTTTAAACCAGCTTACGTTGCCAATTTTGTTGGGTTCATTGAGGTTTTCAATCAGGCGAGAAGCAATAAGATCTGTGGCCTTGTCTGCAATTTGAATGCTGCGCCAAGGCGTTTGAAAAGGCAAGGCCCGTTTCACCTTGTAGCCCAACCTGTCCGAACCCACCAGCTCACTTTCCAAAGATAAGTTGGTCGTATCTACCTTGAGCGTCATGCCGGCATAGTCCAGTAAGGCGGCTTCGTGAAAAGCTAAGTGTACGCCCGATTGCAACCGCATGGTTACCGGAGTATTTACGGCATTTTCGGGAATGTAAGTCTGTCCCAAATCCGGGTGGTTGCGCTTAGAAATGGCATTGATTTTAGAAAACTCGGATTCGGTATAAAGGTGTTCGTAGATATCCCAATCGCCGGGTATCCACCACACTGTTGGATCTTCGGTGAGCTTAAATTGAGAGTGCTCATCGGTAATGATTAACGTATCGATGCCTTCCTGTTTGGGGAATTCAAAGCGGTAAGCCACGCCATCGTCATAAGCGCGAAAGTAAATATTTAATTTACGATACGGCGATTGGGTCTCGGAAAGCTTCACCAAAGCACTGTTGTAATTGTTTTCAACGATGCGCTGTTCACCCCATGGCATTTCCCAACTTTCCCGATGATTTTCTTCAATGATACTGTCTATTTGGAAGCCCTTTTGCATTGGAGCCGCATGTTTGAATGTGAAAGCCATCTTTGAGGTGTCAATGACCATACTGTCTTTATGAAACACCGCATAAGTAGGTTGCCCTTCTTTATCGATAAAAAAGACAATTCCATTCACCTGATTGGGTGATTCCAGATCTAAGATGTCGAGCCTTAAATTAAATGGTTGACATCCAGGCAATAACGAAAAAATCATCCACAAGAGAAGCATTTTTGTAAATCGGATTGCTTTAAGCGGTTTCATATATTTTATTTTTAAGGGTCATGATTTTAGAAGGTTTCGCACAGCAAGAGGCTTTTAATCATTCAGATTGATATTCAAAATGATAATGTTATAGCTGTCACTTATGCGAAAACAGCCAGGGCAGCAAGTCTTTTTCCGCAAAGGCATTGTCCCAACTGTTGTGATTCACGCCGTGGTAATAGGAAAATTTTACCCGCGCGCCTTGCGCATTGAGGGCAGCTACCATTTTCTGGGAATAGGCAACCGGCACAACCTCATCGTCGCCACCGTGAAAAACCCACCAATCTACATTTTTTATCTTTGCAGCGGTTTCGGGGTTGGCGCCTCCACAAATGGGGAAGGCGGCTGCAAATAAATCGGGATTACGGTGCACAATTTCGAAAGTACCCATACCGCCCATGGAGAGGCCACCCACGTAAATTTGATTTTCCTTCACAGGATTGTTTTTGATAAAATCTTTGAGTAAGGCTTGTAAATTCTCCATCGCTTGTGTGGGTTTGCCCCCGTTTTGAAATTCGAAAACCCGCTGACCGTCAGTATTGGTTTTAAACTGCACATTACTCCAAAAATCTTCGGCAGGACACTGCGGAAACATCACAAAAGCCGGATACTTTTCGCGATAGGTTTCGTTTAAAAATAATGTAGCACCGTGAACAAGCTGTGCTTCGTTGTCGTTGCCACGCTCGCCGGCACCATGAAGTACCAAAATTAGCGGGTATGATTGGGATGCATCAAAATTTTTGGGAAGCAACAGGCGATAAGGCATGTTTTGCCCTTTGTGGTTAAAAACCTTTTTTTCGTAGGTTGCCAAATCTTGGCTAAATACTAAAATACCAAACGAAAATGTCAGCAAAAGTGTGGTGAAAGTTTTCATTTTGTGTAATGTTTGTTGAGACGAAGATTACACAAAGTTAGTGAAACTTATCGAATCAGCTATTTCTGTGCATATCCCAAGCTTCTAGGTAATCGGCTACTTTTCTAACGAACATTCCACCAAGTGCGCCGTCCACCACGCGGTGGTCATAACTATGCGAAAGAAACATTTTCTGCCTTATTCCGATAAAATCGCCCTCGGGGGTTTCTATCACAGCCGGCACTTTTCTTATGGCTCCAAAAGCAAGAATTCCTACTTGTGGTTGGTTGATAATGGGCGTTCCCATGATGCTGCCAAAAGTGCCCACATTGGTGATGGTGTAGGTGCCACCTTGGGTGTCGTCGGGTTTGAGCTTGTTGTTTCTGGCCCTATCGGCTAAATCGTTCACGGCTTTAGCCAAACCTACCAAATTTCGTTGATCGGCGTTTTTAATAACCGGAACAATAAGGTTGCCACTGGGCAAGGCAGTGGCCATCCCTATGTGGATGTTTTTATGCCTTATGAGTTTGTCGCCATCTACGGATATGTTCATCATAGGATAGTCGCGCAACGCCTTGGCTACAGCTTCAATAAAAATGGGCGTAAAAGTTAGTTTTTCACCCTCTTTCTTTTCAAAATTTACTTTTTCGCGGTCGCGCCATTTCACCAAATTGGTCACATCTACTTCTACAAAAGATTGAACGTGTGCAGAGGTTTGTTTAGAATGTGTCATGTGTTGCGCAATGAGCTTGCGCATACGGTCCATTTCAATAATTTCGGTATCGCCGGTTTCGGGAATTTTCACAGCAGGAGCTGTTGCGGTATGATTTGATGCAGCTATCTCTTTTTTTGGCAGTATGGTGGATGCCGATGGTTTTGATGCTACTCGGTGTTGGATGAAACCCAACAAGTCGTCTTTGGTGACACGACCGTCTTTGCCGCTACCCGCAATTTGATTGAGCTCACTTACAGTAACATTTTCCTCCTTTGCAATGCTTCTCACCAAGGGTGAGTAGAAACGTTCTGTATCTGAAACATCTGAGTTTACTGTTGCGGGATTTTGTAGGTGATCTGCTACAGCTTTGATGTCTTCTTCTATTGTCGCGACCGATTCTACGACTGATTCGGACTGGGCTCTATCGGTTTCTCGTATTGTTTCTCCAACTTCTTCGTCGGCAGTTTCAATAATGGCGATGGTTTGTCCAACCTGTACAACGTCATCTACGTTGAAGCGTTTTTCTATCAAGATGCCGTTTACCTCTGAAGGTACTTCCGAATCAACTTTGTCAGTAGCAATTTCCAAAATGGCCTCATCCATTTCTATGGGTTCTCCCACTTCTTTTAGCCAACCGGTGATGGTCGCCTCGGCAACACTTTCCCCCATTTTCGGTAATTTCAGTTCGTATTTTGACATATTGATAATTTAAAACCCTTTATAATCGTTAAGATTGCAAATTTAGCAAAAATATAAACGCTTTACAGAGATTTACTTAATTTTTAAATTTGTTTGTATAAATATTTCCGCGCGTTTCTGCATTCGGACTTTCCAGCATAAAAGTACGTCTTTTTGACAAAAAGGCAAAGGTGTTTTTTCTTTTGTTAAGAATTGTCATGATTGCTAAACAGTTTTCGAAGGCTTGTTTCGTCATATCAAAAACAACCAAGGCGTGGTTTGTGTCTGTTTCAAAATCGTCTGTAAATTGATATGTAGAAACCGGAATATCTTTAAAATATTGAGAAAAATTATCTTTCATGTCTCTGGCCGTGTCGGGAATCAAAAGTTGAGAAATTTGCACATTTTTTTCAGAGGTTGTTATTGTTTTTTGAAAACTCATACATCGGATACCACACAAAACCAAAGGACGCATCAAAAAGCGGGATTTGAAATGCTTTTGATAGAAAAGTTTCATGGCTCCTG
Source organism: Bacteroidota bacterium (assembly GCA_018829465.1). Taxonomy (GTDB): domain Bacteria; phylum Bacteroidota; class Bacteroidia; order Flavobacteriales; family Flavobacteriaceae; genus UM-FILTER-40-17. The sequence continues at coordinate 135,429 of JAHJTN010000019.1, read as the reverse complement.
AAAAATGTTTGCGATAGGATTGGTTCTTTAAAGTACTTTCTCCTTTAAAATGAATCAATTGTAGAGCACCAATGTAATAATTGGTCAAGCCATTTTTAAGTGCTTTGTAGCTCAGGTCGATGTCCTCACCATACATAAAATAATCTTCGTCCAAGCCGCCCAAATTCAGAAAGGTTTGTCGTTTCATAAACATGCAGGCACCCACCAATATTTCAACGGGTTTGATGTCGCTTTTTTGAATATGTGGTGCGTAATAGGCATTAAACACGTTCGAATTCGGAAAAAAACGTTGGGCATTAAGCATGCGAAAAAGAGCCGTTCTTGGTGTAGGGATGCCACGTTTAGATTCCGGTAGAAAATGGCCACTACCGTCTAGAAGTTGCGGTCCTAAAATTCCCGGATTGTCAATTTTTTCAATTTCAGAGATGAGAACTTCGAAGGTGTTTTCGGGTATAAGGGTATCAGGATTTAACAGGCAAATGTAATGTCCTTTGGCATGATGTACGCCTATATTATTGCCTTTAGAAAAACCTACATTTTCCTTATTGCAGATGAGTTTAACTTGAGGAAAATACGTTTCGACCAGATTACAACTGTTATCCGATGAAGCGTTGTCCACCACTATGATTTCTGCTTCGAGCTTAGCAGTTGCCTGTTGCACTCGCTCCAAACAGAGTTCTAAAAAAAACTGTGTATTAAAATTGAGTATGACGACAGAAAGTATCAAATCAGTTTAGTTTTTGACTGCCTTCGAAGGGTATTCGCTGCATGAGACTTCTTCCCAAGGTCACCTCGTCTGTGAATTCCAATTCGTCGCCTACAGGAATACCCCTTGCAATGGTGGTCATTTTGACTGGGAAGTTTTCAATTTGTCGGTAGATATAAAAATTGGTTGTGTCGCCTTCAATATTGGCACTCAAGGCAAAAATAATTTCGTCAATTTGGCCTAGCCTAACTTTTTCCACCAAAGTTCGAATGTTGAGTTGCCCCGGCCCAATGCCATCTAGTGGTGAAATTTTACCACCCAAAACGTGGTATTGCCCCTGGTATTGCCCTGTGTTTTCTATGGCAAGTACATCGCGGATGTCTTCTACCACGCAAACTGTGCGTGAATCTCTGGCAGGATTGGCGCAAATCTCACAAAAAGCAGTATCAGAAATATTGTGGCAATTTTTACACAGCAATATTTTTTCTCGAAGCGAAACCAATGCATCACTTAGTTGACGGGTTTGCGTTTCCGGTTGTCTGAGTAAGTGCAACACGAGCCTTAGTGCGGTTCTTTTGCCAATGCCGGGAAGTCGTGACACTTCTATGACGGCTTGTTCCAGTAATTTTGACGAAAATTCCATGATGCAAATATATAGAAAGTGCCATAGAGTTGTCTTTTTTATAGAGGGTATAAATCAAAAAGAATTATGTTAATTTATTTTTTTTATTTTCTTAATGTTTATAAAAAAAAAGTGTAATTTTGCAGAAGATATTCCCAATATTTTTACTGTATAACAGCGATTTGAATCCGAATCGATAACTGGCTTTCTTCCATAGAATATTTAACATTTAAATTTTCTTTTATGAAGGCAAAACTACATTTATTATTTTTTTTGTGGATGGGTTCAATTCCTTTGTTTGCCCAAGAAACCATTGTTATTCCGGAAAAGGTTTACCAAATAGACTTTGCAAAAAAACTGATCGTGGTAAACAAAGCGGTTGCAGAAATAAATACCCAATGGCCAGGCAGCAAATCGGCGATAAGTTTGGATGCAATGTATTCCTTTCAAACACCACAAGCAATTGTGAATATAGGTATTCCGTATGTTGTGGAAAATGTTTCTAACGAAACGTTTACGCTTTATTTTACAGAACTTCCACTCATAGAAATTACCACAGAGAACACCATAGTAGATGATCCACGGGTATTGGCCCAATTTACCATTGCCGAGCCCGATGGTACCATAAAGACACATCCTATAGGTATAGAATTTAGAGGTGGTTCCTCTCAAGCATTCCCCAAAAAATCTTTCAGAATTGAGTTTTGGGCAGATGAAACAGGTGCTGCTACTATTGACTTTACGTCTGGTGGCTTGAGGTCTGATGATGACTGGAATTTGCAAGCAATGTACAACGAGCCCTTACGGCTTCGCGGAAAAACCAATAACGAACTTTGGCGGGTTATCAGTCCTTTGTATTATGGTGCTTTAGAGCCTGATGCCGTTTCGGGTGTGCAAATGATTTATACAGAGGTCTTTCTCAATGGCGATTACAGAGGTGTCTATGCTTTGAGCGAACGTGTAGATCGAAAGCAACTCAAACTCAAAAAATACAATGGTACCGTCCGCGGAGAGCTTTATAAGGGAGATGATTGGGGAGATGCAGTTAGGTTTTTGGATACGCCTATAGCGGATAACAACAGTGAAATGTGGAGTGGTTTTCAATACGATTATCCGGATGAAATTCCCATAGATTGGTCTAGGCTTCGCAGTTTTGTCAGTTTTGTGGTATATGGTTCAGACAGCAACTTTTTTACCAATTACCAGTCAGAATTTGAAATTGCCAACGCCACAGAGTATTTTATTTTTCTCAACCTCTTGAGAGCTACAGACAACGTTGGAAAAAATATTTACATAGCCAAATACACGAGTGGCGATCCTTATTTCTATGTGCCTTGGGACTTGGACGGAACTTTTGGAAACAAATATGACGGTACCAGGGTTAATGTTACAAACGACATACTTTCTAATGGTTTATTTAACCGAATGATGCAAGATACTCAGCTCAATAGTTTTAATGCACTTGCCCAACAACGTTGGAATGAACTTAGAGCATACAATATCATATCGCATGATGCCATTATGGATATGTTTATGGAAAACCACGATTTTTTGTTCAGAAATGCCGTTTATGAAAGGGAAGCTTTGGAATGGGATTACACTTACAATCCTGATGATATCACCTATATGTCAGATTGGATTACAGATAGGCTTGCTTTTCTGGACATTTTCTTTGCAAATATAACACTTAGTGTTGCTGATAATTTTATTGATAAAAATGACATTAAAATGTACCCTAATCCGGCGGTTCATGAATTTTTTATCAGCAATCCACAATTTCAAACAAATGAAGTGACTGTTTATAACCTGGCGGGTCAAAAAGTAATACAGAAAAATGCTTTAGACAACCAGACGGCTATAAATGTTTCGGGTCTATCTTCCGGAATTTACTTGGTATCGATCAAAACCGACACAGATATTCTCTCCAAAAAATTGGTAATCAAGAGAAACTGATAGGCATTTTTAGAGCATCAAAAGATTAAAATTGTATATTTGCACGCAATTAATCTCTAATTGCGACATGAAATCTCATTCCTCTAAATTTGTTGGCGAAGGTCTTACCTACGACGATGTATTGTTAGTCCCTAACTACTCCGAAGTACTGCCTCGCGAGGTGGACATTCGAAGTAAATTTACTCGAAATATCAGCCTGAATGTACCTATAGTATCTGCGGCCATGGACACCGTCACCGAATCGGCTATGGCCATAGCCATGGCAAGAGCAGGTGGTATAGGTGTATTGCACAAAAACATGACAGCCGAGGAACAGGCACTCGAAATTCGCAGGGTGAAACGCGCAGAATCGGGTATGATTATAGATCCTGTCACTTTACCGGTAGATGCCCTGGTTGGCGATGCCAAAAAAAGTATGCGAGAAAACAGCATTGGCGGCATACCCATAGTAGATCAAAACAGCAAACTCATAGGAATTGTAACCAATCGGGATTTGCGTTTTGAGAAAGACGATACACGACCCATTGCTGAGGTAATGACCTCTAAAAATTTAGTTACCGTAGCAGAAGGTACTTCTTTAGAACAGGCAGAAAAAGTGCTTCAAGGCAATAAAATAGAAAAATTACCGGTGGTCAATGCAGATTACAAGCTTGTAGGTCTCATCACTTTTAGAGATATTACGAAGCTTTCTCAAAAGGCCATTTCAAACAAAGATACCTACGGCAGGTTACGCGTTGCGGCAGCCATAGGCGTTACGGCAGATGCATTGGATCGGGCTGCTGTATTACACCAAGCGGGTGTCGATGCTTTGGTTATAGATACGGCTCACGGACATACAAAAGGCGTGGTCAATGTCTTGAAGAATATCAAATCAAACTTTCCGGAGCTCGATGTGGTTGTAGGCAATATCGCTACCGGAGAAGCCGCCAAATACTTGGTGCAACACGGTGCTGATGCGGTCAAGGTTGGTATTGGTCCCGGATCTATCTGCACCACGCGTGTGGTTGCCGGGGTCGGTTTTCCACAATTGTCTGCCATACTCGAAGTTTCACATGCACTCAAAGGGACGGGTATCCCCGTTATTGCAGATGGTGGCGTTCGATACACCGGAGATATTCCCAAGGCAATAGCTGCCGGAGCCGACTCGGTCATGCTTGGGTCTCTACTTGCCGGTACCAAAGAATCGCCGGGGGAAACCATTATTTTTGAAGGCAGAAAATTCAAATCATACAGAGGCATGGGTTCTGTCGAAGCCATGAAGCAAGGTTCCAAAGACCGTTACTTTCAGGATGTGGAAGATGATATTAAAAAATTGGTTCCAGAAGGTATCGTGGGCCGCGTGCCCTACAAAGGCGAATTGCACGAAAGCATGCACCAATTTGTAGGAGGCCTCAGGGCTGGTATGGGATATTGTGGTGCCAAAGACATCCAAACGCTGCAAAATTCTGCACAATTTGTAAGAATTACCGCATCGGGTATCCATGAGAGCCATCCACATAATGTGACCATCACCAAAGAATCACCCAATTATTCTCGTTAATCAAAAGGCAACTCTCCCAAGCTGATAGATTAGCCTAAGTTTCAGCTTTGCTTATCAGTTTTTTTAGTAAAGAAACTTGCCCCAAATGATAGTAACTGTGCTCGATGACGCCTTCAATATTGCGTTGATAACTTCCATATTTCTCGTCAACAAAGGTTTTTTTGAGCAGTTTGTCATCCATTTGTGCAACCGCGTTTGCAAATAAGGTTGCGTTTTCAATAAAATCAGTAACCAGTTGCGTCCAATCGGCTTCAGATTGTATTTCAGGCATTTCAAAGCTATATTTGTCTTGAATGTCGAGATTTCCGCCCTTGCATACGTTCAAAATTCCTTTTAGGTAATAGTTGATATGAAAGGTCAACATGGCTATGCTGTTTAGCCCCTCAATTTTACAAACAGCTTCTTTCCAACTAGTGTTAGTGATCTGTTCTTTAAAATTTGTGTTGGCAATCCAGCGGCCATTTAATAAAACTTCGCGAAGCCTGTTTGCCAGTAACTGTTGATTGTTTTCCATTTTTAAATGGCTATTAAAAAATGTGAAGTTTTTATAGTACGGGAAGCGAGACTCGAACTCGCAAGCCCTTTCGGGCGCACGCCCCTGAAACGTGTGCGTTTACCAATTCCGCCATTCCCGCTGGGTCAATTATTATTTTCCGAGTACCGCCATTTTGATGGCGGCTACTGCAGCCTCCACGCCTTTGTTTCCATGCTTCCCTCCGGACCTGTCCAAAGATTGTTGAAGGTGATCGTCTGTAAGTACACAAAATATAACCGGCGTAGCGTACAGAAGGTTGAGTTGGGTGATGCCTTGGGTAACGCCTTGACAAACAAAATCAAAATGACTGGTTTCGCCACGAATGACACTCCCTATTGCAATCACCGCATCCGGTTGGTGGGTTTCTATTATTTTTTTACATCCAAAAGTCAATTCAAAAGCACCGGGCACTTCCCATTTTATAATTTTTTCTGCTTGAACGCCGCTGTCAACAAGGGTTTGGTAAGCACCCTTATAGAGGTTTTCTGTAATGTTGGTGTTCCATTCAGCAACTACAATTCCAAAAGACAGTGCAGAAGCATCGGGCAAGTTGCCAGTGTCAAATTCTGAAAGATTTTGATGAATGGTAGCCAAAAAACTTTTTTTAATCTCTGTTAAATCAACTTTTCGCTTCCAATTCGGCGATCAAGATATCCACTTGGTTGGCTTGAAGCGAATTGGGATAGTCGTCTTTGATGCGCTTAAAATACTTGTTGGCAGTATCCGAATCTCCCAATTCCTTGGCGGTCAATCCGGCTTTAAACAAATACAAAGGCGTGGTCAAATTATTTGGGTTTTTATTAAAAGCTTTTTCGTAATAGCTGAGTGCATCTTTGTACTGTTCCAATTCAGAAAAGGCATCGCCTATGTTGCCGAAAGCCAAGGCAGTAAGCAACAAATCATCTGAAGAGAATTGCTCCAAATATTTGATGGCATTTTCATAATCTTTCAAATTCAAATATGAGATGCCCGCATAGTACTGCGCTAAATTGGCCGTTTTAGTACCATTATATCGGTCTGCGATGTCCACAAAGCCGTATTTTCCACCACCGCCGTTCAGCGCCAACCCGTAAAGCGAATCGCTGCTCACGGTACTGTTTTGTGCTTCTTCAAAATAGCTGACAGCCATACTAATTTCGTTTGCGGCTTCAATTTCCTTAGGTTTTTGAATAAATTCGGTATAACCCAAATAACCCAAAATTCCTATGACCGCAATTCCGACCACACCTAAAATATATTTTTGGTTTTTAGCCACCCAAGCTTCCGTTCTAGATGCTTGCTCGTCTAAGGTGTTAAATACGCCGGCGGTTGTGCTCTCTTTTTCCAGAGCTTCTATGCTGTTGTCTTTTTTTGATTTGTTTGCTTTCTTTTGATAAGTAGCCATTTCGTCCTTTTGATTTAGTGCCCGCAAAATTAAAATATTTATTCTTTATACAGCCGACTTTCTCCGATATTTTTTGATAATTTGCAGGAAAATGAATAGAAATTGCAAATTGCACCAACTTCTTAAAACTCAGTTTGCTAAATATGTATTTAAAATCACTCTCACTCGTCAATTACAAAAACTTTGACATTGCCAATTTTGATTTTGCTTCAAAATTTAACTGTTTGGTGGGCAACAATGGCAAAGGGAAGACCAATGTGCTCGATGCTGTTTATCATTTGGCTTTCGGAAAAAGCTATTTCAATCCCGTCTCCCTACAAAACGTGAAGCACGGCACCGATTACTTTGTGTTGGAAGGCGATTTTGAACGTCAAAACACTTCTGAGAAAATTGTAATAGGACTCAGGAAAGGTCAGAAAAAAGTGATGAAACGCAATGGCAAAATCTATGAAAAGTTTGCAGATCATATCGGATTGTTGCCTTTGGTCATGATCTCACCTGCAGACCGCGATTTGATTACCGAGGGTAGTGAGTTTAGACGAAAATTTATGGATGGCGTCATCGCCCAATCCGATAAAAACTACCTGACGGCACTCCTTCAATATCACAAATATTTAGAACAGCGTAACGCCTTGTTAAAATACTTTGCGGCCAACCGAACCTTTGACAAAGAAACTTTAGACATTTACGACACAAAGTTAACGGCACTTGGACACGAAATTTTTGAAAAAAGAAAGCAGTTTATTGCGCAGTTTGTACCAATTTTCAACAAACAATACGCAGCGGTCAGCCAACGAGAGGAAGCGGTATCGCTTACCTACGAGAGTCAGTTGTTTGAAGGCAACATGCAGGTTTTGTTGCAGCAAAACCTGCAAAAGGACAAAATGGTACAGTACACCACGGTTGGAATCCACAAAGATGATTTAAACTTTGCCATTCAGGAAGTGCCCATCAAGAAATTTGGTTCTCAAGGCCAGCAGAAAACTTTTCTCATTGCGTTGAAATTGGCCCAGTTTCACTTGATAGCCCAAAAATCGGGCATGCCCCCCATTTTGTTGCTCGATGATATTTTTGACAAGTTGGACGACGAAAGGGTTTCTTGCTTGGTTTCTTTGGTCAAAGAACCACATTTCGGACAGATTTTTATCTCAGATACCCATCCGGGAAGGACGGAAGAAATTGTAAAAAACACCCATCAAGATTATAAAATGATACTTTTATAAATCTTCTTAAATATCTTTTCTATAGGTGCGTCTGCGTTTGTGCAGCCGCCCGTTGTAGTCTTTCCACAAAGCTTGTATGGCCTTGTTTTCAACCAGTTCCGGATTGGTTTCTGCAACCCTGATGCCTTTGCGGGCAAACAAATCGTTTACTTCCTTAAAAATAATGGCCGTAAGTCCTTTGTTTTGATATTCCGGATCTACACCAATCAGGTAAAACTCGGCTTCTTTGGGGTATTTGTTTTCTCTCCATAGGTAGAACCAACCAAAAGGAAACAAAGAGCCATTTGCTTTTTTGAGCGCTTTAGACAGCGAGGGCATCATGATGGCAAATGAGATGATTTTGTTGTTTTGATCTTTCAAGCAAATGACAAATTCGGGGTTCAGATAAGGAAAATATTTCTTTTTGTAGTAGGCTATTTGATCGCCTTCTATGGGGATAAAAGTCTTGAGGATGCTGTAGGTTTTGTTGAGCAAACCAAACATTTCGTCGGCGTGGTCCAGTATGTCTTTTTTTGATTTGAATTTGTAAATACTGACATGGTTGCGCTCTTGAATGATTTTGGAAAACCGTACTACTTTTTCCAAAGGTTTTTCCGGGATTTTGAGTTTGAATTCGACCCACTCTGAACCAATCTCAAAACCCATTTTTTGAAAATGACTTTCATAATAGGGATGGTTGTACCAACTGATGAGCGTGTTCATTTCATCGAAACCCTCCACGAGCATGCCGGCTTTGTCCATGTTGGAAAAACCCATGGGACCTTCCAGGTATTCAAGTTGGTGTTTTTTTCCGATTTCAACAGCTTTTTCTATGAGCGCACGACTGACTTCCACATCGTTTACCACATCAAACCAACCAAAACGCAATTTCTTATTTTGAAGTAGTTTCACTTCTTTGTGGTTGATGATTACCGCCATGCGACCCACAGGAATTTCATTTTTGTAAGCCATAAAATACCACACCTCTGCATGCTGAAAAGCCGGGTTGACTTCTCGGTTGAGGTTGTCGCATTCCTCGCCTATGAGTGCAGGCACCCAATAAGGATTGTCTTTATATAAATGAAATGAGAATTTTATAAATTCTTTAAGCCCGTCGGGCGCATGGATTTCTCTGATTTGTATCATGCGTCAGCTAAGTTCTGTATTTGGGATGCAAAGTTAGTTATCTGGATCGATTTCTTTATTTTTTTTATTGAACCAACGCCCAAAGATACCTTTTCTTTTTTTAGCAGGCTTTTGTATGATGTTTCCGTCTGCGTCCAACTCAGGCGTATCTTGCTTTTTGCCAAAAAGACGGCCAAAAAATCCGCGGCGTTTCTGTGTGATTTCCTGGTTTTCTTTCATGCTATCCGGTATCACACGCAGGGGTACGTTGTCTTGATCTACCAAAACCCACTCTGTTTTGTGATAATCTAATCTGTATGAGAAACCCACGCCACCGAAAAATTTTGATGGCGTGTCTTTGGTGTTGAAACCTACCGAGGCGTCAAATTGCAGGTTGCCGTTTATCAAATAAGCACCGCCGAATCTGAAAATATTATCTACGTTAAAATCGCTGTCAAATCCCTGATTTTCTGCAAAAGCTGCCCACCTTGTGTTAAAAGCATGCGTGAGTGTGACGATATACTGTAGCGAAGAAAAGTCGGTTCCTATTTTATCCACACCAAAATTGGTGACTAAAACCCACCGAGAAGTGATGTGGCTTTGGGTGATGGCCATCAATTTGCCGCTCAAGTCCGATTCGGTATCGTTAAAAAAATTGAAGCTGCTGTCGAAAACAAAAGGGCTGTCGCTAAAGTGTATATTGGCTCCACCATAAACAGAAACTGCCGGGATGAGGTTACGCCATTTGAATTTTAAATTTTGATTGGCTTTCCAACTGCGAATATTCGGTTTAAAATTTTCATTTATTTTTTTCTGCGGATCGTAGAGCAGCCACTTGGCACCGAAGGTGTTGCGCAACGGCCCCGAGCGGTTAAAAGATCTTCCCCTGTCTGAAAATTCATCAATTTGGTAGGCGCCGTCAAACATCAGTTCCAAACGATCTTTCCATATCCCAACCCTGATGGCATATTCATAGCGTATGTAATCTACCTCTGTGCCAAACAATTCGTGTTCTTCATGTCCTATGGTTGCACCGATTTCTCCTTGATAAACATTCTTACCGGGCGCATATGCACTAAAAGAATGACCAGGCCTGTTGGAATTGATAACATCCGTATATTGAGAAAAGCCTTGATGCCAAAATAGCAAACAGGCGAATACTAAAACAGATTTGACGCTCAAAACCATACATAGATGTGTATGCCACGAAAATACTCTTTTTTGATTAACGCAAGACTAACGGTTTGCAAAAAATCTTTGAAACTACACAATTTACCGATGAAAGTTTGGCAAGGCGGGCTGCAAACTACACCTGTAATATCTGTGTATAAAGCGGCGGAAAAACTATTTTTTTGATTTAAAAATAGGAAGCAACTGTGTAGTGAGTTCGCCAAATCCAACCCGAATCTTGTCGTTTTGGGCATAGCCGCGCATGATGACTGTATCGTAATCCTCTATGAATTTTCGCGTAGTGCCGTCTGCCATTTGAATGGGTTTTTTACCGCCCCTACTCAGTTCTAGTAAGCTGCCGAAAGAATCGGGCGTATTCCCTGAAATGGTTCCGCTGGCAAGCATGTCACCGCTGTTGATTTTACAGCCGTTGCTGGTATGATGCGCCAATTGTTGCGCCATAGTCCAATACAGATTTTTGAAATTGGTCTTACTGATAGTTTGTGGTTGTTTGCCCGAGGGTTGCAAATCAACTTCCAAATGAATGTCAAAAGTGTGTTTGCCGGCAGTCTGACGCAAATAGGGCAGTGGCTCCGGATCTTGTTTGACACTGTGCGCTTTAAACGGTGCCAATGCGTCTAAAGTAACAATCCAAGGAGAGATAGACGAAGCAAAATTTTTCCCCAGAAACGGGCCCAAAGGTTGATATTCCCATCGCTGTATATCGCGGGCACTCCAGTCGTTGAAAATGACCAAACCAAAGATGTAGTCTTCGGCTTCGTCAACAGGTATAGGTTCACCCAAAGCATTGGCATCTGTGGTGACAAAGGCCATTTCCAATTCAAAATCTACTTGTCTGGAACGACCAAATACTGGCAAATCGGCGCCGTTTGGCAAAATCTGACCTTGTGGCCTGTTTATCGAAATTCCGGAAGGTATAATTGTTGAGCTACGACCGTGGTAGCCTACCGGCATGCGAAGCCAGTTTGGGAAAAGTGCATTTTTAGGATCCCTAAATATTTTACCCACGTTGCTGGCGTGTTCTTTACTGCTGTAGAAGTCGGTGTAATCGCCAACTAGAACAGGCATTTGCATTTCTACTTCTTTCAAATCAAACAGAATAATATCTCTGTGCTGCTGATGGTTTTGTAACTTGGGATTTTTCTCGTCGAAGATTTCCGCAATTCTGTTTCTCACCAAACGCCATGTTTTTTTTCCGTCCGAAATAAAATCATTGAGCGTATCTTGCATAAACATATCATCGGTCAGCGGAATGCCTTCAAAATAACCAAGGCGTTGTAAAGCGCCCAAATCTATAGCGGTTTCTCCTATTCTGGTGCCAATGGTAATTTCATTATCACGTGTGAGAAACACTCCAAAAGGTATGTTTTGAATAGGAAAGTCAGAATTTTCAGAAACAGGCAACCAAGATTTTCTCTCGGGATTGTTTGCAGATAGTGGCATGTTAGTTAATTAACGGTTGAAAAATAGATGTCCAAATATATCATTTTCGTTTAATATCAAAAACCGAATACTTACTTTTGTATTTTAATTTAACGTATATTTCTACAAATGCTAAAAGATCGCCAAATATTCGACCTCATCAAAGCTGAAAAAAAACGTCAGCAAAGCGGCATAGAACTCATTGCTTCGGAAAATTTTGTGTCCAAACAAGTATTGAAAGCAGCCGGTTCTGTTTTGACTAATAAATACGCCGAAGGTTATCCCGGCAAACGCTACTACGGCGGATGTGAAGTTGTAGATCAGGTTGAACAAATTGCAATAGATAGGGCCAAAATTCTTTTTGGAGCAGCCTATGCAAACGTGCAGCCTCACTCGGGTTCGCAGGCCAATACGGCGGTCTATCACGCGTGTTTGAAACCAGGTGATAAAATTTTGGGTTTCGATTTGTCACATGGCGGACATCTCACCCACGGATCGCCTGTGAACTTTTCCGGACGGCTCTACAGTCCCAGTTTCTATGGCGTGGAAAGGGAAACCGGCCGTATCGATTACGATAAAGTTGCCCAAATTGCTGAAAAAGAGCAACCCAAACTCATCATTGCGGGTGCGTCTGCCTATTCTCGCGATATGGATTTTAAACGCTTTCGTGAAATTGCCGACGCGGTTGGTGCCATTTTATTGGCGGACATTTCTCATCCGGCCGGGCTCATCGCCAAAGGTATTTTAAACGATCCGCTACCACATTGCCACATCGTGACCACAACCACCCACAAAACCCTACGCGGACCTCGGGGCGGATTGATTCTAATGGGACAAGATTTTGAAAATCCGTTTGGTTTCAAAACGCCTAAAGGCGAACTTCGCTTGATGTCTGCCTTGTTAGACAGTGCCGTTTTTCCTGGCAACCAAGGCGGACCGCTCGAACATATCATTGCCGCAAAAGCCATCGCCTTTGGCGAAGCACTAGAAGATTCGTTCTTCCATTACATATTGCAAGTACGCAAAAATGCCCAAGCTATGGCAGATGTGTTTGTAGAAAAAGGCTATCACATTATATCTGAAGGTACCGACAACCACATGATGCTGATTGACCTGCGAAACAAAAACATCAGTGGCAAAGAAGCAGAGCAAGCCCTTGTGAAAGCCGACATCACAGTCAATAAAAACATGGTGCCGTTTGATGACAAATCACCTTTTGTTACCTCAGGGATACGCATTGGTACAGCTGCCGTTACCACACGTGGCTTGAAAGAAGATGATATGAAAACCATTGTCAACTTGATTGATGAAGTCATTTCTAACCATCAAGACGAAGAAAAGCTTGAAAGAATCGCTAAGAAGGTAAATAAATTAATGAAGGACAAACCGCTTTTTGAAGCATAAGCCTCTCAAAGAAAATCGAACCACAGACAAGAAAAATAAATCCGAAACAGAAAAGGAATAATATTCTTACAGTCAGTTGTTTACATTTTCCGGCTGTGTTCGATGAGGTGGGTCAAAGCCACAAATTCGACCACGCCCAAGCGTTCCGGCCGTTCTGAAAACAGCTTTTCTGCTGTTGAATTTGTGTCCAACTCGAAGACTTTAAGAGAGTTGCGCAAAGTCTTTCGCCTTTGTTGAAAAGCCGTTTTGACGACTTTAAAAAACAACATTTCATCGCAATCGAGTTGGAAGTGTTGCTTCCGCGTGAGGCGAATGACACCCGATTTTACTTTTGGTGGCGGGTTGAAAACTTGCTCGGAAACCGTGAAGAGATATTCCACATCGTAAAAAGCCTGCACAAGTACCGATAGGATACCGTAAACTTTGCTGCCGGGTTTTGAAGCAATGCGCGCTGCAACTTCTTTTTGAAACATCCCGGCGAAAACGGGAATTATGTTTCTATTTTCTAGAGCCTTAAAGACAATTTGTGTGGAGATGTTGTAAGGAAAATTGCCTATGACAGCCAGTTGTTGCTCGGGAAACAAATTTTCCAAATTCATTTTTAAAAAATCCTCTCTGTGTATATGCTTTGTCAAATCCGGATAGTGATTAGACAAATAAACCACCGATTCGCTATCTATTTCCACAAGGTGGAGCGGTTGTGCTTTAGTCATTAAATATTTGGTGAGGACCCCCATGCCAGGACCTATTTCCAAAATGGTATCAAAGCCATCATGTGGCAGGGTGTCAGCGATTTTCTCAGCGATGTTTTCGTCCTTCAAAAAATGCTGTCCGAGATGTTTTTTAGCTTTGACGGTTTGCATTTTGTTTACTTTATGGTGTTTTTCAACTCAAAAACAGGTTCTAATTCCGTTCGAATGGCAATAAATTTATTACCAAAGGCAGCAAAAGCGGCATCGCGTAGGCGCGCGGCATGCTGTGCATAATAAGTTTGAATATCCTCATAGGTTTTGGCTGTGTATTGCACGGCATAGCTGGGATGTTCTGAAGTTTCAAACGAAGAAATTACTTTGTGCATGTTGGCTTTCACAAACTTTTGTGTAGCCAGCATTTCGGGTATGTGGGTTTGCTGCATCCAACGCAACCAAGCTTCTTCTGCGTCGCGTTCAATAAGGATGGTGACATTGTAGATGTACATACTTTATTTTTCACAAAAGTACTTTTTTCAATCGTATATTTTTGAAAATAAGGTGCAGTATTCAAAATCAAAAAGCGAATGGTAAGGTTTTTTGACATCATATTGAATAAAAAACCACGCCTTCCGACGTGGTTCTCTTTTTCATAGCAATTTCAAATGAGTTTATCTAAAAACTATATACAGCAGCTAACAAGAATGATGCCAAATTTGGTTTAAGCCCGCTTCTGTCTGCGTTGATAAATACATCTTCTGAGGCGGTATCTACCCTAAATTCGGGAATGATGGTAAGTCCGCCAATTTTGTAATTTCCGGAGAGTGTAACTTCATAAACATCGGCCTCGCCGCCCGAGTCGTAAGTGCCAATGGCACCTACGCCACCATTAAATTCTTTAAAGTATTCTCCTCTGGCGCCTAAAGCAAATGTTTCAGAAAACTTGTATTGAAGATAGAGGGCACTTCCGTAAAAATCGGTACTGGGGCCATCCGTTTCACTGATGCCGGTTGGTAAAAATGACTGACCGGATTCTGTGGTATTGTACGTTGCGTTGAGACCTAAATACCATTTTTCGGTAACGTCCCATCCGGCGGTTAAATCTACTTGGAAGGTAGTTCCCGCAGAGGTGTCTCCAACAACATCGGCATCGGGGTCTAAAAGACCGTCTTGGTCACCGACAAGAAAGTTTAAGAAAGCAGTCCATTTTTCTTCGGTATAACCCAATTGTGCGCCAAAAGTATAACTCGCATCGGGGTTAAATTCTGTATAATCTGTCGGATTCATCACTGCTGCCATCACCGAAAACTTGTCCGTGACAGCGTAGTCGGCTTTGAGTCCTGTATGAGAAAACGGTCCAAAAGAAAACATATACGAAGTAGAGTAGTTGAAATTGGCCGTAGGCGAAATTACTTCGTAACCCAAGAAGGTATTAAAATTGCCAAAGGTAAATTTCAATTTGTCCGTTGCGTTCCAGTACACATACAATTGATTGACGATACTCGAATTACCGTCTGATAAAAAAACAGCGTCTTCACCGCGCGGACCGAAAACTAAGTCTGCAACAAAGCCTACTTTTTCACCTTCGTAGCCTGCAATAAGATTGAACATGCCTAGGGCAAAGCCAGGATCGTTGGCAAAAGAAGTATTGGGCGCACTCGGATCGGATGCTCTGTTAGAGCTGCCTATATTTTGTCTGAAATAGGTGTCCACTGAACCTGAAAAAGTGAAAGGTAAAGTGACCGTAGTGGTTTCTTGCGCAAAGAGCACAGCGGGAATCATCAGAAATACATATTGTAATTTTTTTCCGATATTTGTAGTGAGTTTTTCCATAATAGAAAGGTGTTAAATGAATAAATACTTGTTTTTTTCCGAACGCAAGTTTGTTTGATAACCTTTTGACCTTGGAAATAGGGGAGCACGTTGCCGCGTGCTCCCTTTTTTTTAGTCAAGTCTAAAGTCAGGATAAGCTGTCATGCCGTGTTCGTGTAGGTCTAAGCCCTCCACTTCTTCTTCTTTGCTCACGCGTAGCCCTAAGGTTTTCTTGAGTGCAAATAAAATGATGAATGCAGATATACAACAGAACAGGCCAATTAACCCAACGCCCACCAATTGGTGAACAAACTGTTCCCAACCGGCTTTTGCGCCAAAGATGCCTACAGCAAGTGTGCCGAAAATGCCACAGATGAGGTGTACTGCAATGGCACCCACAGGGTCATCGAGCTTGAGTTTGTCTATCAGGGCAACGCCCAACACCACAATCACACCGGCCAAAAGACCAATAACCAAACTATCGGTAATGCCCATTTGATCGGCTCCTGCGGTAATGCCTACCAAGCCGCCCAAAATTCCGTTGAGAAACATAGTTAGGTCATATTTTTTGTAGCGGATGTATGCAAAAAGAAAACCTGAAATACCACCTGCTGCTGCTGCCAAGGAAGTGGTTACCAATACCAAAGAAGTAGCAGCCGGGTCTGCAGATAGAACAGAACCTCCGTTAAAACCAAACCAACCAAGCCATAAGATAAGCACACCTGCGGTAGCTAGAGGTAAGTTGTGTCCGGGTATGGCGCCAACTTTTCCACTTTCGGAAAATTTACCAATACGAGGTCCCAGTAAATAGACAGCAATTAAAGCAGCCCAACCTCCTACGGAATGTACCAAGGTGGAACCGGCAAAATCGTAGAAGCCCATTTCGGAAAGAAACCCGCCTCCCCACTGCCACGATCCGGCTATAGGGTAAATCAGTCCGACATAAATAATGGTAAAAAGAATAAAACTTTCCAGTTTCACGCGTTCTGCTACCGCACCCGACACGATGGTGGCCGCTGTAGCAGCAAACATTCCTTGAAATAAGAAGTCGGTCCAATACGTATAACCACCTGAGGCGTATTCTGCAGTAAGTCCATTTTCGGGAAGTCTAAGGCCGAGACCGCCAAACCCCAGCACGCCGTTAAATTCACCGGGATACATCAATCCAAAACCAATGAGTGCGTAAAGAACAAGACCCGCACATATGATAAACATATTTTTGAAGAGGATGTTGATGGTGTTTTTCTGACGCGTAAGACCGATTTCCAAAAACGAAAATCCGAGATGCATGATAAAGACCAATCCGGTACAAATCATCATCCATATATTGTTAGCTGTAAATAGTGAGTTTTCCATAGTTAAAAAGAGTTAATGAAGAATAAATTATTTGAGAGAGCCTTCGCCTTTCTCAGCAGTTCGAATGCGATAGGTTTCCGAAATGTCAGACACAAATATTTTTCCGTCTCCTACATTGCCGGTGTAGGCGGTTTTCAAAATTGTGTCGATGGTTCGCTCCAGAAATGAATCGGACACCACTATAGAAAGATACCGACGTTGAATATCCGAGGTACTATAAGTAACCCCCCGATATACATGACCTTCTTTCTCGTTGCCAACTCCTGTGACGTCCCAATAACTGAAAAAGTTTACCTGAACCTGATGAAGTGCATCTTTGACCTCATCAAATTTGGATTTTCTAATGATTGCTTCGATTTTTTTCATAATAATCCGTTAATTAATTGTTGCATGCCAAAATTATATATAAAAAAATAACCCCCAAAAATTTAGGGGGTCATGTGTGTATATTTATTAAAATTGAATTTTATACCCATTAAAAAACAGGGTATATCATAAAATTATGTAAAAAAATAAGATTTACGTAACGGTTTATTAACCTATAAAATACTTGCAGGTTAATATGCCACAGAATACAGCAAAAATGCAAGAGGCAAAGGTTAGTACACTATAGATTGAAAAGGATAAAAAAGCTTTTTCTGTAATAAATTGTAAATTTTCGAAGGCAAAACCGGAAAATGTAGTAAATCCTCCACAGAAACCAACAGCCAAAAGATAAATAGGCCATTGAGACTCGTGTTTGCCTGTATATGCCAAAATAAGTCCGATGAAAAAAGAGCCTCCTACATTGGCAACAAAAGTACCCCAAGGTAGAAACGCACCCGTATTGAGCCATTTTCCTAACAGATATCTAAAAACACTGCCGCCCCCACCGCCAATGAATATGAGTAAAATATTTTTCAAACCTAAAAGATTTCCCCAAAAATAAGGAATGTGAACGAGTTTTGTAACGATAACAGGTATTTTACCTTCTGTAAAATAATTGAATGCTAAAAAATACAGTTATACCTCTAGAACCTACCTCTTGCTATTCCTTTGATAAGTGTATTTCTGCATTCAGTGCTGAAATTCGACTTTGAACAAAGTCTTCAAAACCGGTTTTTCGATCGCCGTATTTGTTTAAAAAGGCTTTAAAGTAGTTGAGTTTGGTTTGCGGATCTTTATAGTAAAAGTTGGCCAATATACAAACCTGAAAATACACAGTAGGATCTTCGGGCAATTCTTCGTGTGCTTCTAAATAGGCTTCTAAAGCGCTTTTATAATCTTTTTGTTGCTTAAAAATTTCACCCTTGTGCATGTATTCTCTCACAAAATTGTACTGCCGTTCTTCGATTGCTTGATTGACCAGTTTCAGCGCAAAATCCGGTTCCTCCATATTTAGATAGATTTTGCTCATCGTGAATAAAATTTCCGGATCATCATCTGTGAGTGCAAAAGCTTTCTCGTAATAGCAAAGTGCCCATTCGAGATTGCCAACCCTTTCGTAAGATTCCGCCAAATCTCTGTAAATAAAAAAATCGGATTGGCCGTTTGTCAAAAGTTTTTGGTAAAAGTCAATCGCCTCGGTATAATCTCGGTTGTTGAAATAAATTTGTGCCCTTATGCTAGTCAATTCCAAGTTGGTTGAATCGATAGCGAGTCCTTTGTCAACCTGTTCGGCCGCGGCATTGTAGGCTTTAAACATGGTGTAAACCACTCCGGTTTGATACACCGACTTTAGGTGTAAACTATCGAGACGGATGGCTGTTAAAAAATTCTCAAGTGCGCTTTTGTACGAGTTGGTGGTCTTCTCCAACAGACCAAGTCTGTAGTAATATTCCGGATTGAGACTGTCTTTGCTAATCAGGGTTTTAAATATGTTTTTGGCCAAATCCGGTTTCCCGGAAGTCGCATACCATTTACCCAATTCAAAGCCGGCCAAGAGGAAATCGGGATGGTATAGCCAGAGTTTTTCGTAGGTTTCCCTTGCTTTATTTGATAAACCTATGGCTTGGAAGGACCGTGCCAGTTGCAGTTGTCCGCGTTCGTTAGAAATGTTGGCATATAATTTTGCAGCATCCGAAAACTGTCCGTTCTCATAAAGACTGTCTGCCCGATGTAAGGTTGACTGCGCCACCATTTCACCACTGACAAAAGCGGCGAACAAACAAAGATATTTAGCGAATATACTCATGCTATACAAAATAAAGGCAACCTCTGCTCTGCAGAGCGTAAGTTGCCGGCCAATTCAAAAAAAGTTTACTTTTTTGCGTATATAAATTGCGGCGAGGTAAATTTACACACTTTATACAGCTGTTCAATTACTCTTGTGAAAATTTATAATCTTTCGATTTAAGCCTATAACTTACCATAAGCCATGCGTTGTTTGCAATAGGATTTTAATAGTTTAGATATTTAATTTTTCCACACTGTGCATACTGCTCATTTCTATCCAAGTCTATTTTAACATTTTCACTAAACTTTTGAAGAACTTTTTCATATTCAGCTCGTTTTTCGGCGGAAACTGAATGGTTCATAATTTTAAAAGTATAGTAGTCCACTGTTCCTTCTTTACTGAAATATATTCTATTCAATACCGTAATGGTTGAGTCGGGAACTTCCCAATCAAAATTTTCGAACTTTATGAATTCAGAAACATTTTCGTGAAATTTCACCCAAGATTTTTCAACTTCTTGATATTCTGATTCCGTAACATTTTTTGGGTCAAGCAGATTTGGATAAATGCTGTCCAAATTCAATTTCTTAATTTCGTTAAAAGCTTCTTCATTGTCGCCACTCACTACTTTTGGTTCATTTTTAAAATTGTTTTTGGTTTCAGATGATTTTTCTTTGCAGCTTATTATTCCGATAATCAGTAAAATCCAAAATGAGATTTTTAATTTCATAGGGTTTGTTTGATATTATTACTACTCCAATTTAAAATTGATAGGAATAGAAAACGGCACTTTTACCGGTTTTCCTTTTTGTTCTCCGGATTCAAACTTAGGCAGTAGTTTGACAATGCGCGCGGCTTCTGCTTCCAATAATGGATCGGGGCCACGCAAGCGATATTCCTCTACAAGACCCTTTTCGTTGATGGTAAACTGTACATAAACCCTACCTTGGATGTTGTTCTCTTGAGCTGCTTCGGGATATTGGAAATTTTCGCGGATGTGTGCTTCCATTTTTTGCTGAAAACAATTTTTGCCTTCTTCGAGGCTGCTGTTTTCACAACCCGGAAAGACGGGTGCCTTGTCAATCACGGCAAAAGGTACACTCACCACAGTGGTGTCAATGTTTTCCAGAACCTCTATCATTGTTGTACTTCGATTGGTATTTGATTTTCCGTTCGGGTCTATTTTTATCCCTTTGATAACGACATCCATGAGTTTTTTGGATTCCTCTTTGGTCAACCCGGAGTCTCTTTTTTCAATTTCCAAAAGCAGCTCGTCCAGTTGTTCGCTGACGGTCAATTTTTTGGCTTCGTTTTGGCAAGACACATAAAAAAGCATCCCGAAAACAAGCGGAAGGAGCAACGCAAACTTGATGCGTTTGGCTTTGCTCGATGGATTTTTGCGTAGCATAAGTAATCTTTTTTGAATTAATGATTTATTAAAGAAGGAGTTTGCAAATGAAAAGTTTTGAACTTCAAAAATTTGATTGAGTAAAAAGGTGTAATGCAGCGGCTCGTTCCGGGTGTGCATGATGCGATCTACATAGAATTCGTGAAGTTCAATGAGCCTTTTTTGATAGATCCACAGCAGCGGATTGAACCAAAAAACAACGCGAAGCAGTTCGAAGAAAATAAGGTCTAAACTGTGTTTTTGCCTTAAGTGTATCGACTCGTGTTGCAGAATATAGGCTTTGTCCATACCTTGAATTTCTCTACCCAAAACTATAAACGACCAAAAAGAGAAGGCGTGGTATTGGTTGTCTAACTCCACCAAGGTGTATGTGCCCGATTGCGTCCGAGTTCCCTTTTTAACAATTTGTCTGAGTGTGTAAAATTTGAACAACAAAAGAATGGAAAAGAAAAGCATGCCTGCATACCAAATTTCTTGCCAAGGGAAGGTGATTGACTGTGTGGGCAAGACAACATCGGTTTGATTTGCCGTACCCACAACCACTTCGGGCAAGGAAATCACAAAAGTTTGAGGCGCAAACGCTTGCATAAAATCAAAAGACAGGAAGGGAAGTGTCATTGACAAAAGTGGAGTGGCGAGCAAATAAATGCGATTCCATTGGTAAAAAGTCTCTTTGCGAAACCAAAATTCGTAAGCCAGCCAAAATAATAGCAGACAAACTGATGATTGGATGATAAAAGCTGTCATAACTTATCTTTTTTGTTTTCGATTTCTTTCAGGATATTTTCCAAGTCGTGCAGGCTGAGTTCCTTTTTGTTGACAAAGAAGGAAACCATGCTCTTGAAAGAGCCGCCAAAATAATCGTTGGCCATGTTGGTAAGTGTAAATTGAGAATACTCGGCTTTCTGAACTAAGGGAAAGTACAAGTAACCTTTGCCTGCAGCTTCGTGTGAGACAAAATTTTTGGTTTCCAATATTCTGATGATGGTAGAAACGGTATTGTAAGCAGGCTTGGGTTCGGGCATTTTTTCTAAAATACCTGCAACATTGGTTTTTCCCATTTCCCACAAATAGTGCATGATTTCTTCTTCGGCTTTGGTGAGGGTTTTCATCTGTTTATATTTATTGTTTTTCAAAGGTCAGACGGAACGCCCTAGGATAATCATGCTCCTGTGTGCAAAATTTTTACATGGGCGTTTCATCTGTTTATATTATTTGTTTTTATCGGTCATACTTCTACTGCGCTCAGCACAGGAATGGAACGCCCTAGGATAATTATATTCTTGTTTTTCAATATTTTATTTTGCAAAAGGGTTCGCTTTATCAAGTAAACCTAAAAGCTATATTTTTTCTTTAAACCTCACAGGTTTTTAAAACCTGTGAGGTTTTATACTTAATACCTCAAAAAATAAGCAAATACCTTCTCCCAAACTAAAACGGCATCGGTGGATTGGCTTTTTTTTAATTATAAAGTCAAATATAACTATAATATTAGTTTAAACGAAATAAATAGTTGAATAAACAAGGATTAATCATGTTAAAAATTATATATTATTGTTTATCAGTGTTTTAAATAATGTTAAAATTTAAAAAGAAGCTGTTTTAAAGAAGTAGATATTTGCGTTAGGGATTGCAGTGGAAATCCTTTTTTGTCAAAAAAAAGATTGGAACGGAAAGCCCGACCCCGCCAAAAGCGGGGAAACGCCCAAAAAATTACAAATGTGTGACAGATTTTGTCAGAAAATAGGTAAACAAAAACATTTTTCTATTTTTACGTATGCAAAAAAATCAAACGAAAATTGTTGTGTTGATGGGCGTATCTGCCGCCGGCAAGTCAACCGTCGGACATCTGTTATCCAAAGCGCTCGATATTCCTTTTTATGACGGTGACGATTACCACCCGCAGGCAAACAAAGACAAAATGGCTTCGGGGCAACCGCTCAATGACCACGACAGACAAGGGTGGTTGGAGTCGCTCAACGCTTTGGCCAACGCAACGCTACAAAAGGATGGTTGCATTTTGGCATGTTCGGCACTCAAGGAAAGTTATAGAGAAATATTATCGCATCGGCTTGGCCATAGAACGGATTGGGTCTTGCTTCATGGCGATTTCGATTTGCTACGTGACAGGATGCAAGTGCGCAACGGACATTTTATGCCCCAAAGTTTGTTGCAATCGCAGTTTGACACCCTCGAAAAACCTGTATATGGCCTGTATTTGGACGTGAAGCAATCGCCCGAATCCTTGGTGAATGCTATTGTGAATTACTACAGGCAAACCTCTTTTGGGCTCATTGGTCTTGGGGTGATGGGCAGCAGCCTTGCCAGAAATTTGGCGAGAAAGGGTGTACGTTTGTCTTTGTTTAACAGGCATGTGCCCGGCAAAGAGGAAAAAGTGGCCGAAAAAGCGACACAAACTTTTCCCGAATTGGCAGATGCGCAAGCTTTTGACAATTTGGAGGCTTTTGTTTTGTCAATACAAAGACCGCGAAAAATATTTTTGATGATTAATGCAGGTAAAGCGGTGGATGCGGTATTGGATGATTTGGTGCCCTTTTTAGATTTTGGTGATGTGGTGATGGACGGTGGCAATTCGCACTATGCGGATACCCTTTTGAGAATGGATAAAATGGGCAAAGTAGGCGTGCGGTTTTTAGGGGTTGGTGTCTCCGGCGGGGAAGAAGGCGCGCTGCACGGACCCGCTATCATGCCGGGTGGCGATGCGGTCGGATATCAAATCGTAAAACCTTATCTCCGTGCCATTGCAGCGAAAGATAAACATGGTTCGCCTTGTACAACTTATGTCGGAAAGGGTGGGAGCGGCCATTTTGTGAAAATGGTTCACAACGGCATGGAGTATGCCGAGATGCAACTCTTAGCCGAACTTTACCAATGTATGCGTTTTGCTGCTAAGATGTCGCCCGAGGCAATCGCCCAAGTTTTCGAGCAGGCTTTGCAGACAGAAGCTGAAAGTTACCTGTTGGAAATCACGACCCGAATTTTACAACACCGAACTGGAGACGTCCTTACCTTGGATGATATTTTGGATCAGGCGGCACACAAAGGCACGGGCAATTGGACAACCGTAGCGGCTAGCCAATTGGGCGAACCCGCAACGGTATTGACGGCTGCCCTCAACGCACGCTATGTGTCGGCAAATAAAGATAAACGCGTACAGGCAGCTCAAATGTACGATTTTGCAACACAGAATGCAGTTGTGACAGATGTAGGTTCTATTTTACAAGCCTACCAATCGGCACGATGGATAGTACATCACCAAGGTTTTAGCCTGATTCAAAAAGCCGCAGAAACATACCATTGGGAATTGGATTTTAGAGAACTTGCCCGCATTTGGACGAATGGCTGTATCATTCGATCCCGAATGATGGAACAATTGGCAGAGATGGTAGATGGTACGTCCATTTTACTACATCCGAATGTAGTGGCATACCTTAAAGCAAATAAAGAACATTTAAAAGCCTTTGTTTTGCAAAACACGGCAGCCGGTTGGCCAATTCCTTGCTTTTCCGCAGCCTTAGATTTTATGAACGCCTTTACACAAGCGGAATCTCCTGCAAACCTGATACAAGCGCAACGCGACCTTTTTGGCGCACACGGATATAGGAGAAAATCTGACCATGCTGCAGAAAGCCACCACACAATATGGACAACTTTAAACAAAACCTAAACTATGCTACTTTTCGCTTTTGTATTGGGTATTGCCCTATTGTTGTTTCTGATATTAAAACTTCGTATTCAGGCTTTTTTGGCTTTGTTGATGAGTGCCATGGTTGTGGGTATTTTAGCCGGTTTGGATGCCAAAGCACTGATTCAGACTGTGCAACAAGGCATGGCAGGCACTTTAGGTTTTGTGGCTACGGTAGTCGGTTTGGGTGCCATGTTTGGGGCTATTTTGGAACATTCCGGTGGCACAAGAGCGATTTCCGATTTTCTTTTAAAAAAGTTGGGCGAGAAGAAATCGCCTTTGGCGTTGATGCTATCCGGACTCATTATTGCTATCCCCGTTTTCTTTGATGTGGCTTTTATCATCTTGGTGCCTTTGGTGTATGCGCTTCAGCGAAAAACCAAAAAATCCCTTTTGCTATACGCCATTCCGTTGTTGTCCGGATTGGCCATTGCCCATGCTTTTATACCACCCACACCCGGGCCTGTTGTAGTGGCAGACATGATAGGAGCCGACATCGGTTGGGTAATTTTGATTGGCATCATCACAGCCATACCAACGGCTTTGGTCAGTGGTTTGTGGTTTGGGAGGCATATTTCAAAGAAAATACACGTGATGGCACCGAAGGTTGAAAAGAGTTCGGTTACAATGGCACATATTCCCCCTGTAAGTGCTGTGTTTTTGATGGTTTCTCTGCCTATTGTTTTGATTGTTTTAAACACTGTGGTGCAAAACAATTGGATTCCGATAGAAAATAGGACTTTCAAAGATATGGTGGCTTTGCTCGGTCATCCGTTTTCAGCGCTGATACTGGCCAATGTATTGGCTTGGTATTTTTTGGGCATTCGAAAAGGATTTACTAAAAAACAATTGCACGATATCACGACCAAATCGTTAGCACCGGCCGGAACAATTATTTTACTTACGGGCGCGGGTGGTGTTTTTAAGCAAGTTTTGACGGATACCGGTGCCGGAAAAGTGTTGGCTATATCGCTTCAAGAATTGGGTTTTCCTATACTTGTTTTTGCTTTTTTGGCTGCTTTGTTGGTACGGGTAATTCAGGGTTCGGCTACGGTAGCTATGATTACAGCGGCCGGTTTGGTAGCCGCTTTGTTAGAAAACTTAACGCTTTCGGCTGGTCAATTGGCTTGCATCGTCATTGCGGTGGCTTCAGGTGCTTCTATGCTTTCGCACGTAAACGATAGCGGGTTTTGGTTGGTAAGCCAATATTTGGGTCTCAACGAAAAGCAGACTTTTCGTTCGTGGACCATGATGACGGTATGGCTCGGATTGGTGGGTTTTGCAGTGGTCAGCCTGTTGTATCCGTTTTTCTGATGCTTAAAAATTAGGACTGAGGTTAAACTGGTTATAGAATTTGTCAATAATTTCGATAACCTCGTCTTCGTGATCGACTACGTGGATTAAATCCAAATCACCCGGACTGATGGTTTTAAAAGTATCTTCTAAGGTTTTTTTAATCCAATCAATCAGCCCTTCCCAAAATTCTTTACCGACCAAAATGATAGGAAATTTTTCAATTTTTCGAGTCTGAATCAGTGTGACGGCTTCAAATAATTCATCCAAAGTGCCGAATCCGCCCGGCATCACCACAAATCCTTGTGAATATTTGACAAACATTACTTTTCGTACAAAAAAGTAATCAAAGTCCAGATTTTTATCGTGGTCGATATATGGATTGTCGTGCTGTTCGAAAGGCAAGTCAATATTGAGACCAACCGATGTGCCACCACCCAAATGTGCACCCTTGTTTCCGGCTTCCATGATGCCCGGGCCACCTCCTGTAATGATGCCATAGCCCGATTCTACTATTTTACGAGCCACACGAACGGTCAGTTCGTAGTAAGGTGCTCCCGGCTGGGTTCGTGCAGAACCAAAAATGGTAATACAAGGGCCAATTTGGCTCATTTTTTCGAAGCCGTTTACAAACTCACCCATGATTTTGAAAAGTGCCCAAGAGTCATTCGTTTTGATTTCATTCCAGGTACGTGTATGATCTTTTCGCATATTATATGATGTTATTTTTTTAAAATTTACAAACGAATGTCGGTATTATTTTAAGTAGTTAGTTCTTTAAATGCCAATTCTTTTGCCAAAAACTTGGCTGTGTGGCTTTTTTTATTTTTGATGACAGTTTCCGGACTGCCTTTGGCTACCACTTCGCCTCCTTTTTTACCACCTTCCGGTCCTATATCTATAATATAATCTACGGTTTTGATAACATCTAAGTTGTGTTCTATAATTAAGACGGTATTTCCCTTTTCAACTAACTCATGCAGGACTTCTAAAAGCACACGAATGTCTTCAAAATGCAATCCTGTGGTGGGCTCGTCTAAGATGTAAAACGTATTTCCCGTATCTTTTTTTGAAAGCTCTGTAGCCAGCTTGATGCGTTGTGCTTCACCACCGGACAGGGTAGTGCTTTGTTGTCCGAGCGTGATATAGCCTAAGCCCACATTTTTAATGGTGATTAGTTTTTGGTGAATTTTGGGTATGTTTTCAAAGAAGACCACCGCTTCATCTATGGTCATGTTTAAAATATCAGAGATGGATTTTCCTTTGTATCGCACTTCGAGTGTTTCCCTGTTAAAACGCATCCCTTGACAGGTTTCACAATGTACGTACACATCGGGTAAAAAATTCATTTCTATGGTTCGCAAACCGGCACCTTGGCAAGTTTCGCATCGGCCGCCGGCCACATTAAAACTAAACCTGCCCGGCTTGTAACCGCGTATGGCCGCTTCGGGTGTTTTAGCAAAAAGATTTCGGATTTCGGAAAAAACACCTGTGTAGGTAGCCGGGTTTGAGCGCGGCGTACGCCCAATGGGCTGCTGGTTGATGTCTATGATTTTGTCTATATGTTCGAGTCCCTTGATGGACTTATAAGCCAAGGGTTTTTTGACGGCATTGTAGATATGCGCATTTAAAATCGGATACAGGGTTTCGTTGATAAGGGTAGATTTTCCACTGCCCGAAACCCCTGTTACGCCTATCATCATACCAAGTGGAAATGCAACGTTTATGTCTTTGAGGTTGTTTCCGGATGCTCCTTTTAACCATATTTTTTTTCCGTTTCCGCTTCTTCTTTTTTGCGGAATTTCAATATGCATGCTTCCATTTAAATAATGCGCTGTTGTTGTGTTGTGCAAAATCACTTCATCCGGACTGCCTTGACTGATAATGTTCCCGCCAAGTTTTCCGGCGCCCGGTCCCATGTCAATGATATGATCGGCGTGCATCATCATGTCTTTGTCGTGTTCCACTACAATTACGGAATTTCCGTTGTCTCTTAGTTTGGTAAGTGCTTCTATGAGTTTTTGGTTGTCTCTTTGATGGAGCCCGATGCTGGGTTCATCTAAAATATAGAGGACACCCACAAGTTGCGAACCGATTTGTGTTGCCAGCCGGATGCGTTGCGCCTCACCGCCGGAGAGTGTTTTGCTGCTGCGATGGAGCGATAGGTAGCCAAGGCCAACATCTGTTAGAAAAGAAATTCTGTTTCGAAGCTCTTTCACGATTTCTTCTGCAATTTTCCATTGGTTTTTGGAAAAGTAATTGGATGCTTGTTCAAACCAACTTTGAAGTTGGTCAATGTCCATGCAGCTGAGGTCGGCAATATTGCAATCTCCAATTTTAAAATAACGAGCTTCTTTTTTGAGTCTGGAACCCTCACACATAGGGCAGTTTACGGTATCCATATATTCAGAAGCCCACCTTGTGATAGAAGCAGATTGGCTGTTTTCAGATTGGTTTTTTATAAAATGTACAATGCCTTCAAAGTCTATTTTATAGTTTCTGGTGATACCTAAGGTTTTGGAAGTCACAGAAAACCGTTCGTTGGCACCGTAGAGTATGACTTTCATGGCTTCTTCCGGGATGTCTTCAATGGCTGTGGTGATTTTGAACTGGTACTTTTCGGCTATGAGTTCGAGTTGTTTAAAAATCCAAGTGGATTTGTAATCGCCAAGTGGAGCAAACCCACCGTTTTTGATAGATTTTTTTGGATCCGGAATGATTTTAGTGAGGTTAACTTCGTGTGTTTCGCCCAAGCCGTTGCAATTGGGGCAAGCACCTTTTGGCGAGTTGAACGAAAAGGTGTTAGGTTCGGGTTCCGGATACGAGATTCCGCTGCTCGGACACATGAGGTTTCGACTAAAATAGCGCAATTCGCCAGTTTCGCCATCCATGAGTTGAAGGATGTTTTCGCCGTAGTGCATGGCGGTTTTAATAGATTCCTGCAGGCGTTTGAGGTCGGTTTCCGAATCACCCACCACAAGCCTGTCTATCACAATTTCAATGTCGTGTGTTTTGTATCTATCTACTTTCATCCCGCGATAGATGTCTGTTATTTCACCGTCTATCCGAACCTTGACAAAGCCTTGCTTGGCAATTTGCTCAAACAGTTCGCGATAGTGACCTTTTCGGGAACGAACCACCGGAGAAAGGAGCAATATTTTCTTTTGAAAATAACTTTCAATGATCAGATTTTGTATTTGATCGTCAGCATAGCTTATCATTTTTTCGCCGGTTTCATAGCTGTAGGCTGTGGCAGCACGGGCAAAAAGGAGTCTCAGAAAATCATATATTTCCGTGATGGTACCTACTGTAGATCGCGGGTTTTTGTTCGTTGTTTTTTGCTCGATGGCAATCACGGGTGATAGTCCTTCTACCGAATCTACATCGGGTCTTTCTAGGTTTCCTAAAAACTGCCGGGCATAGGCAGAAAAAGTTTCGATATACCTTCGTTGGCCTTCGGCATACAGCGTGTCAAAAGCTAATGAAGATTTTCCGCTTCCGGAAAGGCCGGTAATCACGACTAGTTTTTCTCTGGGTATCGCTACATCTATATTTTTCAGGTTGTGTTCGCGCGCTCCAAATACCATTATGGAATCGTGTGCATCAGGCATAGCAGTTTTTTTGGCAATTTGCAAATTTAGCAATTTCATTCAGACTAATCGGAATGCGGTTGGGGTATTGTCATAAAAAAAAACCGTTTCCAAGAAAAGAAACGGTTTTTTAAAGATTGTTTACAAAAAAACTATTTTAGTTGTTTTGAAGTTGTTCTATTTTATCTTTCAATTCTTTAAATTTTTCCATATTGTCGAGCGAGCCGTACAAGTTCCTGAGTACTTCTAAGGTTTGGATGTTATCGGGCCTAAGTGCTACTGACTTTTCCAACCATGAAACGGCAACTCCGTAGAGTTCAGATTTTTTTACTTTGAGTTCATCGTACTTAATGTTGTCTGCTTTTGTATTGCCCAACTGGTTCATTTCGTCATTTACTGCATTTCCTTTGTTGATATAGAGGTCTGCAATACTTTCAATGGCGTCACCATTTTGAGGGTCTAAGGCAACCGATTTTTTCAAATTGTTTTCGGCTTCTTCCAAGTTGCCCAAATCTCTGTGCAACAATCCGGCTACGTAGTAGAGTTCGGAATTGTCGGGCTGTTTGGCAATCGCTTGATTCATCACTTCCAAAGCTTTGTCTTTCTGTTCTTTCTTGATGTAAAGGTTAGCCTCAGTTTTGATCAATTCAACTTCATCAGGATTTAATTTTCGAGCTTCTTGAATGGCTGCAACTGCCTCATCGAGTTTGTTTTGCATTGAATACAAAAGCGCTACATTGCTCACAATTTGCGGCCGTTGGCTGCTGGTTTTGCGATCTACAGGATTTTCGGCCAATTTTGCTTTTACCTCAAAGTCTCTATTGGCCTTGTTCGGATACACTTTCTCTTCGCCGGTTTCAACTACGGTAGCCACAAATTCATCTTGAATTCCGGTGTAGTTCATTTTCATCAAGCTTGCATAACCTTCCAAGGCTTTTTCGTAGTCTTTGCCGTTGAGCGCCGAAGCAGCACTGTAAAACAAAAACACAGTATCGGTCGGGCTCAATTGATAGAGCTGATTAAAACCTGATGAAGCCACGTCAAAATTACCGGCATTAAATGCATCGCTGGCGTTGTTGATGAGTTTGTTTCTCAATTCTTCTTTCAGCTTGGTAATTTCGTCTTTGTACTTACTCTTGCCGGAGGTTTCACTAAAATTCAGATAGGCAGTGAATGCTTCGGTAGCCTCTTTAACCGCTGCTCCCTGCGGATTTCCACTTCCGTAAGCCGCCATAGCTTTCAAGTAGTAATAAGATTCTTTCTCAGAGTCTTTAGCGCCCTCTATAAGTGGTTGTGCGGCGTTTAAAGCAGTTTTTGCGGCCGCAAAATCACCACTTTTGATGGCTTTTTCTGCGTCTCTGAGTTCATTTTTTTGTGCAAAAGTAATAGCAGTACAAGCTAGCGCAATTGCCAATACATGTTTTTTCATTATTAAAGGTTTATATATAGTTGTATAAGGCTGTAAAAATATAAAAAAAATGACATTTAAAAAATTGGTTTACGATTCAGAATTGTCGTTTGTATCAGGTGTTTCTGCTTCGGTGTCTGATTCGTCTTCTCTAACAACCTTAGCCACAGCCGCAATGGAATCGTCGTCTTTGATATTGATGAGTCTGACGCCTTGAGTGGCGCGTCCCATTACACGCAAGTCACTTACATTCATGCGGATTGCAACACCCGATTTCTTAATTATCATCAAGTCGTCAGTATCTGTGACGCTTTTCATGGCAACCAATGCACCGGTTTTTTCAGTGATATTAATGGTTTTCACGCCCTTGCCACCCCTGTTTGTGATGCGGTAAACAGCTTCACCATCCGAATCATCAAGGTGGGAACGTTTTCCGTAGCCATTTTCAGAAACCACCAAAACCGTTTCTTCCTGGCCGTTATTAATAGCAATCATTCCAATGACTTCATCAGCTTCGTTTGCAAGTTTTATGCCACGAACTCCGGAGGCATTTCTGCCCATAGGGCGGGTTTTTTCCTCTTCGAACCGAACCACTTTTCCGGATTTTACGGCTAGCATAATTTGACTTTTACCTGTGGTGAGCAGGGCTTCCATCAACTCGTCGTCTTCTCGCACGGTTATGGCATTAATGCCGTTTTGTCGGGGTCTGGAATACTGTTCAAGTGTGGTTTTTTTGACAATTCCTTTTTTAGTGGCCATCACTACATAATGTTTGTTGATGTAGTCGGTATCTTTCAAATCGCCGGTACAAATAAAGGCTTTTACCTTATCGTCTTGTTCGATATTGATGAGGTTTTGGATGGCACGCCCTTTAGAAGTTTTAGATCCTTCTGGAATTTCGAAAACACGCATCCAGAAACATTTTCCTTTTTGCGTAAAAAAGAGCATGTATTGGTGGTTTGTGCCAACAAACAGATGTTCCAGAAAGTCCTCGGTTCGGGTGGCCGAACCTTTCTGGCCCACCCCGCCGCGGTTCTGAATTTTATATTCGCTGAGCGAAGTGCGTTTGATATAGCCGGCATGTGATATGGTGATGACGACCTGCTCATCTGGGATAAGATCTTCCATGCTCATGTCGCCTCCTGAAAACTCGATTTGAGAGCGACGTGCATCACCGTATTTTTCTTTGACCTCAGCAAGTTCTTGCTTGATGATATCCATTCGCCGTTCCTTATTGGCTAGGATGTCTTTCAGATCTTCGATTTTTTTCATGATGTCTTCGTACTCGGCCCTGAGTTTGTCTTGCTCCAGACCTGTGAGTTGACGCAATCGCATTTCAACAATCGCACGTGCTTGCAAATCGGACAATTCAAAACGGTCAATCAGCTTTTGTTTGGCCTCGTCTGTGTTGGCCGAAGATCGAATCAATGCAATAACCTCATCGATGTTGTCGCTGGCTATGATGAGTCCTTCTAAGATGTGTGCTCTTTCCTCTGCTTTGCGCAACTCAAATTCTGACCGCCTGACCACAACTTCGTGTCTGTGTTCCACAAAATGGTGTATCAAATCTTTCAGATTGAGCATCTGTGGCCTGCCGTTGACCAATGCAATGTTGTTGACGCTAAATGAAGACTGTAGCGAAGTGTATTTGTACAAGGTATTCAACACGATGTTGGGGATGGCGTCTCGTTTTAAGACATATACAATACGCATCCCTTTTCTGTCCGATTCATCTCTGATGTTGGCAATGCCTTCTATTTTTTTTTCGTTGACAAGGTCGGCCGTTTTTTTAATCATCTCCGCCTTGTTCACCTGATAAGGAATCTCTGTCACAACGATGCACTCGCGTCCGTTGATTTCCTCTGTGTGCGATTTGGCGCGAATAACCACACGCCCCCTTCCGGTTTTAAATGCTTCACGAACGCCTTCATAGCCGTAAATAGTACCTCCGGTAGGAAAGTCTGGCGCTTTGACGTGTTGGATGAGTTCGTCAATTTCTATGTCGTGGTTGTCTATATAAGCATGAATGCCGTCAACCACTTCTGACAGGTTGTGTGGCGGCATATTAGTAGCCATACCCACAGCAATACCGGAAGCACCATTGATCAACAAATTGGGAACTTTGGTTGGCAATACGGTTGGCTCTTCAAGCGTGTCGTCAAAATTTAATTTGTAATCAACGGTTTCTTTGTCTATATCCGCCAATAAATCTTCAGACATTTTTTGCATGCGCGCCTCGGTATAACGCATGGCTGCCGGGTTATCTCCATCTACGGAACCAAAGTTACCCTGACCATCAACCAGCAAATACCGCAAACTCCATTCTTGAGCCATACGAACCATGGCGTCGTAAACAGAGGTGTCGCCGTGCGGGTGGTATTTTCCCAAAACTTCACCCACAATACGGGCCGATTTTTTATAAGCCCTGTTAGACAAAACACCCAATTCGTACATGCCGAACAAGACCCTTCTGTGAACGGGTTTTAAGCCATCTCGAACATCGGGAAGTGCTCTGGAAACAATTACAGACATTGAATAATCAATGTAGGCGGATTTCATCTCATTTTCAATATTGATAGGAATCAATTTTTCTCCTTCTGCCATAAATTTCAATTATTTTTATAGAAAAAATTAAAGTTTGCTAATATAGCCATTTTATACTTTTTACTAGGAGATTTCGCAGCTAAAAGTGTGTGTTTTTATTAACAATTTATTGATACTATTCAGTTGATAAATTAACATTTATTTATTTTAAAGTTTTGTGATAATTTCGTCTATTAGCCAACACAAGCTAGTTATATTTTGAGAATTGTAGTATCTTCGTATCTTATATGCTAGCTATGAAAAATATTTAGAAACATGGATGACAATTTTTCACCCCGGGTCAAAGACGTAATCGCTTTCAGCAAGGAAGAGGCTTTGCGTTTGGGTCACGATTTTATCGGAACAGAACATTTAATATTGGGACTTTTGCGCGACGGCAATGGCAAGGCCATCAACATACTACAAGCAATGGATGTAGATTTGAACCACTTGCGCAGAAAGGTTGAAATACTGAGTCCGGCCAATCCGGTAGTATCTCAGTTCCCCAATCAAAAGAAAAGTTTGCACTTGACGCGTCAGGCCGAGCGTGCGTTAAAAACCACTTTTTTAGAAGCCAAACTTTTCCAGAGTTCGTCAATCAACACTGCGCACCTGTTACTTTGCATACTGAGAAATGAAAATGACCCGACGACCAAGCTTCTCAACAAATTAAACATCGATTACGACGGCGTAAAAGACCAATTTAAATACCTCATCATGGGCGACGCAGACGACTTTATCGATACGCCTCGCGCACAGTCCTATTCGGATGATCCCGGACAAGAAGATCCTTCTCGTGACAATCCCTTCGGACAAAGCAACCCGCCCAAAACGGTGAAAAAATCTAAAACACCGGTTTTAGACAATTTCGGCAGAGATTTAACCGAAATGGCGGAAGAAGGCAAATTAGACCCCGTAGTGGGCAGAGAAAAAGAAATAGAAAGGGTTTCGCAAATCCTAAGCCGACGCAAAAAGAACAATCCGCTCCTTATAGGAGAACCCGGTGTTGGTAAATCTGCTATAGCTGAGGGGCTCGCCTTGCGAATTATCAAACATAAAGTTTCGCGTGTGCTGTTTAACAAAAGAGTGGTTACGCTCGATTTGGCAAGCCTTGTGGCCGGTACCAAATATCGCGGACAGTTTGAAGAACGCATGAAAGCCGTGATGAATGAATTGGAGAAAAACGATGACATCATCCTATTTATAGACGAAATTCACACCATAGTAGGCGCCGGTGGCGCTACCGGTTCGCTCGATGCTTCCAATATGTTTAAACCCGCTTTGGCTCGCGGTGAAATTCAATGTATCGGTGCTACCACTTTGGATGAATACAGACAATATATTGAGAAAGACGGTGCTTTGGAAAGACGCTTCCAAAAAGTGATGGTTGAGCCGACTACCGAAACGGAAACCATTGAAATTCTGAACAACATCAAAGACAAATACGAAGAACACCACAATGTAAATTACACTGATGCCGCTATAGTAGCTTGTGTAAAATTGACAAATCGGTACATGAGCGACCGTTTTTTGCCCGATAAAGCCATAGACGCTTTAGACGAGGCCGGTTCTCGGGTTCACATCACCAATATCAACGTGCCCAAACAAGTTTTAGCCCTCGAAAAACAACTTGAAGAAATTCGGGAGTTGAAAAACAGCGTGGTCAAAAAACAAAAATACGAAGAAGCTGCTAAGCTTCGCGACGATGAAAAACGCATCGAGAAAGATTTGATGGAGGCGCAATTGCGTTGGGAAGAAGAAACCAAACTTCACAGGGAAACGGTCTCCGAGGAAAATGTTGCCGAAGTGGTTTCTATGATGACCGGTGTGCCCGTCAACCGAATTGCACAAACCGAAATGACCAAACTTTCCGAACTGCCTCAGCGTTTGTCGGGGCGTGTGATTGGTCAGGATGAGGCGGTATCTAAAGTGGTCAAAGCCATACAGCGCAACCGAGCCGGGCTTAAAGATCCGAACAAACCCATAGGGTCGTTTATATTTCTCGGGAATACGGGTGTGGGTAAAACCCAATTGGCCAAAGAACTGGCTAAGCAACTTTTTGACTCTGAGGAAGCTTTGATTCGGATCGACATGAGCGAATACATGGAAAAATTTGCGATTTCCAGACTCGTTGGAGCACCTCCGGGCTATGTGGGTTATGAAGAAGGCGGGCAATTGACCGAAAAAGTACGTCGCAAACCTTATTCAGTAGTGCTTTTGGATGAAATCGAAAAAGCGCACCCCGATGTCTTTAATATGTTGCTGCAAGTTTTAGATGACGGTTATCTTACCGATAGTTTGGGAAGACGCATCGATTTTAAAAACTCCATCATCATCATGACGTCCAATATCGGTACTCGAAAATTAAAAGATTTCGGGCAAGGTGTAGGTTTTGGCACATCGGCCAAGCTGTCTCAATCCGATGAAAACACCAAGAGTGTTATTGAAAATGCACTGAAAAAGGCTTTCGCTCCGGAATTTCTCAACCGTATTGACGATGTAATTGTGTTTAAAAATCTTCAAAAAGAACACATCGACAAAATCATCGATATTGAGCTTGAAAAGCTTTACAACCGCATAGAAGACATCGGTTACAAAGTAGTACTCTCTCCAGAAGCCAAAAGTTTTATTGCACAGAAAGGGTTCGATGCGGATTACGGTGCCCGACCGCTCCACCGAGCTATTCAAAAATACATAGAAGATGCGTTGGCCGAGCAAATCATCGGCTCTAAATTGACAGAAGGCGACACGCTTCGGTTGAGCTATACCGAAGGAGATGAAATGCTCACCGTTTTGGTAGAAAAAGAGAAAGCAACAGAGGATGGAAAGCAGGAGTAATTTGCTCAGCTGATGTAGCTCCAAATCCCTTTTTCTCTCGTAAAATAAGAATAAGCCTTCCTTATGGGAAGGTTTTCTTTTTGGTTCAAACCAGGGTCCGATTCCAGCAAACGAAAAGCTTCATGCCGAGCAGCCATCAAAATTTTCTGGTCTTTCGCCAAATCGGCAAGTTTCAAGTTTAACATGCCACTTTGCTGTTTGCCCATCAAATCGCCGGGGCCTCTCAGCTTCAAATCGACTTCGGCAATTTCAAAACCATCGTTTGTGGCCACCATGGTTTGGAGTCGGGTTTTGGCCTCTGCACCCAACTTGTGTCCCGACATGAGTATGCAATAACTTTGCTCTGCGCCACGCCCCACACGGCCGCGCAATTGGTGGAGTTGTGAGAGTCCGAAACGTTCGGCACTTTCTATGACCATCACACTGGCATTGGGCACATTGACGCCTACTTCTATAACTGTTGTTGCCACCAGAATATTGGTAACACCTTTTACAAATCGATCCATCTCATACTGCTTGTCTTCGGGTTTCATTTTGCCGTGCACCATACTCACCTGAAAATCAGGAAGCGGGAATTCGCGGAGTAAACTTCCGTAACCTTCTTCTAAGTTCTTGTAATCGAGTGCTTCTGATTCGCTAATCAAAGGAAAAACCACATAAATTTGCCGGCCTTTTTTAATTTCGTCTTTCATAAACTTCAGCAAAATAAGTCGTTTACTGTCAAAGTAATGAAGCGTTTTGATGGGTTTTCTGCCGGGTGGTAATTCATCAATGACAGAGATGTCCAAATCGCCGTAAAGACTCATGGCTAGAGTGCGTGGAATGGGAGTTGCCGTCATGACCAAAACGTGTGGCGGAAATTCATTTTTATACCAAAGTTTGGCGCGTTGCGCCACGCCAAACCGATGCTGTTCGTCTATAATAGCCAGGCTGAGATTTTGGAATTGTACCGGATCTTCCAACAAAGCGTGTGTGCCAATGAGGATATGAATTTCCCCGTTTTTTAAGGCTTCCAATAGAACCTTTCGTTGGCTTTTTTTGGTAGAGCCCGTCAGTAGTGCTACTTTTAAATTTAGACAAGAGGCGAGAGCCGAAATGGTTTCAAAGTGTTGGGTGGCTAAAATTTCTGTGGGTGCCATCAAACTGGCTTGATAGCCATTGTCAATAGCCATCAACATGGTAAGGAAGGCGACAATGGTTTTGCCCGAGCCCACATCGCCTTGTAAAAGCCTATTCATTTGTGCCGAACTTCCCAAATCGCTTCTGATCTCTTTAAGTACTTTTTTCTGGGCTTGAGTAAGATCAAAAGGCAAGTGATTTTCATAAAAATCATGAAAAAGCGGCCCTATTTTTTCAAAACGAAAACCCTTTAGTTTTTGTTTACGCAACAAGTTTTTCGAAACGAGTTGCAGTTGGATATAGAAGAGCTCTTCAAACTTAAACCGAAATTGCGCCTTGGCCAATATGGTTTGATTTTCAGGAAAGTGGAGGTTAAAAAGCGCTTGGTTTTTTGAAATCAAACTGTATTTTTCAATTAATTCATCTGACAGTGTTTCTTCAAACTGAAGTCCGGTTTGTTTGAAAACTTGCGACACGGCTACTGATAATATCCTGTTGTTGATACCCGCGCGATGCAGCTTTTCGGATGCGGTGTACACTGCCTGTAAACCCGGCCTGAAAGATGCTTCGTGTTCTTTGAGCAGTTCCATTTCGGGGTGTGGCATGCTGAAGGTTTTGTTGAACAAGGTAGCTTTACCAAATACCACATAGGGCTCGTTGATTTTTAAATTTTCTCGAAACCATTTAGCAGCGCGAAACCACACCAATTCCATTTGGCCGGTTTCATCCTGAAAAGTAGCGACCAAGCGGCTGCCTCTTTTTTGTTCTACAGTTTTAAGATGAATGATGCGTCCTACGATTTGCACTTCAGCTCCGGCCGGGATGAGTTCATTGATTTTGAAGTATCTAGATTTGTCGATATATCTGTAAGGAAAAAAATGAATCAAATCGGCGCAGGTTTGAATGCCCAATTCTTTATGGAGAAGCTCTGCTCGGTTGCGTCCTATTCCTTTGAGGAATTCAACAGATGTGGAGAGCAGAGAAATACTCATAGTAGGTTTGATATTAAAAATTGTAACGAACAAGTGTAAGCTTGCCAAGCAAAAATACAGACTTCGTTAAACCTTTTGCTTTTTTGACTGTCCAAATAACAAACTTAAAAAAAAATATCATGAAAAAAATCATTTTAGTACTCGGTTTGATGGTCGCCCCCATAATGATGGCGCAACAAGGAAAACAGATGGCCGTGCGCAGTTCACAAACACAACTCACGGCAGAGCAAAGCGCTACATTAGAAACCAAGCGTTTGGCGTTAAAGTTAGAATTGACTCCGGCGCAACAAAATCAATTGCAAAAGGTTTTGACTAAACGAAATGAAGAACGAAAGGCCCAACAGGAAGCGATAAAGAAAAAGCGAGCTGCCGCAGAAACAAAGCCAATTATGACTTCGGATGAGCGCTTTGCCTTGCAAAATAAAAATTTAGATGCACGATTGGCATTTCAAAATGACCTTAAAAACATACTTACCGACGAGCAATTTGCAGAATGGAAAGAAATGCAGGAGAATAGAAAGCAACGTTTTTCAGAAAGAAGAAATCGAAACAAAGGTGGAAGGAGAGGATATTAGAAAAGATAAATCACATAATTAAAAAGCGGGACATCAAGTAAATGGTGTCCCGCTTTTTTGCATAAATAGATAGCTAATCAAAAATTAATGATGTCTTTTAGACCGTCCGTACGCATAGCCTTTTTTTGCCCTAGGATGGTAAGGTTTTTTATACTGTGCATAGGGACGGTGTTGTGCGTAAACCGCATGTTGAGGTCTGTAATATCTTTGATAAGAACCATAGTTGGCATACGGATGGCTGATTCGCGAAACATATCCATTGTGGTAATAAATGTT
The DNA here is from genome assembly GCA_018829465.1 of Bacteroidota bacterium. Lineage (GTDB taxonomy): Bacteria > Bacteroidota > Bacteroidia > Flavobacteriales > Flavobacteriaceae > UM-FILTER-40-17. The sequence goes on along the minus strand of JAHJTN010000019.1, from coordinate 96,545 downwards.
TACGCTACCGATATATCTCAACTGTCCGTAGGCGTCATAATCGATATAAACATCGCCGATTTGGGTAATTTTTCCATACCGGTCGTATCTCAAATACGGACGACTGTAGTAATCTCTGCCACCTCCGCGATAGTTTATTTGTAAATAGGGCGTTGAAATAGAGGCAAAAACACGACTTTCTCTCGGATTGTCATAATGATGCACTTTGAAATCAAAGCTGCCATCCGGATAGAGATAGAACTGTACATTTTTTTCTTGAAAAGTAATAAACTCGTTTCCGTGTCCGTAACTATCTGCAGCAAAAACTTGTAAGCTGAATAAAATAGCCATCGGGTAAATCAGTAGTGTTTTCATGACTTTGATATTTAAATTTTAAACAATATAGCATATCAATTTGTTATGCATGCATTGTAAATACCAAGAGTCGTGCCAAATTTTTAATTTAAATGTAAATATATGTTTATCAATTATTTATATTATAAATTTACTGTTATAACTTAGCTTTTAAAAACGTTCCTGTAACTGAATTTTTGTTTAGCGAAACTTCTTTGGGTGTGCCCGAAGCCACCAAGTAGCCACCTTTTTCCCCGCCAACCGGTCCAAGGTCTATTAGGTAATCGGCACATTTTATCAAGTCCGGGTGATGTTCTATAACGATGATGCTGTGTCCATTGTCAAGTAAGGCATAAAATGATTTTAATAATTTTTTGATATCGTGAAAATGCAAACCTGTGGTTGGTTCGTCAAAAATAAACATGGTGGCTTCTTTGTTGCTTCCCTTTGTTAAAAAGGTAGCCAATTTGATGCGCTGTGCCTCTCCGCCCGATAGGGTAGAGGAGGATTGTCCGAGTTGCACATAGCCTAAACCCACATCTTGCAGCGGCTTTAGTTTTTGCGTGATTTTTTCTTCGTTGTGCATGCTGAAAAATGCCATGGCCTCGTCAACGGTGAGCCGCAAGACATCATCAATGTTTTTTTGTTGGTAGGTAATTTCCAGCACTTCTTTTTTAAAGCGTCTTCCGCCGCATTGTTCACATTCCAAATGCACGTCGGCCATAAATTGCATTTCAACGGTGACTTCGCCTTCTCCTTTACAAGTGTCACACCGACCACCATCTACATTAAACGAAAAATGTTTGGGCTGCAAGCCGCTCAGTTGGGCTCTCTTTTGTCCGGCAAACAACGCGCGGATATCGTCGTAGGCCTTTACATAGGTAACCGGGTTGGAACGCGAGGATCGACCAATCGGGTTTTGGTCTATGAGTTCAATTTTTTCAACTCTCTTCAAGTCGCCCTCCAGGCCGTCAAAATCGCCCGGTTTTTCGCCGTATCCACCCAGTTGGTTTAACAATGCCGGATAGAATACCTTCCGGATAAGGGTAGATTTTCCGCTTCCGGAAACTCCTGAAACTACTGTCAGATTTCCTAAAGGAATTTGGACTGTAATGTTCTTGAGGTTGTTTTCGCGTGCGTGGTTGATTTGTATCCAACCTTTGGGTTTTCTTATTTTTTGAGGGATATCAATTTGCATGTTACCGCTCAAGTATTGCCCTGTAAGCGTATTGGAATTGAGTAGGTCTTCAAAACTGCCTTTAGCCACCACTTCACCACCAAAATAACCGGCTTCGGGACCAATATCTATGATGTAATCTGCCTCGCGCATGATGTCTTCATCGTGTTCTACAACAATAACGGTATTGCCCAAATCGCGCAACGACTTGAGTACGCCGATGAGTTTTTGGGTATCCTTGGCGTGCAAGCCAATACTGGGTTCGTCCAAAATATACATAGACCCCACCAAATTATTACCCAAGGATGTTGCCAAATTGATGCGCTGCGATTCTCCTCCTGAAAGCGTGTTCGATTTTCTGCTGAGCGTGAGGTATTCCAAACCCACTTCTGTTAGAAATTTGAGCCTGTTTGTCAATTCCTTAAGGATGCGTTTGGCAACTTGTTGTTCATATTCCGCTAACTCGAGTTGCTGTATAAATTGATATAAATCGCCTAAAGGCATTTCTGCCAAATTGCCGATAGCTTGTTCGCCAACTTTTACATAATCGGCTTCCTTGCGCAATCGAGAACCTTTGCACAGCGGACATTTGGTTTTACCCCGATAGCGCGACAACATCACCCGATTTTGAATTTTATAATTTTTAGCCTCCAATTCTGCAAAAAAGCCATGGATGCCGGTTATGGTTTTGTTACCTTCCCAAAGGAGTTCTTTTTGTGCCTCTGTAAGCTGAAAATAAGGCTTGTGGATGGGAAAATCGAGTTTGTAGGCTTGTTTAATAAACTGATCCTTGTACCAACTCATCGAATCGCCTCTCCAAGGAAACACAGCGTTTTCATACACAGACAAAGAAGAGTTTGGAATCACCAGTTGCGGATCGATGCCAATTACATCACCAAAACCTTCACATTTTGGGCAGGCACCAAACGGATTGTTAAAACTGAACAAATGCGGATTAGGTTCTAAAAATTCGATACCATCTGCTTCAAATTTGTTTGAGAATGGTGTAATCTCTTTCGTATCTACATTTTCGAGCAAACAACTGCCTTTACCTTCATAAAAAGCTTGTTGAACAGCATCGCCCAAACGGTTGTAAAAATCATCTTCATGCCTGACAACAATCCTGTCTATCACCAAAAAAAAATCATGAGACAGTGATTTGGGATCTACCTGGTCGATGCGCAATACTTCGTTTTTTGTCTTGATGCGAGCGAAACCTTGCGCTTGCAGTATATTTAGTTTTTCTACTACCGTTCTGTCTTTTTCTACGTGAACCGGACTCAGCAGTAACCATTTGGAACCCTCGGGCTGTTTTTGGATGGTTTGCACAACGTCTGCCACCTGATGTTTTTTAACTTCTTTTCCAGAAATAGGCGAGAAGGTTCTGCCCACACGGGCAAAAAGAAGCTTTAGATAATCGTAGATTTCTGAAGAAGTTCCAACAGTAGAACGCGGGTTGGTGGTATTTACTTTTTGTTGGATGGCCACTGCCGGTGCAATGCCTTTGATGTCTTCTACCTGCGGTTTGTTGAGCCTGCCCAAAAATTGCCTGGCATAGGCGGAAAGACTCTCTACATAGCGCCTTTGGCCTTCTGCATACAGGGTGTCAAACGCTAAGGACGATTTGCCCGAACCGGACAAACCTGTGATGACCACAAGTTTGTTGCGCGGAATGGATACCGTGATGTTTTTGAGGTTGTGTAGATGGGCGTCAACAATAACAATTTCTTTTTTTAAATCGTATTGCGGCTGGGTGACTGTCATAAATTGCAATTTTTTGCAAAGATAAGTAGAAGTGAGCGGATTGATAAACAAATACCACATCAAAGAATAGTAATTGGGTATCTAAAGACTTGGTGTGTACGCGACTTTTTTAGAGTTCGGTAGAAATACCATGCGAGGGAACACAAAAGCAACACACAGGAAAAAAATCAGCAGCCTATTTTTTTCGAAAAAAAGTACATTAAATAAAAATTGGAATTTACAACTGAAAAAAGTCATGTTTCGCTTATTTTTATCGAACTAATTTTGTCGAAAAATAAAATCTAACCATGAGTATTTACACTACTGCCGAAGAGGCTTTAAAAATTGTTAAATCCGGACAGCGGGTCTATTTACAAGCCGCCGCTGCTGCACCAACCGTTTTGGCAAATGCCTTGGCCGACAGGGCAGCCGAATTAAAAAACGTAGAAATTTGTCATTTGCATACAGAAGGAGAAGCCCGTTATGCAAATCCGGAACTGTCAAAAAGTTTTCACGTCAATTCCTTTTTTATTGGAAAAAATGTTCGACATACCTTAAAATCAGGAAATGGCTCTTACACGCCGGTTTTTTTAAGTGAGTTACCCCTACTTTTTAAAAGGAACATTATCGATTTAGATGTAGCACTTATCCATGTGTCGCCTCCGGACAAGCACGGTTTTTGTTCTTTGGGCGTATCGGTAGAGGCTACATTGGCTGCCATTGAAAATGCTTCTCACGTCATTGCCCAAATCAATCCGAAAATGCCGCGCACGCATGGTGACGGTATTATCCATATCTCAAAAATAGACACTTTGGTAGAAGTAGATTATCCAATCTACGAACACTTGAATGCTCCAATTACACAAGAAGAAGAAAAAATTGGTGAATTTGTGGCCGGACTTATTGAAGACAGAAGCACACTCCAAATGGGAATTGGTTCTATTCCCAATGCTGCATTGACAAAGCTTACCAACCACAAAGACTTGGGCCTACACACCGAAATGTTTTCTGACGGTGTGATTCCACTTATCGAAAAAGGGGTGATTACGGGAGCTTACAAAGGCGTTAATCCGGGTAGGGCTATGGCTACGTTTTTGGTAGGTTCCAAAAAGCTTTATGACTTTGTTGACGACAATCCATTTGTAGAAATGAGGGCTTCCAATATTGTGAATGACGCCGCCCGTATCAAAAAAAATCCCCGCATGGTAGCCATCAATTCGGCTATAGAAGTCGATTTAACCGGGCAGATTTGTGCAGATTCCATCGGCTGTTCGATGTATTCAGGCGTAGGCGGGCAAATGGATTTTATCCGTGGTGCATCACTAAGCAAAGGTGGCAAAGCTATTATTGCGTTGCCATCGATTACAAAAAATGGCATCAGCCGTATTGTTCCGTTTCTTAAACAAGGTGCGGGTGTAGTGACCACACGGGCGCATGTACATTATGTAATCACAGAATACGGCGTTGCGTATTTGTACGGAAAAACCTTAAAACAGCGCGTACGCGCCTTGGTTGATATTGCACATCCCGATCACCGGGCTGAGCTTGAAAAGACATATTTTGATGCGATAAATCAGGGTAGGCGTTAGGGCAGATCTACTTCGTTGGCCAGTGTTTTGAAAAGTGTCGCTTTAGAAATCAACAGTTTTTTTAGCGCCAGGTTTTCTTTACCCCTGCTGTCAATCAGCGCAGATTCGCGGCTGTTTAACAAAAAGATAGAGCTTTCACCTAGATCAAATTTTCTTTCTTCTGCCGTTAAAAGTTTTTCATAGCCGGTAACTAAACCGTCGTACATGACGAGCTGTTCACGGTAAGAATTCATCTCGGCTATACCGGCGTTTATTTTGTTTTCCAATGTCAGTTGCTGGTAGGCAGCGTCCAGTTCTGCGTCTTGTACCTTCAATTTAGACAATCGGAGTTCACCTCTTTCTTTTCTTAGAAACAGCGGTAAACTGAAACGAACGGTCGTTTTGTAGTCGCCGGCAAAATAAGCGTCGAAATCTTCGGCATTTTGGGTGAGGAAATTGTATTCAAAATCAATTTTAGGTTTTAGCTTGTCTGCTTTGAGCCTTCTTTCGGTTTCAAGTGCTTCAATTTTATAGTTCAGGGCAAGTATTTTGGGATGGTTGGCCAAGTTTTCTTGAAAGGTTCTCAGTAAATCTGTTCCTAAAAGCCTGTCAATAGATTCGGGCACAATAGCTTCAGGAGCTATTCCTTCATTTACTTCAAGCGGAATGTTGTTTTCTATCCACAAAAAATTTGACAAGTCGAGCTTGGCTTTTACATGATCTAGTCGGGCTTGTTCCATCGACAAGAAGCGGTTTTGCACAACAATGCCGGCTTCCAAGGTGTCTATAGCAGGCAAATCACCGCTCACGGCTCTTTGCTTTATACCGATATATCGTTCTTGGGCGTTGGCATAAAAATTTTGACTGAGTTGCCAATTTTGATATGCAATGTACCATTCAAAATAAGCAATGGCCGATTCGTAGAGAATGTTATTGACTTCCAAATCTCTTTCAGCCAAGCTCAGTTGCTGGAAAATCTTGGCTTGTTTCAGTGCGGCCATTCTGTTGTTTATCAAGAGACCTTGACCCAGCGGCAGACTGATGCCTGCGCTGTAGAGTCCGTTTTCGGGGACATTGTTTTGCGGGTTCAAAAATACGCCTTCATTTTGCTCGAACGCGCCTTTGAGTTCGATGCCAAACCAAGTGGGTATTTTGAAAGTGGTATTGAGAAGCTCAAAATATTCGTCTCCTTTAAATCTTTTTTGGTCGTAGTCCACGGCTATTTTAGGGTCAAAACCTCCTCTGGCCTGAAGCAATGTTGCCTGACCGGCAGAAATTTTGAGTTGAGCTTGCTTGGCTACCGGGTGGTACTTCTTTACGAATCCCAAAAATTCTTCAAAAGACAGGGTGGATACCTCAGAAACCTGCGCGAAGCTTGTGAAAAAGGGCATTGATAGCCAGAACACAAAAAGAATTGTCTTTTTTTTGCTCATTTTTCAGTATTTTTAGTTGTATCAGGCTGATAATAATTAGCCGGGAAACCGTTGATATGTCGCCAGATTTCATACCAAATGGGTACATTTTCCAAAAGGGCGAGTGTTTCCGACCCCGACCCCGCTCTTATTTGCTCGGGCCAAGGATTGTCTTCGCTGTCCGGAGCAATGAGCACTCGGTATTTCCCGTTCGGACTGATAAATCTTTCTACAGCTATAATGACGCCTCCATAAGTACCAAAAGACATATTGGGCCAACCGGAAAATACAATTGCGGGCCATCCGTCAAAAATAATTCTAACTTTTTCGCCTTTGTGAAGTAGGGGCAAATCCATGGGGTTTACAAATGTCTCAACCGCCAAATCTACATTTGATGGCATGATGTTTACTATGTCGGAACCCTCTTTAAAAGTTTCACCAATTCCTTTTTGAATGGCCTTGTTGATATATCCGTCTTGTGGTGCACGGATGTAGTGGAGGTCTGTTCGTATTTCATAGTTTGCAAACTGATTTTTCAGTTTATCAACTTGCCCTGAAGCTTCAAATTTGGCAGATATGGCTGTAAATTTTTCGCTGGATGCTTTGGAGATTTTCTCGTTATAAGATGCATCTATGCTCGATATCTCTATTTGCGCATTGATAACTTCATTTCTTGAAGCCAACAATTTATTCTCCTGACTCACGAGTTTTGCTAGGTTTTCTTGCAATTTGATGTTTTTATCTTCCACATCAATCACGGCTTTCAAACCTTCATTCTGTAGCTGAAGCACACGGTCATACTGCCTTTGGGCAATATTGCGCTGTATTTTGGCGGCTTCCAAGTCTATGCTGTCTGTTTGTACTTTGAGCTTGGCTTGCATGAGCTTGTTGGAAGCTTGTTCCAGCTTCAGGATTCGTTCTTGGGTGAGTGCAGAAATTTGTCTGTCTAAGGCCACTATTTTGTCTTCGTAAGACCCAACAGACTGACTTTTTGCTTCTACTTGTGAGGCTGTTCGCTCCAAAAGTTTAGGGTCGAAATAATCGTCTTTAATTTCGGAAATAAACATGATGGTATCTCCTTTTTTGACAAAATCACCTTCTTGAACAAACCATCTTTCTACGCGTCCGGCTATGGCAGATTGCACGGTTTGCGGTCTTTGCTCGGGGCGTAGGGTGGTAACAAATCCCCTACTTCGGATGTTTTGAGTCCACGGCAGAAAAGTGAACAAAATGAGTGCAAAAAAGCTGTATCTAAGTATTTTATAAAATTTTTTGTATCGAACCTTCTGCGCAACGATTTGGTAAGACTTTAGGTGAGACAAATCGACGGTTTGGTTGAGTTTATTTTCTGATATGTTGAGCATGGCTATTTGAATTTAAGAATTTAAAACCTGTCCGTTTTCCAATTTCAAAATGCGTTTGCATTTGGCTTGCCAAAGTTCGTTTTTGCTGGCCACTACGATTGTCCAAGGATTGGTGTCTTCAAACAGAAAATCGAGCAAAGCTTTTGTTTCGTTGTAGTCGAGCTGATCGAGCGGATCTTTTAATAATAAAAGTTTGGGTTTGTGCACGATGGCTCTGGCGAGAATAATTTTTTTAGAAATGGTGTATGACAATTGTTTTCCCTCCGGATAAATGGTTGTATTGATACCTTTGGGCAAAGTTTTAACAAAATCAGTCAAACGTGCTTTTTCAATAGCCCAAAGGAGTTCTTCATGGGATATGTTTGGATTGTTGAAAGTTATATTTTCTTTCAAAGTACCTTCAAACGGGCTGCTGCCCGTAAGTGAAAAACCGAGTTGTGCACGGTAGTGGTTGGGCAAAATATATTGCATATCTATGCCATTGATGAGCAATTTTCCGTCTGTTGGTGAAATCAATCCCGCAAGTATGTATAATAGGCTTGTTTTGCCCGATCCGGATGGTCCGGTGATGCAGATATGTTCTTTCGGCCGTATAGACAGGTTTATATTTTCAAATATTGGCCTTAGGTTGTTGGGATATTGCAAGCTTAGGTTTTCTAGTTTTAATTCGAATTTTGTTTCGGCAGAAAAAGGCTTTTCGCCTTCTTGTCTTTCTAGGGGCATATCTACAATTTCTCCTATTTTTTCGATAGAAGCCAAAATATCGTAGATGTCTTCTAAGCCCAACATCAATTTCTCAACAGAAGTGATAACCAAAAGGATGATGATTTCAGCTGCTACAAACTGTCCTATGTTCATTTGTTGATTGAGTACCAATAAACCACCTATAAGAAGGAGACCGGCCGTCACCAAAACCTTAAATCCGATGAGTTTGAAGAATTGTAAGCGCAAAACCGAAAAATGTTTTTCTCTGGCATCTAGATATTTTACCACAAGTGCATCGTTTTTTTCTAGTGCCAAAGATGTTAGCCCCGACATTTTAAAACTTTGCAAACTTCTGGCAACTTCCTCAATCCAGTGCGCCACTTCGTATTTGTGTTTAGATTCTTTTAGGCTCGTTTCTACACCAACCGGGGCTGAAAATTTAAAAACAATAAACATCAAACCCAGTAATAAAAAGCCGAAAGCGATAAAAAAAGGATGGTAAAACGAGAGCAAAATCAAGCCAAAAAGGATTTGTAGAAGTGCTGCGGAATAGTCCAAAATGGTTTTGACCAAACCTTTTTGAACTGTCAATGTATCAAAAAACCTATTGGCCAACTCAGGCGGATATTCTCCTCTGAATGCTTCGAGTTTTATTTTTGGAAATCGGTATATAAATTCAAGAGAGGAGCGGGTAAAAATACGCTGCTGTATATCTTCACCAATTCGCAATTGTATAAAATAGAGAAATCCGGAGAAAGCAATACCTGCAATGACGAAAAAGACAAGTACCAACCAAGAAGCAGACACTTGTCCACCTTGAATCAGGTTGATGATGCTTTGTATTCCTAATGGTAAAGAGAGTCCTACCAAACTTGAAAAAATCGCATAAGAAAGGATGCGATAAATGTCTCTTCTTTCGAGTTGTAACAGGTTGAGAAATCTTCGCCAAGGCGTTAAGCTACTATAATTCTTCATTAGGAATATTTAAGAGTTTGTGAATCATGTGTTGGTAAAATGCCAAGGGGCAACTCTGATCGGTACAATCTGTGATAGATTTGAAGTGGATCATCAAAAAATCTTGATGCAACGCTCCTTCTACGACAGAAGCCGTCAGGCTTTTAGGATACGGATAGCTTGGATCTACTTTGCCAATCATATCGGCAATTCTAATAATGATACGCTTGTAAATGGAAAAATATCCTTCTTGGTTTTCGGCATCTACGTTTTTGATGTGGTAGGATTTGGTGAACTCGCGAACAACAATTTCGCGTAGCAGTTCTTGATTTACTTTGGGGCTGAACACTAAATTTTCCGGACTCGTGGTGACGATGTCAATAGCTTTCAGTAATTTTTTTATTGGATCCTCGATGCTGTTTGTAGTGAAGACGAGTCTGTATTCCAATATGCCCCAATACAATGCAGATAAATACAACAGCAGTTTGTGTTTGTTTTCAAAATACCTGTAGATTGAACTTTCGTTCGAACCGATTTTTTGACCGAGTTTTTTAAAAGTAAAGTCTTCAAAACCCAATTCGTGTATGAGCAGCACGCTTTCCGAAACGATTTGTTTACCCAAGTCCGATGACTCCGGGTCTTTCAGGTACAACTTTTCGTTGATGTGAATTTTTATATTTGAAAGTAAAGTATCCATTATTAAAACTTAATGATGCAAAGTTAATAGTAATACTATTATAAAATAAAACATTTACTTTTATTTAACATAAGTATTGCTTTTTGAAAAGAAAAAAAAAGGTCAATTAAAGCTTGAATACTTCTTAAAGAATTGGTTGTGGTCGAAAACTGTTAAAGCATGACCTAATAAAAGAATCGTATTGGTCACATAGAAATCATAATACAAAAACAGTTTAAATTTTACTCACGCTTTCGGCAAATGCTACGTATAAGATTGGTGTATTTTACCGAATACAATCGTTGCAAAGATTTGCACATAAAAAACCATACATTCAGGGTTTTAAAAAGAAAAAGGAAATAATAAATGAAATAACCGAGATGATGATTCCAACCATAAAAGCATTGTAAGTAATGCGTAAAAGCCGGTATTTTTTGTGCAAGACCACACCTAAGTAATACAAATCGCGAGTCAGCGCTTCATAGACCATCGATTTTTCCTGTATAATTTCTCCAACAGCCCATTTGAATTGTTCAAAAGGCATTTTGTGAAAATTGCCAAAGAAGAGAACATTTATTTTTTTAGCCTCTACTTCTTCTCTGGTAAATTCGCCGGATGTGATTTTAGGTCGAGTGGAGAGAATGGCAAAAACAATTGAAACCACACTCGATAAGGTCAAAATGAGACTTGGCAAAATGAGGTGTTGGTTGGAGGGCGAATCGAGTTTAGAAATGAGGTTGGAAAGAACCAAAGAAATGATGATGGCGTTTACAGACAGTAAAATATTGGCTTTGGTGTCTGCTATATCGCTCAACTTCAAGTGATTTTGCATGGTTACCCGAAACATAGACTGTATGGCGCGTTCCGGACTTTCATCTTTTATCTTCGCTTTTTGCCGTTCTTTCTCCAGCTTGCCCAAATCTTTTTTCTGCTTTTCCAGCAAGTTTAGCAGGTTCTTTTCTTTGAGCGGTGTCCAGTTTCGAATTGCATAGTCAGTATAGTATTCGTGATCTTGAGATAAAAGTTTTATATTGAGCTTGCGCCAATTTTTAACCGAGTAATTCTCTTTTCCCTGCAACTTGTATTCGAGCCTGAGAAATTCGCTGGCCTCTTCGTAATAATCCTTGGCAAAGTGTGAAGCGTCTGCATCGCGCATGATTTTCCCCAACAAATCCGTAGGACACACATCAAAACGCGTATCCATAATACACCTGCAAACGGCTTCCGTTTTTTCCTTCGGGTACGATTGGCTCTCCAAAAACTCTTTGGCAAGTTCTACACTCGAAGTTTCATGGTTTTCGCAACCCTTTGTATAACCCGTATCGTGAAACCAAGCAGCAATTTTCAATACTTCTATTTGGTCTTCCGTCAAACCCTCAGTATGTTCTATGATTTCGCAAAGACTTTTAACCACCCTTTGGGTGTGTGTATAATTGTGATAAATAAAATTATCGGGTAATTTTTTTTTTAGTAAGTCGAAGACGAAAGCGGAAGATTTTTCAATGATGACCGACATAATTCCGTAAATTTGTTATCAATCAAATGTACACAATATGATTTTTTCTACTGTTAAAAAAATAACTTTTTTATGCCTTACCGCCCTAATATGCTATTCTTGTACAACTTATCAGTCAAAAATTGATAAAAAATTTAGGGGTTCATCCATTCTTACAGACCCAAATGTCGCTAAAAATTCGTTTTTCCTCATTGGAGATGCCGGGAGTTCCAATGACAATTTGGAGACGCTACACGCCTTAGAAAGCCAATTCAGCCAGGCTACACCTGATGATTACCTGCTTTTTTTGGGTGACAATGCCTATCCCTACGGTCTTTTAAAGCAAGACAGTCCTGCTAAAACAGTGGCCGAGCAAGCCCTTGAAGCCCAAATATCGGTAGCACAAAAATTTCCCGGTCGTGTGATTTTTATACCCGGAAACCACGATTGGTATGCTGATGGACTCGAAGGTTTGTCGAGACAGGAAGATTTTGTAGGAGACAAACTGAAAGGGAAAGACAACTTTCTTCCCGAAAAAGGCTGCGCCATCGAAACCGTAGAGGTCAATGACAACACGGTTTTGATTATACTAGACACGCAATGGTATTTGGAAGATTGGGACAAGCATCCAAAAATAAATACACGTTGCGGACAAATTTACACCCGAGAAGAATTCTTTCTTGAAGTGGAAGATGAAGTGACAGACCACCAAGGCAAAGTAGTCCTCATCGCCATGCACCACCCTATGTTTACAAACGGCCCGCATGGTGGAAGATTAGGCGCCAAATCGCACCTATATCCACTTGGCGACAAAACGCCTTTGCCTGTTTTAGGATCTCTTATCTCACAAGTAAGAGCCACCGGTGGTGTTTCGCCACAAGATGTACAGCACGCCCGCTATCAAGATTTAATGAACCGACTTGAAGTAATTGCCAGAAGAGGAGAAAAAATTATTTTGGCTTCCGGCCACGAACATACGCTGCAACTCATCAACGCAGACGGACTCACGCAGATTGTTTCCGGAGCCGGCTCAAAAGCCAGCCAAGTAGCTTTGGGCGAAAATGGGTTGTTTGCTTCCGGGCAGAAAGGATTTGCCGTATTGGATGTGTTCAAAAACGGCAGTAGTCAAGTGCGCTTCTTTGAAACAAAATCAGCTCAAAACCCTGTTTTTCAAACGCAAATTTTTGCTCAAGACCAACTTTTAGATTTTGAAATCTCAAATAAATTACCACAGCGCATCAAAACAGCCATTTACACCGATGAAGAAACACAAAAATCCAATTTTTTTAAAACCGTTTGGGGCGATCATTACAGACAAATATACAGCCAAGAAGTAGAAGCGTCCGTGGCCATGCTCGATACACTTTTTGGCGGTTTGACACCCACCAGACAAGGCGGAGGCCACCAAACGAAGTCGCTTAGACTCAAAGACAAAAACGGAAACGAGTACAGCATGCGCTCCTTGCGAAAAAGTGCGGTTCAATACTTTCAAACCGTAGCTTTTAAAGACAAATACGTTTTAGAAGAATTTGAAGATACAGGTGCCGAACGTTTGATGATGGATTTTTATACCGCTTCGCATCCGTATGCAGCCTTGGCTGTGCCAACTTTGGCCAGTGCGGTAGATGTGATGCAAGCTGAACCACAACTGATATACGTGCCCAAACAAGCTGCCTTGGGCAACTTCAATTCGAATTTTGGCGATGAAATGTATCTCATAGAAAAACGCATCAAAGAAGACAAGACCTCCGGCGCTTTTGAAGGCGCAGACGACATAGAAAGCACCACAGATTTGTTTGAAAAAATGCGCAAAGACGAAAAGTATAAAATGGATGAAGCTGCCTACATCCGTGCCAGACTTTTCGATATGCTCATCGGCGATTTTGACCGCCATGGCGACCAATGGCGTTGGGCAGAATTTAAACAAGAAAACGGCGATAGAATCTATAAACCAATTCCCAGAGACAGAGACCAAGCTTTTGTCAATTTTGACGGCGCTTTGCTCAACACCATGAGATCGCTCATAGGAGTATCCAAGCAACTGCAAGTGTATGATGCAGAGATGAAAGATGTGAAATGGATGAACAATGCCGGCATCACGCTCGACCGAACTTTGCTCAAAAACACCGACCGGGAAGATTGGTTGGCCCAGGCCGCTTTTATTCAAGCAAGCCTCGACGATGCTGCAATTGACAAAGCTTTTAGAAAGTTGCCCGCAGAAGTGCAAGACCAAACCATGCTCGACATTAAAGAAAAACTCAAAGGCAGGTTGGCCAACCTAGCAGATATAACCGACAGATATTACGATTATTACGCTTCATTAGGGATTATCACCGGAACAGATAAAGATGATATCTTTGATATTGAGCGCCTGCCCAAAGGCAAAACCCGTGTTCGTGTTTATAGAAACAAAGGCGGTAAAAGAGCCGATTTGATAGCCGACCGCACTTTTGATAAAAAAGACACCAAAGAAATTTGGTTATACGGCCTAGACGATGATGATGTTTTTGAGTCTAAAGGAAAGTCAAATCAATATATAAAAATACGGATCATTGGCGGACAAAACAACGATGTTTACAGGCTCGAAAACGGAAAACGCATGACCGTTTATGACTACAAAACGCTTAAAAACACGGTAGAAACTAAAAAGGGAGCCAAGCTGAAGTTTAAAGACAACTATGATAACAATACTTTTGATTATAAAAGAAACATATTGCCGAGCAACACTTTGCTTCCTACCATAGGTTTCAATCCGGATGACGGCATCGCAATTGGGATTTCCAATACCTATACTGTTAAAGGTTTTGAGAGGAATCCGTTTACTCAAAAACACACACTTAGCGCCAAATATTTCTTTGCTGAACAAGGTTTTGATGCGCGCTACGAAGGCGAATTTGCCAACATCATCGGCAGGTGGAATTTTGTAGTGGGTTTGCGCGGCACCACAGACAATTTCACTCAAAATTTCTTTGGCTTCGGAAATGAAACAACAAATGACGACGACAATCTGGGGCTCGATTTTAATCGTGTAAAAAACAGTATTTTATCTGCCAGAATTGGTCTTAAAAGAAGCTATGTGTCTGGTTTGACATTGAATTTGAATACATTTTTTGACTCCTATGAAGTGGAGGATACACCCAATAGGTTTGTTACAACCATTTTTGGTTCCACTATGCCTGAGATTTTTGAACGCGACTTTTTTGTAGGTGCGCTTGCCAACATACACTACGAAAGTTTTGACAACAAGGTGAGCCCCACGAGTGGGATGGAATTTAATCTTGAAACGAGTTATACCAATAACACGGATGATTCACGCGACTTTTTTAGGGTAAAACCTGAAGTCACATTTTACAATGCACTTTCCAAGAACAGGCAGTTGGTGCTGAAGAGTTTTGTAAAAAGCAATTTGATATTTAACGATGGTTTCGAATTTTACCAAGCGGCTACTTTAGGAGGCGAAGATGGCCTAAGAGGTTATCGTTTTCAGCGGTTTACAGGTAAACGCTCCCTCGTTTTTGGCGGTGATGTGCGCTATGCATTCGAACGTATGCGACTCAACTTTTTTGTGCCTTTGCAACTAGGTATTTACGGAGGTTACGACTTGGGCCGTGTGTGGATTAAGAATGACAACTCGGACGTGTGGCACGATAGCTACGGAGGCGGCCTCTGGCTCAACGGAGCCGATTTGTTTGCCTTGAAGGCCAGCCTTTTCGGTTCGGATGATGGTCTTCGTTTTGCATTTGGTTTACAATTTGACTTTTAAGACTCATTTTTTTTGATTATATTTTGTAGTTTGATAGTTTTAAAAATTTCAGAGATTATAAGTAGCTAAAAGGTTGAAAAATAAACTTATAAAAAAAGTAAAGCAAAATTTATTATGAGAGAAGATCCGATAGATAGGTTTTTGATAGGGCCAATCACACGTTTTATAAGTAATTCAACAACCAGCGGGATTATTTTGTTTGTGTCTGCTATCTTGGCATTGATAATTGCTAACTCTCCTTTGAAAGATGCATATCACAATTTTTGGGAGAATACTTTTACCATAGGTTTTAGTGATTTTGTTATTTCTAAATCATTGCATCATTGGATTAATGATGGTTTAATGTCCATTTTCTTTTTTGTCATTGGTTTAGAGCTCAAAAGAGAAATAATGGCAGGCGAACTTTCAAAACCAAAAGACGCAATTCTGCCCATTTTTGCAGGACTAGGCGGTATGGTAATTCCGGCTCTTCTCTATTTGTCTTTTAATTTAGATGGAGCTTCTTCTTCCGGATGGGGGATTCCAATGGCTACAGACATTGCATTTGCTTTGGGTATTCTCTATATGTTAGGGGATAAAGTGCCTTTGTCTTTAAAAGTTTTTCTGACAGCACTTGCCATAGCCGACGACTTAGGAGCTGTTATGGTTATTGCTTTTTTTTACACTTCTGATATTTCTACAATAAGTTTGCTTATAGGAGGGGGTTTTCTAACTTTACTTATTTTGGTTAATTTTTTAGGTGTGCGTAGCACTTTATTTTACGGCATAGTCGGAATCGGTGGTCTATGGCTGGCCTTTTTGCTGTCGGGGGTTCATGCCACTATTGCCGGAGTCATTGCTGCACTTACCATTCCTGCCAACGTGAAAATTAAAGATCAAAAGTTTATTCAAAAAATTAGCATGCTGACCAATGAATTTAAAAAAAGCGAACCTAATAATGTCTCTCTAATTTCTCATGAGCAATTGCATATTTTAGATCAAATAAGATACTATTCAAAAGCAGCAATGACTCCCCTTCAGCGCCTTGAACATGCAATGCACCCTCTTGTAGCTTTTATAGTAATGCCAATTTTTGCTATCGCAAATGCCGGAATCACTTTTTCAGACAATTTTTTAATTAACTTAGTTAGCAATGTTAGCTTGGGTGTAATTTTTGGTTTGACATTTGGTAAGTTTATAGGAATTGTTTTGGTCTCCAAAATATTGGTCAAACTTAAAATTGCCTCACTTCCAAAAGGTGTTAATTGGCGTCAAATATATGGAGTAGCTATGCTTGCAGGCGTCGGATTTACTATGTCATTGTTTATAACAGACCTCGCATTTGTAAGTACAGATTTTATTTTACAATCAAAAATTGGCATTTTTATTGCCTCCTTTTTGTGTGGTATTATCGGTTATTTAATATTGAGAAAAGCTTCGAACTAATTCTATGGTTCACTTAGGTTTCTGATTGAACTAAACTAATAAAAAAACAAAGTTACTTCAAGAAACAAGAAAAAACGTGAATTTGAAATTAATAATAATCCAATAACAATGAGTTTTGAAAGGCATTAAATAAATCTTGGCCGAAAGACAAAAGAAAAAGGCTATTACCTAAATAGATAGTTGTTATGTTTTTTGCATTGTCCATAATTCGCTTTGAGGTGTTTACATATCCTCCTAAAGAAAACGAGCCGTGTTTATAAACTAAAGATATGAGTTAAAATTATACATCTATAAAATTGTATGCGCAGAGATTTACGCTTAAATTTGCACCCCAAAACTCAGCACATGCAAGCAATTCCGGTTCCCGCTTTGAAAAAGAAAAAATCCATACGTTTTCAACCGCATCCATGGCATGGTATCAACATCGGTGACGATGCACCTTTTTTGGTCAAATCTTTTATAGAGATGACACCTTCGGATACTGTTAAGTATGAAATAGACAAAGAATCCGGTTTTCTAAAGGTAGATAGACCACAGAAATTTTCCAATATAGTTCCCAGCTTATACGGTTTCATCCCGCAGACCTATTGCGCCGAAAATATCGCCAATTATTGTATGGACAAAACCGGAAAGAAAAATATAGTGGGCGATGGCGATCCTTTGGATATTTGTGTGCTTACAGAAAGAGAAATCAGGCATGGGAACATCATCGTTCCGGCCATTCCTATCGGTGGTTTTCGCATGATAGACAACGGAGAAGCAGACGATAAAATCATTGCCATTCTCAAAGGTGATGAGGTTTATGGTGCTTGGGACGAACTCTCTAAATGCCCGGAATCTTTAGTCAAAAGACTCAAGCATTATTTTCTTACCTATAAAGGTTTACCCGGCGACACCACACATCAAGTGGAAATTACACACATTTACGGCAGAGCAGAGGCGTTGGAAATTATTGAAGCCAGCAGACGCGATTATATTGCACATTTTGGCACTTGATTTTCCCACAACAGGAAATTTCACATACTCGAGTTTTTGAAAATATAAGCGGATTATTTAACCAGCCACCCTTTCAAAAAAGCACCCAAAATCGCAGCCGCAATCACAATAAAGATGGATGCATAGCCAAATCCTGCTAACACAAACAACGGACCCGGACAAGCGCCGATGAGTGCCCAACCCAACCCGAAGATGATGCCGCCAACCAGGTTGCGACTGTATTGTTTGGGTTTGGGGTCAATCCTTATGGGTTCTCCTTCAAAGTCTTTAATATTTTTCCTTTTGATAATCTGCAGTGCAATTACGCCCAACACTACTGCCGACCCAATGATGCCGTACATGTGAAACGCTTCAAAGCGAAACATTTCTATGATTCTGTACCACGAAACAATTTCGGCTTTTGCCAATATGATGCCGAATCCTACACCGATGATTAGAAATTTTAAATATTTCATCTGTTTATAATTTATTTGTTTTTATCGGTCAGATGGAACGCCCTAGGATAATCATGCTCCTGTGTGCAAAATTTTTACATGGGCGTTTCATGTGCAGAGTTTTAAAGTGGAAAAATTAATGGAAAGATGAGATGTACCATCAGGAGGCCGCCGATAAAAAAGCCAATTACAGCCACCAAAGAAGGAAGCTGAAGGTTGCTCAAACCGCTGATAGCATGGCCGGAAGTGCAACCACCCGCGTAGCGCGTCCCAAATCCTACCAACAAACCGCCCAAAACCAACAACAACAACACTTTAGGATTGGATAGCGCATCTAAAGCAAAAATTTCTTCGGGCAAAAACATCCCGCCCGCGTTCTGAAAACCCAAATCGGTGAGCCAAACGGCAGTTTCCACAGATATATGCGAAACCTCATCCGTCATCAAAAATTGTTGACTGATAAAACCACCAAGGAAGGCACCCAAAATAAAAATGAGATTCCATTTTTGCGTTTTCCAATCAACCCTAAAATAATTGCTGACTTTTCCAGCTCCTAAGATGCTGCAGGCGGTTTCTAAACTAGACGAAACTCCAAACCTCTTGCCGTAATAGGTCATCAAAACCATTACCAAAGCAATCACGGGGCCGGCTACATACCAAGACCAAAATGAATAAAGTACCTCCATGCTTTTTTTTACGAAAATACTTTAGAAACGCTTTAAATTCAAACGCAACAACAGCTAAGTTGTTTTAAATGCAACAGAAGTTTTGACACTCAATGTCCTATAAATAAAAAAATGCAAAATTTAACATTAAAATTTATTTAGAATACATAAATATAACTATCTTTACATAGACTTTATTCCGATTAAGATGGGAAAGAAAAAAGACAAAAACCGTCAAAGTAAACGCTTAAAGAAAATCTTAAATTCCGAAGTATCGGTTGCAGTGAAGGCCAAGTGTTGTAAAAAGCACAAAAAAGGTGAGGGGAAGCGATGTAAAAACTGTCCTTGTTTCGATTTGTTTAAAAAGGTGGCTTAATCTTCTTCATACCATCTGAGCTTTGCACTCAAAAAAAAAGTACTTCCGTGTTTTTTACGAAAATACTTTTCCCTTCAACCAACAGTAAGACTGTTTAATCAAAAAATGCCTCGAAATAACGCTTTGATTTGTCTTATATAGCCATCAGTTTTTAATTCCAAACTTGGCCAATATATCTTCCATCAAACACCATTTGGTAAAAGACGACTGCAGCAAATTGGCACCGACAAAAGCGGTAAACCACAGCCAATTTTGATTGACATAGATGGCCAACAGCAAGCTGATGAGGATAAAACTACCTGCGATGGCACGAACAATCCTGTTTTTCATAATTTTTAAATTTAATTGTTGAATATTTTTAAGTTTCTAATGATCCTTTTCCCATTTGTGCCTTTCGGTTATGTAATAAATCAGCGGAATGACTATCAACGTCAGTAGGGTGGACACGATGGCTCCGGCTACCAACGAAATGGCCAACCCCTGAAAAATGGGGTCAAACAAAATGATGGAAGCACCAATCACAACCGCTCCGGTGGTCAGCAAGATGGGCGTTGTCCGCACCGCCCCGGCATCGATGATGGCCTGTTTGACAGGCACACCGTCTTTCAGCCGGATTTCTATAAAGTCGATCAGCAAAACCGAATTTCGGACCATCACCCCTGCCAAAGCAATCATCCCAATGAATGAAGTTGCGGTGAAGAACGCGCCGAGCAACCAATGCCCCAAAACGATCCCGATCAATGACAACGGGATGGCAACCATCATCACCAAAGGCGTTTTAAAATTTTGAAACCAACCTACAATCAACATATAAATGATGACGATGACCACTAAAAAGGCAATTCCTAAATCGCGAAATACTTCTAAAGTAATCTGCCACTCGCCATCCCATTTGACGGTGAAATCACTTTCATCGGAAGGCTGTCCTAAATACAACTCATTGATTTCATATCCTTTCGGCAGGCTTATTTTCTGAAGTTTTTCGTCCATCCCGAGTATGGCATACACAGGGCTTTCCAAGGCGCCTGCCATGTCGGCCAGCACATACACAACACGTTTTTGGTCTTTTCGATAGATGGTTTTTTGGAGCGTATCAGTTCTCACGGTTACCAAATCGCTCATCGGAATAACATTTCCATGCCGATTCTTAATTTTCAGATTTTGAATGGCTTGTAGATTTGTTTTGTCTTTATCCTGCAGTGCCAACACGATACCGATGTTATCGCTAGATTGCGCATCATATAAATTTGAAATCGGGTATTCCTGCAAAACAAGGGTAAGATTCTGGACGATTTGAACGGGCAAAACCCCATTGAGCATTGCTTTTTCCTTGTCGATTTCCAATCGGTATTCGGTTTGCTGGCCTTCCACCATCCAATCCACATCCACCACATCAGCCGTGTTTTCTAGGATGTCTTTGACCTGTTCGGCAACTCTGATTTGTTCATCATAATCGGGCCCGTAAACCTCGGCAACCAAAGTTGACAATACGGGAGGCCCGGGCGGCACTTCGATCACTTTGACGTTGGCATGGTATTTTTGTGCGATCTTTTGAATCTCCGGGCGCACTTTTTTGGCAATGTCATGGCTTTGCAGACTGCGGTCTTCCTTGTGCAACAGATTCACCTGTATATCGGCCATGTTGCTTCCGCCGCGCAAGTCGTAATGCCGCACCAAACCATTGAAAGTAATGGGCGCAGAAGTGCCGATGTAGTTTTGATAATTGACCACTTCAGGAACGGTTGATAAATACTGCGCAATTTCCTGGGTGACCACAGCCGTTCGTTCCAAGGTTGTGCCTTCCGGCATATCAATCACTACCTGAAACTCATTTTTATTATCGAAAGGGAGCATTTTTACAGCTACCGATTCGGTAAAAAACATCAAGATGGCACCAAGGAGCAAAAATGCTGTGATTGCCAGCATGGCCCTGCGTTTTTTGGAATGGTCCAAAAAGGGTTTTTCAATGCGGTTGTACCATCGGTATATCCGGTTGCTTTTGAGGTCGATTTCTTCGGTGTGTTTATCATCATTTTTTTCCTGCAAAAGATGGTAGGCCAAATAGGGGGTAACCGTCAGGGCTACAAATAGGGATAAAATCATAGCAATGGAAGCACCAACCGGCATCGGGCTCATATATGGCCCCATCATTCCGGAAACGAATGCCATGGGCAGTATGGCGGCAATCACCGTGAAAGTCGCTAAAATGGTAGGGTTTCCGACTTCATTGATGGCGTAAATAGCGGCCTGCTTAAAAGGCAAGCGTTTCATTTTGAAATGCCGGTGCATATTTTCGGCGATGATGATGCTGTCGTCAACAACGATACCTACCACAAAAACAAGGGCGAAAAGCGTGATCCGGTTGAGTGTATATCCCAAGAGATAATAGCTGAAAAGCGTGAGCGCAAAGGTGAGCGGCACCGAAAAGAACACGACCAAGCCGCCGCGCCAGCCCATGGCCAGCATCACCAAAACAGTTACGGCCAGAATCGCGATGCCCAAATGCAGCAGCAATTCGCCGACCTTGTCCGAAGCGGTTTCCCCGTAGTTTCGGGTGACGGTTACATGCACATCATCCGGGATAAGCGTTTTCTTGAGTTGTTCTATTTTGAGGAGGATTTTTTCGGAAATTTTCATCGCATCCGCGCCTTTCACTTTGGCAATGGAAAGCGTAACGGCAGGATATTCCGAAGGGTAATTTTTTGAGGTTTCATGGGCTTTGCCATATCCGAAAGACACGTAGTTTTTGGGTGTTGACGGCCCGTCTTGGATCGTGGCTACCTGCCTGAGATACACCGGCATGTTTTGATGGGTGCCCACCACCAAATTTTCGACATCTTCGGCATTTTCCAAAAACCTGCCGGTGGTCAACAAGTATTCCGTATCGTTATTGACAAAACTTCCCGATTGTGAACTGTTGTTGTTTGCCTGGATCATTTGGATGATTTCCAATGCGTCCACGCTGTTTTCAGCCATTTTGTCTTTGTCTAAAACCACCTTCAAAACCCGGTTGCGCCCGCCTATTTCTTTGGTGGCGGCCACATCTTTTATTTTTTCGATTTCGGAAGTAACCTCTTCGGCTATTTGCCTGATTTCAAAATCATTGTATTTCTCGCTCCATAAGGTCAACCCCAACATGGGCACATCGTCTATGGAACGGGTTTTTACCATTGGTTTAGACACGCCTTGCGGAAACATGCCTTCGTGCTTCATCAATTCGTCGTACAGCTTCACGTAGGAACGCTCGGAATCTTCTCCTACATAAAACTGAACAATAACCATCGCTTGGCCGTTCATCGCCATGCTGTGCAGATGTTCCACGCCTTTGATGTTTGACAGTATTTTTTCCAAAGGTTTGATAACCCGGTTTTCCACCTCCAGAGGACTCGCGCCGGGATAGCCCACCATGACATCCGCCATCGGGACGTTGATTTGCGGCTCTTCTTCCCGCGGGATAAGGAACGAACTATACACGCCGATGGCCATCAGGGCAACCATCAACAAAATGGTCAGTTTTGAATGGATAAAAACCCCCGCTATTTTACCTGATATGCCTTCTTGCATTTTATTTTGTTTAAAGTTTTATTGAATTGTAATCTTGGCTCCGTTGAACAATTTTCCTTCAGATGAAACGATGTAAGTTTCGCCTTCAGAAAGCCCCGATAAAATTTCTATTTGAGAACCGTAAACATTCCCCACACGCAACCATCTTAAGATTGCGGTGTTTTCGTTTCCAACGGTATAGATTCCAGTGAGTTGGCCTTGCTTGACGAGTGCATTTTCGGGCACTAAAATTTTATCGAACGGCTTGTCTTCAGGTTTGCTTTCTAAGGGAAACTGCACGTTGACAAACATGCCAGAACGGATTTCAGTATCCATTTCATCTAAAATGATTTTTACCAGATATTGTCCGCCGGTGTTTTTGGCAGATTGGCTTACTTCCGATACTTTTCCCTTCATCTCTTTATTTAACGATTTGATGCGAACTGTGGCCTGCATTCCCTTGTTGACCATCGAAATGTCTTCTTCCGAAACCATGGCAGTTACCTGCATTTTAGAGATACCTTCCATGCTGAGCAACGGCATGCCCGGAGTGGCCATGTCCCCGTCTTTCACGAAAGTTTGGGTGATTACACCCGAAAAAGGCGCTGTGATGTTGGCATAAGAAAATTGCGCAAGGACTTCGTTTTTCATTTGTTTGGCACTTTCCAAACCGGCTTTTGCGATTTCAAACCGGGCGGTCATGTCGTCCAATTCTTTTTGGGATGCGCTTTGTTGGCTGTACAAGTTCACAAATCTGTCGTAGTCTTTTTTAGCGTTGTTGAAGCTTGCTGTAGCCTGTAAAATCCCCGCTTCTGCTTGGGCTTTTTTGGCTTGTAAATCGCTGTTGTTGAGGCTTGCCAAAAGTTGTCCCTCTTTTACTTGTTGCCCGGTTTTCACATGAATTTTATTGACGTAGCCCATCATCCGGGTGCTGATTTCCGCACTGTTTTCAGATTCGATTTTCCCGCTTGCCGACACGAACGGTCTGATTTCACCCCGGGAAACGCTTTGTACCCGAACGGAGACAACGGTTTCATTGCTTTCGGCTTTTTTCTGGTCGTCCGAACATGAAAAGAGGAATAGTAAGGTGAATGAAAGGGTGAATATTTTTTTCATAGTGATTTTTTATTTTGTTAAAAATTTTAGATAGGCACAAGCGAAATTATATTCGTAAACCGTTTGGTAATATTCCAACTGCTTTTGTGCATATTGCGATTCTGATTGTAAAACATCAGTGGTTTTTTCCAGCCCTTCCCTAAAGCGGTCGCTGCGGATGCGCAAGGCTTCTTCTGCTTGGTTGACTGCTGTTTGGGCGCGTTGCAACTTGTTTTGTGCATCGTTTACGGCCCGTTTGGCTCTGTTCAGTTCTATTCGGCTTTTCGCCACATATTGTTCATATTGGAGCGCAGATTTATCGTATTCGGCTTTGCTTTTTTGCAATTTTCCAAAGCGTTTGGTTCCCTGAAGTATGTCCCACTTCAATTGCGCGCCCACAAAATAACTGTTGGATGCGCCCTGAAAAAGCTGGTTGTCAAACAGCTCGTAATTACCGAATGCATTGAGCGTTGGCAAAAAAGACATTTTATCAGATTGGTTCATCTTTTTATAGGCAATCGTTGCCATCTCTAAAGCTTTGATGTCCGGGCGGTCGTTTGAAAATGTATCAAAATCTGACAAAGAAACAGGAGTAATGTCGAGTTCATCGTTTGGAATTAATATTCTGTCTTCGGGTTCATTCATCAGAAAATTCAAATAGTCCGAGACGTTTTTCAGGTTACTTTTGGCGTTGTCCAACTGATTTTCTATTTGGTTTAACCTTACTTCCACATCCAATACATCTGCCTGGAGCAACATTCCCTGCTTAAAATACCGTTGCGCCATTTTTTGATTTTCCAAAGCAGTTGTCTTGGCTTTCTCCAACACGGCTATGGCTTTGTAGGACAGTTGCAGCATCATATAGGTTTTTTCGGCTTCTAACTGCAACTCATTTTTTTGATAATTGCTTTGATATTCGGAAGCTTGCAATTTCATTTTTGCGGCACGTCGTTGGTAAAAACCGTCCACATTGATAAGCGGTTGCTCAAATTGGATAGAGGTGGTGAAGTTTTCAATGGATCCCGGGTTGTTGAGTTTGGTCACATCAAAATCGGCTTCGGAAAAAACACCTTGGTTAAGTTTAGACCCGAAAGCAAACACCGGGTTGTTGGTAGAAAATGCGGTGTGTGCAACGGATATGTTGGGCAATAACACGGCATTGGTCTGCCGGTAGTCGCCTTTGGCTTCCAAAACGGTCTGTTCGGATATTTTGATAGAGCCGTTTTGTGCCTGCACCTTAACCAGTACCTCTTCTTTAGAAATGGGAAAAGTTTGTTGCGCCTCTGCATTAAAAGGAGCAATCCATAAAACGATTAAAAACAAGAAAAGTCGCATCTGCCTATTTATTTTAGGCAAAATTACAACCGCTTGTTTTTTAAGTTAGTAACCAATGTTACTGAACGAAAGTAGTGAAGTGTTTGTTGAGGTTTGCAGGTGGCTCACAATTTGGTTCCATACGACAGGTCGCCGGCATCGCCAAGGCCGGGAATGATGTAGCCGCGGCTGTTGAGTTTTTCGTCGATGGCGGCAATCCAAAGGTGGGTGTTTTCCGGGAATTTATCTTTGATATATGCTACGCCCTCGACAGAGCCGATTACCGATACGATGTGGATTTGCTTCGGCATGCCGTGTTTTTCCAAAATCTCAAAGGTGTTTTCCAAAGTTCTGCCGGTAGCCAACATCGGGTCGCATAAAATCAGCGTTTTGTTTTCCAAAGCCGGGGAGGCCCAATATTTTACAATGACTTCAAATGCGTCTTTGCCGTCCGGATGGTGCCTGTAAGCGGAAATAAACGCGTTTTCGGCATGGTCAAAATAGTTCAGAAGGCCTTGGTGCAGCGGCAAACCGGCACGTAAGATCGAACACAACACCAAATCGTCGGCAGGAAGATTCATTGTTTTGACTCCCAAAGGTGTGGTCACGTTTTTCAGCTCATAGTGTAAGGTTTTACTCAATTCATAAGCTAAAACCTCGCCGATGCGTTCGATGTTTCTCCGAACCCGCATGGCGTCTTTTTGGATATGTTGGTCGCGAAGTTCGGCTACAAAACGGTTTAAGATCGAGTTTTTGAGGTCAAGAGAATGTATTTGCATGCTGGATATTTAGTGTAAAAATACAACAAACCGTTCAAAATGAAATTTGAAAGAAACAACATTATAAAGTGATGAATTTTATCGGTTGCGAATTATTCAACGGTTTTGTCCTTGTCAAACTTTAAGGAAAGCGAGTTGACGCAGTATCGTTTGCCGGTATCCGTTGGGCCGTCGTCAAAAACATGACCCAAATGTCCGCCGCAAAAGCTGCACAATATTTCGGTTCGGAGCATACCAAAACTTTTGTCGAGTTCGTAGGTCACTTTTTCAGGAATTGCTTTGTCGAAAGCGGGCCAACCGCAATGTGAATCAAATTTAGAATCGGCGTTAAACAATTCAGATCCGCAACCGGCACAACTGTAAATACCGTCTTCAAAATTCAGGTTATACTTGCCGCTATGGGGAAACTCTGTACCTTTTTGGCGGAGAATTCTATAAGTTTCTGCATCGAGTTTTTCGCGCCAGGCTTCTTCGGAAAGATGGAGCGGAAAGCTGTGTTTTTTTTTGGATATCATGGGTTGAATTCGATAGGTTTTTATTTGGTTTTTGGAACAAAATCCAGCGAAACAGAGTTGATGCAGTAGCGCTTGCCGGTCGTTTCTCTTGGTCCGTCGTTAAACACGTGACCCAAATGACTGCCACAGCGCGCACAAACCAATTCTGTACGAACCATACCGTGCGACCGATCTGTGAGCGTTTCTACATGGCCTTCAATATCTCTGTCAAATGAGGGCCAACCACTGCGCGAATCATATTTGTGATCAGATAGAAACAATGCATGACCACAAGCCCTACAGACGTATGTGCCGGCTTCGTAAAATTTGTTAAATTTTCCACTAAAGGGTGGCTCAGTGCCTTTTTGGCGGAGAACGTAATATTCAGCTTCTGAAAGTTCGGCTTTCCAAGTTTCTTCACTTTTGGAAATTTCATATATTTTTCCTTTTTCAGAATTGGATTGGCTGTTGCACGACAGAAAGACACCACACAACAATAGCGTTGCATACCGCATCATAGCTCAGTTTTTTTGTTTACGAAGGTAATAATTTTTTCAATAACATCTTTGTTTCCTAAAATTTGTCTGTGGCCCAATTTTTCTGTGATCAACAATTCCGAATGGATGAGGTTCGCATCAATTTGTTTGGCGCAATGTACGTGCACGTCTTTATCGTCTTTGTCATGAACCACCAAAACCGGAATATTTACATATTTGGCCGCAACACTGGCAGAAAGATCGTCGAGGTCTTGCTTGTGGTTTCTGTCAAAATAAGCCTTCATTTTTGTTGCAATAACATCCTTAAGACCTAAGTTTTCTATAAATTCTCTTGATATTTCCGTGATGCTGTCGCCTGTTCCAATGACGACAAGTTTGTTTACCTGTAAACCTTTTCCGGCGGCATTTAAAAGGCTCATGCCGCCAAGAGAGTGTCCCACAGCAGCATGAAATCCGCCATACTGTTCGGAAAGTTCAAGGCAAGCCGCTATGAAATGTGGCATCATCGTCGTTTTTCCGGGTGATTGTCCATGCGCCGGGGCATCAAAACTCACGGTCATGTAACCTTGTTTCAAAAGCGCATCGGCAATTTTAAAGAGCTGTGTGCCACGCCCCGACCATCCGTGTACGAGAAGTATTTTTTTTTCTGATTGGCCGTATTCATAGACGCAGATGGTTTTGTGATAAGCCCTAAGTTTTACAAACTTTTGCCGACTTTTTTGTTGCATTTCCAACTCGCGTTTGGGCGTGGGATAGGGGAAAGGTGTGATGAAGATTTTTGCAGCGTACTGCGCTGCTAAAGAAGTAGATATAGATTGAAGTATTTTGCCGAGAACGATGATTTTTTTGGGGATATGTACGCTTCTGTTTGAGGGCTTAGTTGTACTTACTTGGGGCATTTCTGATTAATTTTGGATGCAAGTTAGTTATTTTGCCATATTTTTATACTTTTATAAAAAAACTTATCAATTAATTATGATGAACCAAACGCGGGTAGTTATTGAGGGAATTCAACCCTTGGTCGAAAATGGTATTTTCCCAATTAAAAGAGTTATAGGTGAGCTTGTGCAGGTTTCAGCCGACGTGTTTCCGGACGGACACGATGTGGTGCAAGCCGAAGTATTATATAAAAAAAAGACATCCGATACTTGGATGCATTTGCGCATGCAACCGCTTGTCAACGACCGCTGGGAGGCCACTTTTCAGGTAAACGAACAAGGGTTCTACACCTATAAAATTGTTGCCTGGGTAGATTACGCACTCAATTGGCAACACGGTATAGAACGAAAAATAGCAGACAGCCAAAAAGTGACTTCTGAATTGCTTGAAGGCGTGCACTATATCGACCAAATATTAACGGATGCAGACGAAGGACAACAGCAGTATTTGGGCTACCTCAAGGAAATTTTTACAGACGCGGATCAATACGAAACAGCCATTTCTGAAGCGGTTTCAAAAAACTTAAAGAGTATTTTTAAGGCCTATCCACAACGCATACTGGCCAATGAATCGGCAGAATTTGCTGTTTATGTAGATAGAAATAAAGCGCGTTTTAGCACATGGTATGAGTTTTTCCCGCGTTCGGCTTCAGAAACTCCCGGCGTACATGGTAGTTTTAACGATTGCCATCGCTTGTTGCCACGGATAGCTCAAATGGGTTTTGATGTCTTGTATTTTCCGCCCATTCATCCCATAGGAGAAGTTAACCGAAAAGGCAAAAATAACAGTACGGATGCCCATGAAGGTGACGTAGGTTCGCCTTGGGGTATAGGCTCCAAACTCGGTGGGCACAAGAGCATTCATCCGCAGCTGGGAAGCGTTGATGATTTTAAGAAATTGATTCATGCAGCCAACGAATTGGGTATCGAAATAGCCATGGATTTTGCACTTCAGTGTGCGCCTGACCATCCTTACGTAAAGGAACATCCAACTTGGTTTAAATGGCGTCCCGACGGCACTGTTCAATATGCCGAAAATCCGCCAAAAAAATACCAAGATATTTTGCCTATCTATTTTGAAACACCCGATTATAAAGCGTTGTGGGAAGAGTTGTTGAGTATTGCCATGTATTGGATAGATTGTGGTATTCGAATTTTCAGGGTGGACAATCCACATACAAAACCCTACTTTTTTTGGGGATGGCTCATCCATAAAATCAAGGAAAAACACCCCGATATTTTATTTTTATCAGAGGCATTTACAAGGCCTAAAGTGATGCAGCAATTGGCCAAGCAGGGCTTTACGCAGTCATATACATATTTTACGTGGAGAAACTCCAAAAGTGAACTTATGGAATACTTAACGGAGTTGACGCAAACCAACCAACGCGAGTATTTTAGACCTAATTTTTGGCCCAACACACCCGATATAAATCCGTATGATTTGCAGAGCGGCATGGAAAGCGTTTTCCTTCAAAAATATTTTTTAGCAGCTACTTTGAGTTCGAACACAGGTATTTACGGGCCCGTATTTGAACAAATGGTACACGATGCCATGCCAGGAAAAGAAGAGTATTACAACTCAGAAAAGTATCAAATACAACATTGGGATTGGCATAAAGAAAACAAATTGACCATGCTGATTTCGAAGATTAATCACATCCGAAAAGAAAGGACTTCCTTACAGCAAACCAACAACATCAAGTTTTGCCATATTGACAATGAATATCTACTGTCTTATTACAAGTTTTCTGACGACAAGCAAGATGAAACCTTGATGATAGTGAATTTGGATCCGTATTACAAACAGCAAGGTTGGATTCAGCTTCCGTTGGCAGAGATGGGCGTACGCGAAGGCCATCCGGTGCGTGTGTACGATTTGATTACCGACAGCAGCTACATTTGGAACAAAGAATGGAACTATGTAGAGCTGCATCCCAGCTTGCCTTATCACCTCTTTAAAATTTACAAGTAATGGAAGAAAATCCAGCCATTCCTGAAGCATTTAGAAAGCCATATCAAACTGACAGCGATTGGGATATTCTCTTCGATTCTCCTGAGTTTTCTGAAGTGTTCTGCCAAGATATACTCGAGCCTTTTATCTTAAAGCAACGATGGTATGCCGGTAAATCAAGCGCTTTGAAATACATAGAATTGCTCGACTTTTTTAAATTAGAATCAGAAAATAATATTTTTTACGGCGTTTTGTTTGAAGTAAACTTCAAAGAGGCCTTTGTGCAAGATTATTTTATTCCATTGGCGTTTGTGGACGAGATGCCAGAGCGCGAATCCATTGTATTGGCCAGAATGAGGCTCAATGGCAAAGAAGGTTATTTGATTGATGGCGTTTACGTGGAGGAACTGCGAAAGCTGCTTTTTGAAAATATTGCTTTTTCCAGAAATAAGAAAAACGACAATTTAAAATTTAAAAAAGGTGCAAAATTTAAAAAAGAAGCCTACGTTTCGTCCAAATTTTTGGGTGTAGAACAGAGCAACACGAGCATCGTTTTCAACGGTTCATATATCCTTAAAATATTTAGGCGCATCTACATAGACCAAAACCCCGATTATGAGATCAGCAAGTTTTTAACAGAGACAGGCGGTTTTAAAAACACACCGGCATTTTTAGGAAGTATCTCACTCAATTTTTCTGATAAGAACACCATCACATTGGGTTTGTTGCAAGAATTGGTACCCAACGAAGGCGATTCTTGGGATTATTTTTTAAAAGTGTTAGACAAGGTTTTTATCAACTTGACAGAACGAAACATTGACATTAAAGGTTTGCCCGAAATCAATCTGTTTCACAAAATATATCCAACAGACATCCCCGAAGCATTTTTGAAATGGACCGATATTGATATTTTTAAAAAAACCGCCACCTTGGGCAGAAGAACGGCACAGATGCATATTGCTCTGGGTTCCGAAACAAAAGACACGGCCTTCACACCGCAAATTTTCACCAATGACTATACCGTGTGGCTAAAAAACAGGCTGATTTATCAGTTTGAAAACCGTGTCAATCTCATAGAAAATAATATGCACAGGCTCGACGGAATGCGTCAAGAACTCGCACATGAGTTTTTAGAGCACAAAAAAGAGCTCCGCAAACGCTTTCTGGATTTTGATGAAACGCGACTCAAAAGCGAACGCATTCGCATACACGGAGACTATCACTTAGGTCAGGTGCTTGTAAACGACGGCGATTTTTATATCATCGATTTTGAAGGCGAACCAGAAAGTACCATCCGCGACAGGAAAGTAAAACAACCCCCGATGAAAGACGTAGCCGGTATGTTTCGCTCTTTCCATTATGCCATTTATGCAACCATTTTTAATAACCATGAGCATTATAAACACGATATGGATGAACTCTTTGAAGCCGGAGAGAAACTCTATAAATATATGGTTGGGGTGTTTTTGAACACCTATGTAAAATTTGCCCAAAACAAAAACCTCAACATAGGTTACGATGCCGAAATTAAATTTTTGCTCAAGTATTGTATGCTCGAAAAAGCCGTTTACGAGTTGGGTTACGAGCTCAACTCCAGACCTCGTTGGGCCATCATTCCGCTCAAAGGTATTTCTAATATTCTCAATAATGACGAATAGTGAATGGTTAATGATTAATTAATAGCAAATAAGACTAATGCCTAATGTCTAATGCCCAATGCCTCTTGGCTTTACTTTGAATAACAAATAACAAATAACGAATAACAAATAACGAATAACAAATAACGCATAACCTCACTCTAAAATGAATAATAAAGTTCAAGTCCACAGTCTATTTACCGATTTTGACATCAGTCTTTTTAAATCCGGAAAACATTTTCGGCTTTTTGAAAAATTGGGAAGCCATATCATCACCGTAGATGGCGTCAAAGGCACTTATTTTGCCGTTTGGGCACCTTCCGCTAAAGCTGTGTCTGTGATTGGCGACTTCAACTTTTGGGTAGAAGGTCAGCATCCGCTTCATGTGCGTTGGGATAGTTCCGGCATTTGGGAAGGCTTTATACCCGGTGTAGGAAAAGGCAATTTATACAAATATAAAATACACTCCAACCACAACGACGTTAAAACGGAAAAAGCAGATCCGTACGCGCGTTTTTGTGAGCACCCGCCCAAGACAGCCTCGGTGGTTTGGGAAGCAGATTACAAATGGAAAGACAAAGCCTGGATGGGCTACAGAAAAGACAAAAACGGCCTGGACAAACCCTATTCCGTTTATGAAGTCCACATCGGTTCGTGGAAGAAAAAAATAGAAGAAAATCGGTCGCTCACCTACAAAGAATTGGCCGACGATTTGGTGACCTATGTACGTGAAGCAGGCTTTACACACATAGAATTTATGCCCGTCATGGAACATCCGTACGAACCCTCTTGGGGCTATCAGCTCACCGGCTATTTTGCACCGAGTTCCCGTTTTGGTACCCCCGAAGAATTCAAATATCTGGTAGATACCTTTCACAGAAACGATATTGGTGTTATTTTTGATTGGGTGCCATCACATTTTCCCGAAGATGCCCACGGACTTGGATTTTTCGACGGAACTTGCCTCTACGAACATCCCGATCCGCGCAAAGGTTATCACCAAGATTGGAAAAGTTTGATTTTTAACTACGGACGCAATGAAGTGCGCGCTTTTCTCATCAGTAACGCCATTTTTTGGCTGGAACAATATCATATAGACGGGCTTCGCGTAGATGCAGTAGCATCTATGTTGTATTTGGATTATTCTCGCGAAGACGGGCAGTGGGAACCCAATGAGTTTGGCGGACGCGAAAACCTCGACGCCATCTCGTTTATCAAAGAATTGAATGAAGAAATTTTTAAAAATTTTGATGACGTACAAACCATTGCCGAAGAATCCACAGCATTTACAGGCGTTTCAAAACCGGTTTATTTGGGTGGCTTAGGCTTCGGTATGAAATGGATGATGGGCTGGATGCACGATACGCTCGAATATTTCAAAAAAGATCCCATCTACAGAAGACACCATCAAAACGACATTACGTTTAGTTTGGCTTATGCATTTTCAGAAAACTTTATGTTGCCACTTTCTCATGACGAAGTGGTCTATGGCAAACAATCGCTTTTGGGTAGAATGCCCGGAGACGAATGGCAACGTTTTGCCAATTTGAGAGCCCTTTTTGGTTATATGTACACACATCCAGGCACCAAATTGGTTTTTATGGGGGGCGAGTTTGGCCAATCTTCCGAATGGAATTTCCAAACGAGTCTTGATTGGCATTTGCTCGAATACGATGTCCATAAAGGCGTTTTGGCCATGTTTAGCGATCTGAATCGCCTCTACAAAACACATCCGGCACTCTACGAAAAAGGTTTTTCAGCTGAAGGTTTTGAATGGATAGACTACGGCGATGCCAACAATTCGGTACTTTCCTACATCCGAAAGGGGCACGATCGGGAAAATGACCTCGTAGTTGTGTGCAATTTTACCCCAAACACCTTTGACGAATACGTTATCGGTCTGCCACGCAAAGCAAATTTACAAGTGGTTTTCAACACCGACGATATAAAATATGCTGGAAGCGGCTTTATGTCTGATAAAGAGGAATTTAAATCAAAAAAACTCAAAGAAGAACTGCATGGAAAAGCGCATGCGGCCACCATCAAAATACCACCTTTGTCCACTGTTGTTTATAAAATGTTATAAACATTTTGTTTAGGGTAAACAAAAATATTGCTTCTTTTGCAGTCGGTCAATAAATAACATTATGATAACAAATACAGAACTTGAATACAAAGGAGATTTGTTTCCTTTGAAATGTATTTCATATACCAAAGACGTTAATACGCTAGAATTTAAAACAGATAACGATGTGCATTTACGCATCACAGTCATGCGCGATAGTGTGCTTAGATTCAGATATGCAACCGACGGATATTTTGAAGACGATTTTTCCTACGCCATTAGCGAAGATGCCAATACAGGCTACAACCATCTCAAAGTTTCCGAACTCGAAGACAGCTTTCTCATCGAAACATCCAAGCTCAATTGTTTGGTATTTAAAGAAGATTTAAGAATTTCTATCCTCGACAAAGAAGACAATATTATTTTGGAAGACGAATTGGGTTTCCATTGGGAAGAGAGCTACGAAATGGGTGGCAACATCGTTAAGATGAGCAAAATAGCACAAGATGCCGAATCTTACTATGGTTTAGGTGACAAACCAACTCATTTTAATCTAAAAGGCAAACGCCTTCAAAATTGGGTAACAGACGAGTATGCATTCGGCAAAGACAGAGACCCGCTCTACAAAGCCATTCCATTCTACATTGGACTACACAACAATATGTCATACGGCATTTTTTTCGACAATACCTTCAGGACACATTTTGACTTTTGTCACGAACGAAGAAACGTAACCAGCTTTTGGGCAGAAGGCGGCGAGATGAACTATTATTTTATCTATGGCCCGGATATGAACGATGTGGTTTTGAATTACACAGACCTTACCGGGAAGCCCGAACTCCCGCCATTGTGGGTGCTCGGTTACCACCAATGTAAGTGGAGCTATTATCCGGAGAAAAAGGTCAGAGATGTAGCCAAAACTTTTAGAAAACTTAAAATTCCTTGCGATGCCATTTATTTAGACATCGATTATATGGACGGATTCCGATGTTTTACCTGGAACAAAAAATATTTTCCAAATCCGAAAAAAATGGTTGAGGAATTGGCTGCTGACGGATTTAAAACCATCGCCATCATAGACCCCGGAATCAAAATAGACAAAAATTACAGCATTTATCAACAAGCCCTCGAGAACGACTTTTTCTGTAAACGCGCAGATGGCCCTTATGTAAAAGGAAAAGTTTGGCCAGGCGAGTGCAACTTCCCCGATTTTACCAATCCGGATGTTCGCGAATGGTGGGCAGATTTGTATAAAGAACTCATTGCAGACATGGGCGTCAGAGGCGTATGGAACGATATGAATGAACCTGCCATCATGGAGGTGCCTACCAAAACCTTTCCGCTAGATGTGCGCCACGACTATGACAACCACAGATGTAGCCATAGAAAAGCACATAATATCTATGGCATGCAAATGGCAAGAGCCACCTACGAAGGCGTCAAGAAATATGTTTATCCCAAACGGCCATTTGTTATCACGCGTTCGGCCTATTCCGGCACACAGCGGTTTACCTCTTCTTGGACGGGCGACAATGTCGCTACTTGGGAACACCTATGGATTGCCAATATTCAAGCCCAACGCATGAGTGTCAGTGGGATGTCTTTCGTCGGTTCCGATATCGGTGGTTTTGCCGAACATCCAACAGGCGAACTCTTTGCCCGCTGGATACAATTGGGCGTTTTCCACCCCTTTTGCCGGACACATTCTTCCGGAGATCACGGCGACCAAGAACCTTGGTCTTTTGATGACGATGTAACCAAAATAGTGAAAAAGTTTATTGAGCTGCGCTACAAATTGTTGCCCTATCTCTACACCATGTTTTGGAAATATGCAGAAGATGGGATACCTATGTTGAAACCTTTGGTTCTGTTCGATCAAAAAGATATGCAAACCCACTACAGGACCGATGAGTTTATCTACGGCGAGCACATACTGGTTTGCCCGGTATTGGAACCCAATGCCAAAGGCAGAAGGATGTACATTCCCAGAGGCAAATGGTATAATTTTTGGACGGATGAATTGATAGAGGGCGGAAAAGAAACTTGGGTAGTTGCCGACATCGATAAACTACCTTTGTTCGTCAAAGAAGGGGCCATTATTCCAAACTATCCGGTGCAACAATATGTAGGCGAACTAGTTGTACAACAACTCGAACTAGATGTTTACTACAAAGAAGGGATTGAAAAATCTGATGTGTATGAAGATGCAGGAGACGGATATGACTACAAAAAAGGAAGGTATTCTTTGAGAAACTTTAACGCATTGGGAAAGAAAAATGAATTGATTATTCAACAGCATATCACCGGAAAATTTCAGACGAGCTATGACAGTTTCAAAATAAAATTACACGGTTTGCCGTTTAAAGTTGACAGAGTGGAAGTGGACAACGAAACCATCGCTTTCTCAGAGATAAAACTCAACGGAGACAACACCATGGTAGTGACTAAGAATTTCACAGAGTTACATATCATCGGCAAATAACATATATTTGAATTTAAAAAATTAACAAACTGATGAAACACCCATGTAAAAAATTTTGCACACGGGGCATGATTATCCTAGGGTGTTCCATTCCTGTGCTGAGCGCAGTCGAAGCATGACCGATAAAAATAAATAATATAAACAGATGAAACGAGCCATGCTAAAAAGTTTAACACACAAGAGAATGATCATTAGCGAGTTCCATCTGACCTTTGAAAAACAATAAATATAAACAGATGAAAAAACTTGTTTTTGCAGCATGCGCCTACTTTTTGATGGCAGCCTGCGCTACGAATCCGTTTACAGGCAAGCAAACCATGGCTTTGGTATCCAATGACCAAATTTTTCCGATGGCTTTTCAGCAATACGACCAATTTCTGTCTGAAAATAAAGTGGTGAAAGATTCCCCCGAACTGGAGCGAATCAAAAGAATAGGAAACAAAATTGTTGTGGCTGCCGAGCGCTACCTCAATGCCAATGGTTACCAAGGTTATTTAAAAAATTATCAATGGGAATTTAACTTGGTTGACGACAAATTGGTCAATGCCTGGGCGATGCCCGGTGGAAAAGTAGTAGTTTATACAGGAATTTTACCCATTGCCAAAAATGACGCCGGCTTGGCTACTGTTATGGGACACGAAATTGCCCATGCACTTGCCAACCACGGGCAGCAGCGCATGAGTGCAGGAACACTCCAACAAATAGGCGCTGTGGGCGTAGCCGTAGCTACAAGTGGTAAAACTGCCGAAACGCAAAATGCTTGGATGCAAGCTTATGGTGTTGGCTCTCAGGTGGGTGGTATGTTGCCCTTTAGCCGTGCCCACGAAAGCGAAGCTGATGCCATTGGCTTGATTTTGATGGCAATCGCAGGATACAATCCCGACGAAGCAGCCCCTTTCTGGGAACGCATGAAAGCATCCGCTGACGGACAAGCACCACCGGAATTCCTAAGCACACACCCCTCATCCGATACCCGCATGGCCAACCTTAAACAATTGGCGCCGCAAGCCAAAGCAGAAGCCCGGAAATTTGGCGTAATCATCAACTAAAATGCCGCGAATTCTTATTTTTATGAATTGACTATTTTTTATCAAAGACCGATAGGTTCTTAGCCTTGTTCCCCTAAACACTCGTTTTTTTATGGAACTTATGCTATCTACAATTTAGATCAAATTTTAAAAACTAAACAAAACTAACAGATGAAACAAATACCCACGCCGCTCAATAAAGTTCAACGCGCTTGGGTATTTTACGATTGGGCAAACTCCGTGTACAGCTTGGTCATTGCCTCCGCCATATTTCCCATTTATTATGGTGCACTCACCATTGTAAAAGACGAAAATGGCCAAAAAATAAGCGATACCGTTGTTTTTTTAGGTAAAAGTTTTAACAATGATACTTTAATCAGCTACGTCACTTCATTCAGCTTTTTGCTCGTGGCATTTATGTCGCCTTTACTTTCTGGGATTTCCGATTACATCGGAAACAAAAAGAGCTTTATGAAGTTTTTTTGCTATATGGGCGCACTTTCATGTATCGGGCTCTATTGGTTCTCTTTAGAAAATCTGGGTTTTGGACTGCTTTGCTATTTCTTGGCACTCATCGGTTTTTGGGGAAGTTTGGTATTCTACAATTCTTATCTGCCCGATATTGCAGAAAAGGAATTGCAGGACAAGCTCAGTGCCCGAGGTTATATTTATGGATATTTAGGCAGTGTGATTTTGCTTGTGTTGTGTTTGATTCTCATCATGAAACACGATGTTTTCGGTTTCGATTCCGAATCGATGCCAACAAGGCTTTCCTTTGTTTTGGTTGGGCTTTGGTGGTTGGGATTTAGCCAATGGACATTTAAAAGACTACCCAAAGGCAACAAGATGACGCGGGTGCCCAAAAATGTCATTTTTAACGGTTTTAAAGAGCTTCAGACAGTCGCAAAACAGCTTCTGGAAAATAAGATATTGACGCGCTACCTCACCGCTTTTTTTGTCTATAGCATGGCGGTACAAACGGTGATGATTGTTGCAACTTATTTTGGCATGGAAGAAATACACTGGGCAGACGACGGAGCTACCTCCGGTTTGATTATCAGTATTTTGTTAATACAAATCGTGGCCGCTATCGGCGCAAAATTGACCTCACTAGCTTCGGGCAAATGGGGAAATATTAATGTGCTGATTATTCTCAACATCATTTGGTCCGGCATCTGTATGTACAGTTTTACCATGACCGAACCAATCCAGTTTTACATTGCTGCATCTTTTGTGGGCTTGGTGATGGGTGGTATTCAGGCACTTTCGCGTTCTACCTATTCTAAAATGTTACCCAAAACCCAAGACACAGCTTCCTTTTTTAGTTTTTACGACGTAACCGAAAAAATAGGCATCGTCATCGGGATGTTTATGTATGGTTATATTTCCCAAATCACGGGCAGTATGCGCAATGCCATCCTTTTCCTGATTGTGTTTTTTGTGCTCGGAATTTTTCTTTTGCTCCGTATCCCCAAGGCGAGTAGAAGTGCTGTCAAATAGCGCAGATGTATTTTTAATTTATGCAAACTAAGGGAAGTTTGTTCCATTTACAACAAATGTAAGTGTCCATCAATCAAATGATGTCCGGGCGTATGATTTTAATGCCGATTTCAATTCCATTAATGACATATTCCTAAAATAGTATCGATATATTATTGATATTTTAATGAATTCTTATTATGTTGAAAAATCTTGAAATACTTAGTTAAATCACAAAGAATATTGTCTTTTGCTGTAAATCTTGCTTAATTTTGCAAAAATCTTTATAAATAATAGATTTATGTTGAAGCAGCAAGGATTGTATTTACCCGAGTTTGAACACGACAATTGTGGCGCGGGTTTTATATGTAGTTTAAGGGGTGAAAAGTCCAATGATGTAATCCACAAAGCACTCGAAATTCTCGAGAAGCTAGAACACAGAGGTGCCGTTAGTGCTGACGGCCGTACCGGTGACGGCGCAGGCATTCTCATTGATATACCGCACGAATTTTTCGTAAAAAATTGCAAGGAACTTTCGCTGCCCAAAGCGGGCGAATACGCGGCCGGCAATGTTTTTTTACCCCGGAAAGAAAATCAAAAAGCCTATTGCAAAGCGATATTCGAAAATCAGATAAAGGCGCAAGGATTGTCTCTCATCGGATGGCGTGAAGTGGCTATAGATCACAATTTTCAAGGCAAAATAGCCGCCGAAACGGAACCGTGTATCGAACAAATTTTTATAGGCAAAGGCCATGAACCTTTAGACGAGTACCAATTTAGAGTCAAATTATACATCGCTCGAAAAATAACAGAACACACCATAGCCAATTCAAAACTTTCCGAAAGCAGTTACTTTTATTTGCCTAGCCTTTCTTCAAAAATCATTATTTTTAAAGGCCTGCTAAAACCGGAAGACATCAAGCGTTATTACACCGATTTGATGCACCCGGATGTGGTCACGCGTTTGGCGCTTGTGCACCAGCGATTTTCAACCAATACGTTCCCCACTTGGGATTTGGCCCAACCCTTTAGATACATGTGTCACAACGGTGAAATTAATACCCTAAGAGGCAATGTGTCCAGGATGAAAGCCCGAGAGGAGCTCCTGAAAAGTGCAGTTTTTGGTGATGCTATCAAAGATATTTTGCCAATCATCATTGAAGGAAAATCGGATTCGGCCTGTATGGACAATTTGGTGGAGCTGCTTTTGATGACCGGTCGTTCATTGCCCGAAGTAATGATGATGCTCGTGCCCGAAGCTTGGGAAAAGCACCGTGAAATGTCAGACGAGAAAAAAGCTTTCTACGAGTTCAATTCCTGTTTGATGGAACCTTGGGACGGTCCGGCTTCAATACCATTTACAGACGGAAACTATATTGGCGCGTTGCTCGACAGAAACGGCCTACGCCCGTCGCGCTACACCGTGACTAAGGACGGATATGTAATTATGTCTTCCGAAACAGGTGTGGTCGAAATTGAACCGCAAAACATTGCCCTACACGGCAGGTTAGAACCCGGTCGTATGTTTTTGGTCGATATGAACGCAGGACGCATCATCAACGATGACGAAATTAAAAATGATATTGTTTCTCAAAAACCTTATCAAAAATGGTTGGATGCGCATTTGGTTCACCTCAAAAACATACCCTACACGCATTGTCCGATTTTTCAGGAAACCGAAGAAATCACTTTGCGTAAACGCATCTTTGGATATACTGCCGAAGAAATCAATACCATCATCAACCCGATGGCTATCAACGGAAAAGAAGC
Source organism: Bacteroidota bacterium (assembly GCA_018829465.1). Lineage (GTDB taxonomy): Bacteria > Bacteroidota > Bacteroidia > Flavobacteriales > Flavobacteriaceae > UM-FILTER-40-17. Next base: position 56,384 of record JAHJTN010000019.1, on the reverse strand, counting down.
CATAGGTTCTATGGGTACAGATACGCCTCTTGCCGTATTGTCAGACAGGCCACAGTTGCTCTACAACTATTTCAAACAACTCTTTGCCCAAGTGACCAACCCGCCACTCGATGGTATCCGCGAAGAACTCATTACCGATATCAGCCTGACATTGGGAAGCGATCACAACATTTTTGATATTGATGCCAAACACTGCAAAAAGCTCAAAATTCAAAATCCGGTGATATCTCGCGAAGATTTGGAAAAAATCAAAACTTTTGACAACGGATACATTCGAACCAAAAGCATCAAAACCCTATATCCCGTGCAAGAAGGGCTCAACGGATTGGAAAAAGCACTCACCCGTATAGCCGAAGAATCAGCAAAAGCCATAGATGAAGGTTGTTCCATTCTCATTTTATCGGACAGGGGTGTTTCAAAAGACCATACCTACATACCTGCCTTGTTGGCTTGTTCTCATGTGCACAGTGCCTTGCGCAAGTTTGGTAAACGCTCCAAAGTGGCCATCATTATCGAATCAGCCGAGCCTAGAGAAGTGCATCATTTTGCGCTGTTGTTTGGTTATGGTGCAAGTGCCATCAACCCTTATTTGGTCAATGAAATTATCAGAGAGCAACTCCAAGAAGGTGTCATAGAGAATATAGACGAATCTGCAGCTGTTAAAAACTTCAACAAAGCCATTGGCTTAGGGCTCGTAAAAGTGATGAATAAAATCGGTATTTCTACGCTGAATTCTTACAGAGGTTCTCAGCTTTTCGAATGTATAGGCATCAACAAATCAGTGATTGATACCTATTTTTCAGGAACAGCCTCTCGTATCCAAGGCATAGGTCTGTATGAAATTGAAAGAGAACTCTCTTACAGGCACGAAAAGGCGTTCAAAATGGGTGCTGTGGAAGGCAATTTGGAACTGGAAGCCGGTGGCGAATACAAATGGCGCAGGAATGGCGAAAGACACATGTTCAACCCACTCACGGTGGCAAAACTGCAACAATCTGTTCGTGAAAACAATCCAAAAACCTATGCCGAATACGCCGAATTGGTCAATAACCAATCTAAAGAATTGATGACGCTTCGAGGCATGTTTGAGTTTACCAACTTCGACCCTATTCCGATAGATGAGGTAGAACCTTGGACAGAAATTGTAAAAAGATTTAAAACCGGTGCCATGTCTTATGGTTCTATATCATCTGAGGCACACGAAAATTTAGCCATTGCCATGAACCGTATTGGCGGCAAAAGCAATTCGGGAGAAGGCGGCGAAGACGCACAGCGCTTCTACAAGGATGCAGATGGCGATTGGCGAAACAGCGCCATCAAGCAGGTAGCATCAGGCCGTTTTGGCGTGTCTATCAATTATTTGACAAGTGCTTCAGAAATTCAAATAAAAATGGCACAAGGAGCCAAGCCGGGTGAGGGCGGGCAACTGCCCGGCGAAAAAGTGTATCCTTGGATTGCCAAAGTCAGAAATTCTACCCCTTATGTAGGGCTGATTTCGCCACCACCACATCACGATATCTATTCTATTGAAGACCTTGCACAACTTATTTTCGATTTAAAAAATGCCAACAGAGAAGCGCGCATCAATGTGAAGTTGGTTTCGGAAGTAGGCGTAGGCACGGTTGCGGCAGGTGTGGCCAAAGCCAAAGCAGATGTAATTTTAGTTTCTGGTTTTGACGGTGGTACGGGTGCTTCTCCTTTAACCTCTCTCAAACATGCCGGCTTACCCTGGGAGTTGGGTATAGCCGAAGCGCAACAAACTTTGGTTATGAACGACCTGAGAAGTCGGGTAGTACTGGAATGTGACGGTCAACTCAAAACAGGACGTGATGTGGCTGTAGCTTGTTTGCTGGGTGCTGAGGAGTTTGGTTTTGCCACAGCACCTTTGGTCGCATCCGGATGCATCATGATGCGCGTTTGCCACTTAAACACTTGCCCGGTTGGTATTGCCACTCAAAACCCGGAATTGCGCAAGAAATTTGAAGGTAAACCTGAACACGTGGTCAATTTTATGTATTTCATAGCTCAAGAGTTGCGTCAGATTATGGCTCAACTCGGTTTCAGAACCTTAAATGAAATGGTGGGCCAAGTGCAAAAACTCAATACGCGTCCGGCATTGGAACATTACAAAGCCAAAGGACTGGACTTATCGCCTATATTGAAAAAAATTGAAACACCGGAGCACGTTGCCATATACAACACCGGTAAGCAAGACCATCAATTGGAAAATGCACTCGATTTTACGATCATCAAGCAAGCACATCCCGCCTTGTTTAGAAAAGAAAAAACAGTGCTAGAATATCCTATCAAAAACACCAACCGTACCGTGGGTGCTATTTTGAGTAATGAAATTTCTAAAATTTACGGCGCACAAGGCTTGCCTGAAAATACGTTAAAAATTAACTTTAAAGGTGCTGCCGGACAAAGTTTTGGTGCTTTTGCAACCAAAGGACTTACTTTTAGATTGGAGGGAAACACCAATGATTATTTGGCCAAAGGACTTTCCGGAGCAAAAATTATTGTAAGAATACCCGAAGAGGCAACGTTTGTTCCTGAGGAAAATGTAATCGTTGGCAATGTAGCGCTCTATGGTGCCATTGATGGAGAAGTGTATATCAACGGGATGGCCGGAGAGCGTTTTTGCGTTCGAAATTCCGGAGCCAAAGCGGTGGTAGAAGGCATTGGTGACCACGGATGCGAATATATGACCGGTGGCGTAGCGGTAGTACTAGGAAAAACCGGACGTAATTTTGCCGCCGGGATGAGTGGTGGCATAGCCTTTATTTACAATCCCAAAGATACATTCGCATCAAAATGCAACCAGGAAGGTGTAGCATTAGAAAAAGTGACAGAGGCAGCAGATCAAAACCTGCTCAAAGAATTGATTGAAAACCACTACAACTATACCCAAAGTCCGCTTGCACGGCGAATTTTGGAACAGTGGGATGTGAGTTTAAGCCAATTTACCAAAGTGATGCCCGAGGAATACCGAAGAGCATTAGAGCGCATTAAAAAAGAATCATTAGAAACTGTATAACAAGAAATCCAATGGGAAAAATCACAGGATTTTTAGAATATCCGAGAGAAACAGAACCCTATTTGCCGGTGGCCGAACGGGTAAAAGCCTATAAAGAGTTTACCGTTCCGCTCGATGAAAAGAAACTAAAAAACCAGGGAGCGCGCTGCATGGATTGCGGCATCCCTTTTTGCCACAGCGGTTGTCCCTTAGGCAATCTAATACCAGACTTCAACGATTTGGTTTACAAAGGCAAATGGAGACAGGCTTTAGACGTTTTACATGCAACCAATAACTTCCCCGAATTTACGGGGCGTTTGTGTCCTGCACCATGCGAAGAAGCCTGTGTGCTAGGCATTAATGAAGATCCGGTATCTATTGAAAATATTGAAAAAAATATAGTAGAGCGCGGTTTTAAAGAAGGTTGGATACAAGCACAACCTCCTGTGAGAAGAACCGGGAAAAAAGTAGCCATTGTGGGTTCAGGACCTGCCGGTTTGGCGGCAGCTCAACAGCTCAATAGGGCCGGACACCAGGTGGTGGTTTACGAAAGAGACACACAAGTAGGTGGATTGCTTCGTTATGGTATTCCCGATTTTAAGATGGAAAAATCTGTCATAGACAGACGTGTAACCATTTTAAAAGAAGAAGGAATAGCATTTCAAACCGGCGTAGAAGTCGGCAAAGATGTTTCTGTAACTGAGTTGAAAAAATTTGATGCTGTTTTACTTTGTATGGGGGCTACGGTTCGCAGAGACCTGCCCATTAAAGGCGCTAAGTTAAAGGGCATTCATCAGGCAATGGATTTTCTCAAACAGCAAAACAAAAGGGTAGAAGGTGCTACTTTTTCAGGCGAACCTATTTCGGCTAAAGGCAAGCATGTCATTGTCATCGGTGGCGGAGATACGGGTTCAGATTGTATTGGCACTTCTATCCGGCAAGGTGCTTTATCGGTTAAAAATTTTGAAATCATGCCCAGAGGCACAGAAGAAAGACCCGAAAACCAACCTTGGCCATACTACCCGATGCGTTTGCGAACCAGTTCTTCTCACAAAGAAGGGGCTTTGCGCCATTGGAGTATCTCTACCAAAGAATTTATGGGTGACAAAGACAATAACATCATCAGCTTAATAACTACCCAGGTAGAATGGGTCAGAAAACCCGGCGAACGCCCACAGCTTAAAGAAATTCCAGGAACTGTTGAAGAACACCCTTGCGATTTGGTTTTGTTGGCATTGGGTTTCACAGGTTCAGAATCCAATTTAGCTACACAACTCGGTGTGCAAATGGATGCGAGAACCAATATCGATGCAAACACGACTAACTATCAGACCAATGTGCCGAATGTATTTGCAGCCGGCGATACGCGAAGGGGACAGTCGCTCATCGTTTGGGCTTTATCTGAGGGTAGAGAAGCGGCGCATCACGTAGATACATTTTTGATGGGAACATCCAGTTTGCCCACCAAAGGGCAAGGCGATTTGCCACGGATTTAATCATTCATGGAATGTAGTACGTCTGCAATGTCTTTCTCGGTCGTGTCCGGATTGATAAAACAAAATCTGGAAACAGTTTCTTTGGTGTCGCCATTTTTCCATTGTGTAGGTGCCACCAACGCAAAACCATCTCGCTGGTTTCTGTAAGTCCAATTTTTATAATCATCTGCCTGCCAACCCAACCTGCGATACAAAACACAAGAGAGCGAAGGCGGCCGCACCAATTCTAATTTTGGATGAGCTTCAATGAGCTCTCCCGCAATTTGAGCCAGCGCTACGCCACGCTCTATGGCTGCTTTGTACCGATCTGTTCCATGCATCGCTAAAGAAAACCAAAGTGGTAAACCGCGAACCCTGCGCGTGAGTTGGATTTGATAATCGGAAGGATTGAAACCTTCCGCGCCTTTATCTTTAAATATTTCTAAATACGAACCCTCTTGGGCATGGGCTGCCTTGGCCAATTCCGGTTGCCTGTATATTACGGCACCGCAATCATAAGGAGAAAAAAGCCATTTATGCGGGTCAATGGTAATGCTATCTGCTTTTTCAATTCCTTTAAACAAGGGTTTAAATTTTTCTGAAACCAGCGCGCCACCACCATAGGCAGCATCTACGTGAAACCAAATGTGTTCTCTTTGGCAAATTTCGCCGATACCATCTAAGTCATCGATGATGCCGGCATTGGTTGTGCCACCTGTAGCCACCACAGCAAACAGTCTGTTGCGATCGACAACATTTAATTCACGAAGAAATTTCTTCAGATCTTTGGCTTCCAATTCGTTTTGGGTATCAATTAAAACAATATCGGCATCCATGACTTTTGCCATGGCTTTTACTGATGAATGTGCTCCGGAAGAGGTGATGAGCAATCCTTTTTGGGTTTGATTTTCTACTTTTCGCTTGCGCCAAACATCCCTTGCGGTAACCAAGGCCGATAAATTGGCTGCCGTACCGCCACTGGTAAAAACACCAAAAGCACCTTTGGGCAAATCTGTAAGCGACACCAACCACCGCATGGCTTCGTTTTCGCAAAAGATACCGCCGGCGCCTTCAAGCCAATAGGAACCGTGAATACTGGAAGCCGAAGTCACCAAGTCGAACATCACGGCAGCCCGAGTAGGGGAGGCCGGTACAAAGGCCAAATGCCGCGGATGGTCAATGGGAACGGTGGCTTTGACAAGGTGTTTTTTCCACAATTCGAAAGCGCGTTCACCACCAATTCCCTCGGGTGTAATGGTTTCTCCAACCAAAGCTTTTAAATCGGCTTCGCTTTTAGGCATATTCATTTTTGGATTGGAATCTGTGATGCGACCGATGGCATATTTCATGACATCGAGGGTCATTTCCACAAAATCCATATCTATATTGTGCATAAATCCTAAATTAGTTTGTAAAATTAAATGAATTGCAGCAATTGGCGTGTGATTTATATCATTTATCTATTTTTAAAGGCTGTTTATCGAACTAAAATTGATATTTTCGTTTGATAAATTTTTACATGATTTTAGTAAGCGGTGCTACGGGATTTATAGGGTCACATTTAGTGTGTTTTTTAGCACAAAAACAGCTGGCTGTGAGAGCCCTTTATCGCGATGAAAAGAAATTTGATCGGGTAAAGAGGGTGTTTTCTTACTATGACAGTGTACACTTATTCGATACAATTGAATGGGTGAAAGCCGATATCAATGATGTGGTTGGCTTAGAAACTGCCTTTTCCGGTGTTAGAGTGGTCTATCATGCCGCAGCTTTGGTTTCTTTTGATTCGAGCCGCTTCGATGTTTTGAAAAAGGTCAACATAGAGGGGACGGCCAATATGGTGAATTTGTCTATCAAACACGGTGTAGAAAAATTTTGTCATGTAAGTACAGTAGCCGCACTTGGAGACAGTGCCACGGCAGTAGATGAAGAAACCCATTGGAATCCGGAAGAAGACAACCACGTCTATGGCATTACCAAATACGGTGCGGAGATGGAAGTGTGGCGAGGTACGCAGGAAGGATTGAAGGTGGTTGTCGTGAATCCGAGTATCGTTTTGGGCGCAGGTTTTTGGTCTTCCGGCAGCGGTAAACTCTTTTCGAGTGTTGCGAAAGGGCTGTCGTTTTATCCGCCCGGTAGCATGGGTTTTGTGGACGTAGAAGACGTGGTGAAGATTATGATAAGTCTGATGGAGCGCGATATCGTGAATGAACGGTTTTTAATCAGTGCTGAGAATAGAAGTTACAAAAGTGTGTTGGACAGCATTGCCAAAAATTTAGATGGCAAACCTCCAACGCTAAAAGCAGGAAAGGGTCTGTTGCACATTCTCAGAATCTTAGATGTGATTAAACACAGCCTAACCGGCAAACCCAGAAGTTTGTTCAAGCCCAGCATTCGTTCGGCAGTTAAGCAACATACGTATAGTTCTGATAAAGTGCGCGATACGCTTTCCTATCATTTTAAGCCGATTGATAAATCCCTAGAGTCCATTTGTTTGAGGTATGCAGCCGAATGCAAAGGTGACAGAAAGTAATCCTAACATTACAGCGGTGAGCCACGACAAAGTCTATAAAAGATGTAATTAAATGATACAACCCAAAAAGATTATATGTAGCTTTAGACTTTAAAACACTTAATTATGTGCATCAAAATGCAGTTTATATTTAATAGGTAAGCTATGTGCGTTTTCAGTATGAGACATATTAAAACACACCATCCTCATCAAGATATTTGAAAATAAATAATGAAAATCTATCAAGAAAATATAGAAAAATACAATATCAAAGCACTAAGATTGCAGAAGCTATTGAACAGAATATCATTAATTAGGTTTTTTATTTTTGTAATTTCAATCGCCATTTTAATAACCCTGATTAGTTTCAATTTAGTTACATCTGTTATTATTGTATTACCAATTTCAATAATATGTTTTGCTTTTGTTTTAAAATATTATAACAAAATAGCTTACTTGAGACAACAAACTTATTTACTGAAAAAAATAAATGAATCAGAAGTTCAAAGAGATATATGTAAACTTGAAGAATTTAATACAGGGCATCAATTTTCAAATCAAAGTCACCCATACACAAGTGATTTAGATATTTTTGGTCAACATTCCATTTTTCAATTGATCAATAGAACGACCACAGAGTCAGGTATGACACTTTTATCAAAATGGCTATCTGAACCTGCATCTAATTCTGAAATAAACGACAGACAGAAAGCAATAAAGGAATTATCTCAAAAATTCGAATGGAGACAAGATTTTCAAGCATCCGGTATGCAATTTCAAAATAAAAAAAGCGATTATAATAAACTTTTAGATTGGGTAGAGACACCTGTGGTTATATTAAAACACTTACAAATTTATATAGCGGCTGTAATAATTCTTCCACTTCTACTTTTTATTAACACCCACCTTTTTTATGTTAACTTAGATTCGCAAATGGGACTTACTTATTTATCTCTCGTGATTTTAGTTTTACTAACCATTTATATTGTTTTAAGGAAAGTCAAGCCCCAAGCTGAATATATTGTTGAAACTTCAACTGAAAATCTTAAAACTTTAAGAGGATATCGGACACTTATCAATAAAATTGAAGGTGAAAGTTTCAATTCAAAAAAACTACAAGAATTACAATCAATCCTAATAAAAGACAAATATTCGGCACACGATGAAATTAACACGATATGCCAAATTTTAGAATTTTCGCATCAACGACCAATAAAAAAGATACCAATAGGTGGAAATTACTTGTATCCTCTTTTAAATAATTTTTTTCTAATTGATATTTACCTGATTATTGGAACAGAAAAATGGAAAACAAAGAATAAAGCGTTTTTAAAATCATGGGCTGAAGCTATTAGTGAGTTCGAGGTAATTAATAGTTTTGCAGGTTTTTATTATTCAAACCCATCATATACTTTTCCTGAGATAACAGAAAACAATAACTACGTATATTTTGAGTCGTTAGGACACCCATTAATAAATTCGAATAATAGAGTTTGTAATGATTATCAATCAGACGGATACGGTGATGTTATTATGATAACTGGTTCAAATATGGCAGGGAAAAGCACATTTTTAAGAACCGTGGGCGTTAATATTGCATTGGCATTAGCTGGCGCACCTTGTTGCGCCAAAAACGGGAAGGTTTCAAACCTGAAATTATTTACAAGCATGCGCACTCAGGATAACTTAGAGAAAGGAATTTCTTCATTTTATGCAGAATTAAATAGAATAGAAAAAATGCTGAAACTGATTGAAAGTAATCAGAATATTTTTTTTCTTTTAGACGAGATGTTTAAAGGTACGAACTCGGAAGATAGACATAAAGGTGGTTTTTCATTGATAAATCAATTAAGTAAGCTAAAAACATCAGGAATTATAGCAACACATGATATTGAACTTGCGAAGCTGACAGAAAATAGAAAGATAGTTAAAAATTATAGTTTCAATAGTGAAATGATAAAAGATTCCATGATTTTTAATTATAAACTTCATAATGGTATTTGCTTTGACTTTAACGCAAGTGAGCTTATGAAAAAAAGCGGAATTGAAATTTTAACTAACATTCCAGTTGAATACAATCAATAATAACCAACTACTTTCCGATACAAAAATTTGAAAAAATATTTCCAAGTAACTCATCGTTAGACACTTGCCCTGTAATTTCTCCCAAGTGATACAATGCCTGACGGATGTCAATCGCCATCAAATCAGCCGTTAAGCCCGACTGCAAACCTCCTTTTACTTTTTGAATTTCCTGCAGAGATTTTTGCAAAGCATCGTAGTGCCGCGCATTGGTCACTATGGTCGCATCGCTGTGTAGCGCGCCGGTATTTACAAAAGAAATTAAAGTGGTTTTTAGTTCCTCTATACCGGTTTTATTTTTAGCAGAAATGCTTCTTAGGCTAAGCTGTAGCGCTTCAAGCTGCGTCCGTATGTTAAAAATGTCTTGTTCAGAAACCAAATCCACCTTGTTGACAACAACAACCAGTGGCTTTGCCGGATATCTATTCTTGACCTTTTCGATTTCATGGATATAATTAGAGCCTTGAACTTTAAACTTTAAGCCATCCAACAAATAAATGACTACTTGAGCCTGTTCAATCTTTTCAAAAGTGCGTTTGATGCCCAAACCTTCAATATGGTCGGCGGTTTCCCGAATACCTGCCGTGTCTATAAACCGAAAACCGATGCCTTCTATCACCAATTCATCTTCAATACTGTCGCGTGTGGTACCGGCAATTTCAGAGACAATAGCACGCTCTTCGTTGAGCAGCGCATTGAGTAAAGTGGATTTTCCGACATTCGGCTCACCGACAATCGCGACGGGAATTCCATTTTTGATAACGTTTCCAACCGCAAATGAGTCTATCAATGGCTTGAGGATATGTTCTATTTTGTCTAGCAATTGTTTAAATTGCGTTCGGTCTGCAAATTCGACATCTTCTTCTGAAAAATCGAGTTCCAGTTCGATGAGCGACGCAAAATTGAGCAATTCTTCACGCAACTTGCCAATTTCTTGGCTAAAACCACCACGCATTTGTTGTATGGCAATTTGATGACTCGCCTGATTTTCCGAAGCAATCAAATCTGCCACAGCTTCGGCCTGGCTCAAGTCCATTTTCCCGTTTAAAAATGCCCGTAAGGTAAACTCACCGGCTTGCGCCATACGGCATCCTTGTCTGAGTAATAATTGGATGATTTGCTGTTGAATAAATACAGATCCATGGCAAGAAATTTCTACGACATCTTCGCCTGTGTAAGAATTGGGGTTTTTAAAAATAGAAACCAAAACTTGGTCTAATATAGTTTCCTTGTCGCGTATATAGCCTAAGTGAATCGTATGCGTTTTTTGCTGTAGCAAATCCTTGCCCGATACCGATTGAAAAATCTCGGATACCTTTGCCAAGGCATCAAAACCGGACAACCGAATCACGGCGATGGCACCGGCACCTGAAGGTGTGGCCAGTGCGACTATGGTTTCTTGATGCATACTTTTTTTTGCAAAACTAAGGAATTTTAAACCAACGGCTGCACAGGCTACTTACTTGAAAAAATGTCATAATTTTTAACAAAGATGACTTTATGACACTTAAAGTCAGTGTTTTGAGGACAAAATGACATCATTTTAGCATTGGAATGTATATTGATTGATGTGTAAACAGTAAACATAAAACCGGAAGCGTAGCCGGATGCATTTATAGTTTATGGTTGCTCTCACTTCCGGACAAGTAAATAATTGTCTAACTTTTAAAATATAAACATCATGACACTCGTAAAAACAAACAACGACTTTTGGTTTCCATCCGTCATTGACGAATTCTTGAAACCTGATTTTTTTGGCGGTAAACTTTCCATGGGATTGGAGATTCCGGCCGTAAACATCAAAGAAACTGACCGCAGTTTTGCGCTCGAATTAGCAGCTCCCGGCAAGAAAAAAGAAGATTTTGTCATCGAAGTTGACGACAATGTGCTCACCATTTCTTCTGAAGAAAAAACAGAACATGTGGAGGAAAACAAAGAAGAACGCTATACCAGAAAAGAGTTTGGGTTTTCCTCTTTCAAACGCTCTTTCACCTTACCCGAAAGCGTTGACGAAGCACACATCAAAGCTACCTACAAAGAAGGTATTTTGACACTTAATTTGCCCAAACGCAAAGAAGCGCTTCCAAAACCCAAAAAAATGATTGAAATAGCCTAATCTGCTTAGTGGTTTTTTCAAAACGAAACCCCATAGTGATAAAGCTGTGGGGTTTTTTGTTTCCCAATATCCTATAACCGAATTTTTATAAGCTAACATCGAAGTTTCCTTTTTTTAACTTTAGGATTGTACAGAAAGTATTTCAAATAAATCTTATTTTTATCAAATAGGTATATTTGCTAGTCTTTGTTGAGAATATAGTAGGAATCGTGTAATTTTGTTAAAACAGTACTGTTGAGCAAAGTCAAAACATATAATATTAGTAGATGAAACACCTATGTGAAAGTTTGACACACAGGGTATGTTTATTTAGGGCGTTTCATCTGACCTTTGAAAAACAATAAATATAAACAGATGAAACAACCATGTAAAAATTTTGCACACAGGGGCATGATTAATTAGGTTGTTCCATTCCTGTGCTGAGCGCAGTCGAAGCATGACCGATAAAAATAAATAATATAAACAGATGAAAACTTTAATCTCTTTACTAGCAATGATTTCGGTCTTGCTCACATCTTGTAATTTTGGCGACAAAACACAGCAAGACAAAACCGATAAGACCATACCTATGGCAGACAACAGTCAAACTTCGCTCGATTGGCCGGGTGTCTATGTGGGTACTTTGCCCTGTGCAGATTGTGAAGGCATCCGAACACAAATCAGATTGAGTAATCATTCAACCTATGAAATCGAAACAAAATACCTTGGCAAAAGCGACAAAGTGTTTAGAAGCGACGGTTCATTTACTTGGGATGAAACGAAAAATAAAATTCGAATGGAGCAAAAGGATCCAAATGCCATGATGCATTATCAAGTGGGTGAAAACCATTTGATTGCATTGAGCCAAGAGGGAAAAAAGATTGAGAGTGACCTGCCATCCGAATCTTACTTTCTGCAAAAAATAATACCTGACACCACAATTACAGATAAACGTTGGCGCTTGATTTATCTAAATGGAAAAAGCATACATTTTGACGAAAACAGTAGAGAACCGTTTATCACCCTGAACCATGAAGGCAATCAGCTTTACGGAAACGGCGGATGTAATTCGATTGGTGGTAGCTATGAACTTTCCGAAGATACATTGGTAAGTTTTTCAAAAATGCGATCTACACTTATGGCTTGTCAAGATGTTGAATATGAAGGTGAATTTATAGAAGCGCTTCAAAACACAGATAACTATACCGTGAATCAGGATACTTTAACTTTAAAAAATGCGCAAACTTCTTTGGCTAAACTGATAGCGGTATATCTTTAAAGTTTTTTGACACTCTACAACTTCTATTGAGTTCAATTCATTTCAAAGCGATTGGACAAATCGGTTTGTTTCATGAAATTTTAGTTGTAAAGCTGTCTAAGAGCACCTCTCTAAAACCCACTTCCGCGCGTTGACAAAGGCTTCTAACCAAGGAGATACCTCATCATCCTTTCTCTCTTTGGGGTAATACGCCCAATTCCACGGAAAAGTAGATCGTTCTATGTGCGGCATCATCACCAAATGCCTGCCTGTTTTGTCACAAAGCATAGCGGTGTTGTAGTCCGAACCGTTCGGGTTGGCCGGGTAAGCATCATAGCCGTATTTGGCCACTATGTGATAATTTTCTTCCGCCAAAGGCAAGTTGAATTTGCCTTCACCATGCGAAACCCAAACGCCCAAAGTGGTTCCGGCTAAGGTTTTGAGCATCACCGAATGGTTTTCCTGTACTTTCACCGAAGTGAAAATACTTTCGTGTTTGTGCGAATCGTTGTGCAGCAACTTCCCGTGGGTTTCCAGTTCCGGATGGATCAATTCCAGCTCCATAAAAAGCTGGCAGCCGTTGCAAATGCCCACCGACAAAGTGTCCTCGCGTTGGAAGAATTTTTTGAGTGCCGTGTTGGCTTTTTCGTTGTATAAAAACGCGCCGGCCCAACCTTTGGCGGAGCCTAACACATCGGAGTTTGAAAAACCGCCGACCGCACCGATAAACTGAATGTCTTCCAAAGTCTCCCTGCCCGAAATGAGATCGGTCATGTGCACATCTTTCACATCAAATCCGGCCAAAAACATGGCGTTGGCCATTTCGCGTTCGCTGTTGCTGCCTTTCTCGCGGATGACGGCTGCTTTGGGCCTTTTACTTTTTACAAACTTTGTTTTTTCTGTTGTCACTTCGAGCGCAGTCGAGAAGTCTTCCGCGTCTTCAAACCTTTTTATATCACCCGTAAATTGCTTCGGAAATGCATACACCAACGGTTGGTTTTTATAATTCCGAAACCGCTCTTCCGCCTTGTTATTTTGCGTTTGGTTGCGGTCTAACAAATAGGATGTTTCAAACCAAATATCCCTGAATTGCGGTATGTCGAATACTCGTCCGTCGATGGACAAGGTTGCTGAAGCATCGACCGTTCCGATTTTGAAAAATTCGATACCTTCATTTTTGAGTTTGCTTTCAAAAGCAACATCGTTTTTCGCTTGCACCACGATGCCGATGTTTTCTGAGAACAAAATCTTGACCAAATCTTTCTCCCAAAGATCTTTGAAACTGATTTGCGCCCCTATGTTTGTATCGGCAAAACACATTTCCAAAAGCGTGGTTATCAACCCGCCGCTACCGATGTCGTGTCCGGCTACAATTTGATGGTCTTTGATCAATTGCTGAACTGCTTCAAATGCTTTTTTGAAAAAATCAGGGTTTTGAATATCTGGGGCTTCTTCGCCTACCTTGTTTTGCGTTTGCGCAAAGGACGAACCGCCCAATTTAAAATCGTCTTGTGAAAAATTAATGTAGTAAACCGAGCCCGCGTTTTTTTGAAAAACCGGTTCCACGATATTTTGAATGTCCGAACAATGTCCCGCCGCAGAAATAATGACCGTTCCGGGTGCGATGACATCACCGTCGGGGTATTTTTGTTTCATCGACAGCGAATCTTTTCCGGTAGGAATGTTGATGCCCAATGCGATGGCAAAATCCGAACAGGCCTGCACAGCTTCATACAAACGCGCATCTTCGCCCTCGTTGCGGCAAGGCCACATCCAATTGGCGGAAAGCGACACGCTTTTGAGCCCGTTTTCCAAAGGAGCCCATACGATGTTGGTCAGGGCTTCGGCTATGCTGTTTCGGCTGCCGGCTGTGGCATCAATCAAAGCGGAAACCGGTGAATGGCCAATGGAAGTGGCGATACCGTTTTTGCCTTTATAATCCAATGCCATGACACCCACATTGTTTAGTGGCAACTGCAACGGTCCGGCGCATTGTTGCTTGGCCACGCGTCCACCCACACAACGATCGACCTTGTTGGTCAGCCAATCTTTGCAGGCAACGGCTTCGAGTTTGAGGATTTGAGCGGTATAATTTTTGATTTCAGTTTCAGCATAAGAGACAGTTTCATATTTTCTGTCAACCGTCCGGTCGTGCATAAAAGTTTTGGGCGAGCTGCCAAACATTTCAGACAAGGCCAAATCCATCGGTTTTTGCCCTTTTGTTTTGGATTGAAACACGAACCGATGGTCGCCTGTCACTTCGCCCACCACATAAAATGGCGAACGCTCGCGCAAGGCGATTCTTTTGAGGGTTTCCGTATCTTTTTTGGCTATGACCAAACCCATGCGTTCCTGCGATTCATTCCCGATGATTTCTTTGGCAGAAAGCGTTGGGTCGCCGATGGGAAGTTTGTCTAAATCGATGATGCCACCGGTTTCTTCCACCAATTCCGACAGGCAGTTGAGGTGTCCGCCCGCACCGTGGTCGTGGATGGAAACAATGGGGTTTACATCGCTTTCTACCATGCCACGAACCGCATTAGCTACCCGTTTTTGCATCTCCGGATTGGAACGTTGCACGGCGTTGAGTTCGATGCCGCTGTGAAATTCGCCCGTATCGGCTGAGGAAACTGCCGCACCGCCCATCCCGATCCGGTAGTTGTCGCCGCCGAGCAGGACAACATCATCGGTCGGTTTGGGTGTATGTTTTTGTGCCTGATTGGCTTTGCCATAGCCGACACCACCTGCCAGCATGATGACTTTGTCGAAACCGAGCTTGCGGTTGTGTTCCTCGTGTTCAAACGTAAATAGTGAACCCGCGATGAGCGGTTGCCCGAATTTATTGCCAAAATCGGAAGCACCGTTGGAAGCCTTGATGAGAATGTCCAAAGGCGTTTGGTAGAGCCATTTCCGGGCAGGCATCCCGTTTTCCCAAGGCCGGTCGTTTTTGAGCCGGGAATAAGCCGTCATGTAAACGGCTGTTCCTGCCAAAGGAATTGAGCCTTGCCCACCGGCCAGGCGGTCGCGGATTTCGCCACCCGAACCGGTTGCCGCACCATTAAAGGGTTCAACTGTGGTTGGAAAATTATGCGTTTCAGCCTTTAAGGAAAGCACCGAATCAAAAACCTTTTCTTGGTAAAAATCGGGCTTGTCCGGCGATTTTGGAGCGAATTGTGTCACTTTTGGCCCTTTCACAAAAGCCACATTGTCTTTATAGGCTGAAACGATGCCGTTGGGATATGCTTCGGAAGTTTTTTTGATCAGTTTGAAAAGCGAACCCGGTTTTTCTTGGCCATCAATCACAAAAGTACCGTTGAAAATTTTGTGGCGGCAGTGTTCGGAATTTACTTGAGAGAATCCGAAAACTTCAGAATCTGTGAGTTTCCTACCCAATTTGAGCGAAAGTTTTTGCAGGTAATCAACCTCGTCTTCGTTCAAAGACAATCCCTCTTTTTGGTTGTATGCTGCGATGTCGTCGATTTCCAAAACCGCTTCGGGCTGCAGGTGGATGTCAAAAATATCCTGATGAAGTTGACTGTATTTTTGAAAGAGCATCGGGTCAAAGCCCGAAAAAGTTTCGTCCACTTTTTGAAATTCTTCAATCCGGACAATCCCTTCAACCGCCATATTTTGGGTGATTTCGACTGCATTGGTGCTCCAAGGGGTAATCATGGCGGCACGCGGGCCTACAAAAAAACCGTCGAGGGACGTTTGGGGGATGTTTGTTGATGCAGATTTGAGCAGTTCGCCGCCAAATAGCCATGCCAATTTAGAAAAATCAGCCGTTGAAAGTTGGACAATCGTTTGCACGGCATAGACCGTACGGTTTTGATTTTCAAAAAAATAAATCATCTATAAAATCTTACGGAAATACGCCTTCAAAAGTACGTATTTCCGCATAAAGTTTAAGGCTTAAAAACAGATTAGTTGACGATGATTTTTCGGGTGATGGTTTGCGCATTTTCCAATGCTATTTTGGCTAAGTAAATCCCTTTTTTAAGGCTGCTCACAGACAAAGGCTTGTCTTTTTCGGGTTGGTTGAACCGTAAAACCTCTTGGCCCAAAATATTATAGATAGTGATTTGGGAAATAAGCTGTTGCGTTTGGATAAACAAGAGGCCGCCTGACACCGGATTGGGAAACATTTTGAAACCGGTTGTGGAAAAATCACTTGTGGAGAGCGTGTGGTTTGCCAAACCGTCAAAAGTATCGGACGGAAAAACATCCCATTCTGCAACTTTATCAAAAACAACGTTGGGCGAAGTGACGGTTGATTTTCTGCGCATGGTTTCGTTGATAGAAAAGTTTGCCGTATCGTTAAACGTACCGATAATATCAATCAAGACCCCATTTTTGAATAGGCCAACCGGGTCGTTTCCATTGAAATCGAGTGGCGCCCCGGACTTGATTTCATCGGCTAAACCCAAAAGTGTCGGGTTTGACAGGCTGTTTGCAACGACCAAAACCGAACCATCGGCCAAAGTTGGTGTTGTAAATGAATAAGAACTTCCCCAAGCATTTGCCCCGTTGGCTTGTTTTTGAATGGTGTACACGGATAAATCCACTGCAGCACCCGTAAAATTGGCAATTTCCAATGCTTTGTTGTTGGAAGAGCCTTCCACATATTCAGAGAAAAACAAATCGGGGGTGTTGCTGCCGCCGGAAGAGGCAGTCGTCACTTGTAGTGCTGCACTCGGTAAAGAGGTATTGCTTGCCGCATCGAAAGCAGTGACCGTGAAAGTATAAGTAGTAGAGGCGGTCAGGCTTGTCACATTTAGAGAAGTGGTGGGGGTTGTTCCTATAGATGACCCGTTTTGAAAAACCTCATAACCTGTGACTTCAGTATCATCGGTAGATGCATTCCAACTGAGGGAAAGTGAAGTGGCAGTAACGTTGGATGCGGTAAGACCATTTGGCACAGACGGCGGTGTAGTGTCGGGTGCAACAGAAAAAATGCCCCAACGGTCTTCGGCAGCAGGGCCGCCCCAAATACGCGTTGCCAAAAAAGGTTCGTCTATAAAAGGGTTCCGGTTGCCTTGCCCGTAAGTATTTGAAGCATTTTCCAAATAGTTGTTCCGGTTGTCTTCTACTTGAGAAACCGGATCTTCGGCATTCCATTGCAACAATAAATCTATCATATTGGCATCGACGCTGTTGATATTTCCAATAGAGACATTGCTTGGCAGAGTTTGGTTTCCGTAGCGCAAATACATATACATAATCATCCGGGCTATGTCGCCTTTCCATTCGTCACCGGGATACCAACCGCTGCCCACAACACCGGCATTGCCACTTCCTGCCACAAAGGGAAGGTTGTTCCTTTGCCCATTGAATTGCACATCGGAGGCCCGGACGTGGTGAACGTCTGTCCCCGGCCCGGGACTTGTGTCAAACCCACCGGTTGATTGCGGATAGACATGCTCCCGGTTCCATTGGCCTACATTTCCACCGTTGTTGTTTTTATCGCGCGTCCGGTCATTGATTATGCTGCCATCAGTGTCATCAAAACCATAGATCAACAGAACTTTGGAGAGTGTTGGGTCGTCCGGGTCGAGGTCAACAATCCGGTCAGCTTCCCAAACGCCCGGCGTGTAGTCGAGCACTTTGGTATGTGTGCTGATGACCTTGGTGGCCAATGCATCGCGAAGCGGAATGCCTGTAAGCGTGAGGTTCACATCGTTGTAATAGGCTTGTTGGGCACTAACAAAAAGAGAAACAAACAATAAAAACGAGAGTAATTTTAATTTCATAGAGGTTGCTTTTGCTTAAAAACTTGGCTTGCGAATATAGAAATTAATGTTAAAAAGTTGCATTAATTTTCATTAAGAAAACGAAAATTTAACGGAATAAAACACCTGAATCTAACATTTAAATTTGATTTTTTGAAAGCCTGGCCATATAGAATCCATCGAAACCTTCGGACGGAAATATTTTTTTTTCATCTTCCAAAACGAATGATTTTCCCATTTCAGATTGCAGGAAATAATTGATCTGATGGCGGTTTTCTGAAGGTAAAATGGAACAAGTTGCATAGACCAATTTGCCACCCGGCTTGACCATTCTGGCATATCCGGTCAATATTTCCATTTGTGTTTTTTGTATGTTTTCCAGAAATTGCGGTTGCAGTTTCCATTTCGCATCCGGGTTTCTTCTGAGTACGCCCAAACCGGTACAAGGTGCGTCTATAAGTAGGCGATCTATTTTTTGATCTAATTTTTTAATGACCTTGTTAGAATCGATCAGGCGTGTTTCTATGTTATGGGCTCCGGCGCGTTTGGCGCGTCTTTTTAACTCGTGAAGTTTGTTTTCATAAATATCGAGGGCGATGACCTGTCCTTTGTTTTCCATAAGCGAAGCCAAGTGAAGGCTTTTGCCACCGGCACCTGCGCATGCATCGCAAACCCGCATACCTTTTTCTACTTGGAGAAAATCGGCTACCAGTTGCGAAGATGCGTCTTGCACTTCAAAAAAACCTTTTTGAAAAGCGTCTGTATTAAAAACATTGGCGCGCTCTTTGAGTTTGAGCGCATCAGGATATTTGGCGATAGTTTCGGTTTCTATACCTGCTTCAGCTAGGTTTTTTTGCAAATTTTTCAGATCTGTTTTTAATTGATTGACTCGCAAAATCACATCGGCGGTGGCATTTAGCGCAGCAATTTCGCGCGTCCATACGGCTTCGCCTAATTCTTTTACACCCAATTCATCGAGCCAATCGGGGATAGATTCTTTAAACTTTCTGATTTTGGAAAGTTCATCAAATTTCCCCTTAATCCGCCTGACCGGTGTATCTTCAAAATATTTCCAATCGGGTAAATGAATACCTCGCAACACCGCCCAAACGGCGAAAATTCGCCATAGTTTGTCCCTGTCAAAGGGTTCTTTCACTTCAGCTATTTCTGCGTAGAGTCTTTTCCAACGGACAATTTCGTAGGTAGTTTCGGCTACAAAACCGCGGTCGCGTGCGCCCCAACGCTTGTCGCGTTTCAAAAGTTTTTCTACCACCCTGTCGGCATATTGTCCTTCGTTAAAAATTTGTGACAAACCGTCTATCACGGCAAAAACCAAGTTTCGATGAAGCCTCATTTTTTTTTTGAATTTTGGCAAAGGTATTTTAAATTTGAGACTTAGCTGTGGTGCACAAGCAAAAATCCCACAGCAGCAAACCAACTGTGGGATTTGGGAATCGTGTTTTGCCCTACACAGACACACTTGGTTGGTTTCTCATGACGAGTTGATCGTCAAAAGCATCGAGCAATACCACGCTGTCCGTTGAAATATTACCGGAGAGAATTTCTTTAGACATTTTGTTTAACACCTCTTTTTGGATGAGTCTTTTAACGGGGCGTGCGCCGTATTGCGGGTCATAACCGCGTTCAGACAACCAAGAAACAGCTTCTTCTGTTGCGTCGAGCGTGATGTGTTGTGTCATCAAACGTTTGGACAGCAAGTTCAACTGCAAACGCACAATCTGCCTGATGTCTTTCTCAAACAGAGGCGTAAACATGATTACATCATCAATTCGATTCAGAAATTCGGGTCTAACGGTTTGTTTGAGCAAGCCCAAAACTTCCTCTTTGGCAACTTCGGCAGCGGTTTCCACAGCGCCTTTAAAGTTTTCGAATTTTTCCTGAATGATATGGCTGCCCAAATTGGACGTCATGATGATAATAGTGTTTTTAAAATCGGCCAATCGGCCTTTATTGTCTGTGAGGCGGCCTTCGTCCAATACCTGCAACAAGATGTTGAAGGTATCCGGATGTGCTTTCTCAATTTCATCCAACAACACTACGGAGTAGGGTTTTTTGCGAACGGCTTCGGTGAGTTGTCCGCCTTCGTCGTAACCTACATAACCCGGAGGCGCGCCTACGAGCCTGCTAACGGAGTGTCTTTCTTGATATTCGCTCATGTCTATACGTGTCATGGCGTTTTCATCATCAAAAAGATAGGTGGCCAGTGCTTTGGCAAGTTCGGTTTTGCCTACACCTGTTGTACCCAAAAACAAGAAAGAACCGATAGGTCTTTGGGCGTCTTGTAATCCGGCTCTACTTCTTCTAATGGCATCGGAAACAGCCACGATGGCTTCTTCTTGGCCCACCACGCGTTTGTGCAGTTCGTTTTCGAGATGGAGCAGTTTTTCCCTGTCGCTTTGCAACATCTTAGTCACGGGTATGCCTGTCCATTTGGCGACCACTTCTGCGATGTCTTCGGCTGTAACTTCTTCCTTAATTAAGGATGAAGATTTTTGATTTTCGGCCAATTGGCTTTCTAGTATGGTGAGCTTTTCTTGCGATTCTTTGATTTTCCCGTATCGCAATTCAGCAACTTTTCCGTAATCGCCTTCGCGTTCGGCGCGTTCAGCCTCCAATTTGTGGTTTTCAATGGCTTCTTTGAGCGATTGAATGTTGTCAACCACTTCTTTTTCTTGCTGCCACCGGGCAAAAATCTCATTACGCGATTCTTTGAGATTTGCCAATTCCAAATGCAGTATTTTGAGTTTGGCTTCGTCTTTTTCGCGTTTGATGGCCTCAATTTCAATTTCCAATTGCATGATTTTCCGATCCATAACATCCAATTCTTCAGGTTTGGAATTGATTTCCATACGGAGTTTGGAGGCTGCTTCGTCCATCAAATCGATGGCTTTGTCGGGTAAAAATCTGTTGGTAATGTATCTGTTTGAAAGGTTTACAGCGGCTAAAATGGCCTCATCTTTAATACGCACTTTGTGATGTGTTTCGTATTTTTCTTTGATGCCGCGCAAAATGGAGATGGCACTTTCCGTATCGGGTTCGTCCACCACAATTTTTTGGAAACGGCGTTCCAGCGCTTTATCTTTTTCAAAGTACTTTTGGTATTCGTCGTGGGTAGTTGCGCCGATGGCTCTGAGTTCGCCACGCGCCAATGCCGGTTTGAGTATATTGGCGGCATCCATAGCCCCTTCGCCTGCGCCGGCTCCCACTAGGGTGTGAATTTCATCTATAAAGAGAACAATGTTTCCATCAGCACCGGTTACTTCCTTAATGACGGCTTTGAGCCTTTCTTCAAATTCCCCTTTGTATTTGGCACCTGCTATAAGCGCGCCCATGTCTAAGGAAAAAATGGTTTTGTCTTTTAAGTTTTCGGGCACGTCTCCTTGTATGATTCTGTGAGCCAATCCTTCGGCTATGGCCGTTTTTCCCACCCCGGGTTCGCCCACCAGCATCGGGTTGTTTTTGGTACGGCGGGAGAGGATTTGAAGCACCCTTC
This sequence comes from Bacteroidota bacterium, assembly GCA_018829465.1. GTDB lineage: Bacteria > Bacteroidota > Bacteroidia > Flavobacteriales > Flavobacteriaceae > UM-FILTER-40-17. The sequence goes on along the minus strand of JAHJTN010000019.1, from coordinate 34,706 downwards.
GTATTTCTTCATCGCGACCGATAACTGGGTCTAGTTTACCTTCGTTGGCCAACTGATTCAAGTTCTTTGCATATTTTCCCAATGCATTGTAGGTTTCTTCTGCGCTTGCCGAGGTGACGCGTTCACCTTTGCGAAGTTGGGAGATAGCCTCTTGTAAAGCTTTTTCTGTGACGCCTTGATCTTTGAGCATCTGCGAAACATTGTTTTTGGTTTTAAAAATGCCTAAAAGCAAATGCTCTACAGAAACAAATTCGTCTTTCATTTTTTGGGCCATGCTTACCGCTTCGTTTAAAGCCGTGGTCGCTTCACGAGACAACGTGATTTGACCTCCCGAAACTTTAGAGAAGCTTTTTAGGGATGCGTCTAAAACGGTTTCTAACTGATTGGGATTGATGTTGAGCTTTTTCAACAGAAAAGGCAACACGTTTTGGTCGGTAGCCAAAATGGATTTGACGAGGTGTTCGTTCTCTATCTGCTGATGTTGCAATTGGTGCGCAAGTTGCTGTGCGTGTTGCAAAACTTCCTGCGACTTGATGGTGAATTTATCTAAGTTCATGATTTTATTTTTTTTGAATCTGTCAAAGTTTGTTCCAAGACCAAAAGGCGACATATTGTCTTTAAAACACAGGTTTATACAGACAAAATGACAGTATTTGAGGACTTAGACGGATGGTGATGCGTTCAATACCCATGAAATCCTGTTTTTTGTTAAGTTGAAAGGTCGGGCTTTTCTACTGCGTTCGGGGTATTTTTCATTTACATCTATAAACACATTTTTAATAAAAAGCAATGAGTTGCCAGTATGCGAAAAAAAAACATCGTAAAAATTTCGTAAATTTGAATTTAAATAAAAATTATGAAATCTGTAAACATTCAAATATCGGACTTCGAATTCAATCAATTGGGATTGAATAAAAGCACCTTGTCTTTTACTGAACTGGTTGAAATAATTGGAAAGAAAATAACAAAACAAACTCTTGAAAAAAGCATTCAGTTAGCTAATAAATATGGACTTTCCAAAATGACAAAGGAAGAAATTGATGACGAAATAAAAGCGTACAGGAATGCAAAAAATAATTCTTGATACCAACGTAATTGTATCTTCCCTAATTCAAAAAAATTATCCCTATTTAATTGTTGAACATTGTATTGATGGAAACGCAATTATTTGTATTTCAAACCCAATTATTCAAGAATATTTAGAAGTTCTAAGCCGACCAAAATTTTCAAAATTTGCGGACTTTAAGACAAATGCAGACTTTTTTATTGCTAGGTTAAGCGAAATTTCAGAAATCTACGAGCCGAATGAAATACTGAAAATTATCAAAGACAAACCCGACAACAGACTCTTAGAATTAGCTCAAATTTCTAAAGCGGACTTTTTAATCACTGGAAATACTAACGATTTTACAATGAAAATCTATAACAAAACGAGAATTGTAACACCAAAAGAATATTGGGAAGAATTCAAATAGCGAAAAAAAATACTACTGACAACACTGTGCATATTTCAATCCGGGACAAGTGAATGACTCGAAAGTTTGCGATTTTTTTGCTGGCTTTACGACTTACTCGGAATTATTCTTTGTTTTATCTGCAACGAGCCATACACGAAGAACGATAGTATGAAAAAAAATCCTGAAAAAACTTTCAGGATTGTATCTTATTTTGGAAATGATGTGAATTGAAGTTTAATGGCTACTCAACATCACGGGCATCACCAACATCATAATTTCTTCGCCTTCTTCCAAGCCGTCTATAGGTTTGAGAATGCCTGCGCGGTTGGGCAAAGACATTTCTAAGCTCACTTCTTGGGTGTTGAGGTTGCTAAGCATGTCGGAGAGAAATCGGGAGTTGAACCCAATTTGCATATCATCACCTTGGTAGTCGCAAGTTAAGCGTTCTTCAGCTTTATTTGAATAGTCGATGTCTTCTGCTGATATTTGCAATTCGGCACCTGCCAACTTCAAACGTATTTGGTGGGTGGTTTTGTTGGAGAAGATGGAAACCCTTCTCACCGAATTCAAAAATTGATTTCTTTCTATGGTCAACACATTTGGATTCTCTCTGGGAATTACTGCTTCATAGTTTGGATATTTGCCGTCTATCAGGCGGCAAATCAGTGTGATATTGTCGAAAGAAAAACTGGCATTGCTGGCGTTGTAATTGATGGTTACTTCGCTTTCGCTACCGTCTAGGGTGTTTTTGAGCAGGTTCAATGGTTTTTTAGGCATGATGAATTCTGCTAAATCCGATGCCTTTAAATCTTTGCGCACATATTTTACGAGTTTGTGCGCATCTGTGGCTACAAAGGTAAGTGATTCTTGAGAAAACTGAAAGAATACACCTGTCATGGCAGGCCGCATATCGTCGTTACCGGTTGCAAAGATGGTTTTGCTGATGGCCGTAGAAAGCACGTCACCGTCGAGGGTGATGGCTGCGGTGTCACTGAGTTCTACAGTTTTGGGAAATTCGTCGGGCTCTACGTAGGCAATGGCATATTTTCCTTGACTGGAACTGATTTCGATGGTGCTTTTACCGTCGCTGATAAAAGTAAGCGGTTGCTCCGGAAAGGTTTTTAGGATGTCTAAAAGCAATTTTGCCGGTACAGCCAAACTCGATTTTTCGTCAGATTCTACTTGTAGAGAGGCCACCATAGTGGTTTCTAAATCGGATGCTTTTACAACCAATTCCTCGTGGTCGAGCTCAAAGAGAAAATTGTCTAAAATAGGTAAGGTGTTGTTGCTGTTTACAACCCCGCCCAACAATTGAAGGTTTTTGAGCAAATATGAACTAGATACTATAAATCTCATGGATGTTTGTTTCGATTAATGAACAAATATAGGTCTAATTAAAAAGTTTGAGAAACAAATTTATCAACAGTTGTTAAGAAAATTTTGCTTTCCTGTATCCCCAGCAAATCAAGGAAATGCCGAGCGGCAAAAGTAGTGGGAAAAATAACACGTACAAGCGATAGCGAGCAGCGTCAGATGAGACCGCTTGGGTATCTAGAAAACTCATTTTGAATTGTTTGTTTCGCAATTTTAGAAATGTTAAATCTCCGGAAAGATAGTTGAGCGCATTGAGCAAAAAGTCTTTGTTTCCGTATCGGTTACCGGTCCACTTGTCAAATCCGAGCGGAAGCGGCCTGCCTTTGTCGAGTTGTGAATTGAACACTTCATCATCTGATACAACTATCATTTTGGTGTCTTCTCCATCGCTTTTATAGTTTGGAATATCTACGGGCAATACTCTGTTTTTATAGGCTGAGGTAAACGCACCTTCCAACAAAACCGCAACTGTAAATGCACCGCCGGCAGCTTCAAAACTTTCAAAAGCATTTGCCGTTTCATTCAGATCAATCACTAGTGGCAGGCCTGTCGTTTTTGAAATATCGGAACTTTTCAGCAAGATTGTTTTTTGAATGGCATTGGGCAAAGTGTCTATCGGATTGACAAAATCCATTTTAACGGTTTCGACACCTTTGGTGATACTGTTTTCCTGATCGGGCAAAATCAAAGGCGCAAACAGCCAGGGAACTGCGTTAAACTGTTGGTTTTTTGCATCGCCGGATGCCAGCATCAGCGGTGCGGCGAATTTGTCTTGTACCAATCGGGGTTCTATGCGCAATCCGTATTTAAAAAACAAATCGTTGAGGTTCAAATCTACAGGCAAAGCAATAGATTGGCCGGTTTGATAGAGGCTGTCCACAGAAAAAGCCGTAAAATCCAGATTCCAAAATATTTTACCGCCTTGCATCAAGTATTGGTCTAAAACGAATTTTTCGGCTTCCGAAAAGGCAATTTTCGGGCCTGAAATCCACAGTAGGTCGTAGGTAGAAAGTTGCGCCAAGGTTTTTACAGGGTTGCCCGCAACCGAATCGAGTGTAAAAGGTGCCAATTGATAAAAATCGCGCAGCGAGGCCAAACCATCGGAAAGCAAGCGATCTTCGTTTTGGTTATTGCCTTTTAAAACGGCTAGTGTTTTAAAATCATTTTCAAAAAGCAAGCGAAGTTTGGTGTAAAAATAATATTCGAGTTGTTGAACGGAAGAAGCCACCAAAACAGCCGTGTCCGGATGTGTTTTTTCGGTAAGCAAAGGAATGTTGATAACGTTTTTATTGTCAATAGTTGCGACGCCCCAAGGAAAAACCAGTGATTGTTTGAGTTGTCCTTTCTCCCTACTACTCACGCGGATAGGTTGCAAACCAAAATTGACCAACTGTTTCACGACATCTTCTGCCAGTGTTTCATCTTCCAGGGGGTCTATAAAAGTGTAGGAAACCAAGCCGTTTTGGGCTTTAAACTCATCTAACAAATTGCGAACCTCGTATTGTAGTTTTTGATATTCGGAAGGCAGGTTTCCCGCCAAAAAAATATCGATATTTACAGGCTTGTCTATCCGACCAATCAGTTGTAAAGTTTCCTTTGAAAGTGTGAATTTCCGATCTTTTGTAAAATCGATGCGCTTGCCGGTGGTTTGTGCGACAACAAGGGCGATAATTAAAAAACTGCTGAAAATAAACAGATTGCGCAGTGGGATTCTTTTCTGATAGCTTAGGCGATACTGCAATTTAAAACGCGTCAAATACAAAAAAAATAAAGTAAGTGCCAAACCAAAAAACACACTTCCCATATTGAGCACTCCTTTGGTGAAATCGAGCATTTGAAAACGCAGACTCAATCGGCTCAGCAGATTATCGGAATTAAAAAAAACATTGCCCAAAGTGTCCAATCCTACATAAAAAAACAAACACAAGAGCAGTGCAGCAAAAAAGGCGAGCAAAGCGTTTTTAGACAGCGAAGATGTAAAAACCGCTATGCCGGAAAATACACTTGACAACAACGCCAATCCTACAAAACCTACAGCAATTGTATTAAAATCAATGTCTTGTGGATTTACGGCAAGCCACTGCAAAGGCAGGGCATAAAACAAAGTGGGCAAAAGTGCCATCAGGCTTAAAACCCAAACCAGCAGAAACTTATTGACCACAATTTGAAAGATACCAACGGGATAAATTAAAAGCAAATCCCAGGTTTTGTTTTTCATTTCATCAGAAAAACTTCGCATGCCCAAGGCTGATATAAGCAGGCAAAGCAACCAAGGCGCGTAGGTAAAATAGGGAGTCAAATCTGCAAAACCCGAATGCAGTAGATGAGCTGAACTCTCGTGCCACCAAAAGAAGACAGCGGAGAAGAGCAGGTATCCCACCAACACCAAAGTCGTCGAAAAACCGGAAAGTTGTTCGCGAAATTCTTTGGTAAAAATTGTAAAATACTGCATATCTTAAAGTGATGTAAAACTGTAACTCTGTTGTTTTAAAAAAATTATCTAATCAGGGGAGTTTGTGTATTTCGGCCAAACTCCAAGTGAGTGGCTTATCCTTAAATAAAGTTTTGGTATAGGCCCAAATCTCATTAAAAAGGGCAGTTTTCCGATACAGATTCAAATGCTTTTCTGAGTCCCAAATACTGTATGTGAAAAATATTTCCGGAATTTCTACATCCTGATACAATACGAGTAGTTGACAGCCGGGTTGTTGCCGAATGGTGTTTTTGTGTTTTTCGAAGTGAAGCAAAAAATCTGATATCGTTTCCTTTCGGAAATGCATTTTTACGACGCGTGTAATCATTTTTTTAAAATTTTATTCGAGAAAATCTACCGTAATCGTATCAGAATAGTCAAGCCCTAAAAGTGATGCCGCACCACCAGAGGTGTTAGGATTCCCTTTGTAAATGGCAATTTCCAAAAAACCGGCATGGTTAAAAAGTGCCAATTTATTTCCCTCTTTAAAACGTTGGTCCTGCTCGTCGGAAAAGTTGACCATATCAGAATAATTCTGCTGTATTTTTGAAAATTTGGCACTTCGGGCAGTGATTAAAAAGTTCCGCCCTTTGGATTCTTGTTCAAAAAAGCTTCGGGTGATGTTGCAAATCACATTTCCGTAGTTGTCTATATAAATTACCGTTCCAATAATTTGTTTTCCATCCATTTTAACCACCGGAGAAAAACTGCGCAACTGCTTGATTTCATGAGTTTGACTGCCCAAAGTATCTGGATTTTTGCCTTCAGACAAAGCTACGGCAATATCCACAAAAACATCCAACACAGGGAAGGTTGAATGTTTGCTTTTGGGATGTTCGATTGCGATAATTTTATCGGGTTTGTGTTCAGATGCAATCAGTGAGATAATACCATTATCGGCACAAATAAAAAAATGATTTTTAAGGCAAACCAAGAGGTGTTTTTGCAAAGGTGTGCGCTCTGTGTCTATACCGATTATGTGGATGGTGCCACTCGGAAAAAAAGGAAAAGCGTTTCGGACGATATAAGCTGCTTCGGGCGTGTGAAAAGGTGAAACCGAATGCGTAATATCCACAATTCGCGCCGCAGGCATTCTTGCATAAATAGCTCCTTTTACTGCACCTACATAGTGATCTTTTTCTCCGTAATCAGTAGTAAGCGTAAGGGTTGGCATGAAATTGAGGAAGATTTATCGTTAGGTGATGTTGTTATTAAATATGTCAAAAACTTGTGTATTTTTCATGTAAATATAGAAAGCATCTAACAAAATCATTGTATATTTACCTCTGAAAATTTTTCATAAAATCTATGCAAAGCTAAGAAACTTTATCTTTTAATTTCACTCAAACAGTACACCTTTGAACGAACTTATCATCGAACTCACAGAAGTTAGCCCCAGAGACTTTTTTGGACAAGGCAACGTGAATATTCAAACCATCAAAAAACATTTCCCAAAATTGAAAATCATTGCGCGCGGCAATAAAATTATTGCTTTGGGCGATGAAGATGTCTTGGAAGATTTTGAAATTCAGTTTGACAAACTCACCAGTTACTTTGGTAAATACAACAAGCTTGATGATCATATTATCAGCAGAATCTTGGTAGGTAGCGATAGCGACAGAGAAGATTCGGGAAATGAACCCGTTTTGCTGCACGGTGTCAGTGGAAAACCCATCAAAGCACTTACGCCCAACCAAAAACAAATGGTTGCCGCCGTGCAGAAAAACGATATGGTTTTTGCCGTAGGGCCTGCGGGCACGGGAAAAACCTACACAGGCGTTGCATTGGCCGTAAAAGCACTTAAAGAAAAGCAAGTCAAACGGATTATACTCACCAGACCTGCCGTGGAAGCAGGTGAAAACCTCGGTTTTTTGCCCGGCGATTTAAAAGAGAAATTGGATCCGTATATGCAACCGCTTTACGATGCGCTTCGCGATATGATTCCACACGAAAAATTGGTTACTTATCTGGACACCGGCGTCATTCAAATTGCCCCCATGGCCTTTATGCGTGGGCGAACATTGGATCATGCTTTTGTGATATTGGACGAGGGACAAAACACCACCCACGCACAGATGAAAATGTTTTTGACCCGGATGGGACGCAGTGCTAAATTTATCATTACCGGCGATCCGGGACAAATTGATTTGCCCCGAAGGGTTATTTCGGGTCTCAAAGAAGCCCTGCTCGTGCTCAAAGACGTGGAAGGCGTCGGCATTGTTTTTCTCGATGACAGAGACATCATCCGCCATCCGCTGGTAAGCAAAGTCATCAACGCCTATAAAAACATCGAAAACATCGAAACACCCTAATTCTGATTTATGCCAAAAGCACTCCTTCATACAGATTTTCACTTTGCCAACCAGCGCAGTTTGTATCACGGAAAAGTTCGAGATGTTTACAATATCGACGATACTTTACTGGTGATGGTCGCCACAGACAGAATTTCAGCTTTTGATGTGGTTTTGCCTAAAGGGATTCCTTACAAAGGACAAATTCTGAATCAGATTGCCACGCGTTTTATGGCTCAGACTGCAGACATTGTCCCCAATTGGCTCTTGGCAACACCCGACCCGAATGTGGCTGTGGGTCATCTCTGTACGCCTTTTAAAGTAGAAATGGTCATTCGTGCCTATCTTTCAGGGCATGCCGCACGTGAATACAAAGCAGGCAAGAGAATGCTTTGTGGCGTTTCTATGCCCGATGGAATGCGAGAAAACGACCCGTTTCCGGTGCCAATTATTACCCCAACCACCAAGGCAGACCAAGGCTTGCACGATGCAGATATTTCCAAAGAAGACATTCTTTTGCAAGGTTTGGTTTCTAAAGCTGACTACGAACAATTGGAAGCATATACCCGGGCTTTGTTTGCCCGCGGTAGTGAAATTGCCCAATCCCGCGGACTCATTTTGGTGGATACCAAATACGAATTTGGCAAAACCGCTGATGGGACTATTGTTCTGATAGATGAAATTCACACACCCGATTCTTCCCGATATTTCTATGCAGACGGCTACCAAGAGCGTCAGAATAGGGGAGAAGCACAGAAACAACTCTCCAAAGAGTTTGTAAGACAGTGGCTTATTGAAAACGGCTTTCAAGGAAAACCGGGGCAAAAAGTACCCGAAATGTCGGATGCCTTTGTTACTTCCGTTTCTAACCGCTATCAGGAATTGTATCGACAAATTATGGGCGAAGCCTTTGTGGTCGAACCTACAGATCGTATTTTGGAACGCATAGAAACCAATATAAAACACTATTTACAATCGTAAAAGGCTTTTATCGGCTTGGGTAATCTGAATGTTGATTTAACTTTTTTATCTCTTTTTTATTTTATTTTATAGTTTTTGCTATACTTCAACAGTCTCTAAAAAAAGCGATAAAGTGGCACGCGGGCACTTTTATTTCGCCGACTGAAACAGTTTTTATACATTCGTAACCACTTACTTGATATGGAACCAAAAAACATCAGCGCGGGTATTCTCAGAGCTATCGGTATTTTATTCGGTATAGTGCTGTTGCTGTACTTCTTATATGTAGTGCGTTCGGTAATTTTATATATTGGTATAGCCGCAGCCGTTTCTTTAATCGGTCGGCCGATGGTCATTTTTCTGCGCGAACGCTTAAAATTCAGAAATACACCGGCAGTTATTTTGACCATTTTGGTCATCATAGCCATCATCATTGGCATATTCTCTTTGTTGATACCCGTGGTCATTCAACAAAGTCACAATTTATCGAATATTGATTTTAACCAACTGCGTCAAAATCTCAACGATTTATCCAAAGAGATAAGTGCCTATTTCGGTTCGGAACAGCTCGATATCATGCAGAGTTTACAGGCGACGCAGTTCTTTCAAAAATTTGAATTCAACATGATTCCAAATGCACTGAACTATGTTTTTAACAGTGTCGGTTCTTTGGGTGTTGGTTTGTTTTCTGTGATTTTTATATCATTTTTTTTGCTAAAAGACAGCAATTTAATGCTTGAAAGTATTTTGGTTTTTTCTAAAACCGGCTCGGAGGACAAGTTTTTTAAAGTTTTTACCAAAACCAAAAACTTGCTGTCTCGCTATTTTATCGGGTTGGTTTTTCAAATCCTTATCTTGTTTGTAATCTATACCATTATCTTGGTGGTTTTTGATGTGGACAACCCCGTTGCGGTGGCGTTGATTTGTGCTTTTTTGAACATCATTCCCTATGTGGGGCCTCTTTTTGCCGGTTTTTTAATGCTTTTGCTCACCGTTTCTTCAAATTTGGGTGCCGATTTTCAATCTGTTATTTTGCCTAAATTGATTTATGTCTTGTCCGGTTATGCCCTTGCCCAACTTATAGACAATGTACTGAGCCAACCACTTATTTTCTCTAAGAGTGTTCGCTCGCATCCACTTGAAATATTTTTAGTCATTCTGATAGGCGGACTCGTTTTTGGCATAGGCGGCATGCTTGTGGCCGTGCCCGGATACACCGCTATCAAAGTAATTTCCAAGGAGTTTTTGTCTGAGTACAAAATTGTGAAATCACTTACCAAAAACATGTAAGATGCTAGCCGAACAGCTATGCCGGCCGGCAGTACAAACCTATATCGAAGAACAAATCGATGCAGATATCCAAGCACTATCGCTTAAAGGATTTCCATTTTCAGACATACCCGCTTCACGCTTAGCATCGCAAATAGCAGGTAAAAAAATCGCAAAAACCAAGTTTCCTAGTTGGTTTTCACAAAGAAACCTCATCTTTCCGGAAAAAATAAATCTTGAACAAACCTCATCTGAGGCAACAGCCGTTTTTAAAGCTTCCCTTTTTTCAGGAGAAAAAATGGTGGATCTTACGGGTGGTTGGGGCGTTGATGCTTATTGGTTTTCGCAGCGTTTCGAAAAGGTTTTTTATTGTGAGAGAAATCGCGATTTGCGTGAGATTGTGTCACACAATTTTCAGACCCTGCATGCTGACAACATACAAATTGCAGACTCGGACGCTTGGACATGGCTACATCAGACACATGAAACGGTCGATTTGATATATTTGGATCCTTCTCGACGATCGGACAGCGGCAAAAAAGTGTACAAATTGCAAGATTGCGAGCCCGATGTGAAGGCTTGGAAAGCAGTCTTGCTGACCAAATCTGAAAACGTGCTCATCAAAACATCGCCTTTGCTCGATATTACACAGACACTTGTCGATTTGGAAAATGTGAAAAACGTATGGGTGGTGTCTGTAAACCGTGAGGTGAAAGAACTTTTATTTCATCTTCAGCGTGACTTTTCAGAGGAACCCACCATCCACGTTTGTGATACGGAAGACGAAATTACCGATGCCTTCAATTTTTTATGGACGGAAGAATCTGCGACAGATTGCAGCTATGCTTTGCCGCAATCCTATCTGTATGAGCCCTTTCCGGGTATTATGAAAAGTGGAGGCTTTAAAGTTTTTGCCCATCGGTATGGCTTACAAAAATTACATTCCAATTCGCATTTATACACCTCCCAAGATTTGGTTGTCGGACTTCCGGCGCGAAGTTTTAAAATTGAAGAAGTGTGTCCTTTTCAAAAAAAACAATTAAAAAGGGAATGGGCTCACAAGGCGTGCAACATTAGTGTACGCAATTTTAAAATGACAGTTGCGGAGATTCGCAAACAATTCAAAATCAAAGACGGCGGTGACGTCTATCTTTTTTTTACTACAGACAAAAATCAAAAAGCCATTATGCTAAATTGTTCTAAAATTGAACCAAAGCAACCTATTGCTTGATTATATTTGTAAAAAACCAATTTTATGTATTTTCATTATTTTTCAAAATTATTATGGGCTACCGCCTTTCTTTTTGTATTGTCATCTTGCCAGTCAACAGCTGAAAAAAAAGAAACCCCTACCCAGGCGAGTGAAACTGAAAAACCAATGGGTTATCTCAATACGGAACGCGTCAAACATTCAGATGCTTTTAAGGCCTATTGGTATGCCGGCAAGGCTGAATTGGCTTCTTATGAATTGGAACAAGCCAGATATGGCGAAATCAGAAACGGCCATGCGGTTTTGATTTTTGTGACCGAAGACTTTTTGCCGGAGGTGCAAGTGAAAGCCGACCGCTATCAAAAGACAAACATTCCTGTTTTGAAGCTCAATTTCACCAAAAAATTCAACACGGGCATTTATCCGTATTCCATCATGACGAGTACTTTTTTCCCGGTGAACAATAAAAACCACGCCATCAAAGTGTCCTTTTCATCTCAGGAATGGTGTGGCCATGTGTATGCACAATTGAACAACCGCGAGAAATTTGACGTCCGTTCACATTCTTATTTTGAAACCGAAGCCGACCAAGAATTTTCGTTAGAAAAAACCTATTTGGAAGATGAAATTTGGACACAACTGCGCCTCGATCCTGCAAGTTTGCCTACAGGCAATATATCTATGATTCCTTCATTTGAGTACGTCAGACTCAGGCATCAGCCTTTGGTAGCAGGAGAAGCTACAGCAACGTTGACTGAAAACGCAGATGCGTCAAGTACTTACAGCATTTCTTATCCCAAAGCAGAAAGGAGTTTGTCCATCCATTTTCAAACGGAATTTCCGCATCAGATTTTGGCTTGGGAAGAATCCGGAAAAAGTGGTTTTGGTCCTGATGCAAAAGTAATGGTCACCAAAGCGAAACTCAAAAAAACACTCATCACAGACTATTGGGCGCAACACGACAACGACGATTTGCCACTGCGAGCCGCTTTAGGCTTGGAATAATTGCCTGTGAACTTATAAAAAAAGTGTCGCTTCGGAATGGAAGCGACACTTTTTCTGTTTTTAGAAATGTAAATTTAGTTTCGATCAATCGATCCTAACACTTTTTGTGCAAAAGCATTGGCAGCATCGCGGTCAGACATGCCGTTGGCTATCATTTGATGCACTTCTACAGCACCACACAAATTGGTGATGAGTTCACCCACCACATCCATTTCTTCATCTTTAACACCGTTGTAGTCTGTAAATGATTCCAAAACCTTGATGGTGTTTTCAATTTCATCAACGGTGTTGTTGCGTTGCAGGTGTCTAATGATGGGCAGCTTCATGAACAAAATCTTTTAAGAGTTCAAATTTATTGGTTTGCAACTGATTGGCGAAACTTCCATTTCTGAAGGCTGCAAAAGTGGGCAGGTTGTCCACTTGTGCCAACTTGCGCGATTCGGGAAATTTTTCGGCATCTACAATCACAAAAGAGGCATCGGGATATTGTTCGGCCAGTTTTTTAAACTTGGGCTTCATCACGCGGCAATTGCCGCACCATCCGGCTGAAAATTGCACCAAAACCGTTTGATTGTCGCTTATATATTCAGACAAATTGTCTGTTGTTAATTCTGCTAACATGGATTTAATATTTAATTAGATAAATACGCGGCAACACCTTCTCTGGTGGCATGCATGGCTTCTTTGCCTTCTTCCCAGTTTGCAGGACACACTTCGCCTTTGGTTTGCACGTGGGTGTATGCATCTATTAAGCGCAGGTACTCGTTTACGTTTCTGCCCAAGGGCATATCGTTTACACTTTCATGAAATACTTTACCATCTTCGTCAATTAGATAAGTGGCGCGAAAGGTCACATTGGAACCTTCGATAATCATGGAGTCGGTTTCTTCGTTGTAGTTTTCGGCCTGAATGTCTAAAATGCCTAAAGCGGCAGACAAATTTCTGTTGGTGTCTGCTATAATGGGGTAGGTGACACCTTCAATGCCGCCGTTGTCTTTGGGTGTGTTGAGCCAAGCAAAGTGCACTTCGTTGGTGTCGCAAGATGCAGCAACAACTTTGGTGTTTCTTTTTTCGAATTCGCCTAAAGCAGCTTGAAAGGCGTGAAGTTCTGTTGGACACACAAAAGTGAAATCTTTCGGATACCAAAACAGCAACACTTTTTGATGGTGATCTGCGGCTTCTTTAAAAATGTTAATTTTGAGCGCATCTCCGAGTTCAGAGATGGCATCGACAGTAATACTTGGAAAATTTTTACCAACTAATGACATAACGTAAATTTTTATGAATTTATATTTTAAAATCAGTTGCAAATTTACGTATTCGCCAATCGAAAACAGGGCTGAATTATTCTAAATTGTTATGCTTCCATAGTTGTTTTTGATGTGTCTCTTAACATTTTGATTTTGATGCGAAACAAAGCAAAAGTCAAGGTCATAAACGGACTGATGATATTGAAAAAGGCATACGGAAGATAGGTGCCCGTACTGACGCCTAATACGCCACTTTGGTAGGCACCGCAAGTGTTCCACGGAACCAAAACGGAGGTCACCGTACCCGAATCTTCGAGCGTTCTGCTCAAGTTTTCGGGTGCCAATCCTTTGTCTTTATAGGCTTTGGCAAACATACGACCGGGAACAACTATGGACAAATACTGATCTGAAGCGGTGGTGTTTACCACTATGCAACTGGCCACCGTACTGGCAAACAATCCAAAAACAGAATGAAAGAGTTTCAGTAGCGCATCGGTCAGTTTTGCCAACGCACCGATGGCTTCCATGATACCGCCAAAAACCATAGCACAAATGACCAGCCAAATCGTTCCCATCATTCCGGCCATACCGCCCGCAGAGAACAAGTCGTTCAGTTCCGGATTGGTGGTTTCTATGCTGGTTTGAACCGTAAAGGCATTCATGACACCTCTGTAAGCAGTAATGACATCAAATTGTGAGCCACCTGCAATTTTCACTAAGATATCGGGTTGAAAAATTAGCGCAAAAATACCGCCGAGCAAGGTGCCGATTAACAAGGCTATCAAAGGCTGTGTTTTTCTGACAATCAAAAAAATAACGATTGCCGGTACTAAAAACAACCAAGGGGTGATGTAAAAATTAGCATCGATTACACTTAAGATAGCCTGAGTATCCGGTGCGCCCTGCACATCGAGCGTAAAACCTATAATCAAAAACAAAATGAGTGTGATTATAATACTTGGCACAGTGGTATTGGCCATATACCGAATGTGTGTAAACAAATCTGTTCCGGCCATGGCAGGCGCCAAGTTTGTGGTATCGCTAAGTGGCGACATTTTGTCGCCAAAATACGCGCCAGATATCACCGCGCCGGCTGTCATGCCCGGAGAAATATTTAGGGCATTTCCAATGCCTACCAGGGCAATGCCCACCGTGGCGGAAGTGGTCCAACTGCTGCCTGTGGCAATGGATATAATGGCGCAAATGATGACGCAAGCAAAGAGAAAAATAGTTGGGTTTAAGATTTGGAGTCCGTAGTAAATCATAGACGGAATGATGCCACTCACCAGCCACGAACCCGACAAAGCACCTACAAACAGCAGTATGATGATGGCGCCCGTTGTAGATTTGAGGTTTTCGGAAACGGCTTCCATCATTTGTTCGTAGGACACTTTGTTTCGAAAACCGACTACGGCGGCTACTGCACCACCTAATAGAAGTATAAATTGGTTGGAACCTGCTAGTGAATCATCTTTAAAAACACCCAAGACATTAAAAGCCAACATGCCGATTAATATGACAACCGGAAGCAGGGCTTCCCATATATTTAGCTCCTTATTTTCTGTGATTTTGGTTTTACCGGGGTTTTGCCCCAAGGAATCGCTCATAGGTTTGTTTTTTGCTTGGTAATGTTACGAAAACCCTAGTTGTTTTGCAAAAAAATATGGAGCGGCTTTGTGGAACGGGTTGCGGCTAAGAAACGTGGGGCGCTACAGAGAACTTTCCTGGCTGCCCATTACAAAAGGTAGCCACGAAGACCGAACCTTGCTGTAACCACTGGTCGCCCCATGTTTTTTTAGGTGCTGTTAGGAAACGTTTTCATAAAATTCATTAAGGTCTAGAATCGCCCTTCTGATTGCTCGGTAGTCATTCTTAGGTACATCAACAAATATGGAATTCTCCGAATCATCTTCTATCGCTTCAAACAAACCTTTTGGTGCATTATTAGTATTCATTAAATCCACATAGCATCCGTAATCTATACTGTATACATTATACCGAACTCCCGGTTCATCTTTACCTGAAACGTTATCTTTGACCAAATGAATTACCCTTGCGTCAAATAAATAATCAATTAGTGGATCCTTATGATTTGTTCTCAGCAAAAATGCTCTGGCATTTCGTTCTCCAATTACTTTGTCTCTTATCCATTGAAGCAGATTAAAAGCATTTTCATTATTAGAAATTGCCTTTTCCTTACCCCTAGAAAACCATATCCTAGCCGCAGTCCTGATATTTTCCATGGAGATTTTAGAGTCGGCCGCTTTTGTTGCTGCTATACCTAATATATTAATCGCATCCCTAGGAACACCCTCTGTAGCTCTTACGAATTCATGGAATGTATTTAACTGGGTAAAAGCTTGATTCACTAGATCATCTGGATTCTTGATGGAAGTTGATTCGTTAATGCTTGAATAGTGATGAAAAAGAAGCTCCTTAAAGAATTCTAATGCTTTGGTTTCATCATTGTCAAATACCATATATTCATCTAGATTCTGGCTGGTAGATATATCAGCACCTTCCTCGATACCTATTCTAGTGTTATTTGAATTAAATAGAGATAGATTCGTCCTTTGCTCAATAGCTGCGATTTTTACGGTAATCATTCCATTAGGTAAAATAGTTCTCCTAACCAATTCTGCAAGGTATGGCTGAAGTTCCTGAGGTATTTCTGCCCATTCATCAAAAAGAATCCAGATATGGACATTTAGCTTTTGACACAATAGTTGTAAAATTTTAAAGACAGACGAAAAATTCACTCTATGATGTTCACTACCTTGTCGTTTTACTTTTTGAGAAGTAGCCAAGGATTTCGACCTCTCATTTTTCCCACCAAACTCGAACGAGGGATCTTTTAAAGAAACGTTTAACTTGGCACTTTCTTCATCTGTAGAAGAATTGGTAGATACTTCATCAATTTCAATTTCCACATTATCTCCAACCTTAATTTCAGTAACCGCATCCCATAGTTGATCAGCTATAGGACTTATAATACTAAGCTCATACTTTTCTGATTCATCACTTATTACTTCTTCAATAATGCCGTCAATAACGAATGATAATGTATCAATTAATAATCTGGTGGCTCTTTCCGTTATTGGTAAAGAACTATCAGAAAAAATCCCACCATTTGATCCAATTGTTCTTAAGTCAACATTAATAACTATATCACCTGATTTTTTAAGCGAATCACCCAAATATGCAAGGGCATGTGTTTTACCAGTACCCCTGCGGCCATAAAGAATTTCATGATCTTTATTCGAAAGAATAGTAAAAAGTGGTCCTACATTAACAAAAGTATTTACTAAATAGGCATTATCCTTGGTTTCAGCTCTCTTCGAGAGTTTTAAAAAGGTTGTGTTTATTTCATTCATGTCTCTTTTTGTTAATGTTGCCCAACTTACTAACACATCACATCAATACTACTTTTTTAATCAGTACTTTTCCCAATTCTTCATTCATCAGATTGGCAATTTTTTCTTTTCCAAAACTCAATTCTTCTCGCAAAGTAGATGAACTTAAATAAACAAACAAAGTGCCTTCTTTAAATTGGACATCTGTAGTGTAAGACGCAATGCTCTTACCCATCAAGCGAAACCAAGCCTCGCGCACATTGAGTTTGTCAAACCCCTTTTCCAAGCGGTTTTCTCTTACAAAGTCTTTAATGCCTTCTTGAAGTGATACCAAATTTCCAAAATGACTTTTCATCTGTTTATATTTATTGTTTTTAAGTGGTCATGCTTCGACTGCGCTCAGCACAGGAATGGAACAACCTAATTAATCATGCCCCTGTGTGCAAAATTTTTACATGGTTGTTTCATCTGTTTATATTATTTGTTTTTATCGGACATGCTTCGACTGCGCTCAGCACAGGAATGGAACACCTTAGAAAAATCATACTCCTTTGTGCAAAATTTTTACATGGGCGTTTCATCTGTTTAAATTATTTGTTTTTCAAAGGTCAGATGGAACGCCCTAACTCATCATACCCCTGTGTGGAATTTCTTTACATGGGCGTTTCATCTCTTTGTATTTCTTAGAATGTATTTTCAAAGCTAAATTACAAAACCTTTTGGAGTTTTAGACCTCCAAAAGTTAATGGTCTTCATTGAGCAAATCCGGCCTGAGTTTAGCGGTGCGTTCATAGGCCTGTTCATCACGCCATTTTTCAATGGCCGGCAGGTTTCCGGAGCGCAAAATTTCGGGGACTTTCCAACCTTTGTAATTGGCAGGTCGGGTATAAATAGGCGGCGCCAACAGGTTGTCCTGAAAAGTATCGGTCAGGGCAGAAGTTTCGTCGTTTAAAACGCCGGGCAACAGCCGGATGATGGCGTCAGACAGCACGGCCGCAGCCAGTTCACCTCCGGAAAGCACATAGTCACCTATAGAGATTTCTTTGGTGATAAATTGATCGCGAACCCGTTGGTCCACACCTTTGTAATGTCCGCAAAGCATGATAATATTTTGCTTCATCGACAATTGATTTGCCATTTTTTGTTGCAACCTTTCGCCGTCCGGAGTCAGAAAAATCACTTCGTCGTATATCCGTTCCGACTTGAGGTTTTCGATACATTTTTCTATGGGTTCAATCATCAAAACCATACCGGCACCACCGCCAAACTGATAATCGTCAACTTGCTTGTGCGGTTTGTCCGAATAGTCGCGTAGGTTGTGCAAGTACACTTCTATATGACCGGCCTCAATGGCACGCTTGAGGATAGAGGCTTCAAACGGGCTTCTGAGCAATTCGGGCAACACGGTGATGATGTCTATACGCATGGTTTAAATTCCGGTGTAGTTTGATGGGCTAAAAGCCTTTAGTTCTCTTTTTAAATCAGGTGAAATGTCCAGCGTATCAATAAATGCATGCATGCTTTCGCGGGTAATTCGGGTATTTGTCCGCGTGAGGGTTTTCAAGGCTTCGTAGGGGTTGGGATAGTTGTGTTTTCTGAGCACGGTTTGTATGGCTTCGGCTATCACTGCCCAGTTGTCTTCCAAGTCACGTGCAATTTTATCTTCGTTGAGCAAGAGTTTGCCCAATCCTTTTTGTGTGGCTTCCATGGCTATACGCGTATGTGCCAAAGGCACGCCAATGTTTCGCAGTACGGTGCTGTCTGTCAAATCTCTTTGAAGTCGTGAAATGGGCAATTTGGCCGAAAGATGTTCAAAAAGCGCGTTGGCAATACCTAAGTTTCCTTCCGAATTTTCAAAATCTATCGGATTGACTTTGTGGGGCATGGCACTCGATCCGACTTCGCCGGCTTTGATTTGTTGCTTAAAATAATCCATCGAAATATACGTCCAAAAATCCCTGTCCATGTCAATCAATATGGTATTGATGCGTTTGTAGCCGTCAAAAAGCGCCGCCAAATGATCGTAATGCTCAATTTGCGTAGTGGGAAAAGCGTGGTGCAATCCCAAAATTTCTTCTACAAAAAGGCTTCCCATGGCTTTCCAATCCACTTCGGGAAAGGCAGCTAAGTGGGCGTTATAGTTTCCGGTGGCGCCGCCAAATTTGGCAGAAAAAGGGATGCTTTTGAGCAACTGTAGCTGTGCCTGCAAGCGAACAATAAAAACCTCAATTTCTTTACCGAGTCGGGTAGGAGAGGCCGGTTGTCCGTGTGTGCGTGCCAACATGGGTACGTTTTTCCAAGCATCAGCCAGTGCTTGTAATTTTTCTATAAGTTTTTGAATGTCATTTAGATACACATTCTCGTGTGCTTCCTTAAGCGAGAGTGGAATGGCGGTGTTGTTGATGTCTTGTGAGGTAAGGCCGAAGTGAATCCATTCTTTGACGCCAGATAAACCCAGCGCATCAAATTGCTTTTTGATAAAATATTCAACGGCTTTCACATCGTGATTGGTGGTTTTTTCAATCTCTTTGATAGCTAAGGCATCATCGTCTGAAAAGTTTTTATACAGCGCCCGTAGTTGTAATTTTTGTGCCGAAGTCAATGGGCAAATATCACCCAAAACCTTGTCAGACAAAAAGATAAAGTATTCTATTTCTACAAGCACGCGATACCGAATCAGTGCTTTCTCGGAGAAATAGTCAGAAAAGACTTCAGATTTGGATGCATACCTGCCGTCTATGGGAGAAATGGCATGAAGTGCTGAAAGTTGACGCATGTGTCCGTTATAAATGATTAGGCGCAAAGATACTTTAATCCGTGTAGTTTTAGAAATGAAAAATTTTTGACATACCAATTATTAAACTTTGATGATTTTTTAGCGTCTTAAGTTTTTTTGTTTGTCGTTTTATTATTTTTACAAACCTATTTTACAAACGTACTTTACAACAACATTCATATTAAATTCATTATCTCATGAAAATTTTCAAAAAAATCGCACTTGCCCTTCTTGCCGTTTTAATCGTTATGCAATTTATCCGTCCCGATAAGAATTTGCAAGATGGCGATGTGATTGCAGATTTTAGAGCCGAAACCAAACCCACACAAGAAGTGGAGGCCATTTTGGAACGCGCTTGTTTTGATTGCCACACCAACAACACCAAATATCCTTGGTATGCCGAAGTTGCGCCCGTTTCCTATTGGCTGGCAGACCACGTCGATGAAGGAAAAGGCCATCTCAACTTGTCTGATTGGAAAAGTTATACAGTGAAAAGAAAAGACCACAAATTGGAAGAATTGGGCGAAGAAGTGGAGAAAAAACACATGCCGCTCGATTCCTATCTTTGGGTGCATGACGAGGCCGTGTTGTCTGATTCGGACATGCAAATCATCGTAGATTGGGTCAACCAAGCGCGCAGCAATTACAAAACCGCTTTAAGCGAAGAGTAAGTTTACAATTTCCAAGCGATGGGTAAAATCCAATACACCCATACAGTCACCAAAATGATGGAAACGAGGTTCAAGAAAACCCCTGTTTTCATCATATCGGGGATGCGCAAATAGCCCGACCCGAAAACCACAGCGTTGGGCGGTGTAGCTACGGGCAACATAAAAGCACAGGATGCGGCCATGGTGGCGCCCACCATCAAAATATAAGGATCTACTTCCAATTTGGCCGCCACAGGTACTAAAACAGGCAACAGCATTGCTGTTGTGGCAAGGTTTGAAGTAATTTCTGTAAGGAAGTTAACCATCGTCACCACGATGACAATCAGCAAAAGTAAACTGATACTATCTAGTACCGATACTTGGTTGCCAATCCAAGAAGCGAGTCCGCTAGAATCGAATCCGCCGGCTATGGCAAGTCCGCCACCAAAGAGCAGCAATATGCCCCAGGGCAGGCGTTCGGCTTCTTTCCAATGGAGTAATTTTCCGCCTGTGTCTCTCTTTGAGGGGATTATAAAAAGCACAAAAGCGGCTATCATGGCTATGATGGTGTCGTCTATGGCCGGAATCCATTGAGACAAAACAAAACTTCGGGTCATCCAGCTCAAGGCGGTGAGGACAAACACTGTCAAAATCCACTTTTCTTCACCCGAAATTTTCCCCAGTTTTTCCAATTGTCTTTTGATTTCGGCTTTGCCACCCGGAAATGTTTGTTGGTCAAGCCTGAAGGCAAACTTGGTCAGGTATTGCCAAGCGATGAAGAGAAGCACCACGCTTAACGGGAAGCCGATTTTAAACCATTGCAAAAAAGTGATTTCTGTGTGGTAAAATTTTTCGACTACGCCTGCAAAAATGATGTTGGGCGGTGTGCCAATCAAGGTGGCGATACCACCAATAGATGCGCTGTAGGCGATAGCAAGCATCAAAGCCTTGCCAAAAATTTGATTTTCATTTTCCAACGTATTCGGATGGTCTTCAAACTGCTTAACGATGGCCAAACCTATGGGCAGCATCATCACGGCGGTTGCCGTATTGGAAATCCACATCGACAAAAAGGCCGTGGCAAGCATAAATCCCAACACAATTTTACTGCTGTTGGTGCCAATACTTTTGATGATGGTCAGCGCAATGCGCTTGTGCAAATGCCATTTTTCAATAGCTATAGACAAAATAAAACCACCGATATACAGAAAAATATACTTGTCGCCAAAGGCCACGGTGGTTTCCTTTAGCGACATGGCGCCACTGAGCGGAAACAAAACCACAGGCAACATAGACGTAACAGCTATGGGCAAGGCTTCGGTAATCCACCAAGCTCCCACCCAAAGCGTGACGGCCAAAACGGCTACGCCTTCTGCACTCAAGCCTTTTGGATGGAAGAAATTGATGACGAGCACATACAAAAGTGGCCCGAGCAACAAACCGATTTTTTTGGAAAGTGATGTTTTCACAAAGCGATAAAATGCAGGTTAACAAGATGGCAAGGCGCACAAATATAGTAAGTTTCTCCTAGTGTTAAAGGAAAATGATTGGTTTGAAGCCCGAACTTCTTCTCGTGTGCGGATTAAGCCAAAAGAAAGGTGATTTCTAAAAGTGCTTAATCCGGATTTAGAAAGGTAAATACTTGATTATTTTTCCAGGGACACCTACCACAACCGCAAAATCGGGAACGTCTTGGATGACTACAGCACCGGCGCCTATGGTTACCCACTTCCCAATTTTGACGCCTTGAATAATTGTTGCGCCTATGCCAATATGCGTGCCTTCACCTACAGATACATTTCCCGCTAGGGAGGCATTTGGAGAAATGTGCACAAAATCATCTAAACAGCAATCGTGCTCTAAGACAGACCCTGTATTGATGATGTTGTGTTTTCCAATCGTTGCATCGGGGTTTATGACTGCGTTTGCCATGATGACAGTTCCTCTTCCAACGGTCGATTTTGATGAAACAACAGCTGTAGGATGCGCAATATTTATATAATTTAAATGATATTTTTCACTTATTTTTTTTCGATTGAGATTGTTACCCACAGAAATCAGAAACGGTTCGGAAGTTTTTTTAGGGAGTAACTTTGAATGCAATACGGGTATGTTCCAAAGCTTGTTTTCTATGGGCATATCGTCATAAATAGCTTTGGGAAGCATATTGTGTAGCGACAAAATATCCATAACCACTTTGCAATGTCCGCTTGCTCCGAATAAAAATACGCTATTTTCCATTAAACGGTTCTATGGTTGCCGCGTTTACTGCGTTGATTCCTTCTCTTTTAAACACTTTTACAAAGGTCTTAAAAAGAATTTTCAAATCTACTAAAAAACTCAGATGGTCCACATACCAAACGTCGTATTCAAATTTTTGTTGCCAACTGATGGCGTTGCGGCCGTTTACCTGCGCCCAACCGGTGATGCCGGGTTTTACTTGGTGTCGGCGGCGTTGAAATTCGTTGTATAAATGTAAATAATCGGGTAACAAGGGCCGCGGGCCCACCAAGCTCATGTCGCCTTTGAGCACGTTGAACAATTGCGGGATTTCGTCGAGAGAGGTTTTGCGCACAAATTTCCCGATCCGTGTCAGGCGTTCGGCATCGGGCAGTAAATTACCATCCTTGTCCCGGCGGTCGTTCATGGTTTTAAACTTCACTATGGTAAAAATACGCCCGTTTTTGCCCGGTCGCTTCTGAAAGAAAAAAGGTTTGCCGCTGTTGGCGATGCACAAACCCAGCCAAATCAACACAAAAAGCGGACTCAGCAATATCAATCCAATCAGCGCGGCCAAAAAATCGGCTAGGGGTTTCAGCAATGGTGCGTACATAGTTTTTTGGATCGGAGAGGCAAAAATACGAATAAATAGCCTATGCGGCTTCGGTTTCCAACAATTGCACACTCGATTTGATGCGTTCGCAAACGAGTTGCATCATCCGCTTGTTGAGTGCGGAGGAATTTTGGATATAGGTTTCGTATTCTGCAACGGTAAACATGCCCATCACCATGCCTTTGAGTGCGTTTCGGAATTTTATATCGCGCTGTATGGCATGGTCTATATAGTTGAGTTTTTTGATAGGCGTCAGGCTGTAAAAAACGTTTTTGTGTTTTTGTGCATAGTTTCGAAAAGCAGCCACCAACAAGTCGTGTTGTAACTTGATTACGGGTCTGAGGGTCTCATTTTGAAAGCGTTCGTCCGGGCAGGTGTTTTCAAAAACGTCGGCAGAGGGAATATGCGGACGAATGGTGAGCAAATAACTGTCGCGAGTTTCCATGAGTTTTTTTTAAAAGTACAACTTTGAAAAAAGCGCACGAAATTGGGGTCTAAATCTTTTAAACAGTTTTTCAACAATTTTAAGCGTTCTTAAAATCTTTGCCCGAAGGAAGTTCGAATAGGTCTAAGTCAAAAAAGGACACGGCGGCAATCAGGTGGTCAAAGATATCGGCCATGATGTGTTCGTAGTTTTCCCAACGCTTGTCGCGACTAAAGGCGTATATTTCAATAGGGATGCCTTGGGTAGTGGGTTGCAGATGCCTTGTCATAATCATCATGTCTTTGTTGATGGCCGGATGTGCACCAATGTATTGGTCTATATATTTGCGAAACAGTCCCAAATTGGTCAGGTTTCGTCCGTTGATGAGCAGCGATTTGTCGATGTTGTTTTGTTGGTTGTGCTTGTCTATATCTCTTTGTCGGTGTTGCATGTATTCTGAGAGAAATTGAATTTTAGCAAATTTTTCTATTTCGTTTTGGCCGACAAACCGCACGGAATTTACCTTGATAAAAAGTGATCTTTTGATGCGTCTTCCTCCTGAAACTTGCATGCCGCGCCAGTTTTTAAAGGAATCGGAGATGAGATAATAAGTAGGAATGGTGGTGATGGTATTGTCAAAATTCCGCACTTTGACGGTTACCAAGTTGATTTCGGTTACATCGCCGTCTGCGCCGTATTTTTCCATGGTAATCCAGTCGCCAATCCGCACGATGTCGTTGACGCTCACCTGGATACTCGCCACAAATCCGAGGATGGTATCTTTAAAAATCAGCAATAAGATGGCAGACGCTGCACCAAAAGCACCCAGAAAAGACCAAACCGATTTTCCGGTGATGATGGAGAAAATGATCAATACGCCAATCATCCAGGCAAATATCATAAACACCTGTATGTAGCTGTCTATGGGTTTGTCTCTAAAGCTCTCCAGGGTTTTCATATAATCTTTAATGGTGCGAAGCACGCTTCTCACAATCCAAAGAGACAACATCACAAAATAAATGGCGACAATTTCATCAACTACTGTGGCTATTTTCGGAAAATCTTTTAAAACCAGAGGTAAAATCGGGATAATCACAGCTAAGGGCACCAAATGTGCGAGTAGTCTCGGTGTGCGGTTTCTTACCAAATAGTCGTCGAAGTGGGTTTTCGATTTTCGCGCCAAGCGCACAAAAAAACCGATGATCAGCTTTCGGGTGAAAAAGTGAAAGAGCTTTGCTATGATTGCCAAAGCGACTAGGTTGATGAGTAAATTGGCATAGCCCGCCATTTCGGAGTTTACGCCTTGGCGCACCAACAAATCGTTTGCCCAATACAAGATTTTTTCTATCAAAACGCAAAATTTTATACAAAAATAATCATTTGTAAAGAGTTAATACATTTTTAACCGAACTCTTGTGAGGGATTTGTATTTTTATAAAAAAATTAGATGTTAAAAAAACAAAATCACAGATGACAACCTATCGTTTAATATTGATACTTTTACTTATGAACAGTTGCCAAAATCATCCTGTTTTTGATTTGCAAGGCCACCGTGGCGCGCGGGGCTTGCTGCCGGAAAATACTTGGCCGGCTTTTGAAAAAGCGCTTTCATTGGGTGTGACTACATTAGAAATGGATGTGGTCATTTCTAAAGACCACCAGGTGGTAGTTTCGCATGAACCCTGGTTTAATCCTGCCATTTGCTTGTCGCCAAACGGCGAACATCTACCTGAAGTTGACACCGCCAAAGTGTTGTTGTACGCGCTCAATTACGAGGAGATTACCACTTACGATTGTGGCAGTTTGGGCAATCCGCGATTTCCCGAACAGGTAGCTATGAAGGTACACAAACCGCTATTGTCTGGTGTCATTTCAGAGGCAGAAGTTTACACCAAGACGCATGGCCTGGACGCCGTGGCATACAACATAGAGATTAAAAGCACCGTTGAAGGCGATGGCACAGAACATCCGGATGTGGCCACTTTTTCGGATCTTGTTTACGAACAGGTCAAATCGCTCCCCAGAGGGCGGCTTACCATCCAAAGTTTTGATTTTCGGGTGTTGCGCTATTTTCATCAAAAATATCCGGACGTCCGATTGGCTGCGTTGGTGGAGGGAAGCGGTACGGCGCGCGAACACATTGCCGAATTGGGTTTTACCCCCACTATTTACAGCCCCGAACACGTGTTGCTCAACCCGGATGAAATAGCCTATTTGCACGCCCAAAAAATAAAGGTGATTCCGTGGACTGTCAACCAGGTAGCCGATATGGAACGATTGATGGGTTGGGGCGTTGACGGACTCATCACCGATTACCCGAACAGGGCTGTGCAGCTGCTAAAAAAACAGTAAATCATGCCAGAGCTCAGAAGACAGGCGAAAATAAATATAAAAAAGGCGTAAAGGTGCTGTGATTACTTCAACACACCGTTGATAAGTTCTTCAACTTTAGCTGTTTCTTCGGCGGCGAGTTCCGGATCGATCAGGATACGTCCACTGTGTTCGTCTGTGATGATTTTTTTACGCGAAGCAATTTCCATCTGTACTTGTGGTGGGATGGTAAAATAAGATCCGCCTGAGGCACCGCGATCAATGGAAACAATAGCCAAGCCGTTTCGCACGTTGGTTCGGATGCGCTTGTAAGCCATGAGCAATCTGTCTTCGATAACTTCTTCAAATTTTGCAGACAGGTTTTTAAGTGCTTCTTCTTCTTTTTCCGTGTCGGCCATGATGGCATCTAGTTCGCTTTTTTTGTGGTGTAGGTGTTGGCTGCGGGCTTCTAATGTTTCACTCAATTCTGCAATTTGTTCTTTTTTCAGTACAGATTGCGCATTGTATTCGCGGATGTGTTTTTCGGCCAGTTGAATTTCAAGTTCTTGATATTCAATTTCTTTAGTGATAGAATTGAATTCCCTGTTGTTGCGAACATTTTTTTGTTGTTCGTTGTATTTTTTGATGAGTACTTTGGCGTCTTCTATTAGGTTTTTACGCGCTTTGATGTTGTGCTCTAAGCTCTCAAGATCGGTATTCAACTTTTGAAGTCGGACATTCAAACCGGCAATTTCATCTTCCAAATCTTCTACTTCGAGTGGTAATTCACCTCGCATTCTGCGGATTTCATCAACTTTTGAATCAACGAGTTGCAAATCGAATAGGGCTCTTAGTTTTTCTTCTACCGTAACTTCCGTTTTTGTTGCCATGTTTATGCGTACTTGATGGGATTTGTATTAATTTCTGATAATTCAATCTTAACAGCCGAAAAGGCAGGTGCAAAATTAGTAAATTTTTTGACAAGAAAATCACGTATCAAAATTTTTGTAAACTGTTCACTTTCATAGTGTCCCACGTCCAGGAGCAAAATTTTGCCATCTGCTTCAAAGAAATTGTGATATTTTAGGTCGCCTGTGATGAGCGCATCTGCACCAGTTGCAATGGCATTTTTAATGGCAAAAGCACCTGAGCCGGCCAGCACAGCCACGGTTTTAATTTCAGGTTGCAAATACGCGCTATGCCTTACTACAGCCAGTTGCAGTTGGTCTTTTACGTATTTGACAAAATCGGTTTGGGAAAATGGGGTTGCCAATGTGCCCACCATGCCCATGCCCATGTCTTGATTTGTATTGTGTGTTTGATACAGTTCGTAAGCCACTTCTTCGTAAGGGTGCGCATCATTTAAACTCTTGAGGATTTTTTGTTTGTGGTGTTGGTGAAAAACCACACCAATTTGCACTTCCTTTTCTGTGTGTGTTTTTCCTTTTTCGCCAATAAAAGGCGCTGTATTTTCTCCGGCTCTGAAAGTGCCTTCGCCACGTATAGAAAAGCTGCATTGGTCATAATTGCCTATGTTACCGGCACCTGCTTCAAAAAGGCTTTGACGTACATTTTCTGCATGCGATTCGGGTACATAGGTGATGAGTTTAAAAATGTTTTCGGTAGTTGGGATTAAAATTTTTGGATTTTGCAGTTTTAAAGCCTTTGCCAAGCCCAAGTTTGTACCGTTTAATTGGTTGTCCAATGCGGTGTGGAGTGCATAAATAGCGATGTCGTTTTTGATGGCTTTTACCACCGCTCGCGTCACGTAGTCTGTACCGCTTGTTTTTTTGAGACCTGAAAAAATGATGGGGTGATAGGCAACCACAAGGTTACATTTTTTTTGGATGGCTTCGTCTATGACGTTTTCGGGCGAGTCGTGCGCAATGAGCACACCTGTGAGTTCGGTTTGAAGGTTGCCAACCAGGAGGCCGGTGTTGTCAAAGGATTCGGCAGTGGCTGTTGGTGCCCAAGCATCGAGCAAATCGACTATGTTTTTTACAAGAATCGGCATAAAAAATTGTTTAAGCGAAACTATAAAATTTAGATTAAAAGAAGTGCTTTTGCACAGAGAATTCGATTGTATGGTTAAATCGCTTATTTTCGTAGCATGCAATTTTTAAGAAAATTTCTCTTGCCATTTTCGCTGTTGTACGGCTTTGCCACGCTTTTGCGCAACAAACTATTTGACTGGAAGGTATTGCCTTCGGTTGCTTTTGAAAAGACTTTGGTGGTGGTTGGCAACCTCAACACGGGCGGCACGGGCAAAACACCTATGACGGAGTTTTTGGTAAAGAACCTTCAAAAAGACAGGAAACTTGCTGTTTTGAGTCGGGGTTATGGCAGGCAAACCAAAGGTTTTGTGCTGGCGGATCGACATTCAGATGCGGCTTCACTGGGCGATGAACCTTTTCAGATACATCAGAAGTTTCCGGAAATTGTAGTGGCCGTAGATGCAAACAGGCGCCAGGGTGTGCGGGGTATTTTGTCGCGCTTTCCGGATGTGGACACCATCTTGCTGGACGATGCTTTTCAACACCGATATGTAAAACCGAACGTGGCTATTCTACTTACATCTTATGGCGATTTATATGTTGACGATTGCTTGTTGCCGGCCGGAAACCTCCGGGAGTCGGGTAGGGGTGCCAAACGGGCCGATTTTATTGTGGTCACCAAGTGTCCGTCGCAGTTGTCGGACACAGAAAAGGCAAGTATTGCAAAAAAAATACACCTGCTGCCACATCAAAAACTTTTTTTCGGTACCATCACTTATGCCAACTACGCCTGCAATCATCAGGGCGAAGTTTCACTGTCATCGTTCCGTGGGAAACAAGTTTGTTTGGTAACGGGAATTGCCAATCCGAAACCATTGGTTGCGTATTTAAAAAGTCAAAATATTGATTTTGAACACTTAAAATTTCCGGATCACCATTCATTTAGCGAAGATGACATGGCGATGCTTCATCAAAAGGCGTGTATTTTAACCACGGAGAAAGATTTTGTCCGTCTCGATAAAAAGCTGCGAACCCCGTGTTATTATTTGCCGATTTCGGTTTCTATTTTAGATGATGAGGCTGCGTTTATAAGGGAAATTTCAGGTAAAATTTAGTTTGATTAAGTATTAAAAAGATAAATAAAAGCTTCAATATCATCAGTGTTATAGATGTTTATGCCAAAATACTGTTTGCTTAAGATTAAAATTCAAAAATTGACGAGGTTTACAAAGGTCAGAAAACAGAAAAAAATCAACTAAGCAGTTGGTCTTTTTTAATTCCTTTTTGATGGTGCTGTTCAAGCGTTTTAGGTTGTGGTCTTTCGTGAAAGATGCTGAAATAAATTCAGCATGACAGTACGGATGATTTCTCATGAAAGTATGGATAGCTTTGCAAGATAGCATTAGGGATTCTGCAAGGCAGATTCAGCGGCTTCGGCGTGATTGGGTGTAGGGTATTCACGAACTCTTTGTTTGAAAACATTACATTATTGAGTGCATAAAACATCAAAGTTTGTTTGGGAATGAATTGATTTTTTAACATGAGTTCTGCAGAAGAAAAACACGATTGGGATCAAAATTATTTGAGATTTTTGTAAATTCGTCATACAATAGTTTGAGGTGAAAGCATAGCCGGATTAGAGAGCGAAAAAGGTTTTAACCGATAATTATGTGTATTTTGAGTTATGCAACAGTTGTAGCAAATACTGAAAAAAAATTCGTTTTCAAAATAAAAACATTACTGAAAAGTAAATAATAATTTACTTTTGAATTGAATTCGAGATGAGAAACTAAATGAAATGTTCCAAACTTTATAAAATTTTGATTAAAGACGGTTGGTATCCAGTTTTTCAAAAAGGGTCACACGTAAAAATGCATCACGAAACAAAAAAAGAAATAATCATATTTCCTAATCACGGTAGCCAAGAAATGGGTAAAGGACTGGAAAATAAAATATTAAAGACGCTGGAATTAAATTATAATATTATGGCAAAAAAGAAAATCATATTGACTGTTGAGAAAACTGACACCGGTTTTTCGGCATATGCATTAGATTATCCGATTTTTACAACTGGTAAATCTATCCCCGAATTGATAAATAGCGCGAATGAAGCGACTGAATTTTACTTTGAAGATGAAAATGTAAAAGTAAATCCGAATGATATTCGATTTGAAATTGACTTCAAACAGTTCTTCAAATATTATAAAGTAATTAATGCAAAATTCCTTGCTGAGAAAATTGGAATGAACGCTTCTTTGCTTTCTCAATATGTTTCCGGGACTAAAAAGCCATCACCTAAACAAACTGAGAAAATACTAAATGGAATTCACCAAATTGGACAAGAATTATCTGGAATTAATTTACTACAAACCGCATAGCAGAACGTGGAAGTGTAAGCTACCCCAGTTTAGAACGCTTAGTTTATCCAAATATAAAGTTTATGGCGGAATAAGTGCTGAATCAAAAGTTTTTGTATTTTTATAAACGTAATACCTAATCCGAAAAATTTGCGCTTGTTTGCCCGCCACAAACCCTATGCGCGAATCGTCGTCAATTCTGCGGCACGCGGACTGGTAGCTTAACAAAATGAATACCATAATATGTTTATAACACTAAGGAAATTAAAACATCGGGGTGCAGATCGGATTGGTATTTACTTTCCTTATGACGCGGCTTTAATATCGCAGATGAAGGAATTGAATGCTATCTTTAGCCGTACGCACAGGTGTTGGTATTTAGACTATAACAGGCAGCGATATGATTTGTTGCTTAAAACTTTTCCGGATGCGGTTGTAGCGATTGAAAATATTGATGAAATTTTGTCTAGAGATCAGGTGGCCGGTCAAAGCGACCGAGAAAATCCACCCATAATCGCAAAAAGCGATGCACTTCAGTCAGGTGCCGTGGTGCACAACCCTGAACATAAAGTTGAAACAGACTTGTTTGTATCTCAGATGAAATTGCGCAGATTGCCCAACATTGGTAAGTATTGGGTGTTTAAGATGCATTATGTACAGACCATCAGCAAGCAATTGTTGGCTGTGAAGGGTGTGTTTTGGAATGCAAACTACAAGGTTTATATGGCTTTACGTCATCCGGAGGTGAAGTCGAAAGTGGAAACCATATTGGGTGTTGTTTCCTTTTTTGGCGATGATTATTTGTATAAAGAAGTTCGGTTTACGAAGCTATTTATTCGTGTGCTTCCTCATTTTGACGATGTAAAATGGATGCGGGTTTACGTACCTCCGCAGGTGGTTTTGATTGAAAAAATAAAGCGGTTTAGCATGGCTCGCTACAGCAAGCTTCACGACTGTTACTTGCTACCGGCGGCTCCGGCTGTTTATGAGGCCGTTGAGATGCAGTTTGAACCTCACGGTGTCAAAACGGTTAGCGAATTGCCGGCAAATTATTTAGACAAGAGAAATTTGCCCAACAGGAAGCAGCTCGATTTGAGCAAAACCAAAGCACTTCTTTTTGAGCAAGTTCCGGAACATGCACATGTGTATGTCACTGATTTTGTCAATCACATTTTAGCATTGAACTACAGTGAGGCGACCTTGCGCAATTACGGTAGTGCATTTATCCGTTTTTTGCGCGATCACCACTACGCGGATCCTTCTCAGATAGGACCGAAACAAGTGGTTGCTCACTTAGCATCACTTATGGAACGCGGTTTGTCGGCTTCGGCCGGGCATACGATGGTAAATGCCTTAACTTTTTACTACCAACAAGTGTTGGGGCAGACAGAAGTAAGTTTTAAACTTCCGAGGCCAAAGCGGGAGAAGAAATTGCCGGCGGTATTGACTTTGGAAGAATGTTTGCGCATTTTTCAAGTGGTCGATAATCCGAAGCATAAGCTGTTGTTGTTGCTTGGTTATGGAGCCGGACTTCGCGTGGGTGAATTGGTGGTTTTGGAGTGGCGCGATATTTTGTTTGAAGAGCACAAGATACACATTAAGAATGCAAAAGGAAAGAAAGACAGGATGGTGATGTTGCCACAGAGTATTGTTTCGTTTTTGGCCTATTACAAAACGATTTACAAGCCGAACAGGTATGTGTTTGAGGGACAATTTGCGGGCGAGCCTTACAGTACAACGAGCGTACAATCGATTATGCGAAAAGCGGTTCAGAAATCGGGACTGTCAAAGAAAGCGTCTGTACACACTTTGCGTCATAGTTTTGCCACGCATTTGTTGGAACAGGGCACAGATGTGCGTTACATCCAAAAATTGTTGGGCCACAGCAGCATACAAACCACGATGACCTATACGCATTTGACCAAGCAGGCCATTAACAAGATAGTGAGTCCTTTGGATATGCTTGCGAACCACCAACTCCTCAGAAAAAATGGGGATAACTTTGAAAAGGAATAAAAAAGTTATATATATTTGGTGATATTTACTAGTTGTGGCAAATGCAAAAATAGAACTCGTGGAAAAATTGTAACTTTGTGATTTAGATAAATAAGTGATGAAAATTTCAGAGAATAACATAGAACGAATTAAAGAACTTTGTAAGGAATATAGAGTTAAGAATTTTTCAGTTTTTGGTTCTGTATTGACCGACAATTTTTCTTCAGATTCCGACATTGATTTTGTGGTTGACTTTGACGAAAATGACCCGATAAAATATACTGATTTGTATTTTCAACTTAAAGACAAATTAGAACAGATTTTAAAACGACAAATTGACTTGATAGAAGAACGTGGAATAAAAAACTCGTTTTTCAGAAAAGAAATTGACGAGTCAAAAGTGGTGATTTATGGATAACAAAGTAAACGCTTGGCTCGAAGACATTTTAAGGTCAATAGATGAGATTTTTGACTTTTTACCTGAAAAGAGAGACTTTTTTGAATTTCAGAAAGACTTAAAAACGAAAAAGGCAGTAGAGCGAAATATTGAAATTATAGGCGAGGCGGTTAACAGGATAACGAATTCCAAGAACGCTCAAATTGAAATACAAAACGCAAGACAGATTATCGGAACAAGAAACAGAATTGCTCACGAATACGATAATATATCTGACGAAGTTATATGGACAATAATTGTGAGAGAACTTCCGAAACTTAAAGAAGAAATATTAAAACTCAGAGAATAAAGCACTTGCCACAACAAAGGCTATAAGCAATTGGGGTTTAGGTGTTTAAATTAAAAGATAGTGAATGAAATAAAGGTCAATGCTAAACCGAAAAGTTAGGGCAAGAAATCCCCAACTGCTCATAGCCTAAAACGTTGGCAACCATTTGAACTCACTCAAACGCAAGAACTATGGAATTAGACAAATTTATTTCTAAATCGTTAAAATCAATAATCAAAGGAATTAAGGACTCGCAAGATTTCGCCAATGAAAATGGAGCGAGAATTAATCCTCATGTTGGCAAATGGGATTTTGATAAAAACGAAACCACTTATTTCGGAAATGAGGAAGGGGCTAGAGCTGTTTCAAAAATTGATTTTGACGTAGCTGTTACAATTTCCAATTCCCAAGAAACTGGTGGAGAAGGCGGAATTAATGTTTATTCATTAAAATTAGGTGGAAAATTATCAGATACTGAAATAAACGAATCTGTATCTAGAATAAAATTCTCTCTAAATGTAGCCTTACCTAACAGTAAACCTTAACGACTGATTTTAGCAATCGTGATAAAAAAGAATTTATAATAAGTAAATTCCCTTTTATTAAAAGTCCTAATCGGAATTAAATTAACCGATAACCATTTGACTGAATTTAAAAACGGTTGCCAACACCGTGTAAAAAAAATTGCTTGTTTTGTTCTTTTCTTTTGTTCCATCTTTTCTAATTTAATATATTTATAAATCGGAAAGTTCTCGCATTTTTATACGCAACTTTCCTTACACATAAACGTTGTGCAACATTTGACCAAACCATCGAAAACAGAAACCAAAAGATAAAATATGAAAAAAATTACGCTGATTTTAATTTACGTTTTGACATTAACGATAATTGGATGTAAAGAAAATCGACAGAAAACACCTGCTGAATTGAAAATGGAATTACAAATGCAGGAAAATAATAATCCTTTACAATATTTGGAATTACAAAATGTAACAATGCAAAGGAATAAAATCAAAGACGCTGGATTATTTTCAAGTGCAAAATATGATGGATATTTGATAAAAGGACAAGTTAAGAATAGTGCGACAATGGCAAAATATAAAGATTTGAAAATTACGGTTGAATTATACTCTAAAACTAAAACAGTAATTGACAATCAGACTTATGTTTTTTACGAATATTACGAACCGAATTCAACAAAAGATTTCTCAATAAAAATTGATGCACCGAATGCAATGAAAAACTTCGGAACTTTTGTTGTTGGAGCGACACCTAGCTATTAATTGCTTTTTCAAAATTGAATGAAGTTTATACCTGACAAAATGAATCCAAATTACGGAGAAGATGTTTATGAAAAAGTTAGTGAAATAACTAAATTAAAATTTAAAGCTTTAATCAAAGACAGCGGAATTGAATTTAAGCAGATTTATCAAATGACCGACTTGATAACTCAGAAACAAAACTATGTGATTTTCACAAATGCTGACTCAATATTTTTCGATGACCGAACCGAATTTATTCAAGCATTTATTGAATGGTTAAAAAAAAGCATTTCGCAATTTAATGCAGAGTATGAAGAATTGGTTGAACGTCAGAATCAAGCAATAGTAGATGATAATTTAATTTATTTAGAAAACGAACGAATTGGACATAATGGAAATAAACAGTTAAAATTATTAAATAAAATGCGTGAATTAAGAACTGAACTTCCTAATCCGAACAAATAAAAAACGTTGCACAACAACGTATAAAATTAATTGCTTGTTACGAGCCTACTTACGAAAATCCTCGCGGATTTTCTATTCGGTTTGTACTTGCAAAGTTAGTTGCTAAACCACGCAACTAATCTTATACAAAACCGTTAGCAACCATTATGCAGTCTCCCGAATAATAGTTGCACATTTTACTTTCATCCACCATAGATATAGTTTTGCTTTCCATAGCTTTTGAGTGTGCCATTTAAGTTTTCCGTCTTTAAATACAGTAAAAGCTCCTTGTGA
>JAHJTN010000018.1 GCA_018829465.1 Bacteroidota bacterium | reverse complement strand
CCCCCGTCATGCTGAACGAACCGACCTGTCATGCTGAACTTGTTTCAGCATCAACACGCTCCAATCCTTTGCCATGCTGAGCAAACCCCCGTCATGCTGAACGAACCGACCTGTCATGCTGAATTCATTTCAGCATCTTCACCCCGCAGAGACAAGACCCTGAAACGAGTTCAGGGTGACAGTTCAGGTTGTTATAGGGTGACAGTTCATGTTGTTATAGGGTGACAGTTCGATTTGTTATAGGGTGACAGTTCATGTTGTTGTAGGGTGACAGTTCGATGTTCACCCCGGTATTTCACCATCCATGCAGATTCCTTACCTTAGCCTGCAAAACAGTCACCACATGCCTAACACCGAGCCGCTTGTCTCCATTATCATTCCCACCTACAACCGGGCACACCTCATTGGCGAAACCTTAGACAGCGTGTTGGCGCAAACTTATCTGCATTGGGAATGCATCATCGTGGACGACGGCAGTACAGACAACACCGATGCCGTGGTACAGACTTATGTAGCAAAAGACACACGCTTTCAGTACCACCACCGCCCACCCGAACATCTGCCCGGTGGCAATGGCGCGCGGAATTTTGGGTTTAAAATGAGTAGGGGGGAGTATGTAATTTTTTTAGATTCTGATGATTTACTTATAAAAGAAACGATTTTAAATAGAATAGGAAATATCAACTTTTATAAATGTGATTTTCTTGTTAATTTAACTGGTAGCTTCAGAAAGAATATTGGAGACTCAGAAATTATTTGGAATAAATTATTTAACAAGCATTCGTACGAAGAACACCTATTGAGATTCATTAATATTGATATACCATGGCATACGACATCTGTAACATGGAATAGAAAATATTTTGCTTTAAATGGTATATGGAATGAAAAGCTTATAGCTTGGCAAGACTGGGAGTTGCATTGTAGAATATTATTTTTAAAACCTAATATAACTATTATCGAAGATAGACCTGACCATTTTTTTAGAATATCGCGGCATGCTAGTATTGGTAAACTTATTAAAACGGAAAGTTATTTTGATTCAGTTTACATTGCGGTGTTGAGTATAAATCAATTGTTATCAGATAATGCTGAAGTTTTTGAGTATGTTAAAAAGAGTTATTTTAAATTTATATGCAATGTATTCATAATCTACCCTTTGAAGAATTCATTCAATTTATTTCCAATTAAAATAGCTCTTAAAAGAAGATTTTTTATTGGTTGTAAAAGAATTGTGTTTTTAAAGTATTATTTAAAAGGTCTTGTTTTTAAAAGTTTTAAAATCAGAAAGTATATTCTCGGAAATTACTACTCAAAACACCTCGCGATGACACAAATGGAAAGTACTTATCTTAAACTAACAATTAAAGCATTAAACAAATGAAAATCCTCTTTATTAATCATTCGGCATCTAGAACTGGTGCACCATTAATGCTTTTATATTTTTTAGAATGGTTAAAAAACAATAAGTCAGATCTAATTACTTGTGATGTTTTAACTCTAGAACATGAAGAATTGATTAAGGAATTTAGTGCTGTTTCAAGAAAACACTTCATTGTCAAAAAACAAAAATCGATTTTTAAAATAATATATAGACAGTTCATATTTAACTCCTTCAATAAACCTAAAAATGATTTTAGATTTTCTAAAAAAAGATTGAATTCTATAATGGCTAACAATTACGATTTGATTTATGCAAATACTGTTATTAGCATTCCTATGGCTTGCTATTTAAAAAGCAAGAGTACACATCAAATAAAAGTTATTGCGCATTTTCACGAGCTACAAATCGTATTGAAGCATTATTGTCCAGAATTAAAAACATATCAAAAATTTTTAGACTTAAATATAGCAGCTTCAAAAATTGTTTCAGAGAACTTGATATCCAATTGGGGATTTGATAAAAGTAAGATTAAAGTTATTTATGAACATTCAATAATAAAAAGTGGCACTAAAGCAAAAAGTAATGATTTTATAGTTGGAGCTTCAGGCTTAGTTAACTGGAGAAAAGGACCTGATATTTTTTTGCTCATTGCCAAATATGTTTGTAATAGGTTGCCTAATGAAAATATTAAATTTCAATGGGTAGGCTCTATTTCAGATTTGAACAAATCTATTTATACAGAAGATATACGTAAATTAAATTTGGATAAAAAAGTTGAATTTGTAGGAATAAAAAAAAATCCGGAAAATTATTATTCTAATTTTGATATTTTTTTGATGACGTCTCGTGAAGATCCATTTCCTTTAGTTTGCATAGAATTGGGTATGATGAAAAAACCAATTATATGTTTCCAAGGGGCTACGGGTATTCAAGAAGTAATAGGTCATGTGCCAAATACTGTTGTTCCATATATGGATATTGAAAAAATGGGAGATGTGATAATTGATTTATTTTATAATAAGGAACAACTAGTACAACAAGGTTCGAAAATGTATGAAATATTTAAAGAATTTAATATTGAAAATCAAAGTTTAAAATTTTTTAAGACAATTACTGCCTTAATGAAATAGAATAGATTAACTTAAGCTCAAATTATTTATTTAAATGTTAGCCATTGTCATTCCTTATTTTAAGCTGTATTTCTTTAGAGATACTTTAGAGTCATTAAAGGCACAACACAACAAGAACTTTGTGATTTACATTGGCGATGATGCAAGCCCCGAGCGACCGTTTGAATTGATCAAAGAGTACGAAAAAGAACTTCACATAAAATACCATAGGTTTCAGAACAATATGGGCGCTACATCCTTGGTAAAACAGTGGGAACGATGCGTAGCCTTGACCGGCGATGAAGAATGGGTTATGATTTTGGGCGATGATGATGTGTTAGATGCACAGGTAGTAGAGCATTTTTATCATCATTTGACTAGAGTTGCCGCATTGAATATTCACGTGATGAGATTTTCGACACTTAAAATAAACGCCACGGGCGAAGCTATTTCGGAACATATTACAAATCCTGAAATTGAACGTTCAACAGATTTTATTTTTAGAGCAACAAGATGTTCTTTGAGTGAGTATGTGTTTCACAAACAAAAGCTCTTAGAAGTTGGGTTCAAAAACTTTCCCCTTGGCTGGGCTTCTGATAAGTTGGCCGTCGTTGAGGTGTCAAATTTTAGTAAAATATTTAGCATCAATCAAGCTTTGGTTAAGATAAGAATTTCAGACAAAAGCATATCCGGAATGGGTTTTAACAAGCAGAAGAATCATGCCATGTTTATGTATTATTTTTACTTGTTAAAAGCACACGGTGAACAATTTGATAAAAACCAAATCAGCGTATTGCAAACCAAAATGCACAAAACGTATTACAATGATAAATTTAGCGTAGGCAAGTTAATTAAAATTCTTACTTTGTATTTTAAAAAAGGCTATTTCAGAGAATTTTTTGTTTTTATATTCAATGTATTTACCCATGTCAAGATTAAGAAGCGACATTTTTTTTGTTAATTCTTTATATTATTGCCTGAATTTAATTTTTTTAAAAAATACACATGCGCGAAGGAACAAATCCTGCTAGATTAGGAAAAAAACATAGCGAAAAAGGTTTTTTTCATCATGTCATCGTGCCGGTTTATGTACCGAACTTAGAGGGCTATTACAAAGACGGACTAGAAATTCTTAAACGCTGCTTAGAGAGTATTTATAATTCGGTACACGATAAAACATTTATCAGTGTCGTCAACAATGGTTCCTGCGATGCCGTCAAAAGCTACCTGAACACCATGCATCAGGACGCTAAGATTCACGAAGTTATACACACCACTAATGTCGGAAAGATCAATGCCATTGCAAAGGCACTAGCCGGACATCATTTTGAGTTGGTGACCATCACAGATGCCGATGTGCTTTTTATACCGGGTTGGCAGAAAGCGATTTATGAGATTTACGAAAACTTTCCTAGGGCAGGAATGGTAGGAACAACCCCTTTATCGTGGCATTGTAAGTACCTCAACGAAAATGTATTTTTAGATAATCTGTTGAATAAAAAATTTAAGATCAGGGCAGTCAAAAACCCCCAAGCCGTAGCAATGTTTTATAAAAGTATAGGTTGGGGCTTTGTAAACCCCCAGATACACCAAGAAAAAATATTATCCTTGCAAGTGAATGACGTCATAGCATGTTTGGGCTGCGGTCACTATACCTTTACTATAAAACCCGAATTGCTCTATCAGTTTAAACAAAACCATGCCGACGAGTTGTTGTCTCCTAAAAACGATAGGGATTTTATAGACATTCCATCGGTAGCTTATGGGCATTGGCGGCTATCTACCTATGAAAATTACACTTTTCATATGGGGAATACTTTAGAAAGTTGGATGGATGAAGAAATTGCTAAAAACAAAAACCCTAAAGATTTAGCCCTTGCTGAAGCGCCACAATTTGCAACCAAAAAGCGCAACAAATATTATGTGCAGTTCAAAAAATATGTAGTAAGACAGCTGTTGTATAAAGATTTTATATTTAAAAAATTACTGGCGCACAAAGGCTTAACCCAAGAGCAGGTTTTGAAATTTATGAATCGATGAAACGAATAAGTAAAATTATTGACACACAGGAGTGTGAATGTCCTAGGGTGTTCCGTGCCTGTGCTAAGCGCAGTCGAAGCATGACTGATAAAAATACTTGTATTGAGCGAAGTCGAAATAAATAAAATATACACATGAAAATACTAATGGTCTCTATGGTTTCTATCCACTTTACCCGATGGGTAGCGCAGCTCAAAGACAGCGGACACGAGGTGTACTGGTTTGATCCATTAGACGGAAACTATGAAAACCAGCGGTTAAACTGGTTGCACTATTGCAAGCAGTGGCGTTTAAAATGGAACTTTCCGGGTAGGTATTTTATCAAAAATAAATTCCCGTGGCTCTACAAGCTAATACAGCGCATCAATGAACGACCCATAGACAAAGCCTTTGAAGCCTATTTACAGGAAGTACAACCCGACGTGGTGCATAGTTTTGTGATGTATATGAGTTGCGCGCCAAT
Organism: Bacteroidota bacterium; assembly: GCA_018829465.1. GTDB lineage: Bacteria > Bacteroidota > Bacteroidia > Flavobacteriales > Flavobacteriaceae > UM-FILTER-40-17. The sequence continues at coordinate 98,014 of JAHJTN010000018.1, read as the reverse complement.
ATTAGAAGTTATGAAAAAACACCATCACATAAAATGGATTTATTCGGCATGGGGTAACGATTTGTATTTTTATCAAAATGACAGTGCTAGATTACGCGAAATAAAAGCATGTTTGCCACATATTGACTATATGTTTGCCGACTGTGCTAGAGATATCACTATCGCCAAAAAACACGGTTTTAAGGGCGCAAGTTTGGGGGTTTATCCTACGGGTGGCGGTTACGATTTAGCTGAATTAACAAATTTCAGAAAGCCACTAAAAGAACGCAACATTATATTAATCAAGGGCTATGAACATCACTTTGGAAGGTGTAATATGGTGCTTCAAGCCTTACTGTCTTTAAAACAAGAGCTATCTGATTACAAGATATTGGTATATGCCGATAATGAAGCTGTTCAAATGTTTGTAAGTAAATACGGGTTAGATAGATGGTCTAATTTTAAGCTTTTAGGCAAAATAAGTCAAAAAGAACTTATCAAATTAAAAGGTGAAGCACTCATCTATATAGGTAATTCTATTTCAGATGGGATGCCGAATACAGTCTTGGAGGCTATTATTATGGGTACTTTTCCTATTCAAAGCAATCCCGGGGGAGCAACAGAAGAAATTATAGAAAACAATACTAACGGATTATTGATTAAAGACCCTATGGATAGTAACCATATTGCAGATTTGTTAAAATACGCCATGAGTAATCGTGCAATGCTAGAAAGTGCTTTTGTTTATAACCTAGCATTAATTAAAAGATTAGATTATCACGTTATTAAAGAAAAAGTGTTGAAAGCTTATGATAGCATATCAATAAACTAACCCATCAATTTCAATAGGCTCTATTTTAAAGAAGCTGATTACCTCTTAAGTTTATGAAAAAATCTTTTGAAAAGTTATTTAAGAAGTTTACTCTTAAAATGTTTAAATTGACTGGAAGTCAGAGGCTTTATTTGCTTTTTTTAAATATTGGAACTAAGCTATTTTATAATGTCAACAATCAAATAAATTATGATTCTATTAATAAGATTTATTGGTTAAAACATGCCGGTTTGTTCTTACTTGGTGTTAGGCAACCTTACATTTACTATTCTAAAAAACAATTTTATGATAGGTGTTTGAATATTTTTTGTCAAAGATATAAACCCGTCAAGGGAGCTGTTATAATTGATGTAGGTGCAGGCAATGGATTAGAGCTATGTTTTTTTGCTGAAATGATTGGAGAAAATGGAATATTGTATGCAATAGAAGCTAACCCAGAAAGTTATAATTTGCTCAAATTGTTAAAACAAAAAAATAATTTTGAATCTGCGAATCCCTTTAATGCAGCGATTTCGGATAAAACCGGTACTTTATGGATGGAATTATCTGATAACTATAGAACAGGAAGAACAAACGAGCATAAAAAGGGTGTTGAGGTAAATTCATATTCTATGGATGATTTTGTAAAAAATCATAATATTACAAAAATAGATTTTTTAAAAGTGAACATTGAAGGAGCGGAATTCGAAATGGTTGATGGGATGAAAAATACAATAGGTATTATTGACAATATTGCTATTTCTTGTCATGATTTTTTAAATGCCAGGGATGAGAATATTACCTCAAAGGTAAAAACCTTTTTAATTTCAAACGGTTTCGAAGTTTATCAAAGGTCAACAGGTGATCAGGTTTTAGACAGTTGGATATATGGCACAAGAAAACAATAAAATTACCATCCTCTACGCCTACCGCAACCGCGATGCACAACGCGTGCGCTTGTCGTTGCAGTCTTTGCAGCAACAGGATGTTAAAAACTTCGAAGTGGTGTTTGTCGATTATGGCAGTGAGGAAGCCTTTGCAGCCTCGGTAAAAGCCGTTGTAGAAAGCTTTGAATTTGCAACCTACCATTACATCGCTCATCCCGGCTTGTTGTGGAACAAAAGCAAAGCCCTAAATTTTGGCATCAAGCAAGCGCACGCCGATTTTATCTTTATCGCTGATGTGGATATAATTTTCCACCCGCAAACACTGTCTCTTTTCTGTAAAATTGCAGACAAACAAAAAGCATACTTATTCAAACTCGCTTATTTAACCCACAAAGACACCTATGAAACCACAGAAAAACAACCTTTTGATGCATTGAAAATTAAGCATATAGGAAAGGTCAACGGTATGGTTTTGGTTTCCAGAAAAGCCCTGGAAGAAGTGCAAGGCTTGGATGAATTTTATCATTTTTACGGTTCGGAAGACGTTGATTTGTTTGCGCGGTTGGAACATTCGGGGCAAAAGCTAACCCATAGAGATGAACTTTTTTTTAAGCATCAATGGCATGTTATATACAACACATACAATGACAGTAAACTCAGCAAAACACCCAGATTGTTCAATGTCAAACGCCTCAACCAACAGCATTATTTTTGGCACAAGTCGCAAAAATACATCCAGCCTCGGCTACAAGCAGCCAGCACCTATTACAGCACCGAAGATTTAGAGCGTTTGCAACGTCCGTCGGTCGTGCTAAAGCTCCCTAATATACTAGCCGTAGTCGAGCACTTTCTGGCGGTTGAGTTGCCTAGCACTTCCGATGCGATTGTTTCGGTACAGTTTTACGAAGACCCGTATTACCGCAGCTTAAAACATAAGATCAAACAGGTTTTAGGCAAGCAAACACAGCCCTATTGCTCCATGAAACAAGTCAACGATATGGTTTTGCGAAGCATTGTGTTTCACTATCCACACCACAACTACAGTTATGCCGTGAGCGATGATTTGAAAACGCTGCATTGGGTCATTGAGGTGTAAACCACCTGGAAGCGATTAGTTTTTTATTGAACCTGAAAGGTTTTCAAAACCTTTCAGGTTTGCGATTTGAGCATCGATTTTTAGTATAGGAAGTAATGATGTCGTTTTTAATCATAACTAAATTTAATTTTGAGTAGGTGGTTAATTGTAGTATCATTGCTTTATGTATTCTAGTAAAAAGAAAATTCGTCTGTTTTGGTGGAATGAGGTCAAGTTGATGTACAAGACCAAAGAAAACTATGGCGATTTGTTGGGCAAATATTTGGTTGAGAAAATCTCAGGTAGCGAAGCGTTATGGATACATCCAAAAAAATGGCATTTCAAAGATTATTTCTACCCCATTTACGTGACAGCAGGTAGTATTTTGGCTCATGTCAATAAAAAATGTATAGTGTGGGGGAGTGGCATTATACAAGAAAACCAAGTGGTAAAGTCTGCTAAATTCCTTGCCGTAAGAGGTCCTCAAACCCGAAGATGCCTCCTGAAGCAAGGACATCAAGTTCCCGAAATTTACGGCGACCCCGCTTTGCTATTACCATTACACTACAGGCCACTGCTTCTAAAAAAATACAAATTTGGCATCATTCCGCATTATAATGATTTTAAAACCATCAAACCTTTTTATGAAAATGAAAAGGAGATCTTGCTCATCGACTTGATGACCAATGATATTGAAGCCACCACCGATTTACTTTTAAGTTGTGAACGCATTGTCTCTTCATCTCTTCACGGTTTGATTGTGGCCCATGCCTATGGCATTCCTGCGGTTTGGACTCCTTTTTCTGATAAGCCTTTTGGAGACGGGATAAAATTTCAAGATTATTTCGAATCTGTAGAAATTGAATCCTACAAGCCGAAAATCATTAATAAAAAACTGAGTTTGGAGATGATTGAAAATTTATTTCACCAACACCCACACTCACACTCACCGTCAGAAAATACAATAAAAGAATTACAAGAAGTACTGATGCGGGTTTGCCCTTTTAAAGCTGAAATTTGAAGCGTCCGGTTTTTAGCGTTCTATTTTCTGTCTTCCAAGGACCATTTTTTAGAAATCTTTTTGGAAAGAATCACAAATCCCCAGCCGTACAAACTGCCCAGCAGCAAGCCAAATAAAACATCGCCGGGGTAGTGGACGCCAACATACACCCGGCTGTAGGCCACCAATAATGTCCAAAGCAAAAGACCTCTAAACAACCAAACATAACGATTGCGCAAGTGCAAACCTATAAAAAATGCCAAGGCTGCATTGTTGGCTGCGTGTGCTGAGAAAAATCCGAATAGTCCGCCACATCGCGCTCCCACCAAACTGACACGTCCGGCTAAAGCGGGTTCGTGGCAAGGGCGCAACCGCTCAAAACCGTATTTAAACAAATTGCCCGTTTGGTCAGTCAGCGCGATGAGTAAAACAACGAGTAGCAATAGCATCAGAAATTTTTTAAACGCGAATTGCTTGTAGAGAAGCCAAATCAAAATGGCGTAGAGCGGTAGGGCCGCCCATTTGTTGGTGATAAAAAGCCAAAACACATCCCAAGCAGGGCTTCCCCAATCGTTAAGACTGAGGAGCAAATCGCGGTCGAGGTGTTGCAAAACTTCGGGCATTATTCTTCGTATCGGCTGATTTCGCGGTCGTAAAATTCGTTGGCCTGTACAAAAAGCGTTTCCAATTCGTGCTGAAATTCACGGTTGTTGGCTTCGTCTGTCTCTTCCAGCAACTGAAAATCATCGGTTGCCAAATTGACAACAAATGTAGGATACTCGGTATGCACCACAAAAATGGCATCCGGATAGTCTGTGTTGTCGGCCAAGAGAAATTTGGGTAGAGTCATAGGTTTGGTTTTAATGGGTTTGTGGGCAACTAATTGCTTTCTCAACGCTGTTGAGAGCATCATAAAACGGATCCATCAGGCAAATATACATATTTGGGTTTGTTTCATGTGTGGTATGAGGTGTGCCATTTGTTTATTGTTAAAATGCCCCGTCCTGAATAAAGACTACATAATTTCAAACATTATTAATAAAAATGACAAAGCAATCAGACGGTATTCAGAATCTTTAACATAATCATCCCGAAACAATCATTTTTTTGGTAATCAAATGAAACCGGATATAGAGCATCGCTGCGGCTGCGCTAAGCCCGGTAAGTAAGCCCAGCCAAATACCCAAACTGCCCAAAACATCGGCTTTGCCCAGAAAATAAGAGGTAGGAAAGCCAATAAGCCAGTAGGCAACAAAAGTGATATAGGTGGGAACACGCACGTCTTGCAAGCCGCGCAAGGCACCCAATACTACCACCTGGATACCATCGGATAGTTGAAAAAATCCGGCTATAACAAGTAAAATAGCGGCTTCGGCTATAACTAGGCTATTGTCTGCCAACTGCAAAGAATTGTCCAAATCCAGATATAAGAGTGGTAAATAATTGCGAAGTATGAGAAAAAGCACCGCAAAAACCGCTTCTATCAAAATGACCAATAGAAAAACGGAATGGCCGATACGCCGCAAAGCCTCAAAATCTTGTTTGCCTTTCTGATTGCCAACCCTGATGGTGGCAGTAACGCCCAAGCCCACAGCAATCATAAAGGTCATGGAAGCCAGGTTTAATGCGATTTGGTTGGCTGCTTGCGACAAAGTGCCCAGGGTGCCGGCAAGTAGGATGGTGGCCGAAAAAATACCGACTTCAAAAAACATTTGCATCGCACTGGGCAAGCCTATTTTGATGATTTTCGTAAAATAGGCTTTGTTTACTTGTATGGATGTAAAATGTTGCATATAAATTTTACATTTTTTATGATTTTTGAGAAAATAAATCATAAAAATTACCATAAAGATGCGTGATAAGGCCGTGCCCCAAGCTGCACCCTCAATTTCCATGCGCGGAAAACCAAATTTTCCGTATATCAGTGTATAATTAAACAACACATTGAGCAAATTGGCCAATAAAGTGGCAGCCATGGCCACCTTTGTTACAGATAACCCGTCTGCGGCTTGTTTAAATCCTTGAAAAAGCATCAAGGGCAACATGGAAAAGGCCACAATTTTCAAATACGGAATGGCCAAAACGACCACCTCTTCCGGCTGACTAAGCCGACTCAAAAGCGGATATGAAGCATACAAAATCCCCCATAAAATAAGCCCATTGAGAAGGCAAAGCATAACGCCATGCCTGAAATAGCGTTGGCCTTCTACAACATTGCCACTACCGTCACTTTGTGCCATCAGTGGCGTGATGGCGTAGGAAAAACCAATGCCTAGCGACAGTGCTATAAAAATAAGACTGTTGCCCAATGACACGGCTGCAAGCGGTGTAGCACCCAACTGTCCTACCATCACATTGTCTACAAAACCCACCAAAACATGCCCGAGCTGCCCAATCATCACAGGAAAGGCAAGCCTGAGGTTGTACCGGAATTCTTTGGTGTAAGAAGTAAACAAGTGTAAAACGGTTTTGGCAGTTGAAACTTTTTAATCATAAAAAAAGACGTCTTGTTCGGACGCCTTTTGTTTTGTAGCGAGGACGAGAGTTGAACTCGTGACCTCCGGGTTATGAATCCGACGCTCTAACCGACTGAGCTACCTCGCCATTTTTCGGGTCGCAAATATAAATGTAAATTTGCAGTCATCAAAGTTTACTGAAAAAAATAATTTTTGTTTTCTATTCCTTAATAATTCTATATATTGGCGAAAAATTAAACTAAATGACTTCCAAAATCAAATTTGAAATAGAATTTAGCATACACGCTTCTACAGCGCTGCTCTATCAGTATATTTCCACTGCTTCGGGCTTGGCAGAGTGGTTTGCCGACAATGTGAATTCGAGAGGTGAAATCTTTACTTTTATCTGGGATGACAATGAAGAAAAAGCAAAGCTGCTTTCTAAAAAAACCGGCGAACGCGTCAAATTTCGCTGGTTGGCCGACGAAAACACCGCTTATTTTTTTGAAATGAAAATCGTGGAAGACGAGATTACCAAGGACGTTTCCATAGTTGTTACCGATTTTGCCGAAGAAGATGAGGTAGAAGAAAACAAAATGCTTTGGGAGAATATGATTCAGGAATTGAAACACCTCATCGGCGCCACCTAAAAAGTTTCCACTTCAACATGAATATAAATTTTAATGGCAAACTGATTCCTCGCGATTCTTTTTGTCTTACGCTCGATAACCGTGCATTTAAATATGCCGATGCAGTTTGTGAAACGGTCAAAATTGTTGAAGGTCGTATTTTGTTTTGGGAAGCACATTACTTTCAATTGATGGCCGCTATGCGTATTTTTCGGATGCGTATTCCCATGCATTTCGATTTGGAATTTCTTGAAAGTGAAATTCACAAAGTTATTCTCCCGATTCAGAAAGTACAACATGTTACACTTACGGTTTTCAGAGAAGCTTCACCCGATACTCAGAACCAACAATCGGCCGTATCCTATCTTTTAGATGTCAAACTTGGTAACGATCAGGTCTTTGAAAACCCAATAGATAATTTCGAAGTAGAAATTTACAAAGATTTTTATGTGTCGGCCTCTATGCTTTCTACCTTGCACACACCGGATCGGCACATCGCACTCTTGGCACAAATTTTTGTGGATGAAAACGGTTATCAAGATTGTTTGTTGGTCAACGAACACAAAAACGTAATAGGCACGACTACAGGCAGTCTGTTTTGGGTGAAAGGCACCCAAATTAAAACACCGCCCTTGTCAGACGGCTGCAAAAATGATGTGTTGCGCAACGAACTTATCACACGTATCAAAAAATCGGCTTTGTATGAGATAGAAGAATCGTCTATTTCGCCTTTTGCATTGCAACACGCAGACGAACTTTTCAAGCTAAACCTTGAAACCGGTATTCAGCCTGTCAGTCGGTATCGCAAAAAAAATTATAACAGAGAAGTAGCAGGTTTCTTACGAGATGACATTTTATCAGAGATTTTGTAAAAAAAAAAACTTTTTGGTTGCGCGGCAGATTCAAATTTAAAAAAATATAGATGAAGCGGATTTTGGTTCGACTGCAATATCTGTGGTATTGGATAAAAGCTTCCAATGCGCATGGTTTGCATTCTCCCTATGTTTTTGATTTTTACAACCGGGTGCTTCATCCAAAAAACAAAAAGGATGCCTGTTATCCAATTGAAAACTTGCGAAAATCGCTGCTTCAAAACCACCAAATAGTTCAAGTTACCGATTGGGGCGCCTCTTCAAAAGAAACAAAAACTTCCGACAAGCGTATTTCCACGCTGGCCAAATTTGCAGCCAAACCCGAGAAATACGCACGTTTGCTCAGTCGTATAGCCGATTTTTGTGAGGCTAAAGTGGTTTTAGAATTGGGTACATCGCTCGGAATCAGTAGTATGTATTTGGCTTCAGACAAAAACCGTTTGGTTTATACGGTGGAAGGTTGCCCAAACATTGCTGCATTGTCACAGGCACATTTTTTGAAGTTGGGTTATAAAAATATTCGTGGGTACACTGGGCTTTTTGATCAGGTTTTACCTGAAATTTTATCAGAAACAAGGGCGGATCTGATCTTTATAGACGGCGACCACCGAAAAGAAGCTACGCTGCATTATTTTGACATGTGCCTGGCAAAGGTTTCTTCCAAAACCGTCATTATTTTTGACGACATCAATTGGTCTGCCGGCATGAAAGCCGCCTGGAAAGAGATTCAAAAACACCCCAAGGTGACGGTTTCTATAGATTTATTTTATATAGGAATCGTATTTTTAAACGAAGAATTGAGCAAACAACGCTTTGTGTTGCGATTCTAAATGCGGATAATTGGTTGTTCGTTCTTTATCAATACAAACTGTCGTGCTGAACACGTTTCAGTATCTCACTCCATAGAATGTCACCCCGAGCGCAGTCGAGGGGGGGGCTAATCGTAAACAAGTTCAGGAGTGTCAGAGCAGGGTGTTGTAGGGCGACCAAGTTATTTGGACAGTTGTTTGTTAAAAATAGATGATAAGTGTGCCTTTTCATTGAATACCATACAAAAAGTAGTACAAATATTAAAACAAAAAACCCCTAAATCTTTGTTTATCAAAGTTTTAAGGGTTTGTATCTGTACTCCGGGTGGGAATCGAACCCACACGATATTGCTATCACTGGATTTTGAGTCCAGCGCGTCTACCAATTCCGCCACCGAAGCGTTTTAAATAGGCTGCAAAAATAGAATTTTTTTTTTGATTGCATCAATAGTTTTAAATGAAAAATAAATTTTTAAATTTGCACTCGATTCGGAGTAACCCATAACAAGTCCAATTCCTTATATCTCATGCCTTTTGTAGAACCGGAACCTAAGATCTTTTCTTGCCGACAAAGCCTTTACCTGGCCGAAAAAATTGCGGAAGCCTATGGGCAACCACTTGGGAAAGTGTCTATTTCCACCTTTAGCGATGGTGAATTTCAGCCTTCTTTTGAAGAATCTATTCGCGGCAGCCGTGTGTTTTTGATAGGTTCTACTTTTCCGGATTCTGACAATTTGATGGAGTTGCTACTTTTTATTGACGCGGCCAAGCGCGCTTCTGCACGTCACATTACCGCTGTCATTCCTTATTTTGGATGGGCACGACAAGACCGAAAAGACAAACCCCGCGTACCGATTGCCGCCAAATTGGTAGCCAATTTGTTACAAGCCGCTGGTGCTACACGTATCATCACCATGGATTTGCACGCAGACCAAATTCAAGGCTTTTTTGAAAAACCTGTAGATCATCTGTTTGCATCAACACTTTTTCTGCCTTATCTCAAAAATTTAGAATTGGAAAACCTCACAATTGCTTCGCCCGACATGGGCGGTTCTAAAAGAGCTTATGCCTATTCCAAATTTTTAGAAAGCGAAGTGGTCATTTGTTACAAACAGCGCAAAAAAGCGAATGTGATTTCGCTCATGGAACTGATCGGCGACGTAAACGGTCGGAATGTGGTGTTGGTGGACGATATGGTGGACACTGCCGGCACTTTAGTCAAAGCGGCAGAGGTGATGATGGAGAAAGGCGCGCTCAGCGTTAGGGCCGTTTGCACACACGCACTTTTGTCCGGTAGTGCCTACGAAAAAATTGAAAGTTCTAAATTGACCGAACTTATCGTTTCGGATTCCATACCGTTGCGAAAAGAAAGTCCGAAAATAAAAGTATTGTCCACGGCGCACCTCTTTGCAGATGTGATGAAGCGCGTGCATTCCAATACGTCTATCAGTTCTAAATTTCTTATGTAAATTCACTAATTTTTTAATACTTAATTCAATTTAAATGAAATCAATCATTATCAACGGATCTCAAAGAGAAAGCGTGGGCAAGGCTGCAACCCGAGCCCTACGTAATGCTGGACAGGTTCCTTGCGTGTTGTACGGAGGAGACCAGGCATTGCATTTCGCTACGGAAGAAGCTTCTTTCAAAAACCTGATTTACACCCCTGATGTACACACGGTTGATATCGTGCTGGCAGACGGAAAAAAACATCCGGCTATCCTACAAGATATACAATTCGACCCGGTAAACGACAAAATCCTTCACGTAGATTTCTTCAGACTTTACGAAGACAAAGAAGTTACTATTGAAGTACCTGTAAAAATCGTTGGGAAATCACCCGGCGTTTTGTCTGGTGGTACGCTGGTACTTATTACTCGAAAGATAAAAATAAAGGCATTGCCCAAAAATTTACCTGATTTTCTCGAAGCAGACATCACCCCGTTAGAGATGGGTCAGAAATTATACGTAACCTCTTTGGCATCCGATACATACAAAATCATGCATCCGGATAACTTGGTCGTTTGCCAAGTGAGAATTTCACGTGCAGCTTTGAAAGCGGCACAAGACGCGGCCAAAGAAGCCAAAACAACCAAGAAATAATTTTCTTGCCGATTGTAATTTTTAATGAAGCCGTCTCACAAGTTGAGGCGGTTTTTTTATGAATTCATTTTAGGAATGCCGTTTGGCGGATGCTATTTCAAAAAAGCAAGCAACGCTATGTTTTTTAGAATCCAAATGAAAAATAATAGGTAAATTTAAAGGATAGATTGTCTTCAAAAGTAGGCAAACTGTTGGGCCCGTATCTGTAAAACAAGCTCAGCCCAAATCCTTTAAAGATTTTATTGAGCTCAAAGCCCGACTCCATAAAACCGTCTTCAAGCGATTTAAAATTGATGCCCAGGTGTTTGTCTTGGTCAGAAACATCTCCGATGGCTGCACGAGAAATCAGTATAAGCTCGGGTCTGAATTTGTCGGTAATTCCAAACGGATTGAGCGCATGCCTGAGGTGTAGGGCACCAAATTTATCTGAAAAAAACTCTCCAAAGAACATGGTTTCAAAACTGTTTCGTCCGGTGACTGAAAAGCGTCCCATGAGTCGGTCGTCATTGGGGTTGTTGGGCGACATATGATAGAGATGCGTCACCGGTAAATCGCCGGAGCCCCAACCGCCTTCAAACAAAAAAGTCGTTTTGGTATTGTTTAAATGCTTCCACTCGTGAAGAATCCTGCCTTCCGCCTTAAAAAAATTAAAATCGCCGGAAATAAAACCATCCACACTTTTGGTGAGTTGTAAAGAGAATTTTGGAAAACCTTGTTTTACCTCCAATTTGCCTTTATGTGTTTTGACAAACCGACTAAACGGATTGTACTGAAATGACCAGGTAGCCGTGCCCAATTTGAAAAAATTAAAAGCCGTTCCGTCGTTGATGAAGTTGTAGTCGAACTTGGTGAAGAAGTCGCCTTTGGAGATTTGAAACTTGGTGAACAAATGGGGTGTAATGTCATGTTCCACATACGCGCTCAAGATTTGCGTATCGTAAAACAGTTCAATATTGAACAAGCGCGGCTCGAATAGGGAAAAAATACGTTGGTCTGTCAGGAAAACGGTGTTACCAACTTCTTGCAAGTCGTCCACCCAACTCAACCCAACCCAAGTATTTGATTTGGGTTGCACCTTGTATGCGGCACCAAAACTGTATTTGAGTGCCTCGTCTTTAAAGCCATACACGCCGTAACCATCCAAACGAAAACGCTCTGAAAATTTTTCATTGGTGATAAATCCCAAACCGCTTCTAAATCCTTCAAAGTTGTTGTATTTGATGAGTGTACGCAAATCCCAATCTATGTATTTGGTTGGATACCAGCCTGCTAAAAGTTTTCGCCCCAGGTTAATTTTACTTTCAATTTTCTGATCTAAGACCAAACTGTCTAAAAAAATATAGGTTTTTAAATCCCTTTCAGTAGCCTGTTTTGGTCTGATTTCTTTCCATTTTTCCGATGACAGACGGTGTGCATCTTCGGTAAAGGTAATGTCGGCGTGAAGCCCTTTCATCTCCAAAGGCAAGTTTACTTTGAGCTCTGAAACTTGAGATAAGGCCTGAAAATACACAATTTTAGAGACACCTTCCAGCTTGCCTTCGTCGTCGGGTGCTTTTACAGAGACATCACCACTGAGTATTTCAATCCGTTCTTCGGGTTTGTCTTGTCTAATGACCAACTCTCTGTCTGAAGGGAACCACAAATTTAAGCTGTCTATAAACGTAAATTTTTGCGTGGCTTTGATGTCTATACCACTTGTGGTCGCCGTTTCTATCAGCGTGTTTTGTAAGCCTAAAGTAAGCGTATCAATATATAGAAGACCTTGAAGATTTCCGGGTCTTTTATAATCTTTTGGCATGAAGGAAACCACATATCCGGGTCTGCCATTTACCAAAACCGTATCCACAGTTCTGTAATTATACCTTCCCAAACCGGGCGAGGCATACGGATTGCTGTATTGGTTTCCCAACAGGCTCAGACGGTCGTTAAACCATGAGTTGCTCTGCAAATCAACAGCCAACACTTCGTAAATCGGCTCTTTAAAACCGGCCATTCTGTAGGCACTGATTTGCTGTTTCGCTCCCTTGTTTTGATTAAAATAAATGGTTGATAGTTTCTCACTCAGATAGAGGTGATTTTTCTGTAAATTTTTGACGAGCATGGCATCTGTAGAATCTGTCTGGCTCAGACGCTCTTGGTTATGAATGCTGTCTATGTGGCGTACCCACTTGTTTACCGTGTCCAAATCAGCCGTGATAAGGATCTTTTCGTAGTTTTTATAACTGTATGAAAACAACACTTTTTTGGGATTATTGGCTTCCTTTTTGGCCAATGCTTTTTCTATAAGCGACCTCGCCGAATTGGCATTGCCAACAACGGTTACCTCGTTTAGTTTTTGCACATCGGGTCGCAAGTCGATGCTGTAGAAACCGGTTTGTGGGGTTAGCGAAATATTTTGAGACTCAAAACCAACATAAGAGACCTTTACTTCCTTGGTTTCGTTGGTCAGTGTAATTTCAAATTTGCCTTCCGCATCTGTGATGACGCTGATGCTGTTGTTTACGAGGATCGTAGCAAACGGAAGTGGTTTATTTGTAACGGCATCCTTTACAAATCCGATGATTTTATTTTGTGAAAAAACACTGAGCGACATTCCAAAAAACAGGAGAAACGCCAGTGCTTTTTTTTGAAATAAAAACGGTATTATACACAAAGTATTTGAAGGTAGGCGCACTTAAACGGTCATAATTTCTTTCTCTTTGATCATCAGTGCTTCGTCCACTTTTTTGATGTACGTATCCGTCAAGCTTTGTATGTCTCCTTCGGCATTTTTACCCATATCTTCGGACAATCCTTCTTTTTCCAATTTTTTGACATCTGAGTTTGCATCTTTCCTTGCAGCACGCACGCTGATTTTGGCCTCCTCTGCTTCTGATTTTGCTTGTTTAACCAGATCACGGCGTCTTTCTTCGGTAAGAGGCGGCACATTTATGATAATGCTCTCTCCGTTATTCATCGGATTAAAACCCAGGTTGGCCACTATGATTGCTTTTTCGATGGGTTGCAACATGGCTTTTTCCCACGGCTGCACGGTAATGGTGCGCCCATCCGGCGTATTGATGTTGGATACTTGTGCCAAGGGTGTTTGCGCACCGTAGTAATCTACAAACACACTGCCCAGCATGGAAGGCGAGGCCTTACCCGCGCGGATGTTTACAAATTGTTTTTCCAAATGCAAAATGGCTTGCTGCATGGATTCCTCGGTTGATTCGAGTATAAAAGTGATTTCTTCGTTCATATTCTATCAATTTATACAATCATTAAATAAAAACTTTGGTTCCTATATTTTCGCCGGAAACTACTTTTTTGAGGTTTCCTTTTTGGTTCATATTAAACACGATGATGGGCAAATTATTTTCATGACTTAAAGTAAAAGCCGTCGTATCCATCACTTTGAGTTTTTTGTTGAGCACCTCGTCGAAGGAGATACTTTCAAACTTAATGGCCTCCTTAAACTTCTCCGGATCCATATCGAATATGCCGTCTACCCGTGTGCCTTTTAAAATAACATCGGCATCAATTTCTATGGCGCGCAATACTGCAGCGGTGTCAGTAGTGAAATAAGGGTTTCCCGTGCCCGATCCAAAAATAACGATGCGCCCTTTCTCCAGATGTCTTACGGCCCTTCGTCGAATATAGGGTTCTGCTATGGCTTCCATTTTTATAGCCGTCTGCAAACGGGTTTGCAAGCCGGCATCTTCCAGTGCACTTTGCAGTGCCAAACCATTGATAACGGTAGCTAACATACCCATATAATCGCCCTGTACCCTGTCTAAACCATTACTGGCGCCCGAAACACCTCTAAAGATATTACCTCCGCCAATCACTATGGCAATTTCAAACCCATCCTCGATAATTGTCTTGATTTCGGATGCATAAAAAGAGAGAATCTTGGGGTCAATACCATATTGTCTTTCGCCCAACAAGGCCTCTCCTGAAAGTTTCAGTAATACGCGTTTGTATGCCATCTTGAATCTTTAAAAGTTGTGCAAATATAACAAATACGCTTTTGGATAGCCGCTTTATTTATGAAATCGTTATTGATTTATCTTGAAGCCCTTTTGGTAAGTGTTTTTTTATCTTTTAATGATAGACATGTTGGGAGCCTAGTGTTTTGAATGATGAATTTTGAAGATGCTGAAACGCGTTCAGCATGACAGTTTGGTAAGTTTAATACGACCGGTTTATAAGGTGCGTACGTTTTGATGATAAACCAATGACTAGCAACTAATAACCCATAACCAATAACCAATGACTAGCAACTAATAACCAATAACTAATAACCAATAACTAGTAACGCTAAAGTCTCTTGGCTTTACTTTAAATGTTGAATCAACAACATCAAATATTCAGCCAATACGTTAATTTAACACTGATAGAGCGGTTTTTGGGAGCTATGGTTTGCGTAAAATAGTTGTCGTTATAAACAATAAAAAGATCTGAAAGTTGGGCAAAGCGCCATTGCAAACGGGAATTGACACCCAAGTTGTCGTCTCGGTTGCTGTATTGCACCAAGGTTGTCCAGAAAATAGACTTGGAAAAAGTAACTTCGAAACGCGGTTCTACTGTCCAAATACTGGCACTTGGGAATCCTTCGGCGAGTTCAATTCTTCGGTAATCCAAAGTGAGTGTACCCGAAAAATAGGGCTGTATGCGGTAGCGAATGTCGCCTTCTATGGTGTATTGTTCACCGTTAAAGAAAGTACCTATGCCGGGATTGATGTTGAAAGAAAACGTTTTTCTTCGATCCGATTCAAACTCCAGTTCAAAGGAATCGTATCTGTAGCCTCTGTTTGCATCGAGTTCTCTAGCTCCATCTGTGCCGGTGGGATCAAAAGGTTCGTCTAAAAACACAAAAATATTGTTGATACGTGCACTAAAATTAGATTGATTTAAAAACTCAATGCGGTATCGGGTGCGCAGGGTATAATCTGTATTTTTATAGTCTAGATCCGGGCGCCAAATATACGTAGGCGAAAATTCCAAGGAATGGTTGTTTATTTTGCTCTTTTCGGGCCAAAAAACCCGCTCGATAGATGGGTTTACAGATATGACATCGTTACGCGTAACAAAACCCAAATCGGCTTGAAAGTCGGTGCCGACGTAGCGGCTGAATAGGTTTGCATTCCACTTACGGGAGTTGTATTCCAAATTGAGCCCACCGGACAAATCGTCGTTGTCTGTTTCGGGTGTAAAAGATTTGTGTAAATAGGCAGAACCTTCCCAAGTATTGTCGGCAGATGCCAGATTGTAGTCGATGCCCACAACGCGGTTGTATCTTTCGGAAGCTTCCAGAAAATCGGGATCGTCAAAAGTTTCGCGGTTAACTACAATCATCCCTACGTTGGAGCGTGCAAATACCTTTTTTTGCAAGACAAAAACCGTGTGGTTGTTACTGGCAATTTCATTGGGAATATCTTCCTCAGTTTGCACATTCAAAAGTCCAATACGCCAATCCGTTCCTATTTTTCCACTGAGCCGAATCCCGGCAATAATATCATTTTGTATCGTATTTTCATCTTTGTCAGAAGCAATACCAATACGCCTAGAGAAAAATGGATTAGCATTGAAGCTGTTGCCGAAATCGCCAAACAGATCGTTATTGTCTATAAAGAATTGGCGCCGCTCGGGCAGTGAAATTTCAAAACGCGTGGTGTTGGTTACCAAATTGTCATTTTCTACCTGCGAAAAATCCGGATTGATGGTAAGATCCAGGTTGAGGCTGTTGGTGACAGATATTTTGGCATCACCGCCAATTTTTCCGTTGACGCGGCTGTCGTCTTTTTCAAAATCCTTCAATCCATATGAAGTCACATAAGGGATTAAAGCCAATGGTGTTCGTGAACGGCCCAGTGGTTTTTCAAAAACCATATCGCCCATATACGCCAAACCAAAAATACTTTGGTTCTGCGGAATGTTTGCCCAAGTGGAGGTTTCGTTGCTCTGGGTGTCAAAACGGTAGCTGTTGAAACGCCATTTGGTTTCTCCGTCTTTAAATTTGAAGGAGGTAAGCGGTATTTCTATTTCAGCCGTATAGCCGTTTTCGGTAAGGCGGGTTTCAGATTTCCATTTGATATCCCAAGCAGTGGTAAAACCGCTGTTGTTGGCACCACCTCCGGAAATGAGTGCTTCACGCATCACGCCAAGCGGATTGATACCAAAGAGAAAGGCGTTTGTGCCGTCATTAAAAGTATCAAAAACCAAACTGATATTGTCGTTACCTCCTGCACGAAAATCGCGCTGCAAAGAAGGAATGACAAAATTATTCCCCGAACTGAAAATTTCAATACCAATGTAAAGCGAAGTATCGTCATACAAAAAACGAATATTGGTTTTTTGATTCGCTTTGGCGGTATCCGAGGGGAAAAATTGCCAAAAATCGGAAGCACTTTCAGCTATAGACCAGATTTTTTCATCTAAATTGCCGTCCAAAGTGATACTTTCATCTATGTAGCGAACCGCAATTTGTCTTTCGGAATTTTGAGCGTAAGGAATAAAATAGAACAGAAGGAGAAAAACGGTTATTTTGAGTTGGGGTTGCTTCATTTTTCAAAAATAATAGAAGTTTGGGGTTTCAAATTGTACAATTGACATTTTTTTTTGATAAGATTAACAATTGAATGATAAAACAAGAGATATTTGCCTCAAGATGCTTCGACTAATACATGTTAAAAAGCACAAACATGGTACAACGGTACAAACGATTTTTATGGATGGAAATGTTTTTCCTCTTCGTGCTAGGACCTGTGATGTTGCTGTTTGATATTTATCCGGTCGTCAAAATCGTGTCTGTCTTAGTAGGTTTAAGCTATGTAGTTGTGCTCATTTTTAAAAGCAGAAAGCGTATCAGAGAAACCAAGAAGCGGCCAAACTGGCAAAAATTTTGGCGAAGCACAGGTTTAAAGTTTTCTTTGATAGCCTTGGGTTCGATTATCGGACTCAGCCTATATCAACCCGATTTGTTGTTCAAAATTGTTCGAGAAAAACCTTGGGTTTGGGTTTCTATTTTGTTTGTGTATAGTATCGTATCGGTGTATCCGCAAGAGGTGTTGTATCGTGTTTTCTTTTTTTCGAGATACGAAATTCTCTTTTCAAACAAACGGTTACTTCTCTTTATCAATGCATTTTTGTTTTCTTTGGCACACATCATTTTTTTAAATGTTTTTGTGCTTTTGGTCACCTTTGTAGGCGGTTTGTTGTTTGCTTACACCTACCACCACACGCGCTCAACCTCTATGGTTTTTTTAGAACACACCATCTACGGTTATTGGATATTTACTGTAGGCATGGGCGGATTGTTGGGTTTTCCAACCTGAAGTATATCTGATTTTTCGATTAACATTCATACCTTTGTCAAGCATTTTTACAAATTATAAAATTATCTTTCATGAGTTCTTTTGATGTTGCAATTA
This sequence comes from Bacteroidota bacterium, assembly GCA_018829465.1. Classification (GTDB taxonomy): domain Bacteria; phylum Bacteroidota; class Bacteroidia; order Flavobacteriales; family Flavobacteriaceae; genus UM-FILTER-40-17. The sequence goes on along the minus strand of JAHJTN010000018.1, from coordinate 79,981 downwards.
TAGGTTCAGGACCCGGCGGATATGTCGCGGCTATTCGTTCGGCCCAACTGGGTTTTAAAACGGCTATTATTGAAAAGTACCCTACGCTGGGCGGCACTTGCCTCAATGTAGGTTGCATACCTTCTAAAGCGCTACTCGATTCTTCGCACCATTACCACGATGCTATTCATCATTTTAAGGAACACGGTATCGATTTGCCCGGCGAGGTCAAAATCAATTTAGAGCAAATGATTTCGCGCAAACAAGCTGTTGTAGATCAAACTTGTAGCGGCGTGAAATTTCTGATGGATAAAAATAAAATCACGGTTTTTGAAGGTGTTGGTAGCTTTAAAGATGCTACACACATCAATATCCTTAAAAACGATGGGGCAACTGAAACCATTGAAGCCAAGTATGTCATTATCGCCACGGGTTCAAAACCCTCGTCTCTGCCTTTTATAGAAATTGACAAAGAGCGCATTATCACATCAACGGAAGCGCTTAAACTCAAAGAAGTGCCCAAGCATTTGGTCATTATTGGTGGTGGGGTGATTGGGCTCGAACTCGGACAAGTCTATCTTCGTTTGGGCGCACAAGTATCTGTGGTAGAGTTTTTAGACCGCATTTTGCCCGGTATGGATGGTGCCCAATCAAAAGAAATGACCAAGGTGTTGAAAAAACAAGGCATGAAATTTTATACCGGTCACAAAGTGAAATCGGTTTCCAGAAAAGCAGATGAAGTATTGATTCAGGCCGATGACAGCAAAGGAAATACGGTCGATTTTAAAGCCGATTACTGTTTGGTTGCCGTGGGAAGAAAACCCTATACAGAAGGTCTGAATCTGCAAGCCGCCGGAGTAAAAGTTTCCGAACGCGGACAGGTGGAAGTGAACGCACATTTACAAACCAATATTTCAAATATTTATGCCATAGGCGATGTTGTCAAAGGCGCCATGTTGGCGCACAAGGCAGAAGAAGAGGGTGTTTTTGTAGCCGAAACCTTAGCCGGACAAAAACCGCACATCGATTACAACTTGATTCCGGGCGTTGTGTACACTTGGCCGGAAGTGGCCTCTGTGGGCAAAACAGAAGAGCAACTCAAAGAAGCGGGCGTAGCCTACAAAAGCGGTCAATTTCCCATGCGTGCATTGGGAAGATCGCGCGCGAGTATGGACACAGACGGTTTTGTAAAAATACTGTCCGATGCAAACACCGATGAGGTTTTGGGCGTTCATATGGTGGGGGCACGTGTGGCAGATTTGATTGCCGAAGCCGTTACAGCTATGGAATTTAGAGCTTCAGCCGAAGATATTTCTCGCATGAGCCACGCACATCCTACTTACGCCGAAGCCGTTAAAGAAGCCGCATTAGCTGCTACAGAAAACAGGGCATTGCATGTGTAGCATTTTTGTGATTGCCGCTCGCAGCGTTTTCAAATCGGTCGCTTGGTATCGAATATATCTTGGCGATAGATTGTAATAAGATACTTTATCGCTTTTTTACATTTCAAATACGCTTGTTTTTCCAAATCTGATAAGTGTTTGTTAAGTGCGTCGTTTTGCAAACCTATTTCTGTATCTTTGCAACAGAAATCAATAGAAATCAGCTATGAATCAATCGTTTAAATCTTTAAATACCACTTGTACGCATGTGGGTGAAGTTGCGGATACGCAATTCAAAGGTGCGGTGTCGCCTTTGTATATGTCCACCTCTTACGCCTACGAAGACGTAGCCGTGAAGCGCTATCCTCGATATTACAACACGCCAAACCAAGTGGGTGTGGCCCAAAAAATTGCGGCTTTGGAGCACACAGAAGCCGGAATGATTTTCGGTTCGGGTATGGCTGCCATCAGCCATGCGTTGTTTGCTTTTCTCAAACAAGGCGATCATGTGGTTTTTCAGAAGGAATTGTACGGCGGCACCATGAATCTGATTTTTACAGAGTTTCCCAAATATGGCATTTCCTATAGCTTCGCGGAAAACGAAGAAGTTGTATCTTTTGAAAAAGTGATTCGGTCAAATACAAAAATTATATACATCGAAACGCCATCCAATCCGCTTTTGACAATCACTGATATAGCAGCAGTGTCCAAGTTGGCCAAATCTAAAGGTATTTTGACCATGATAGACAACACTTTTGCATCGCCTGTGAATCAAAATCCGTACGATTTTGGCATAGATATTATTTTGCATAGCGCCACAAAATACCTCGGTGGTCACAGTGATATTCTCGCAGGGGCAGTCGCAGCCTCTCAGGCCCATATTGACCAAATATTTAAGTCGGCCATCAATTTTGGTGGCAGTCTGAGCGACTTCACCGTTTGGCTTTTGGAGCGGAGTATCAAAACCATGGCACTTCGCGTGCAGGCGCAAAATCAAAACGCCCAACAAATGGCCGAATTCTTGTTGGCGCACAAGGCTGTAGATCGTGTTTTTTACCCCGGTTTGCCATCGCACCCAACGCATGCTATTGCCAAGAAACAAATGCACGGCTTTGGTGGCATGTTGTCTTTCGAACTCAAACCTGACTACGATACGGAAAAATTCTTGCAGTCGCTGCAACTGATCAAACCATCTATGAGTCTGGCTGGTGTAGAAAGTACAATGCTTTCACCTACCAAAACCTCACACGCTTTACTGTCTGCCGAGGAGCGCGCCAATCAAGGAATACGCGACGGGCTCATCCGGTTTTCTGTAGGCATTGAAGGTGTGGAAGACCTCGTGGCCGATATTGAAAATGCAATTGTCAAATCTTTGCGCAAACAATTGGTTTAAAAATAGTTGTGCGTTTATCGACCTCAATGTTGATTATTTTGTTAAAAACATCTCAGTTTTGCAACGTCAATCCGTAAGCTTATTTATAATTTTATGGATATAAGTTTATCTGATAAAAACCCTTGCTTATGTTTTTAGGCGCCCACGACGACGACAACTTTTCCATCCTGCGTTTCGAATCTATGCTGAAGACCAATAAAGTATTGTTTTTTGACTCAGAAGAATTCGAAGACATTATTCACCACTACCTTGAAGGTGGTAAAATCACCTTGGCCAAAAGGGCTTTGAAAATGGGCTTGCAGCAACATCCGTCATCCATAGATTTGCGGCTTTTTCAGGTAGAAATTTATCTTTTCGAAGACAAATTGGAGTTGGCCGAACGTTTGATTGACACCTTAGAAAAGATAGACCCCAACAACGAGGAAATTTTCATTCAGCGCGCCAATATGCTGTCGAAGAAAAGTCTACATCACAAAGCAATTGAAGCATTAGAAACGGCACTCAAGTTTTCTTTAGAACCGGCAGAAATTTATGCCATGCTAGGTATGGAATATTTGTTTGTCGAAAATTTTGAAAAAGCCAAAGATTGTTTTATAGCTTGTTTACTTGAAGATCCGGAAGACCATACTTCGCTGTACAATGTTGTATATTGTTTTGAATTTTTGGAGAAAGTGGATGAAGCAGTGGCGTTTCTCAAAGAATTTATCAACCAAAATCCTTATTCGGAAATTGCTTGGCACCAACTCGGTAGGCAATTATGTGTACTAAAAAGATACGAAGAAGCTTTGGAGGCTTACGAGTACGCCAACCTGATTGACGAGCACTTTATGGGTGCCTACATCGAAAAAGGCAAGGTGCTTGAAAAACTTAAAAAATACCAACAAGCCATTGACAATTACAAAGTGACTTTGACCATAGAAGACCCTTCTTCTTTTGCCTTGCTCCGCATTGGCAAATGTTATGAAAAAATGCATAAGATGCGTTTGGCCATACGTTTTTACAGGGATGCCGTGCATGTAGATCCTTTGTTAGACAAAGGCTGGTTGGCCATTACCCGATTTTATTACAAACAAGAAAAATACCAAAAAGCGCTAGAATCCATCAACAAAGCCATCAGCCTCGATGGTGAAAACGGCCAATATTGGCTCATGGCAGCTCAGATTCACAGAAAAGTATTAGACTTTGACCAGGCGGTAGAAGCCTATGCAAAATCTATTTCTTTGGGTACGTTTAAACTGTCCACTTGGCTCAAAATGGCAGATTTGCTCATTCATATGCGTGAATTTGAACATGCGTTAGACCAAATGATTATTGCAGACACCTTGTTTCCCAATCGGGCAAAAATTTACTACCGAATCGCCGGACTTTTTTACGAAAAAAACCGATTGGACAAGGCCGAGAAATACCTCGTGAAAGCATTTGCCTTGCATCCTCAAAAAGACACTGTTTTAGAAAGTCTTTTCATGGAATTCTACATATCCAAATTCTTTTCAGATTGGCTGAGCGAATATAAAAGCAAACATCCTTAAATTTCGTTACTTTTGCCCAAACATCTCGATGCAGCGGAGGTTTTCTTCAAAACAAACAACTTTAGATGAAGCGAAGCATTTTAGATTATTTTGTATTGATGCTTAAGGGCATTTCAATGGGTGCCGCAGACGTTGTACCCGGCGTATCCGGCGGCACTATTGCTTTTATTTCCGGTATTTACGAAGAACTGCTTCAAACCATAGATAACATCAAATTTGGCCTTCTGAAAACACTCAGAAAAGAAGGTTTTAAAGCGGCCTGGCAAAAGGGAAATCTCTCGTTTTTGTCTATGTTGTTTTTGGGTATTTTCATCAGTATCCTCACTTTTTCTAAGCTTATTGGTTGGCTACTCGAACATCAGCCTATCTTGCTTTGGTCATTTTTTTTCGGACTCATTTTGGCCAGCATTTGGTTTGTCGGCAAGCAAATTGTCGGTTGGAATTTTAAAATCGTTTCTAGCCTTGTTTTGGGCACGGTACTTTCCTATTATATTACCATAGCAGAGCCTTTGGGAACTTCAGACAGTTATGTGTTTTTGTTTTTTTCCGGTTTTTTGGCCATTATTGCCATGATTCTTCCCGGTATTTCCGGTGCTTTTATTTTGGTGCTTTTGGGCGCCTATCAAGGCGTACTCAATACTGTAAACCAGTTTAGAGAAAGCCTGGCTTCCGGGAATGTGGAGCTGCTTACGCAGTCGGCAACCAAACTTTCTGTTTTAGCACTAGGTGCACTGATTGGACTCAAAGTTTTTTCCGGTTTTCTCAATTGGATGTTTACCCATCACAAAAATATGACATTGGCATTGCTCACCGGTTTTATGATAGGTTCGCTCAACAAAATATGGCCTTGGAAAGAGGTCATTTCATGGCGCGTAAATTCCAAAAACCTTAAGGTGCCGCTCATGGAAAAAAACGTCAGTCCGATGGATTTTTCAGGCGAAAACCATCTGATGTGGGCTGTTGTTTTGTCTGTAGCAGGAATTGTTTTGATATTGCTTTTCGAAAAATTAGCTGCTAAAAAACCCGTGTAGATGGCTGTTGAACGATCGCATACAGATAAGTTTTTGCTCTTCATCAAAGGGCTTGCCATGGGTGCGGCCAACAAAGTACCCGGTGTTTCGGGTGGCGTTGTGGCTTTTGTTGCCGGATTTTACGAAGAATTTATCTATTCGCTGAAAAAAATCAACCTCAAAAGCTTCAAACTTCTTTTTTACAGAGATTTCAAAACCTTTTACAGATATGTAAATGGCCAATTTCTCAGCTTTCTGGTTTTGGGCATGCTGTTTAGCTATTTTAGTGTTTCAAAATTACTCGATTACCTGATTGAAAAATACGAACTGTTTGTTTGGAGCACTTTTTTTGGGATGATTATCGCTTCTATTTATGCCATTTCCAGGCAGTTCAAAGCATGGGATATTAAGGCCTACTGTGGCATTGGTTTTGGTGTTCTAGTAGGCGTGGGCATCAGCCTGATGAATCCTGCCAAGGAAAACGACCACCTCTTATTTGTTTTTTTATGTGGGGTCATCAGTGTGTCGGGTATGACTTTGCCCGGCTTATCCGGCTCTTTTATACTGATATTGCTCGGCAATTACGTATTACTACTCGTAGATTCTGTCAATGCACTTTTCGATACCTTGTATGAGATTTCGGGTTTCAATTTTAGCTTTGTAAACAAGCCCGAACGCATTCGGTTGCTGAAAGTTTTGGGTGTTTTTACTTTGGGCTCTGCCATAGGTTTGGTAAGTTTATCTCATGTACTAAGCTATATGATAAAGCAACATCGCAAAATCACTTTTGGTGCACTCACCGGATTTATACTTGGCTCTTTGGGTGTAGTTTGGCCTTGGAAAAGAAAGGTGTTTGAACTCGACGTTGCAGGTAATCCGCTACTAGATTCTAACGGCTCACCTGTGCTCAAAAACTATGTGAGATATATGCCGGAATGGCATGCAGAAACTTTTTACGCACTCTTATTTGTAGCGTTGGGTGTTCTCATTATTTTGGCTTTGGAATGGTATGGAGATAAAAACAAAAAACAACATGCGTAGGTTTGGTCTCATAGGTAGAAACATTTCTTACTCCTTTTCAGCAGGCTATTTCGCTGAAAAATTTGTGAATGAAAACCGCGCGGATTGCGCTTACGAAAATTTTGATTTGGCGGCTATTGATGCATTTTCCAAACTGATACAACACGAAAAAAACCTGTTCGGTCTTAATGTGACCATTCCCTACAAGCAAGAAATCATCCCTTTTTTAGACGAATTGGATCCGACAGCAGCCCATATAGGCGCCGTAAACACCATCAAGATTTATCCGGATGGTCGCCTAAAGGGATTCAATACAGATTATATAGGATTTAGAGATTCCTTGTTGCCTCTGTTAAAATCAGAACATCAAAAAGCTTTGATTTTAGGAACGGGAGGTGCATCTAAAGCAGTTGCTTTTGCCTTAGATGCTTTGCATATTTCCTACAAATACGTGTCCAGAAAATCAAAAGAAGGGGAGTTTACCTATGAAGAGTTGACGGCAGAAGTGTTGTCGGAATATTTGTTGATTGTCAATTGTACGCCTTTGGGAACTTTTCCGGAGGTTGATAAAAAGCCCAACTTACACTACGCGCTTTTAGGCACTTCACATTTGCTCTACGACCTGATTTACAACCCCGCCGAAACCGCTTTTATGAAGTTTGGCCGCGCGCAAGGCGCTACGGTCACCAACGGTTTGCAGATGTTGATAGGGCAGGCAGAGGCCGCATGGCAAATTTGGAATGATGAAACGCCCATGTAAAAATTTTCATACAGGTGTATGATTAGCGTAGGGCGTTTCATGCCTGTGCTGAGCGCGACAGAAGCATAAAAAATGAAATTAACAGATGAAGGATAAAACCTCACAGGTTTTTAAAACCTGTGAGGTTTAAAAGAGGTAGTTTTTGGGTTAAATTGTTAAAGCTAACCCCTTTTCAAAATCTTGAACAAAAAGATTTTGATTATCATGGCGCGTTCCTTGTTTGTGTTGAGCGCAACTGAAACCAGACCAAAATAAAAAATATAAACAGGTATGAAAACGCTTAAATAACCCCTACAGCTTGCATACAGGCTTTCATCTTTTCAAATGTCCGTTCAATATTACAGTCCAAACCAATTGAAAAACGAATCAGACCCGAAGTAATTCCCAGTTCAAGTTGTTCTGCCTCTGAAATTTCTGAGGAAGTAGAAGTACCCGGCGCACTGAAGAGCGTTTTGTAAAAACCCAGACTCACCGCCAAATAACCTAATTTTTCGTGTTGCATCATTTCCATTAGCGCATTGGCTTTTTCCAAATCGCCTACATCAAGGGTTAGCATGCCACCAAAACCGTATTTTTCTGTGCTTTGTCTTTGAAATGTTTGATGCTGCGGATGCGATTCTAAACCGGGATACACCACCCGCAAACCCATCGCCTCAAATTTTTTAGCTAAAAACTGTGCATTTTTGCTGTGATGTTCCATGCGCACGTGTAACGTTCGTAAGTTTTTCATGATGCTTGCCGCACGAATGCTGTCGAGTGTAGCGCCCAACAGCATGCATGCCCCGTTGTTGACGTTGCGCAAATCGTCTATCAACTGTTGCGAACCGCAAATCACGCCCGCTACAGTGTCGCTGCTGCCGTTGATAAATTTTGTCAGACTGTGAATGACTATATCTGCACCCAATTTTATGGGACTCAAAAGCAAAGGTGTAAATGTATTGTCCACCACAAGATGGGCTTGATGTGCATGTGCCAAGCTGCTGAGTTTTTCTAAGTCTGCTATTTCCAATAGCGGATTGCTCATCGATTCGCAGTAGAGCATTTTGGTATTTCCTTGTATCGCTTGCACAACTTTATCCGGCTTGGTGATATCAACAAAAGTCGTTTGAATGCCCCATTTCGGTAGAAAGTTCTTTAAAAAGGCATAAGTGCCACCGTAAATTGTTCTCGCTGCCACGATGTGATCGCCGGCTTGGCACAATTGCATGATAACTCCGCTGATGGCTGCCATTCCGGAAGCCGTCACATGGGCCGCTTCTGATCCTTCCATAGCCGCAAGCGCTTGTCCTAAATACAAATTGCTGGGCGAACTGTGCCGGGAGTACAAATAGCATCCCTCTGCATTTCCTTCAAAGGTGTCAAACATGGTTTTGGCAGAAAGAAAAGTGTAGGTGGACGAATCTGAAATGGAAGGATTCACACCACCAAATTCGCCAAAGTATTGCAAATCTTGTAGAGCATCTGCCGGTTTGAATTTTTTCATCTGTTTATATTTATTGTTTTTCAAATGTCAGATGGAACGCCCTAGGATAATCATACTCCTGTGTGTTAATAATTTTACATGGGCGTTTCATGATAATTAATTTTAGCTATAAAAATACATTTTAAGTTTATAAATATCTGTATTATATACATATAATTGATTATTATACTATATTTTGTTAATTAATAAGAATATTTTTTCTAAGTTTGATGCTTTGAAACAAACGAACCGAAAAAAAATCATGGTGGCCTTAGATACAATCGACAAAAAATTGCTCAATCTTTTGCAAGCAGATGCCAAAGCCACTGTCAAGCAATTGGCTATTCAGCTTGACTTGTCCGCTACTGCTGTGCACGAACGCATAAAAAAATTGGAACGCCAAGGGTTTATCCTCAAATACGTTGGGCTGGTCAACCGGTCGGCTATCGAAAAAAATTATATGGTGTTCTGCCACGTCAAACTCGTACAGCACACCCAAGAATTTTTACTGCGCTTTGAAAGGGAAGTCGTGGCCCTGTCCGAAGTTCTAGAATGTCATCACGTGAGCGGTGATTCGGATTATATTTTAAAAATTTGCGTAAAAGACATGCAAGCCTATCGGGAATTTATGGTAAACAAGCTGACGGGTTTGCATCATATCGGCAGCACACACAGTTCATTTGTGATTAACGAAGTCAAAAACACCACCAAAATAACCCTTTAACACGCGCTGTGATGTACAATTGTGTGAATAAGCCTGGCTGCAAGCGAAGCGGTTTGGTTGTCGCGATCGAAGCTCGGGTTGAGCTCTGCAAGGTCAACCGATAGCAACTTGCCGGATTTTTGTACAATTTGTAAGATACCGATGGCGAACTCGGGGGTGATGCCCAGAGGCGATGCTGCACTGACGCCGGGTGCAAAAGCACTTGAAAAAGCATCCATGTCAATCGTCAAATAGATAAAATCTACTTTCATCATAAAGTTTGTCAATTCCTTCTGGATATTTTCCATATTGGAAAGTTGACAAGTTGTATGGTCGTGGTAGGCAACTTGCCATGCGGCTGCACGTTCGAAGAGAAGTGGGCTGTTTGACGCTTGTTGTATGCCCAAACACATATAGTGAAAAGGTTTTCGGTGGGTATCGCACCATTCTTTTATTTGATAGAAAGGCGTGCCAGAATGTGCAAATTGAACAGGTTTGCGCAAATCAAAATGCGCATCCAAATTGATGATTCCGACGGTTTTTTCGGGATGGTTTTTTTCCAGAAAATGTGTAATACCCAAAAAGTGTGCCCAAGCAATATCGTGTCCGCCGCCCAACAAAATGGGCAGGTATTTTCTGGACAGTAGGGGCAAAAGTATAGCGGCTGTATTTTCTTGTGCACTTTCCATTTGGTCGCCATCGCAATGCAGGTTTCCAAAGTCGTGGAGCCATAGATTTGGATGGTTCAGCGCCAATTTGGCCAATTGTTTTCGGATGGTATCGGGCGCCTCTTTGGTGCCAATTCGGCCGTTATTTCTGGCTACACCGGCCTCACATGCATAGCCTAAAAAAGCAAATTTAGCAACTGCTTCTCTGGTTTGATGGTTATCTATTTCTGAGATAGGGACGCACTGCACCTGTTGGTGCCACTGCAATTTTCTGCTCCCGGCTTCGGGGTCGGTTCTACAATGCCAAAGTGTTTGCGGTGTGGGCTGGTATGCATTCATGGATGTCAATTTTTGCTAAAAATTCCGAAGTTAAGGTATTCCATATAAAACTCCTAAGTTACAATTTCTGAAATACTTTCAACCAAGGTTTGCCGTATGGTTTTTGGTTATGGTAAAGGTACACAATCGGATTAAAATGCGATGGTTTTAAAACACATCGGGCTTGTGGAATTGGCGATTTTATGCTTACTGCTTTAAAAAGTACATAACTGAAGCGTCGAAAAAGGTTTGTAAAGTACACAAAAACCATATTCCACAATTTTTTATAACTTTACCTGACGCTAAAAATCATCTTCAAACACAAATCATTCAAAATATTACTAACCAAAATTTACCAAATGAAAACCACACACACGCTGACTTTTATTACCGCCCTGATGCTTTTGATAGTAGGCTGTGCCGAAGATCAACAAAAGCCTAAGGCAGACATCAACGATTGGTTTGACAGCCAATACGAAGAATATCTGCAACTGCATCCGATGGAACTCACCACTCAAGGGCGAAAAGCGCATTACGATAAGCTTGACGATTTGAGTTTGGAAGGCATGCTTGAAGAATTAGCTTGGCGTGAGCAAAGTGTGACAGCGCTTAAAGCAACCTTTGATTACGAAACACTCAACGAGGTTGACAAAGTGTCTTACGATTTATGGGTGAAAGAGCTGGAACAGCAAAAAGCAACCGTAACCTATGAAAAATTCAATTATGTGTACAACCAAATGCGAGGTTTTCATGCGCAATTGCCTAATTTTCTCATCAATTTACACCGTGTAGACAGCTTGTCTGATATGCAAGCCTATATTTCGCGCATCAAAGAAATAGGCAGGGCGCTCAACCAACTTACCGATCGTGCACAAAATCAAGCTGATGCAGGCATTTTGCCTCCGCGTTTTGCCTTAGAAATCGTATTGAAACAAAGCAAAGATCTTATCAACGGACAGCCATTTAGCGAAGGTGAAAACATCGCCATTTGGACAGATGCCTTGTCTAAAATAGACCAATTGGTTGCCACCGGAAAGATAGATGCGTCTGAAGCAGATGCGCTCAAAGCAGATGCAGAAAAAGCCCTTCAAGAAAATTTTAAACCGGCCTACGATCGCTTAATTGTTTGGCTCGAAAAATACATACCCGTAGCCGAAGAAAAACCCACAGGTGTAAGCAGACACCCGGGTGGTGAAGACTTCTACGCATATCGCCTACAGCAAATGACCACCACCGATTTGACAGCAGATGAAATACACAACATCGGACTCAAAGAAGTGGCTCGGATACAAAGCGAAATGGAATCCATCAAAGTAAAAGTGGGTTTTAATGGTAGTTTGCAAGACTTTTTTGCCTTTGTCAATAAAGATCCTCAGTTTTACTATCCCAACACAGACGAAGGCAGACAAACCTATCTGGATGAATCTGAAAAATTCTTGGCCGAAATTGAACAAAAACTACCCGATTATTTCGGCATATTGCCCAAAGCTAATTTGGTGGTAAAAAGGGTAGAAGCTTTTCGTGAACAAGATGGCGCGCCGGCACATTACAGGCAAGGTACGCCCGATGGCAGCCGCCCCGGAACATATTACATCCATTTGTTGAATATGCAATCGCTCAACACGAGCAATTTGGAAGGCATCGCTTATCACGAAGGCAGTCCCGGTCACCACATGCAAATTTCTATCGCGCAAGAGCTTACCGGTATCCCAAAATTCAGGACACAAGGTGGTTTTACGGCTTATGTAGAAGGTTGGGCTTTGTATTCCGAGCTCTTGGCAAAGGAAATGGGACAATACGAAAATCCGTATTCAGATTTTGGCCGTTTGACCAACGAAATTTGGCGTGCCATTCGCTTGGTGCTCGACACGGGTTTGCATGCCAAAGGTTGGACAGAGGCTGATGCCATCAAATATTTTAGCGAAAATTCGCCGGTGCCCATTGGTGCCATTACCGCCGAAGTGCAACGCTATATGGTGATTCCTGGCCAAGCCACCGGCTACAAAATAGGGATGCTCAAGATATTGGAACTTCGTCAAAAAGCTAAAGATGCATTGGGCGACAGTTTCGACATCAAAGGTTTTCACGACACCGTACTTGGCGGAGGTGCTTTGCCTTTAGACATTCTCGAGCAGCTGGTGGACAAATGGATAGCCGTTAAAAAGGCAGGTTGACGTTAAAAATTATTTTACCTTGTTGGCCAAAGTATCGTGGTGTTCTAGCAGTAATGAACGCAAATAACTTCCTATAAAATTGACACCCTCAAAACCGGCTTTTTTGGCGGCGTCGTCTTCTTGTTCGAAGCTGATGCCGCCATCTGCTGCATATTCTTGCAGGTTTTGGTAACTACCTATAGTGAAATTGTCCCATGCCGGACCAAAAACCCTTGTGAATATTAAGTTTGGGCGGTGATTGATGTGGCTGTAGAAGACGTTTTCCATTTCTCTTTGCTTTAACAATTCCGATTGTTTACCGGCCAAGGCTGTGAAAATTTCGATATGAAAAAGGTTGTAGTTGTCAAAGGCATTGGTGAAAGTTTGCAAATCCGGCCCGGAAACGATGGCTTCTTGCTGAAAACTCACCAAATCGAAAAAAGCATCGCCATACTTTTTTTCAATGGACTGAGAAGCGGCTCTTTTGTCGGTTTCCGCTGCTGAAAAATAAGAATCTAAATCCGGTATGGGATAAATCAACATCAAATCCCAATGGTCGCCTTGGCTGTGCCGAAGCAGATAGGGTTTGTTTATACCTAATTTTTGGTGTTGGGCCATATCCGTTTCTATCACAGAAATCAATTTGAGCAATTCGCCGGGTTTGGCTCTGAGTAGGTTTACACGATAGAGTTGGGTTTGCGCATCAGAGGCAAAAGAAGCAGCTAAGACAATCAGTGTGATAAGTATTTTTTTCATTTTTCTTAATTTATAGATGGATTAAATGTGATTTTGCTTTGGGTGTTCTAAAATATGGAATCAAGAAATTCTTTACATATAAACCAACAACTTCTATTGTTTTATCAATGCGTTTTATATGTTGAATGAATTTTTAAATAGATTTTAACCTATAACCTATAATGAATAACCTTATTGCCTATTTTTATAGTAATTGAACCAACTTAAAATAGAAGCTGTTTTGCTCATCAACATGCTCGGGCGATTGTTCAATCCATGTGAAGCATTAGGTATTCTAACCATAGCCGTTTCTACGCCTAGAAGTTTAAGTGCGGCATAGTATTGTTCTGATTCACTGATAGGAGTTCTAAAATCTTGTTCTCCCGTGAGCAACATGGTTGGTGTTTTAACGTTTCCAACCAAAGACAAAGGCGACCGCCTCCAGTAGTGTTGAATGTTTTCCCAGGGCATTTCTCCAAACCAATACTTGCCGAAGAAAGCCGGAGCATCGGCATGCAGCACAAAACTACTCCAATTAATAACGGGCTTTGCAACTACTGCGGCTTTAAACCGGTCAGTTTTTCCTACTATCCATGCGGTTAGCACGCCACCGCCACTGCCTCCGGTCACAAACAAATGGGCTGTGTCCACAAAGCCTTTGGCAATTACAGCATCAACACCCGACATCAAATCATCGTAATCGTGGTTTGGATAATCATGATGAATCGAATTCCCAAATTCCTGACCGTAACCTGTGCTTCCTCTCGGATTGGCATATAACACCACATATCCGGCTGCTGCAAACTCCTGAATTTCGTAAGTAAACGAAGTGCCATACATGGCAAATGGGCCTCCGTGTATTTCTAAAATAAACGGATATTTTTTGTTGGGATCAAAATCGGGCGGTGTCACTATCCAACCCTGTATGTCTTTGCCATCAAACGACGATTTCCACCAAATTTCTTCCACTTTTCCCAGTTTTCTAAACGAAAACAGGTCATCGTTAAGCTGCGTCAGGCGGGTGGTTTTATTTTCTGTCCACACCGCTAAATCTGCCGGATGTTCAGTTCCGCCCAAGGTATATGCCAAACGGTTGTTGTTTGATACGCTAAAAGTTCCTTGGTTGTAGGGTCTGCCCAAATCTAAGCCACCTAAGCCTTCGGCAAGGGTGCTGATTTTTCCTGTGCGTGTCACGTGGCCTATTTTGGTATCTCCCTTTTCGTCGTATTGAAAATATATGCCTTTACCGTTGCTCTCCCACTGTGGGTTGCTCGCATCCCTGTCTAAAGAAGCGGTCAGGTTTTTTATCCCGCTACCATCAGCGTTCATCACGTACAGATTTGTGACTTGATAACCCTGAAAAGTATCGTCAAAACCGGTGAAGGCTATTTGTTTCCCATCAGGAGACAGTACCGGGTCTCCATCAGGCCCGAAACGGTTGGTGAGGGCTTTGATACTTCCATCGGTTAAACGCAATTGGTATATTTCCGAATTTCTAGATGCTATTTCGTGATTGTCGTGCAGGTTGGCAGAAAAAATAAGGCTGTTGTCATCATCTTTACCCCAAACAGGATTTCCGTGATTGTGGGCTGTAAAAGTCCATTGTTTGGCGGTGCCACCATCCAAACCGAGAGTAAAAATCTGTCGGTTTCCGGGTTTGAGATATCCTGCACCGTCGCCGCGATAGTTCATATCGTTTATGAAGATAGGAGGAGCGTTCCATTGTGCACCTTCGGGCTTGGAAGGAATGTTTAAAAGCGATTTTTTGGAAGCCGCAACAAACCGGGTAAAAGCCAATTGCGTATCGTCTGTTGACCAAGCAACTGCTCCCGGCGGATTCGCACTGTGGGTTAAGGCTACGGCTGTTTCCGTATCCAAATAGTAAACAAATAGCTTTACTTTCTCATCTTGACCATTGGAAAGGAAAGCAATTTTTTTGCCGTCGTACGACCATCGCGGTGCGAAATCTCGTTGGTTTCCCTGTGTAAGCGGTCGGTTTTGGGTGCCGTCCGAATTGACAATCCACAGGTTGGAATAGTCCCGATCGGTCATGATGTCTTTGAAATTTCGGATATAGGCGATTTTACTGCCATCCGGCGAAATCTGTGGATCGGTGACGTGTTCTAAATCAAATAAATCGGTAAGTTGTAGTGGGGTTTGAACTTGGCTGTAGCTGAAAAATGAGATAAACAGCAGCAGCATGAAATTAGTTTTGGCAGTTTTCATATAGAAAATGAATTGATTTTGTTCGGATGAGAGCAAGTAAATGTATAAAAATTAAAATGATTTTTAACTACCTATTACAATTTCATTGCTTCTCCACCCTTCCTTTTTTACAGACAAACGAAGGTTGCATTTGGCCTTGGTGGTACAAGATTTCGCGGTAATCGGAGCAAGGAAATCCGATAAAATCGGCCTGTAATCCCGGCTCAATTTTGCCCCTGTCAGCCAAACCTAAAGCCTTTGCCGCCCGATAGGTAATTCCTGCAAAAATTTCGGCAGCGTTTAGTTTTTCATAAGCGCCGAGCAGACTGGCTTGCGTAAGCAAACAGCCCATAGGTGCAGAGCCCGGATTCCAATCGGAGGCTATGGCTAGGCAGCAACCCGCATCCAGCATCTTACGTGCGGGGGCAAAGTTGATACCCAGGCCCAAAGAGGCACCGGGCAAGACCGTTGCCACGGTTTGGCTAGATGCAAGGGTTTTAATTTCTCTGTCTTTGGAAGCTTCCAAGTGATCGGCAGACTGGGCACCAAGCGAAACAGCGAGTTTGCTACCGCCAGTCGAAAATTGATCGGCATGCACGGTGAGTTCAAACCCCATCGCTTTTGCTTTTTGTAAGAAATAGGCACTGTCATGTACATCAAAAGCAGATGCTTCAGTGAAAATATCAACCCGGTTTGATAGTTTTTCAGAACGAACCACCGGCAAAACATTCTCCAGCAAATAATCCAAATATTCTCGTGGTGTGCCTTCAAAATCTTTGGGTTTGATATGCGCAGCCAAACATGTAGAGATGAGTTCACAAGTCGTGTTTTGGTTTACGTCCCTAATGGCGCGTAACATTTTGAGTTCGTCATTCAGATTCAGTCCGTAACCACTTTTTACCTCTGTGGTAGTGACACCGCGCTGAAGCATCAATGCCGAACGCTGCGTCAGCAAAGAAACGAGGTCTTCTGTAGAAGCATTTCGAGTGTCCGTTACGGTTTGCCAGATACCGCCGCCGGCTTTGGCAATATCGAGATAAGATTTTCCCGAAATTCGCAAGGCATAGTCGTTTGCCCGAGTGCCGGCATAGCAAATATGTGTATGTGCATCTACAAAGCCGGGCAACACAACCATTTCTGAGGGTATCACAACCGTTTGCGCCCCCAGCTTTTTTGCCTCAACTTGCAGCGAATCAAAAGGTCCTGTTTTTTTAATTTTCCCATCGCAAACCAAGATACCGGCATGGCTGATAATCTCTAAATTATCTTCTTCAAGCTTACCTTTAAGCGGTAAGTTTGACAGGCTTATTAATTGTGAAAACGGACCGAAAAAGCGATAAGAGGTTTTTAGCATGAAAAAACTGCGTTGAGAATACAATTAGCTTAAAGGCATTAAGCCAAAGATACGTTAATTTCACATAAAATTTAGCAATTTTACAAGCCATTGTCCCCCAAAAAAGGATTCAAACTTTTAACCTACCATTAACATCATAGCTGAGAATAAATTTTCAATTTGCATGCTGAAAATTATTTTTAATTTAGGCGACTTAAAAAAAAGTATTTATGGAAGAAACTAAACAAGCTACGGATATTAAATCCATTAATGAAAAGATTGAGAAAGAGAGTGCTTTTATCGACCTGTTGATGATGGAAGTCAACAAAGTGATTGTAGGGCAAAAACACATGATGGAAAGATTGCTGATTGGCTTGTTGGGACAGGGACATATTTTGCTGGAAGGTGTTCCGGGACTGGCCAAAACCTTAGCAATCAACACACTTTCTAAAGCCGTACAAGGCACTTTTAGCCGTATTCAGTTTACCCCCGATTTGTTGCCCGCCGATGTAGTTGGTACAATGATTTTTAATGTCAAACAAAGCGATTTTTCCATTAAAAAAGGACCTATTTTCGCCAATTTTGTACTGGCAGATGAGATTAACCGCGCGCCTGCTAAAGTGCAATCTGCGCTGCTTGAAGCCATGCAGGAGAAACAAGTTACCATAGGCGATGAAACATTTGTATTAGACAAACCCTTTTTGGTATTGGCCACCCAAAACCCGGTAGAGCAGGAGGGAACCTATCCTTTACCCGAAGCACAGGTGGACCGTTTTATGCTTAAAACAGTTATTGATTATCCTAAAATTCAGGATGAGCAACTCATTATGAGGCAAAACTTGAAAGGGGCTTTTGAAAAAGTGAACGCCGTGATTTCTGTAGCACAAATTCTGAGAGCGCAAGAAGCTGTCAGGGAAGTTTACATGGACGAAAAAATTGAAAAATATATCTTGGATATTATTTTCGCTACGCGTTATCCGGAAAAATACAAATTGGAAGAACTAAAACCACTCATCAGTTTTGGTGCATCACCCAGAGGAAGCATCAACTTGGCGATGGCTTCCAAGTGTTATGCCTTCATCAAACGCCGTGGCTATGTGATTCCGGAAGATGTCCGGGCGGTAATTCACGATGTCTTGCGCCACAGAATTGGCATCACCTACGAAGCGGAAGCCGAAAATGTGACGTCGGTGGACATCATTAATAAAATCGTGAATGCTGTAGATGTTCCATAGGTTTTGCCCTTGGATGTTTTAAAAACATCTTGTTAACAAAGTTAAATTGCAACAACCATGGATACGAAGGAACTTCTCAAAAAAGTCCGAAAAATAGAAATTAAAACCCGTCGCTTGTCCGATCATATATTTTCGGGTGAGTACCACAGCCATTTTAAAGGTCGCGGGATGACATTTAGCGAAGTACGTCAATATCAGTTTGGTGATGATGTACGAGCCATTGATTGGAACGTTACGGCGCGCTACAACGAGCCCTACATCAAAGTGTTTGAAGAAGAACGCGAACTCACATTGATGCTACTCGTGGATGTGAGCGGTTCGGAATCTTTTGGCACGGAAACCCAATTCAAAAGAGAGGTGATTACTGAAATTTCGGCCACGCTTACCTTTGCTGCCTTGCAAAACAACGACAAGGTAGGGTTGTTGTTGTTCACAGACCGGGTAGAGTTGTTTATCCCACCCAAAAAGGGGAAATCGCACGCACTTCGCATTATCAGAGAACTGATAGAGTTTCAGCCCAAGAGTCAAAAAACAGATTTGTCTGTGGCCTTGCAATACCTCACAGGCGTTATGAAAAAGAAAGCCATCGTTTTTATACTTTCAGATTTTATTTCGCCGGATTACGAAAAGCCGATGAAAGTATTGGGAAAAAAGCACGATGTAACAGGCATTAGAATCTTTGACACAAGAGAAGCAGAAATGCCTAATATTGGTTTGGTCAATGTGGTCGATCAGGAAACCGGGCAACATTTTCTGGTAAACACGGCATCTAAAAGCGTGAGATATCGGTATGCGGAATCATTTAGAACGCGTGTCAAATATTTTGAAGACACTTTCAGTAGGAGTGGTGCGGGCGTTATTCAAATGAACGTTAAAGAATCTTACGTAAAAAAACTGTTGGGTTATTTCAAAGCAAGATAATATGACGCCATTCTACATACCACAATTTTTTACCAAAAGATGGATTCCCATGATGTTTTTGGGTGTTTTCGTTTTTTTTGTAGCCGTACCTAACGTAGCACAAGAAAAGCCAAAACTGCTTGTAAAGACAGATACTTCGCTAATCAGAATAGGCGAAAGAATATTGTTGGAGGTAAGTGTGGAAGCAGATTCTACGAGGCAGGTAACTTTTCCTGAAGAATTGAAAAACTTTGGTGCTTTGGAAATTGTAGAACAGATGCCTATTGATACCTTTCGGGTGCAAGACCGTTACCGACTCATCAAAAAATACGGCCTTACGCAGTTCGATTCGGGCCACTATACCATTCCTTCTTTCCCTATCATCGTCAGCAGTCAAACCTACATGACGGATTCTTTACAAGTACAAGTTTTAGACGTTCCTGTGGACACGCTCAAACAAAAAATGTACGATATAAAAGATATCTTGAGCGTTACCATCCCGTCAGCTTTTTGGAAATTTTTTAAGTGGACCTTGTTTGTGTTGATTTTATTGGCGTCGTTGGGTTACTATTTTTGGTATTTGCGCAAAAAGAAAAAAGAAGCAGAGGAGGAGCTTCCGCCTTACGAAAAAGCAGTTAAAGAATTGGAAATGCTCGATCAAATCTCCTTGAACGAACAAGCCGATTACAAACAATATTACTCTAAACTCACAGACG
Source organism: Bacteroidota bacterium (assembly GCA_018829465.1). Lineage (GTDB taxonomy): Bacteria > Bacteroidota > Bacteroidia > Flavobacteriales > Flavobacteriaceae > UM-FILTER-40-17. The sequence continues at coordinate 60,480 of JAHJTN010000018.1, read as the reverse complement.
TGCTTAAAAAATATTACGAATCTGAGGTTCAGGTAGATGTGATGGAATGTACTTCTGATGAGTTGTTGGAGAAAATTAATTTACTGGTTGATAGCGGCAAGCTACAGCTAGATAAATCACATTTGACACAGCTCAGAAACACTTTGAAGACGGCCGACTTGGTAAAGTTTGCCAAATATCAAAACGACAATTACGGAGCCTCAACAGACCGGGAATCCATTAAAACCTTCATTAGCAGTACGCACGAAGCCATTCCTGAACCCACCGAAGAAGAAATTTTAGCACAGGAAAGATATAAAGCTTTGTTGGCGCAAAAACGCAAAAAACAAAGAATCACCGCAGTGATGGTGGCACTTGCCTTGGTATTGGTTGGCACGGCCATCACCATGGTAGCCAAGTACGGGTTTCGTCCGGCTTTGGATACCGTTTTGCGCAATCCGGGTAAAGTTATGCTCGACGGCGATTGGGTGTACAGCGAATACGGCGTGCCCATGGTTGGCATAGAAACCCCTCGTGTGTTAAAACAGGTAAAAGTAGCCATTCCGCCCGGCAGTGAGCAAGTAATCAGTAGTATGTCTAACTATGCATACGGGAAGTTGGGTGAAAATTTCTATGTGGTGGTGAATCACATCAATTTTAATCCGCAGATAGACATCACAAACGACCAGGTAAAAGAATTGACAGAAGAGGAGTTGAAACAACGGTTAAATTTGGAAGATTTTCAGTTGGAGAGCCAGGACATTACCATAGATGGGATTAACGGTGTTCGAAAAACCGGTACTTTCTTGCAAGGCTCTAAACAGTATCACTATGATGCTTTTACCTTTTTTGTGAAACCGAGCATGCGTCAAATTGTGATTGTGTACGATGTGGATAAGCGTTATTACGATGAAATATCAAAGCGCATCGTTGAATCACTCATACTTAACAAAGAAACTAAGCCATAGCAGATGTTTGAAAATATCACATATGAAAATCCCGAGTTTTTTTGGCTATTTCTGCTCTTGCCGATAGCTGTGGCTTGGTATGTTTGGCAACGCAGAAACCAAACAGCGGCACTTCGGCTCTCCAACACCCATGCATTTGCAGGGCAAATTTCTTTTTTGTCAAAAACAAAACCAATTTTATTTGTGCTCAGGCTTTTGGCACTTGCCGCTTTAATTGTGGCTATGGCTCGGCCCCAAACGGTAGATGAATTTTCTAAAATCAAAAAAACAGAAGGAATAGATATTGTGATGTCTATCGATATTTCCGGAAGTATGTTGGCGCGTGATTTTAGACCCAACAGGTTGGAAGCACTTAAAAATGTGGCAGCAAACTTTGTTCGCGAAAGGTCCAATGACAGAATTGGTATCGTAGTTTTTGCAGGCGAAAGTTTTACTAAAACCCCTGTTACATCAGACAAAGAAATGGTTTTGAGGGCTTTGTCGGAAATAACTTTTGACAACAGAATGAATCAGGGAACCGCCATAGGTATGGGATTGGCCACTGCAGTTAATCGACTCAAAGAAAGCCAAGCCCTAAGCAAGGTCATTATTCTTTTAACAGATGGCGTCAACAATGCCGGTTCTATAGACCCTAGAATTGCTGCTGAACTCGCGAAAGAATTCAACATTAAAACCTACACCATTGGCGTAGGGACAAACGGTACCGCCCCTTCGCCCGTTGCCATAGACAATGCCGGGAATTTTATTTATCAAAACGTACCCGTAGAAATAGATGAAAAGTTGTTAAACGAAATTGCCGAGGAAACCGGCGGAAAGTATTTTAGGGCAACCGACAACAAAAAATTACAAGAAATATACGAGGAAATTAACAAGCTTGAGAAAACCGAAATAGAAGAGTTTAAATATACCAATCGCGAAGAAAAGTATCGATTGTGGGTGTGGCTTGCCGGCATTTTTCTGTTGACAGAGGTGTTGATGCGGTGGACACTTTTTAGAAGTTTTATTTAAAAAAAGAAAGAATTATGTATCTTTTTGAAGCACAAAAATATTTTATCTGGTTGGCAGTGATTCCTGTGGTCATCGGGATGTTTTTGTGGTTGATGTGGTGGCGCAAACGCGCACAGAAGCGATTTGCTTCTTCCGTTTTTATGAATGTGTTGAGTCCGGATACATCTATTTTTAAGCCCATTTTAAAACTTATTATGATATGTATAACACTTCTTAGTATGGTACTTGCTTTGGTTAATCCTAAAATGGGCACCAAGGTGGAGAAAATCAAAAGAGAAGGCATCGATATTGTATTTGCTTTAGACGTTTCCAGAAGCATGTTGGCAGAAGACATTGCGCCCAGTCGGATTGAGAAATCTAAGCAAATTATCACGCAGATAATCAACGAACTTGCAGGAGACAGGATAGGTTTGGTTGTTTATGCGGCCAGCGCGTATCCTTTGCTCCCCATGACTTCTGATTACAGCGCGGCAAAAATGTTTTTACAAAGCGCCAACACCGATATGCTTTCGTCTCAAGGAACGGCTTTTTCTGAGGCTTTACAGCTGAGTCAAGGTTTGTTCAATATGGAAGAGCAAACCAACAAAGTCATTATAGTAGTGTCGGATGGTGAAGATCACGAAGGAAATTTAGAAGCTTCAACAGCTGCTTTAAAAGAAGCGGGGATTAAGGTGTTTAGCATCGGGATAGGAAAAGTAAACGGCGGACCCATACCGCTCAAACAAGGTGGCGTAGTTACAAGCTATATCAAAGACAACCAAGGAGAAACCGTCATCACCAAGCTCAACGAAACACTATTGATGGATTTGGCATCTCAGGCAGATGGTTTCTACCAAAATGGCAGCAACACCGCACAGGTGGTAGATTTTGTAAAAGACAAAATCAATCAGTTTGACAAAACTGAATTTGACGCCCAGCAATTCTCAGATTTCAAATCTCAATTTCAGTGGTTTGTGGGCTTAGCCATAGGTTTTTTATTTATCGATGTTTTCTTCTTGGAAAGAAAGACCAAATGGTTACAAAAGTTAAACTTATTTAATGAAAACGCATGATAAATTTTAAAGAAATGAAATGCACAGCTGCAATTTACAAACAATCCGATATGCTTAGTCCTGCATTACATTCTAATAATGAGCGTAGTAGAAACATAAGCCACAAGACGTATCAACATAGACAGATGCAAAAGCTATTGACAAGTATTTTTTTATTGTTTGTTTCTATCGTGTTCGCTCAAAAAGACCTCAAGGAAACAGCGGAAGGCAATGCTAATTTTTCAGATAAAAAGCTGATTGATGCCGAAGCAGATTACCGGGAAGCCATTTCCTACAATGGCACCAATTACGTACCGCAGTTTAATTTGGGCAACACACTTTACCGAGACGAGCAGGTAACTGCTGCCGAACAACGATATAAAGAAGCCGCAGCGCAAGCGGTTACTAAAGCCGACAAGCACAAAGCCTACCACAATTTGGGAAACAGTTATATGCTTCAAAAGAGATACCAAGAGGCGGTGGAAGCTTATAAAAATGCCTTGCGCAACAACCCCACAGACGATGAAACGCGTTACAATTTAGCTCTGGCAAAGCAAAAACAAGAACAAGAAGGCGGCGGTGGTGGCGGTGGAGAAGGTGATGATAAGGATCAAAACAAAGAACAGAATCAACAAGACAAAAAGGAAGGCGACCAAAACAAAGACAACCAAAACAAAGGCGATCAGGACAAAAAAGATCCCAACAAACCCGAGGACAAACAAGGTGACCAGCCCAAAGATCCAGGTGAACAAAAAGAGCAACCCGCCCAACCCAAACCGCAACAGGGACAAATGTCGCCTCAGCAAATAAAAAACCTATTAAAAGCTGCGGAAAACGAAGAGAAAAAATCACAGGAAAAACTTCAATTGGAAAAAATGGAAGGCCAGCCCAAAAAAACCGAAAAAGACTGGTAATAAAGGTTTAGAATTTTATTAAGAGAATTCTTATAAGTATATAACTAAATTTGCCAGCAATTTGTCAAAAGATGCGAACTAAACAACAAATCATTGCGAAATTACCCTACAGCCTATGTCTGTTGCTGATTTGTATGTCTGCTTGGTCCGTTCAGGCGCAAATGGAGTTTGAAGCAAAAGTCAGCAAGTCGCAACTTGGCATCAACGAAAGGTTGCGTATAGATTTTGTGATGAATCAGGACGGCGACAACTTTACGCCACCCGATTTTGAGACCTTTCAAATTGTGGGCGGTCCTTCGCAGCAGGTAAGCCAACAGTGGCTCAACGGGAAAAAGTCTTTTTCTAAGATCTATTCCTATTTCCTGCAGCCTACCAAAAGAGGTCGATTTACCATCAAACAAGCATCCATACAGTACGATGGACAGATCTATAAAACCACACCTGTGGAAATTGAAGTTACTGCAGCCGTAGAAATTCCTAAAGATCCGAACGACCCCGATTATATTGCCTCTCAAAACATACATTTGGTGGCCGAAGTTTCCAATGCGAATCCCTACTTAAACGAACCCATTCTGATTACCTATAAACTCTATGTGAGCAACTATACCAATGTATCAGACTACAGTGTCATAGATGTGCCGGACTACAAGGATTTTTGGAATCAAAAACTGGAAAGAAAACAAGGCATACAGAACACCACTTACAAAGGTCAAGACTACCGCTACGCAGTCATACACGAAGTCATTTTGTATCCGCAAAAGACTGGCAATATAGAAATTGACCCTATGAGTATTGAAGTTTTAACTGGCGTAAGAACCAACAAAAAAGATTTTTTTGGCAACTTTGTATATAGAAACATCAAAAAAGTTTTTAATTCTTCTACCCAGGTAATCAGTGTCAGACCTCTTCCGGATGCGGGAAAACCTGCAGATTTTGCTGGAGCTGTAGGCGATTTTTCGTTGGAGGTGTTATTGACAAAGGACAAGTTGAAAGCCACAGAATCAACCCAGGCCAAAGTGACCATAGCCGGATCGGGCAATTTGAAACTTTTCAATTTACCATCTCTAGAATTTCCAAATGGTATAGAAGTTTATGAACCGGAACATTCGGAAAATATAAATACGACTTCCAGAGGTATGCAAGGCAGTATATCGGACACCTACACCTTGGTGCCATCTCGCCAAGGCAAATACCCTGTCAGCGGCGTGCGATTTTCGTATTTTGACCCGCAACGCAAGACCTACAAAACCCTGACCTCGGAAGATTTACTTATTGAAGCAACTGAAGCACCCGGTGGTGCAGTGGCATCGATACCTCCAAATGCGACCAATGTGCCCAAACAAGCCGTCAGTATGTTGGGAAATCAGCTGCGATACTTAAAAAGCAACAGCAATTTTGTAAACATATACAACAAGGCATTTTTTCAGTCACCCACGTTTTATACACTTTTAATGAGTCCGCTACTCCTAATTCCGATTATTGTCTTTGTAAGTCGCAAACACAGGGAAAGAGTAGCTGATGAAGTGGGCAATAAACAGCGTTCGGCCAACAAACTTGCAAAAAAATACTTGTCGGTTGCCAAGAAGGAAATTGATAAAAGTGAAGTATTTTACGAGGTATTGGAAAGGGCTTTGCACAATTATTTAAAGGCAAAATTGCACATAGAAACGGCTGATTTCTCCAAAGATAAAATACAACAATTGCTACTTGAGCGAAAAGTAGATGCAACCACTACCTCAGATTTTGTCAATCTGCTGCAAAGCTGCGAATTGGCGCGTTATACACCCATATCTGAAGGTGCAACCAAACACGATTACGAGAAGTCGGCTGCTGTTATTTCTCTTTTAGACAAACAGTTATAAAACAAGATGTATGTTTCAAACGAATAACATATTGAACTTTACTGCGCTGAGAAGCGGGTTGTTTTTCTTGTTTTTCTCATTGCAATTGGTCACTGTGGCCCAAGAGGAAGTTTTCAGTGAAGCCAACGAGTTGTACAATCAAGAACAATATGCGCAGGCTATAGAGAAATACGAGGCCATACTCCATGCCAAAAAACATTCGGCAGAATTGTACTACAATATGGGCAATGCCTACTACAAAACAGACCAACTTGGACAGGCCATTTATTATTTTGAAAAAGCCTTGCGTTTGGCACCTGATGACGAGGATATACAGAACAATTTAGCCTTCGCTAAAAACCAAACTATAGATGTCATCACGCCTTTGCCCAAAGTGGGTTTCAATGCATTAGTGAGAAAAGTAGGGGCGTTGCTCACTGTCAATAGTTGGGCCATATTGGCTATAGTTTCAGCTTTTTTAGTTGCCTTGTGCTATTTGTTGTATGCCTATGCCTACAAGAGCTTCATCAAAAGATTTTACTTTACTGCATTTTTGTTCAGTATTTTTACAGGGGCTTTTGCTTTAAGTTTTGCTTTTATCGAAAACACCTACCACAAAAACCACCAAGAAGCCATTGTTTTTTCATTGGAAGTACAAGTGAAGAATGAGCCTTTAGAAAACAGTGAAACTTCATTTTTGCTGCATGAAGGTACCAAAATTGAAGTTTTGGAGTCTTTAAACGGTTGGCAAAAAATTCGCTTGGCTGACGGCAAAGTAGGTTGGATAAAAGCAGATGATATTAAAGTTTTGTGAGATATATTTTGTGATTCATTTCTTCAACAGCTGCTTAGAATTACTCAATTTTATTTAACCAATCCCTAGTGAAAACTTTTAAATAGTTGGTTTTCTGAATTGTATTTATGCATTTTGCCAAATATATTTATATTTTTTATAACATATATTAAGTGTTCTAATGTTATATTTGCCTTTTTAGGATTCACTATGAAGAAACGCTTTTGGGCATCTCACTTTTTTTTGGGGTTATTTATTTTATTCTTGTTGACTCCTTTGGCTGTTACTTCTTCGGGGGGCTCAGAGCGAGTATTTATATTCTTCAGCATGACTGAAGAGGAAAGTCATTCCTCGTCTAAAACCGTTAGTTTTTTTTCAGAATATATACACGCTCAACCCATTGAACTTTCTTTTTTGGAAATCAAAGATTCTAAGCATTATATTTATTTGGATAACTATAACAATTTAGTTTCTTTGGGGCTTATTTCTCCTCCGCCTGAGTATAAATAGTTTTTTTCTTCCTTTTTTTTCGATTCTTTTTTAACCAGCAAGGGCTATTTTTAAGAATAACCCTTTAACCTTTTTTACTTAAATGAAAAATCTATTTTCACATATAGACAAGGATTTGTCGTCTAGTATTGTTGTTTTTTTTGTGGCACTTCCTTTGTGTTTAGGAATAGCTTTGGCCAGTGGTGCACCTCTTTTTTCCGGTATCATTGCCGGTATTATTGGGGGGGTGATAGTGGGTTCTATCAGTGGATCTTCGCTCGGTGTCAGCGGTCCGGCAGCCGGGCTTGCCGTAATTGTTTTACAAGCAATTTCAGACCTCGGGAGTTATGAAATTTTCTTGACTGCTGTTGTCATAGGAGGTTTGTTGCAAATTTTGTTAGGCGCTTTAAGAGCAGGTGTCATTGCATACTACTTTCCAAATTCGGTTATCAGAGGTATGTTGGCCGGTATTGGTGTGATTATTTTTCTAAAACAATTACCAATTGCGTTTGGATACAACGTGACATCTGATGACGGCACTGAGTTTTTTATAAAGGAAGGCGAGAACACTTTCACCGAAATTTTCGATATGTTTAGTCATCTTTCAGCGGGGTCAATTCTCGTTTCTTTGATTTCTTTAGTTATTATATTGCTTTGGGAGACCAAGTTATTTAAAAGTATGAAGTTTTTTCAATTAGTGCCGGGACCTCTTGCCGCTGTATTTTTTGGAATACTTTACTTCAGTTTTATAGACCCAAATTCATTTTTGGCTATCTCACAAGAAAATTTGGTAAGTGTTCCGGTTCCCGATGATTTCAGTTCGTTTGTTGGGCAGTTTACTTCGCCCAGTTTTGCATCAATCTTCAACTACAAAGTATGGGTAGTTGCCATCACCATTGCCATTGTTGCGAGTTTAGAAACACTGCTCTGTGTTGAAGCTACAGATAAGTTGGATCCGGAGAAAAGAACGACACCTACAAACAGAGAACTCTATGCACAAGGCTTAGGAAATACGATTTCAGGACTTATCGGAGGACTTCCCATTACACAAGTCATTGTAAGAAGCTCTGCAAATATTCAGGCCGGTGGTAAAACCAAACTTTCAGCTATCATTCACGGTTTGCTTCTGCTTATTTCGGTAATTTTAATACCAAAACTGCTAAATATGATACCGTTGCCGGTTTTAGCTGCCGTCCTTTTGGTTATTGGATATAAATTGGCAAAACCCGCTTTATTTAAAACGATATACCGTAGAGGAATAGACCAATTTTTACCTTTTATAGTGACGGTGTTAGGTATTGTATTTTTCGATTTACTCCTGGGAATTGGTTTGGGACTTGGTGTGGGCATCACTACTATTTTGATAAGCAACTACAAAAATTCCCACTTTCTTCACATCAAAGAACAACAAAATAACGTTAAAAATATTTCTATGGTATTATCCGAAGAGGTTTCATTTCTCAATAAAGGAGCCATTATTAGAGAGCTCAACAGTATTCCTGAAAACACCAACCTCGAAATTGATGTGACTAACACCACACGTATGAATTATGACATCGTAGAATTGCTCGACGACTTTGCCTCAACAGTAGCCAAATCTAAAAACATAAATTTGGTACTTGTTTCTGAAAAAGGAACAGTACAAAACCCTGAGAGTTTCAGTGAATTCTTTGGATTTATTTAGTATATTTAAACAACTTAAAATTTTAAACAATGCCAACGTTTTATCAACAAATTCTCGAAAATAATAAAAAGTGGGTCGCTGAAAAAATCGACCAAGATCCCGAATACTTCTCTTCACTTGCAAACGGACAAAAACCACCTTTGCTTTGGATCGGTTGTGCAGACAGCCGCGTTCCTGCCAATGAAATTACCGGTACCAAACCCGGCGAGGTTTTTGTACATCGCAATATCGCCAACATGGTTGTACACACCGATATGAATATGCTCAGCGTACTCGATTACGCCGTAAACGCGCTCAAAGTAAGGCATATTATCGTATGCGGCCATTATGGTTGTGGAGGCGTTCAAGCAGCAATGTCAAACGTAAGTATCGGTTTGATTGACAACTGGATAAGACATATCAAAGATGTGTACAGACTTCACGCCGATGAACTCGACGCCATTGAAGATAACCAGAAAAAATTTGATCGTTTCGTGGAAATCAATGTCATAGAGCAAGTCTATGATTTGGCCAAAACGTCTATTGTTCAAAACGCATGGAATAGCAAACAAGACCTTTGGATACACGGATGGGTCTATGGCGTTGGCAGCGGGCTTATCAAAGATTTGGGAGTCAACTGTAAAGACAACTCCGAACTTGAAGCGGTTTACAAACTCAATTTCTAGTCAACACATATTGCCTAGCAACGTTTGACACACCTAGCATTCCATCGCTCAAAACTCACCCAAAAGACAGTTTTTGGCGATACTAAAAATCAAGCCCTGCCTTCAAAAGCAGGGCTTTTTTTAAGGCTTGTAGCCTAATTTATCATTGATAATCTATCAATTTTTTTGCATCTTTGTGATAAATTGTCACACATGCCAAAAATATCTCTAAAAGGCGAGCAGATGCCTTCCTCCCCTATAAGAAAACTAGTTCCTTTTGCTGAGAAAGCCATTGCAGAAGGCAAAAAAGTATATCACCTCAATATAGGCCAACCCGATATAGAAACGCCTTCAATAGCTCTAGATGCAGTTCGTAATTTTGATTTGAATGTTTTAGAATACAGCCATTCTGCCGGTTTTCAATCCTATCGAGAAAAACTCGCCGGCTACTATCAAAAGCATCAAATAACCCTTGATGCAAACCAAATTATAGTAACTACCGGTGGTTCAGAAGCGCTGATGTTTGCCATGGGCAGCATAGCAGATCCGGGTGATGAAATCATTATACCCGAACCTTTTTATGCCAATTACAATGCTTTTTCAATCGCATCAGGTGCTACAGTGGTTCCGGTGCCATCAAGCATTGAAAACAATTTCGCCTTGCCACCCATTTCAGAATTTGAAAAATTAATCACCACTAAAACTAAGGCCATTCTCATTTGCAATCCGGGTAATCCAACCGGGTATTTGTATTCCTTAGATGAACTGGAAATTCTCGCCGATATTTGTATCAGACACGACCTTTTTTTATTGGCAGACGAGGTTTATAGGGAGTTTGCTTACGACGGACACCAGCACCATTCCATTTTAACTATAGAACGATTGCAAGAACACGCCGTTGTCATCGATTCGGTTTCCAAACGCTACAGCATGTGCGGTGCCCGTATCGGTTGTCTCATCTCAAAAAACAAAGCGTTTATGCAAACCGCTATGAAGTTTGCCCAAGCGCGGTTGAGCCCGCCTACACTAGAGCAAGTTGCCGCCGAAGCCGCCATAGGCACACCCGATAGTTATTTTAAAGCAGTCAATGAAGAATACACCATGCGGCGAAATTTGTTGGTGAACGGGCTCCAAAAAATTGAAGGCGTTAAAGTGGCCAAGCCCAACGGTGCTTTTTATTGCATGGCAGCTTTGCCTATAGACGATGCCGAGGTGTTTGCACAATGGTTGTTGGAGTCTTTTGACGACCAAGGAGAAACCGTGATGGTTGCGCCTGCGGGCGGTTTTTATGCGACGCCGGGTTCCGGAAAAAACGAGGTTCGAATTGCTTATGTACTAGAAAAGACGGCTTTGAAAAGAGCCGTAGAAATACTTGAAAAAGCCATACCGATCTATCAAAAACAAATGGTGCTTTCTTAAACTTACCTATGAAGAAGCCCGTCATTCACCGTAACTATTCACTGAAAGCCTACAACACTTTCGGAATTGATGTTACGGCAGATCGTTTTGTGGAAGTGCGCACTTTAGAAGATTTACAAACTGTATTAACCGAAAATAATGATGGTGACATTTTTGTTTTGGGTGGCGGTAGCAATCTTTTGTTGACAAAGCATGTTACCGGATTGGTCATTTTTTTGAATTTAAAGGGTATTCAGTTGTTGCAAACGAGCGATGAGTATACCATGGTGGAAGTGGCCGCCGGAGAAGTCTGGCACGACTTTGTACTGTGGACTCTGGCGCGCAATTTGGGTGGGATAGAAAACTTATCGCTGATTCCGGGTAGTGTAGGCGCGGCGCCTATTCAAAATATTGGTGCCTATGGTGTGGAATTAAAAGACGTTTTTGAATCTTGTACAGCCATATCGATTGATGGTAGCCATACAAGAACGTTTACGGCTGCCGATTGTCAATTTGGTTATAGGAGTTCAGTTTTTAAACTCGATTTAAAACAAAAATATATCATCGTTTCAGTGCAATTTCGTTTGAAAAATAAAAACCATTTGTTGCACACAAGCTACGGCAATATACAGGCTGAACTGGACAAAATGCACATAGCAAAACCAAGTATCCAAGACATTTCAAAAGCGGTCATTGCCATAAGGAGTAGCAAACTCCCAAACCCCAAAGAAATTGGCAATTCGGGGAGTTTTTTTAAAAATCCGGTGATATCACAAACCCATTTTGACAGTTTAAAAACCGCTTTCCCGGACATACCGGGTTATCCTAATGGTTCAAATTTGGTAAAAGTGCCGGCTGGTTGGCTGATAGAAAAATGTGGGTTTAAAGGCATTCGCCAAGGCGGTGCCGGCGTACACGATAAACAGGCGTTGGTTTTGGTAAATTACGGAAATGCCACGGGTGAAGAAATACTTTCTTTGGCCATGCAAATTCAAGAGAAGGTATCTAAAACCTTTAATATACAAATAACACCCGAAGTAAATGTGTATGCTTGAGTTATTGATTGCTTAAATTGGTTACCAAACTTTCGATGAATTTTGAAATAGGTGACTTGATCATCATACCAATCATAGGATTAAATTCGCCTTCAAAAAAGAGTTGAACCGCCGATTGGTTTTGCCCAATCTCATCTATTTGTGCGCTAAGGCTGAAGTTTAGCTTTTCCGACGGTGAATTCAAAACCACTTTGCTGTTGGGGGTTTTTTCTACCAATTTTAATTTAATTTCAGGCATGCCACTCAAGGCAAAAACAAAACTGTCATCAGAAATGATTTCGAATTTAGCCGTATTGGCCGGCATCAATTTTTCAAAATTCTTGACATCCGTTAAAAAAGCAAAAGTATCTGCTGCCGATTTCTGTACACTAACTTTGGGAGATTCCAGATTCATATATAAATTTTAAACTGATTTCCAAGTTTCCGGCGACAAACGCCATTGTTTGAGAAGAAGGAGTTCTTCTTCGTTGATGTATTTTCTTTGTAAAGCTTTCTCTAAGAGAAAATCATAAGAAGATACGGTGTGTAAATCTACACGCTCTTTTTCGAATAATTTTTTGGAGGCTTCAAAATTATAGGTAAACAAAGCAACCATTCCTTTGACGACTACACCCGAATTTCGCAAAGCCTCCACTGCGAGCATACTGCTATTTCCTGTGCTTATGAGGTCTTCAATAACGATAGCACTTTGACCCTTTTCAATGTATCCTTCAATCTGATTTTTTCGACCATGCGCTTTGGGTTCGGGCCGAACATACACAAAGGGCAAACCTAAGTATTCGGCTACCAAAATGCCTATGCCAATGGCACCGGTTGCTACACCGGCAATTGCGTCCGGCTTGCCGTAAGTCTGTTCTATAAACTTGGCAATTTGTGTTCTAAAATAGTTGCGAACAGGCGGATAGGACAGCACCAAACGGTTGTCGCAATAGATAGGGGAATGCCAACCGGATGCCCAAACAAATGGATTTTTGGAATTCAACTTTATTGCATTAATTTGCAAAAGATGATCTGCCGCTTCGGCTGCTACGTTTTCGTCTATAACCATACTTGCAAATGTATAAAGTTTTTATCAATGACATGCCGATTATCTTGACAGATAAAGTCATAAAAGATGATAATTTTGAACTTTTTTTACTCGATGAAGTAGATCCACAATATCTCATAGAGCGCGTCAATAAAGGAAACCTGAAGATGGCTTACCTATTTCACAAGGATGAAAAAAAGCTGATAAAGAATTTTAAGAAAAAAATTAAAACAGTTGTAGCTGCGGGAGGTGTTGTGAGAAATTCTAAAGGAGAAATCTTGTTTATTTACAGAAACGGAAAATGGGATTTACCCAAAGGTCGCAAAGAAAGGAGCGAAACGAAAGAAGCTGCTGCCATACGAGAAACAACCGAAGAAACCGGCGTTAACAACCTAAAGATTGTCCGTCCGCTCGACAAAACCTATCATGTCTTTAAACGCAACGGTGTGTATAGATTGAAAGTAACACATTGGTTTGAGATGCAGACAAATTTTGAAGGAAAAACCAGACCCGAACTAACAGAAGGCATTGAAAAAGCCGTATGGTTTAGTCTTGATCAGGCTAAAGAAATTTTACCATTGGCCTATGCAAACATCCGGCACCTATTGGAAAATGCTCAAATTCTAACGGAAGTAGGCACAAACAAAGTATAATCGCCACCATTGCGAATAACATCTCGAACGATGCTGGAGCTGATATAAGACTTACCCGAAGAAGTGAGCAAAAACACGGTTTCTATTTCCATGAGTTTTCTATTGGTGTGCGCAATGGCTTTCTCAAATTCAAAATCTGCCGGATTTCTCAAGCCTCTCAGTATGTATTTGGCTTGCTGTCTCTTACATAAATCTACCGTGAGCCCGTCATAAGTAATCACCCGCACATTTTTAAAATCTTTAAAAGCTTCTACGGCAAAAGCTTTCCGTACTTCAAGGCTGAACATATATTTTTTGTTCGCATTAGTCCCAATGGCGATAATAATTTCGTCAAACAACAAGACTGCGCGTTCAACAATGTCAAAATGCCCCAGGGTAATAGGATCAAACGAGCCAGGAAAAATAGCTTTTCTCATTTTTTGGTTTTTCTCATCAAATATAAAAAATAAATTGGGTTTTGGGTTTTTACGCTATCGCCTAGCCAAATAGCTTCAAAAAAAAACTCCCCTGACAATCAAGGGAGTTTTGGTGTATAAACGAAAGGGTAATTTACAAGGAATAAGGTCTTCCCACTTCTTCAACCGGAATACAGGCTTGCCATACGCCAGGAATCGGTTCGTAGGTAAGTACATTTTCACCCACTTGTTCGCTAGTGCGCCATCCCCATATTGTAGCACCTCTAAGTCCAATTAGAAAATTGGCAGCAGCGGTATCAGTGTCGTAAACGTAGGGTTCTTCAGAATCAGAGTAACCTTCAGCCAACTTTTGTTGCAAAGCAATTCTGTCTTCTTTGGTGATGTTAAAATACGGTTTTATGATGCCTTCCAAGGCTTCGGGTTTAGCATCCGAAATATCGGCGGGTTCGCCTCCGGCCAAAAATTTAGTCTTAAAAGCTTGAAAGCCCAAATCGAATTCGCCTTTTGCTTTGGGTGCATATACTTCGCCGTAGAATAAATCTATAAATTGCGGAACGCCTACGGCAACAGCCCCCGGTATGTCGCCATTTGCTGGTAGAATGATGTCAACCAATTTGGTGATGACAGCCGCCTGTTCAGCAGTGAGATATATGGGAACCCATTGAGGTTCTTTGTTGCAACTTTGAAAGATGCTCATCAGTGTGGGAGCAGCTAAGGTGTAGCCAACGCCCATCGATATATTTTTTATAGCACTTCTTCTGTCCATAATAGGTTTTTTTTAAATGTTTTTCTTATTGAGTTCTTTAACGGCATGATCTACAGCTCTTGCAGTAAAAGCCATATAACCTAATGATGGATTATGACAAGCAGCGGATGTCATAAAAGCGCCATCTGTGACAAATACGTTGGGCACCGCATGTATTTGGTTGTATTTGTTGAGTACAGAAGTTTTGGGGTCTTTGCCCATACGAGCCGTACCCATTTCGTGGATGCCTAAGCCCGGGGCGCCAATGTCATCCATAGCCCGGATGTCTCTAAAACCGGCACCTTCCAACATTTCTATGGCTTGGTTTACCATGTCTTTGCGCATGTTGAGTTCGTTTTCTTTAAACTCTGCATCAAAAGTTACCGTAGGTAATCCCCATTGGTCTAGCTTTTCATAATCTAAAAACATACGGTTTTCATGATGTGGCAAGGATTCGCCAAAACCCATCAACGACATAGACCATTCTCCGGGTTTCAACACGCTTTCGGCGAGGTCTTTTCCGTAAGTGTATTCTTCGGCAGAGTCGTCAAAACCATTACGACCACCACCACCTTGGTAGCCATATCCTCTGAGAAAATCCGGATGTTTGGTGGCAGCATCCACATTGCGAAAACGCGGAATATAAATACCGTTGGGTCTGCGACCTTTGTAATACTTGTCTTTAAAACCGTCGTGAACTCCAAAAGCACCGGCCTTAAAATGATGGTCCATTACATTGTGACCGAGCTCACCACTGTCGTTGCCCATACCATTTGGAAAACGATCGGATTTGGAATTTAATAAAATCGCTGTGGAAGCAATTGCAGAAGCGCATAAAAATATAATTTTAGCCTTAAATTCTATAACTTCTTTGGTTTCTGCATCCACAATTCTAACACCTACGGCACGTTTTGTTTTTTCATCGTATAGCACTTCCGAGACAATAGAAAAAGGTCTGAGTGTCATATTACCCGTGCGTTCAGCAGCAGGAAGCGTAGAAGAATTGCTACTAAAATAACCCCCAAAAGGGCAACCACGGATGCATCGGTTTCTGTACTGACAGTTTTGACGAATGCCCGAAGTGTCGGTGATTTCACCACCGGTGTAGTGTGCTGTTCGTCCAATAGTCAAAACACGGTCTGTGTAATTCGATGAAATAGATTTCTTTAAATGGTCTTCTACACAGTTCAAATCCATTGGAGGTAAAAATTTTCCGTCGGGGAGTTGGGGTAAGCCCAGATTTTCTCCACTAACGCCGATGAATTGTTCTACATAGTCATACCAAGGTTCAATTTCTTTGTATCGAACCGGCCAATCCACGGCAATACCTTCTTTGGCATTGGCCTCAAAGTCAATATCGCTGAGCCTGTAACTTTGTCTGCCCCACATCAATGAGCGTCCACCAACATGGTAACCACGCATCCAATCAAAACGCTTGATTTCATTGTATGGATGTTCCTTGTCATTTACAAAGAAATGCCGAGACTCTTCTTTAGTGGTATAGCCCGTTCGGTTCTGCTTTTCGTATTCCTTGAGCTGCTCCTGGCTAAGCTCTCCTTTGTACTTAAAGTCCCACGGATCTTTGTGCATCGTAGGATAATCTTCAATGTGTTTTACCATGCGGCCGCGTTCCAGAACCAGTGTTTTGAGTCCTTTTTCGCAGAGTTCTTTGGCCGCCCAACCACCACTGATGCCGGTTCCGACAACAATGGCATCATATTCTGGTTGATCTTGAATGTAATTAAGCATGTACTTCTGTTTATTTGAGTTAAAAAATAGGTTAGGGTTTTAATGATTCATTTTTTTAAGTTTGCCTAAACTATGTTGAACAAGGTTTAGAGCAAGCAACATAGAACGAGGTTTGTTGAAGTTGTTTTGATTGCCAATCCGTGTATAGTCACTTTGCCATATTGCAATTTTATTATAGGAAACGGCATTATGAAGACACTTAAACATTCTGGGTTTGTACTGTAATTTTACCTTTATTATAAGACCCTAAAATTATGAATTAAAAGCAATAAATGACAAAACATGGTAAAAATAACATATTTTTAAGACTTTGTGCAATCGATTGCGTAGGCAGTTTGTACTTTATTATTACTTTTATCAATCCAAAAAGCAAACTTAAAACCAAACCATGAAACGCAGAACATTTGTAAAGAATTCTACCCAAGCCGGTTTGGCTTTCGGTCTTATGGGCCTGGCGGCTTGTAGAAAGGGAAGTTCACAGCAAGCCGAAAGTATTACAGAGGCTGTTGGCGCATCGACTGATTTTAAAATTTCACTCGCGCAGTGGTCTTTAAACAAAGCCATCAGAAATGGCGAAATGAGTCCGTTTGATTTTTCGGATAAGGCACGCGCACTTGGTTTTGAGGGAATTGAGTTTGTCAATCAGTTGTATTTCGATGAAATTGATAAGCATCCGAATCGGCTTTCAGGAATCAATCATTTTGTTTCTGAAACGCTCAAAAGAAGTAAGGATGCCGATATGCAGCACGTCCTTATTATGATAGATCACGAAGGAGAAGTTTCAGCAGCAGATACCGAGGTGCGTACAAAAGCTATTGAAAACCATCTGAGGTGGATAGATGCCGCGCAAGGTCTCGGTTGCCACGCCATCCGCCTAAATCTTTTTGGCAGTGAAGATGTGGAGGCTTGGAAAGCACATTCTGTGGAATCGTTGTCAATACTTTCTGACTATGCTGCCGCACAGAAAATAAATGTCATTGTCGAAAATCACGGTGGTTTTTCTTCCAATGGTGCTTTGTTGGCCGAGGTGATGCGCAGCGTTGACAAACCCAATTGTGGAACGCTTCCCGATTTTGGTAACTTCTGTATGAAACGCGACAGCGGTGCTGTTTTTGAAGGTGCTTGTGTGGATGAGTACGACAAATACCAAGGTGTAGCTGATTTGATGCCGTTTGCCAAAGGCGTCAGTGCCAAAGCTTTTGATTTTGATGCAAATGGCGATGAAACAACTATCGATTTTCTGAAAATGTTTCAAATTGTGAAAAAAGCTGACTTTAAGGGGTGGGTAGGTATCGAATACGAAGGTGAAAACCACACCGCAGAAGAAGGCATATTGCTGACCAAAGCATTGCTCGAGAAAACATTTAAACAACTAACCTAAATCAATAACCACTCAAATAACACTTCCACATGAACTCAAAAACGCGCATTCAACTTTCCCTGATGATGTTTCTCGAATTTTTTATCTGGGGCGGTTGGTTTGTTACTCTCGGCACTTTTTTAAGTGCTAATCTCAATGCCAGCGGGGGCGAATCTGCCATGGCTTTTTCAACACAATCTTGGGGAGCCATCATAGCGCCTTTTATCATAGGTCTGATCGCCGACCGCTATTTCAATGCCGAAAAAATATTGGGCATCCTGCATCTTTTGGGTGCTGTTTTGATGTACATGATGTCGCAAACAACTGACTTTGCAGTATTTTATCCCTATGTACTCGGTTATATGATATTGTATATGCCCACTTTGGCACTCGTCAATTCTATCTCTTTTAGGCAAATGAAAGACCCTTCCAAAGAATTTTCTTTTGTTCGGGTTTTTGGTACTGCCGGTTGGGTAATTGCCGGTATTGTCATCAGTTTCACCGGTTGGGACAGCGAAGCCGGAAGGGCAGAAGGTCTTTTGAGCAATACTTTTATGATGGTGGGTGCTGCTTCGGCACTGTTGGGTATTTTTAGCTTTACGCTACCCAAAACCCCACCTCAAGCCAATAAGGAAGAAAAGGTAAGCATCTCCGAAATTTTAGGTTTGGATGCGCTCAAACTTCTAAAAGACAGAAATTTCTTAATCTTTTTTATGGCTTCCATACTCATTTGTATTCCTTTGGCCTTTTATTATCAAAATACCAATCCGTTTTTGTCGGAAATTGGCATGACAAACCCTACGGCAAAAATGGCCATCGGACAAGTTTCTGAAATACTGTTTATGTTGCTGTTGCCTTTCTTTTTTACCAAATTCGGCTTCAAAAAAACCATTTTGGTAGGAATGGCTGCTTGGGCTGTTCGCTATTTTCTATTTGCCTATGGCGACGCCGGCGAACTTACCTATATGTTGCTTATAGGTATCGCATTGCATGGGATTTGCTATGACTTCTTTTTTGTTTCAGGACAAATTTATACCGATACCAAAGCCGGCGCCAAATATAAAAGTGCCGCACAAGGTTTAATTACACTGGCAACTTACGGCGTGGGTATGTTGATTGGGTTTTGGGTGGCCGGAAAAATCACAGACCAATTCCTTCGCCCGGATGACACCCACCTCTGGAAAGCCATCTGGACATTCCCGGCTTACTTTGCCATCGGCGTGTTTGTTTTATTCGCATTGTTTTTCAAAAACGAAAAAATTGAATACAAAGCATAGTTTTTTATATTCAACAAACCATCTAATCGATACATTTTAAAATTGTTAAATTATTAAATTTTTTATATGAGTTCTAAAATAAAGTTAGGGATATTGGGCGGCGGCGGCGACTCACTAATTGGCGTTTTGCACCGGGTGGCATCATCCATGTATGACAGTTTCGAGTTGGTAGGCGGCGTTTTTAACCCCGATTTTGACAGCAATGTGGGTTTTGCCAAGCAAATTGGTATTCCAACCCATCGTGTCTATAAAGATTTCGACACGCTTATCGAAAAAGAAACTGCCTTGCCCGAAAGTGAGCGTATGCAAGTCATATCCATCCTTACTCCGAATTTTTTGCATTTCCCGATGGCAAAAAAATTGTTGGAAAACGGTTTTAACGTCATTTGCGAAAAACCGATGACCACGACCTATGAGGAAGCCAAAATCCTCAAACAAACACTTGCCAAGACCAAAGCCGTTTTTGCGGTTACTTATACCTATACAGGTTACCCGATGGTGCGGCAAATGCGCGAGATGATCCTCGGTGGCGAGTTGGGCGAAATTCAAAAAGTGGATGCCCAATACTATCAAGGTTGGATAAACCCCATCATACACGACAAAGAAAAACGCGCAAACACCTGGCGGTTAAACCCCGAAAAATCAGGCATCAGTTGTTGTGTGGGCGACATCGGCACACATGTTTTTGACATGATAGAGTTTGTAACCGGCCAGCATGTTAAATCGCTTTTAGCAGATTTGAACTACCTATATGAAGACAACCGCATGGACATAGACGGCACCATTTTGATTCGTTTTTCAGACAACGTGAAAGGGGTAATTCGCACCAGTCAAATTGCCACCGGAGAAGAAAATAATTTCACCGTGCAAGTCTATGGCAAAAAAGCAGGTTTGAAATGGGAACAAGAAAACCCGAATTATTTATACCTCATGGAAGACGGCCAACCACTTCGTGTGCTTAAACCCGGACATGCCTATAATTCAGATTTGTCTTTAGACGGTACTAAGCTTCCCCCCGGACATCCGGAAGGTATTTTCGATTCGATGGGCAACATTTACAAAGGCGTGGCAAAAGCCATCCGAGGCGAATCTTATAACTCCGGAGAATTCCCAACGATTATCGATGGCGCGCGCGGCATGGACTTTATCGAAAAGGCTGTCGAGTCGCACCGAAAGGGCAATGTTTGGGTGGAATTGGAGTGATGATTCGATGATATGATCATTCAATGATGAGATAAAAATAATTCTAATGCCTAATGCCTCTTGGCTTTTGGCTTGATACAAATAACGAGTAACGAATAACTTATAACAAAAACCCTAATGCCTATTGTCAAATGCCTAATGCCTTATTAACGAATAACGTTTAACACTATTGGCTATTGGCTATTGGCAAATGCCTTATTAACAAATAACGAATAGACAAAAATGAAAACCATCAAAGGACCCGCCGTGTTTTTGGCGCAATTTGTAGAAAACAAAGCACCTTTCAATTCCTTGGACGGCATGTGCAAATGGGCCGCAGATTTAGGATACAAAGGCATACAAATCCCGACCTGGGAAAAATTTCTCATCGATTTGGACAAGGCTGCCGATAGCCAAACCTACTGCGACGAACTCAAAGGGAAAATCAATTCGTATGGATTGGAGATTACCGAACTTTCCACACATTTGCAAGGCCAATTGGTAGCTGTCAATCCGGCTTACGACACCATGTTCGATAATTTTGCCCCCGATGCACTAAAAGGAAACCCGAAAGCGCGCACCGAATGGGCCGTCGAAACCGTCAAAAAAGCCGCTATTGCCAGCAGGCGATTGGGCCTCAACGTACATGCTACATTTTCGGGCGCATTGCTTTGGCACACCTGGCACCCCTGGCCGCAACGCCCGCCGGGATTGGTGGAATTGGGTTTTGAAGAATTGGCCAAACGCTGGAAACCCATTCTCGATGTGTATGACGAAAACGGCGTGGACGTGTGCTATGAAGTACACCCTGGCGAAGACATACACGATGGCGACACCTTCGAACGGTTTTTGGAAGCAACAGGCAATCACAAACGGGTAAATATTTTGTACGATCCGAGCCATTTTGTGCTGCAACAATTGGATTACATCGAGTACATCGACCATTATCATCAATTTATCAAGGCCTTCCACGTAAAAGATTCCGAGTTCAACCCGACCGGAAAAAAAGGTGCGTTTGGCGGATACAACAATTGGGGCGACCGCGCCGGGCGCTACCGTTCGCCGGGAGACGGCCAAATAGATTTCAAAACCATCTTCTCTAAACTCACGCAATACGGTTGCGATGTGTGGGCGGTGATGGAGTGGGAGTGCTGCATCAAAAGTCCGGAACAAGGCGCCCGCGAAGGCGCACCCTTTATCAAAAGCCACATCATCGAAGCCACCCAAAGGGCCTTTGACGATTTTGCCGGAGCGGAGATCGACAAAGAAAAGTTGAAAAAGATTTTGGGAATTTAAGATTGAGGGTTGATGATTTTCGAATGATGAATTTTCAATTATAAAAAATAAAAATTTAAAATATATAAAATGAAACACCCATGTAAAAATTTTGCACACAGGGGCATGATGAGTTAGGGTGTTCCATCTGACCACTTAAAAACAATAAATATAAACAGATGAAACGCCCATGCAAAATTATTGACACACAGGAGTATGATTATCCTAGGGTGTTCCATCTGACCGACAAAAACAAATAATATAAACAGATGAAAAACTTGACTTTAATCCTCGTATTCTTGATGGCTTGTACCGCTTGTCAAGACAATAAAAAATCAAATAAAACTGAAATTTCAGAAATTAAGACTATGCAAACAACTGATAACGAGCAATCTTGGACACCACTTTTTAACGGAAAATCATTCGACGGTTGGCATTTGTATCTCAAAGAAGGCGTTTCGCCCGAATGGCAGATAGAAGACGGCGCGATGGTTTTTAACCCCACACCCGAATCCAAGCGAGGCAACAATCTCGTCACAGACAAGACCTATACAAATTTTGTGCTTTCACTCGAATGGAAAATTTCCGAAGGCGGCAATAGCGGATTGTTTTGGGGCGTGCAGGAATCTCCCGAATTTCCCGAAGCCTATGAAACCGGTGCCGAAATTCAAATTTTAGATGACGAGAGACATCCGGATGCTAAAAATGGAACCACACACAAAGCCGGCTCTTTGTATGATATGATAGCAGCTCCGAGTGGTTTGGTAAAACCGGCAGGCGAATGGAATTTGTACGAATTGGAAATAGATCACAACAAAAACTTGGGTAAATTGAACATTAACGGCAAACACGCTATTTCATTTCCGCTTCACGGCGAAGCTTGGGAAAAAATGGTTGCGGCATCAAAATTTGCAACCTGGCGTGCATTTGCCAAAACTGCTACCGGCAAAATTGGGCTTCAAGACCACGGCGATAAAGTCTGGTTTAGAAATATAAAAATCAAGGAACTTCCGTAGAACCTTATAATTATGGGTCGAAGTAATCTATGCTGTTGTTGATGTCAGGAGAACTGCGACATTGCCCTTTCCCTAAAAAGAACAGTGACCAAAGAAATAAAAAAAAAGACTGTCATTTCGGACAGTCTTTTTTAATTTGCACAAGTCTTAGATGTTAGTTTGGCATCACTACCGTGTTGATTACGTGAATAACACCGTTACTTCCCATCACATCGGTCTTGACAATTTCACTGTAATTGTTGTTTTGATCTAGTAACCAAATTTTACCGTCTTTTTGTGTTACAGTAATCATTTGTCCGTTTAAGGTTTTGAGCGATACCGTTCCATTTCCATTAGCCAATGCTTTGACTACATCAGCGGCAGCCAATTTTCCTGCGACCACGTGGTAGGTCAGAATACCGGACAATGTTGCTTTGTTTTCGGGCTTTAGTAACGATTCCAAAGTAGCGGCGTCAATTTTGGCAAAAGCATCATTCGTTGGCGCAAAAACTGTAAATGGCCCCTCAGCTTGCAAAGCACCTACCAAATCGGCAGCTTTGAGCGCAGTCACCAAAGTGGTAAAATCTTTGTTTGATGCAGCAGCATCAACAATCGTTTGGGCAGTTGTTTTGTTTGCGATAGCAAACATTAGAATCAATGCTGAAAGTGCAATTCTTTTTTTCATAGCTTTTTGTTTAATTAATTATATAAAACTTTAAACAAAAGTAGGTATATGATTTGAAATTTTACCGAGCCGTTGTGTTTTTTGGGTACAATTTAACAGATGATTGTTCGTCAAAACTTATAGAGAGAAGTTGAAAACAATAGAGGATTGAGTCTATTTTAAAAAATCATAAATAGCCTCTTGCGACCTACAAACCGTATGTGTATTGGCGACAAATACATTCATATTATCACTATTGATGATTCTCGATTTTACATTATCCTCAAGTTGCATCTTAAAGATGCTCATTAACTCATCGTAGCAAACTGGATCTTCAATTGGTGTGAGCACTTCTATGCGATGGTCCAAATTTCTTTTCATCAAGTCGGCAGATCCCATATAGAGCTTGCAATTTCCGGCGTGATAAAAATGATAGAGTCTGCCGTGTTCCAAATAACGATCGACTATGCTGGTGATTTCAATGTTTTTGCCTACACCTAAAAGATCGGGTAGGAGTCGGCAAATGCCTCTAACTAACAAGCGTACGCTTACACCTGCTTTTGCTGCTTTTACAAACAAATCAATGGATTTGTCATCTTCCAAACTGTTCATTTTGGCTTCAATACATGCCTTGCGTCCGGCTTTAGCTTCTGCAATCTCAAAGGCAATCAATGCTTCTAGTTTATCCCTGCTTGTAAAGGGAGATACCAAAAGTGTTTCGGGTGTCCATTTTAGGGTCGGGTTCTGAAAAAGTTCAAAAAGCTGGTGCAGCCCTTCGGTAATGTGTTTTTGGTAGGTGAAGAGTCCGTGATCTACGTAAAATTTGGCTGTGTTTTCGTTGAAATTTCCCGTACCTATGTAAGCAAATTTTTCTAGCATCTCCTTTTTTTGCCTGTAAATAAGTAGCGTTTTGGCGTGTACTTTTTTGCCCGGAAATCCATAGATGACCTCGATGCCTTTTTCTTGCATGATTTTTCCCCACTTTAGGTTGTTGGCTTCGTCAAAACGCGCCTGCGGCTCTACAACTGCAATTACCCTTTTTCCGTTTTGAGCTGCCAAAATCAGGTTTTCACAAATTATCGATTCTGTGGCTACACGGTAAAGGGTGATGTTGATTTGCTTGACGTGTGCATCTCTGGCTGCCGTTTGCAAGAGTTGGATAACAGCTTGATACGAATGAAAAGGAAGGTGCAACAGGTAGTCTTGTTGTCGGATTTTTTCAAAAATATTTCCATCACTTTGCTCAAGCGGATGCTTCAAAGGGGTTTGAGACCTGTCGTAAAACCGACTGCCGTCTAGCGGAGCGGGAAATCTGAAAAAGTCGCTAAAGTTGTGAAAAGCACCACCCGAAATGACATCCGCTTTTCGAAGATCAAACAAAAGGCGCACTTTTTTGCGAAGTTCTTTGGGCATGGCTCCGTCTATCAGCAAGCGGGTAGGCGAACCTATGTCGCGCTTGGACAAGGATTGAAGAATCAAAGCAGCCAAATCGGCTTGTTCTTCGCTTAGGTCATCGTCTAAATAAAGCTCGGCATCGCGTGTCAATTTAATCTGATAGGCTTGTTGCACTTTTTCGTCAATAAAAACCCCCGGTAGGTGTAGTTTTACAATTTCGTCAACGAGGCAGTAAGCAAGGCCGTTGTCCGAAGGCAATTTTATAAAACGCTCTTTTTTAGTAGGAATTGACACCAGCCCGAAGTGTTTCTGATTTTCAAAAGTGACCAGATAATACAAGGCATTGTTCTCCAAAAAAATTTCTTTGTCATAATCGTACGGCAATTTTTTTTCTTGGATTTTTTCGAGCAAATGATCTCTAAAATACTTCTTTACAAAGCTTATTTGCTCGGTTGTAAATGACTTGGAGTCACATATATAAATACCTTCTTTTTGCAACGAAGGCAAAACAAGGTTTCTGTAAATCTGTCCAAAGTCTTCTTGTTGTTTTTTGATGGTTTCCAACAAGGTTTTTAAAATTTCTTTGGTATTTTGCGGCTTTTCGGGCGCTGTTTTTGCCAATCGCTTCAGTGTTTGCCATTGCGGAATACGCACGCGAAAAAACTCATCCAAATTGGAAGAAAAAATGGCTAAAAATTTAAGTTTTTCAAATAGCGGCGTGTCTGTGCGGGCGGCTTCTTGAAGTACACGGGCATTAAAATCCAACCAACTGACATCGCGGTTTATATAGGGAGAATCATTCATCGGGTTCTGTTTTTTATTTCTGCGTTGATGCTTAGTCTGCTTTTAGCACATAAATGCCCTGTAAATTCTATTCGGCGGATTGATAAAATCTTTTATGGTATTTTATTCGTACAAAAGAAGCAAACATAACAAAGGTTTCCCACTTTTATTTTAGAGGAATGTAACCAAATTGATAAAAGACACTTAGATTCACCTGCTTTTGGCCAAGTTTTCTAAGGTAAAAAAGATGAGATTGTCAACTACAGCGTAAGGGTCTGCACTAAAAGTTCCTGCAGGACGATTGGCTATAATGGCATTCATAGACAAAGCTTCATGACCGAGCAAACGGGCAAACGCATAAATAGCAGCCGTTTCCATTTCGTAATTTGTTATTTTATGGTTTTCATAGGCGAATGTTTCCAATTTGTCATTTAAATCCGGATCGGATAGGGGGAGCCTAAGAACCCTGCCTTGAGGGCCATAAAATCCACCGGCAGTTGCTGTAATGCCGCGATGTAAGTTTTCGGTATCCGAAAATAATTCCATCAAAGCTTTCCCGGCCATAAATATGTAAGGATAAGCCTTTTGCGGATGCCAATGGGTGTGCGCAACAAATTCATTTTCCATCGCTTCCAGATGATCATTCGGATGCACTTGATAGAAATGCATAAGCCCATTCATATCAATGCCGTGGGTGCTCATCAAAAAACTGTCAACAGGCACATCATTCTGCAAAGATCCGGAGGTGCCTATTCTGATGATTTTTAGTTTTGTGTGGGAGTCTTTAGGAAGGCGGGTCTTTAAATCGATATTGACCAAAGCGTCTAATTCGTTCATGACGATGTCTATATTGTCCGGACCAATTCCGGTTGATATCACCGAAATGCGTTTGCCTTTGTAGTAACCGGTATGTGTTTTAAACTCTCTTTTTTGGGTTTCAAATTCAATCGAATCAAACAAATCTGAAATTCGCGCAACGCGATTTTGATCGCCAACAAAAATGATAAAATCGCCTATGTTTTCCGGTTTCAGGTTGAGGTGATACACACTACCGTCAGGATTGAGTACCAACTCAGATGGAGCTATGGCCATGATGCAAAAATTAATAACCGTAAAGATACAAAATCGCCCTGTGAAAAGCTCAATTTGTCAAGATAAAAACAGCGCAATCACAGATGCTACACCGCCAATTCTCGTGGCGCTCTGTATTGAGTAACAATGTCAATTTTATTGGTCAGCGTTCTGTGTACCGGACATTTATTGGCAATTTCTATCAACCTGTTTTTTTGTTCTTCAGTCAAATCTCCCTTCAGTTCAATTTCGCGTGTCAACCTGTCTATTTTGGCCTCGTTTTGGCAGTCATCGCAATCCTCGGCATGCACTTTGGCGTGTTCCAAATGTACGGTCACGTCTTCTAAAGCCCAATTTTTTCTATCGGCATACATACGCAGCGTCATAGCCGTGCAAGCACCCAAGGATGATAACAAAAGTTCGTATGGCGAAGGTCCCAAATCAGCTCCGCTTACTGCCTTTGGTTCGTCTGCTAGCCAATTGTGCTGTCGGGCGACAACTTCGGTAGTATAATGCGAAGTCCCTATACGGGCCACCACTTGTTTGTCTGTTTCCAAATCCTGACTTCCGCCGAAATCTACATAGCGTTTTACCCAACTCGAAACTACCTCGCCCACATACATCGAATCTTCTTTGCGCGTGAGCAAATGATCGGCACCATCAAGCGAAACAAAACTCTTCGGGTGGTGTGCGTGTCCGTATATTTTAGCTGCATTGGCTACTTCTACTACCTTGTCTTGGGGCGAGTGAAAAACCAAAATCGGCTTGCGCAATTCTTTCAAAACCGCCGGCATGTCTTTGCTTTCCAAATCATCTAAAAACTGCTTTTTGATGATGAATTTTCGTCCGGCTATATCCACTTTTGCCTGCCCTTTGGTATTGATGGTTTCCATACAACTTTCAAACAAATGTCCAACATGCACAGGATCTGCCGGTGCGCCAATCGTCACCACAGCCTCTATGGCATCAATTTGAGAAGCCGCAAAAACAGCCGCCGCACCCCCCAACGAATGCCCTATAATAATCTTCGGACATTTGTAATGCGCAGTCAGGTAGCGCGCCGCACTGATCAAGTCGTCCACATTGGTCGAAAAATTGGTGTCTTCAAAATTGCCTTCGCTATCGCCCAAACCGGCAAAATCGAAACGCATTACCGCAATTCCATTTTGCGTCAATGCACGCGAAATGTTTCTAACAGCCGTAAAATTTTTGTTTCCCGTAAAAAAATGCGAAAAAATAGCGTATTGCAAAGGTTTTTTGGTAATCGGTAAATCCAATTTCGCTGACAGCGCTAAACCCTGCTCGTTTTTAAATGTAAAAGAAATCGTGTTCATAAAATTTTTTTCTAAACGTATTCAGTCGTAAGATAACAAAAAAACACACAAAACATCCAAATCAATTATAAATATTTGGGCGTGACCGCTGTGAAATCTAAAAACCATTTCACAGCGGTCGGGCTGTCCGCTATAGTCCCCGTCAAAAGACGGGGCGCTGCCGCTGCCATCCCTCACGCGAACGCTGAACCTAAAATAACCTATAAGCAAAGGCAGATTAAATTATTAAAAAATTTAATTATGGTTATGTAAAATTAAATATTAAGTTTACATTTGCATAAATTTAAGTATGCTTAAAAATTAATTTATGTCAGTTGCAATAGAAAACTTTATCAAAACCATTTACCAGTCTCAGAAGCATTACGACCAAGACACTAAGCCCGGTAATATTGCTAAAAAGTTAGGAATTACTAACGCTGCGGCTACCGACATGGCCAAAAAACTGTCTGAGCGCGAATTGCTGCACTACCAAAAATACCAGCAATTGGAGCTCACAGACAAAGGCAATAAAATGGCGGTTAACGTCATTAGGAAACACCGTTTGTGGGAGGCCTTACTCTTCAAGTTGTTTGATATGTCGCTCCACGAAATTCACCACGAAGCCGAATTGCTTGAACACGCTACTTCCGATTTTTTAGCAGATAAAATTTACCAATATTTGGGTCAGCCCAAATTTGACCCACACGGCGAGCCCATTCCTGATGCCGGTGGCGAATATCCGAAGCATCAGGTACCGTTGGTATTGTCGGAAGCTCCCGAAATGCAGTCGTACACCATTTCGAAGCTCGTCAGTGCCGACAAAGCCTTCTTCGATTTCTGTACAGAAAACGGCTTGCTCAGCGGAGCCGAAATTTTTGTACAAAAACAATACGAAAACCCTAGAATGACGCAGATTTTGGCAAATGAAAGCAAGCTGCTCTTGCATCAAGATTTTACCAATGTTATATATGTTATCTGATTCTTTTAAAAATGGGAAAAAATATCTTTATTTCTTTTGTTGGGTTTTGCAGTGTTAGCTTGCATGCGCAACAAACCAAAAGTTTAGATGCTCTTATCACCGATCGGCCGGACCAAACAGAAGCGCCCTTTGTAGTGCCCAAAAATTATCTACAAGTAGAAACCGGTTTTATGTTTGAAGAATCTAGTACCGGAAATACAAAAACCGAAAGCCTCACCTATAATACCACCTTATACAGATACGGCCTTTTATATAATTTGGAATTGCGTTTGGGTTTGGATTGGCAACAGAACAAAACATTTAATCAAAATATATCTACAGAGGTGTCAAATGGATTGGCACCAGTACTGTTAGGGTTTAAAACAGAAATTGCTCAAGAATCGGGTTGGCTGCCACAAATCGGACTTTTGGGCGCACTCTTTATTCCCGGTCCGGCAAGCAGCACTTTAGAAACTGAAGATACGGGTGGCGAAATCAGATTTTCGCTTGCCCACACCTTGTCGCAGCGCATATCTATAGGATACAATTTAGGTGTTTTATGGGATGGCAACAACCTAGGGAGTGCCTATTTTTATACACTTGCGGCGGGCATCAGTTTGGATAAAAATTGGAGTGTTTTTGCGGAAATTTATGGAGATTTTCCGGAAAACTTAGAATCTAACCATCTTTGGGACGCGGGAATTACCTACCTGGTGTCAAAAAGCTTTCAGTTAGACCTCTCAGCGGGCTCAAGTTTTTCGGCTGAACAGGATTATTTTATAAGCACAGGCATCAGTTTTAGATTGCCTAACTAATTTTCGTTATAATATTTATTCAAAGATTTAAAAACATAAAAAAATAATTCCAATGAGCAGAAAATATATGCTTGCAGTCATTTTAATGATACTGATTGCATGCAATCAAAGAAATGACGATACAAAGTCAAAACTTCGTGTTGTCACCACAACAACCTTACTAACAGATTTAATTTACCAAATAGCAAAAGACAGTGTCATTTTGCAAGGGTTGATGGGTGTAGGCGTAGATCCGCATCTCTACAAAGCTAGCGAAGGCGATGTCACCAAACTTTTTTCGGCCGATTTAGTTTTTTATGGGGGTCTGCATCTTGAAGGCAAATTGGTGGATGTTTTTGAAAAGATGAACCACCAAGGCAAAGCCACTTTTGCTGTGAGTGATGCCTTAGAAGCGCAGACATTGATAGGCTCTGAGTATTTTGCTTCCAGTTACGATCCACATATTTGGTTCGATGTGTCTAACTGGCAAAAAATTGCCCGTTTTACAGCTGCAAAATTGATAGAAGCAGATGCCAAAAACGCAGCTTTTTACCGGCAAAATTTGACGAATTATCTCAATGCTTTAGATTCACTAGAGTCTGAAATCCGAAAAAAAATAGAAACACTTGCGCCTGAGAAACGGATTTTGGTAACCGCCCACGACGCTTTCAATTACTTTGGCAAAGCCTACGATTTTCAAGTGGTTGGTTTGCAGGGACTTTCTACCGCCACAGAAGCCAGTGTGCAAGATGTGCAGCAACTTACAGATTTTATCATAGCAAACAAAATCAAAGCTATCTTTGTAGAAAGTTCGGTTCCCAGACGCACTATTGAAGCCCTGCAAGAGTCTGTCAGTGCCAAAGGCCATCAAGTGCGTATCGGCGGATCCTTGTATTCGGACGCTTTGGGAAGTCCTAATACACCTGAAGGCACTTATACGGGCATGTTTTTGTACAATGTAGAAACCATCGTAAACGCACTTAAATGATAGGCTTTCATAAGATTTGTAAACTACAGATTGTATCGCTCAGCGTTTGGTCAAGTCGTAAAAAATTGTTTGAACGCTTAAAAAATAAATAGATGAATTTAGAAACACCTATAGCGGTTGCCATTCACGATTTGACTGTCGCCTACAACCACAAACCGGTTTTGTGGGATATTGATTTGGAAATTCCAGAAGGTGTCTTGATGGCAATTGTCGGACCAAACGGTGCTGGAAAATCTACCCTGATTAAATCTATCTTGGGAATTCAAAAACCACTGGCGGGAAGTGTGCTTATCTACGACCAACCCTTTTCTAAGCAGCGAAAAAAAGTGGCTTACGTACCGCAAAAGGGCAGTGTGGATTGGGATTTTCCTACCACTGCGCTCGATGTGGTTTTGATGGGTACTTACGGCAGTCTGGGTTGGTTTAAAAGACCCGGACTGAATGAAAAAAAAGCGGCACTCGAAGCTTTAGAGCAAATGGGCATGTTGGATTTTAGGGACAGACAGATTAGTGAATTGTCCGGCGGTCAGCAACAGCGCATTTTTTTGGCGCGCGCTTTGGTCCAACAAGCAGAAATCTACTTTATGGATGAGCCCCTCCAAGGCGTTGATGCCACTACGGAAAAAGCCATCATCAAAATTCTGAAATTACTCAGCAGCAAAGGTAAAACGGTTGTGGTAGTGCACCACGACTTGCAAACCGTTCCCGAATATTTTGATTGGGTTACATTTTTAAATGTCAAAAAGATTGCAACCGGACCGGTCAAACATATTTTTAATGACGACAATTTGACTAAAACTTACGGAATCAATTATAAAGTCAGTTTACAAACCAAATGAATTTGCAGCATTATTTTCAACAGCTCAGTACAGATTATACCTTGCTTATCATCACCTTAGGAACAGGTATCCTCGGGGGTTTGTGTGGATTTTTGGGTAGTTTTGCGGTGTTAAAAAAACAAAGTTTGCTCGGTGATGCCATTTCTCATGCGGCACTGCCCGGCATTTGCCTTGCCTTTCTGATAGCCGGCGTAAAAGACACCCACTGGCTTTTGTTGGGCGCTTTGGTGAGTGGTATAATAGGCACTGTTTGGATTCAAGGCATCGTATCCAGAACATATCTCAAGCAAGATACTGCCTTGGGTTTGATTCTCTCTTTGTTTTTTGGTTTTGGCCTTTTGCTACTGACCTTTATTCAAAAAATGGACAATGCCAACCAAGCCGGATTGGACAAATACCTGTTTGGCCAGGCTGCTACGCTGATGGCCCAGGATGTACAAATCATGCTTTGGGTGAGTTTAATCAGCCTGTTTGCTGTGTTGTTGTTTTGGAAAGAATTTAAAATTTTACTTTTTGATATAGAGTATGCCAAAACCATAGGTCTGCCTACAAAATATATCGATATTTTTTTGACAAGCCTCATTGTTCTTGTGATCGTAATGGGTTTGCAAACCGTGGGGGTCGTTTTGATGAGTGCGCTGATTTTGGCACCGGCTGCTGCCGCTAGGCAATGGACCAATAAACTCTGGATAATGGTGTTGTTGGCTACCCTTTTTGGGGCGCTTTCAGGTATTTCGGGTACAGCCCTTAGTGCTTCATTTAGCCAAATGCCCACCGGTCCGGTAATTGTGCTGTCGGCATCGGTGATCGTGCTTTTTTCCTTTATTTTTTCTCCAAAAAGAGGCATATTGATGCGTGAAATCAGGTTTAGAAAGAGCCGTCGTGCCATTAAACTCAACAAAGCCTTGTCTCTAATGTATCGCATTGCGTCTAAGCACGAAAACGTGTTGGTGCCGCACGGTAAAAGAATGCTCAACGATTTTAAAGGCTATTCAAACGTGATTTTCAAAAAATTGGAGCGACAGGGACTCATCAACTATCGACAGAATTCTTGGTCGTTGACGGAGAAAGGATTTGAGAAAGCGTCAAATTTGTACAACCAACTCGGAAAAGATGAATAATGCCCAGATAGAAATTCAATTGATTGCAGCATTGGTTGCTGCCGCTTGCGCACTGCCGGGTACATTTTTGGTTTTGCGAAAAATGGCTTTGATTACTGACGCCATCAGCCATGCCATATTGCCGGGTATCGTTTTGGGATTTTTTATCACCCACGATTTGAATGCTCCACTACTCATAGTGATGGCCACGCTCACCGGTGTGCTGACTGTTTTTTTGGTATCCTACACTCAGAAAACTGGTCTGGTTAAAGAAGATACGGCTATAGGTCTTATATTTCCGGCTTTGTTTAGCATCGGTGTGATTATGATTGCCTTGCGTGCCAATGATGTACATTTAGATGTAGATGCGGTCTTGCTGGGTGAAATTGCTTTTGCACCGTTTGACAGGTTGGTTTGGTTGGGTGTAGATGTCGGTCCCAAATCGATGTGGGTTGTGGGTACTGTATTGTTTATTAGTGTTTTACTTTTAAATTTCTTTTTTAAGGAACTAAAATTATCAACTTTTGATTCCGGCCTGTCTGCTTCATTAGGTTTTTCACCTGTTTTGCTTCACTATGGATTGATGACGCTTACCTCTGTGACGACTGTGGTTTCTTTTGAAGCCGTTGGCGCCATTTTGGTCGTCGCTATGATGATTGCACCCGCTGCTACAGCATACTTGCTCACTAAGGACCTTCGGAAAATGTTGTTTCTCTCAGCGTTCTTTGGTGTACTCAGCGCAATTGCCGGCTATTGGTTGGCACATTTTCTCGATGCTTCTATTGCCGGTTCGATTACGACAATTTTGGGAATGTTGTTCTTGGGCGTATATTTATTTTCACACAAAAAGGGTTGGATTGCCGTTTGGTATCAGCAAAAACAACAAAAATTGGAAGTTTCGCTCATTACTTTCTTGCTGCACATTCACAACCACGACTTGGCATCAGAAAGACACATAAGGCATTTGCGGGAACACATCAATTGGCACGATGTAACGGCCAATGCCGTGCTAAAACTGGCTCAGAAAAACAATTTTATCAGTATCGAAAATGGTTTGGTATCACTTACGGATAAAGGATTGGCGTTTACCAAACAGGCCATTACTTATATAATGGACAACCACACAGAAGGTATCGAAAGTATGAAACAAAAATTCTTTTTGTTCAGAGGTTAATTAAAAGTTTCATTTACAAGCTGTTCCTTATTTTTTGATAGGTTTCTTTGAGTGTGTCTAAGTCTTTTGGTTCTAACACATCTTTGTTGATATTCAATTTTTGATTAGCCGTTTTAAAGGTATATGTTCCGGCAAAATAGGAAGCTTGGACGATGTCTGAAACCTGTAATTTTTTTGAAAGAACGTCGTTTACTTGGATGAAATCTTTATCCAAAATCAGGTAGGGAATTTTGATTTGGAAAATAGCCAAAGCAAGATATAATATGGCCACCAAGAGATAAAACCCATCAAAATAGGATAAATTTTCGGAGTCAAAAATGTATTTCAAAAGCAATAACACACTCCAAAAGATACCAAAAAGCAGGTGTGTACGCGCTATCTTTTTCTTTTGATATATCTGTTGCATTTATCTGATTACAGTTTGCGTTCTGTCCGGACCTACTGAGACAATAGAAATAGGCGTTTTTAAGTAGTCTTCTATAAAGTCAACATATTGTTTGAAAGTATCCGGAAAGTCGTGGTAATTTTTAGCCTTAGATATATCTTCTTTCCAACCGTCAAAGCTTATATATTCGGGCGTTACGTATTCTTTTTCAATAGAGTAGGGCAGGTGTGTGATTTTTTCGCCTTTATAGTTGTAGGCGGTGCACACCTTCAATTTTGCGAAACCGCTGAGCACATCACCTTTCATCATGATAAGTTGGGTGACGCCGTTGATTTGAACAGCGTATTTTAAAGCGACCAAATCCAACCAACCGCAACGCCTTGGACGTCCGGTAGTTGCGCCAAATTCGTTGCCGATTTTCCCCATCTTGACGCCATCATCATCAAACAATTCGGTTGGGAAAGGGCCACTGCCAACGCGGGTTGCATAAGCTTTAAAAATGCCGAAAACTTCGCCTATTTTGTTGGGTGCTACGCCCAGACCAGTACAAGCGCCTGCTGCAGTGGTGTTGGAGGAAGTGACAAACGGATAGGTGCCAAAATCGATATCAAGCAAAGAGCCTTGCGCGCCTTCGGCCAATATTTTTTTGTCGCGCTCCATTGCATTTATCAGGTATTGTTCGCTATCGACGGTTTGTATGTTTCTCAGAACTTCTACGGCTTCAAAGAATTCTTCTTCAAGTTCTTTGAGGTCGTATTGGATTTCAACATTAAAAAAGGCCAACATCTCTTGGTGTTTTAGGGCTAAAGCACGGTATTTTTGTTTCCAATCCTTAAATTCCAAATCGCCTACTCTAAGACCGTTTCGCCCTGTTTTAT
This sequence comes from Bacteroidota bacterium, assembly GCA_018829465.1. GTDB lineage: Bacteria > Bacteroidota > Bacteroidia > Flavobacteriales > Flavobacteriaceae > UM-FILTER-40-17. The sequence continues at coordinate 25,655 of JAHJTN010000018.1, read as the reverse complement.
CCATATATGTGGGGCCGATACCTTTCAGTGTTGAGCCAATTTTAGCTTTGCCTTTGGAGGCTTCGGAGGCTGCGTCTAGCAAACGGTGGGTAGGGAGAATGAGGTGTGCCTTTCTGGAGATGAGCAAGTGATCCTTCATCTCTATTTGGAAAGGCGCTAATTTTTCGAGCTCTTTTTTAAAAATTACGGGGTCTATGACTACGCCATTGCCAACCAAGTTTACAATGCCTTTGTGAAATATGCCCGAGGGAATGGTATGCAACACATGTTTGATACCGTCAAATTCTAACGTATGTCCGGCGTTTGGACCACCTTGAAACCGCGCGACTATATCGTATTTTTGGGTAATGACATCTACAATTTTGCCCTTTCCTTCATCGCCCCATTGCAGGCCGAGTAATAAATCTACTGCCATATCAAATAATTAAAACTTTTTGTTTCTTTTGGTGGCGTAAAAGTACAAGGAATGTCTGTAAATATCGATATCAAAAATATCTTCAATAGATTTTTTTATGGATTCTAATCTGGGATCACAAAATTCAATAACTTCGTTAGTTCCTTTCAGGATAATGTGGTCGTGCTGTTTGTCAAAGTAGCATTTTTCGTAGTGTGATTGGTTGTGTCCAAATTGATGTTTTCGCACCAATCCGGCAGAAATAAGTAGATCTATAGAATTGTAAAGCGTAGCCCGGCTGACCCGATAGTTTTTATTTTTCATTTTGATGTAAAGCGTTTCTACGTCAAAATGTTCGTCAGCATTGTAGATTTCCTGAAGTATAGCATAGCGTTCGGGCGTCTTTCTGTGTCCGTTTTGATCGAGATATTCTGTAAAAACGCGTTTTACAATTTCTTGATCGTTTTCAATAACTTCTTTGTCTTTCTTGTCTACCATAAGTAAAAATTTGAGTGCAAAAACTATTATGCATGCAAAGCCTTTTCATTAAGCATCTCACTTAATTCATAAATTATGGCTAATTTAATAAAAAAAAATATACTGAAAGAAAAAATTACACCCGCTGCACCTTGTCTATCCCATTTATTTTTTTGAGGTTATCTATCAATTTTTTTAAAATGGTATTGTTTCGAACTACGACCACTACTTTTCCGTTAAATAATCCGCTGTCACTTTCAAAGCTGACGCTCTGCATATTGACATGCATGTTGTTTGATATAACTTTGGTGACTTCGTTTACCAAACCGATGTTGTCTATGCCGTTTATTTTGAGTGTGGCTTTAAATTCTCGTTGGGTAGAATCTTCCCATTTTGCTTTCAGAATTCGGTAGGCGTAATTGGACTGCATCGCAATGGCATTTGGGCAGTCTTTTTTGTGTACTTTGATGCCTTCCGAAACGGTGACAAATCCAAAAACATCGTCTCCGGGTATCGGATTGCAACAATTGGCAATCTTGTAATCGAGTTTTTCTTCGTTTTTCCCGAAGACCAACATGTCGTAGTTGGCAGTTACTTCTTGCTTAACATCGTCAATTTCACCAGATTCCCTTCGCATTTTACTTTTAAAGAAACTGATAAACTTGTTGCTTCTTTGCGAGACAAAATCTTTGATTTGATAATTTTCAAGGCTGCCCGAACCGGCTCTGTAAAACAGATCAAAACTCGTTTTTAGTTTGAGATACGCGGCGAGTTCATGGAATATTTTTTCATCTGCTTTTATCTTCAGGTGTTTGAGTTTTCGGGTCAAAATTTCTTTGCCGAGTTCGGCTATGCGTTTGTGGTCTTCTCGAAGGGCATTTTTGATTTTTGATCGTGCACGCGCCGTAATTACATATTCCAGCCAATTGGCGTTGGGTTTTTGAGTTGAAGATGTGATGATTTCTACCTGATCGCCACTTTTGAGCTCGTGATTGAGCGGAACCAATTTGCCGTTAACCCTTGCGCCGCGTGTGGTGAGTCCGATGCCTGTGTGTATGTGAAAAGCAAAATCTAGAGGGGTGGCTCCTTTGGGTAAGGATTTGAGTTCGCCTTTTGGTGTAAACACAAATATTTCTTTGGCGTACAGATTCAATTTGAATTCTTCCACAAAGTCAACCGCATTTCCGTTTGGATTTTCGAGGGTTTCCTGCAAACGATTCAGCCAGGTTTCTATGCCTATTTCCGATTCATCACCTTGTTTATATTTGTAATGCGCCGCATATCCTTTCTCGGCGATTTCGTCCATGCGCTCCGAACGAATTTGCACCTCAACCCACTTGCCCTTTGGGCCTACAACCGTGATGTGCAAAGCCTCATAACCGGTAGATTTTGGCGAAGACATCCAGTCGCGTAAGCGAATAGGGTTGGGCCTGAAGTGGTCGGTCACAATGGAATATATTTTCCATGCGAAAAATTTTTCCGAGTCTCGATCTGAGTTGTATATAATTCGGATGGCAAACTTATCGTAAATTTCATCGAAGGACACATTGGAATTGAGCATTTTTCTGCGGATAGAATAAACAGATTTGTGCCGTCCTTTAATTTTGTATTCCAATTTTTCTTTGTCCAGCGAAGCCTTGATAATGTTGGTGAAGTCTTTGATGTATTCTTCTCTTTGCTCTTTACTTTCTTCTATTTTTTCATAAATATCGTTGTAAACTTCTGGTTCTGTATATTTTAAACCAAGATCTTCCAATTCGTTTTTGATGTTATACAAACCGATGCGATGCGCCAGCGGTGCATAAATATAGAGCGTTTCTGATGCAATTTTGACTTGCTTGTCTGCCGGCATACTGTCCATCGTCTGCATATTGTGCAGGCGATCAGCAATTTTAATGATAATTACACGGATGTCTTCATTGAGGGTCAATAACATTTTACGGAAATTCTCCGCTTGGTTAGATACGTCCTTGTCTTTGTTGAGGTGTGATATTTTGGTCAATCCATCAACGATAACGGCTACTGTTTTGCCAAACAATCTTTCTATGTCTGAAAGGGTGTAGGGCGTGTCTTCCACTACATCATGAAGCAAGGCAGCTGCTATGGAAACGGCATCCATGCCAATTTCAGATGCCACTATGCGCGCTACTGCTATCGGATGAAATACATAAGGCTCACCCGACTTTCTACGTTGCTCCTTGTGTGCATCTACAGCCACGTTAAACGCTTCCCGAATCATTTTTTTGTCCTTGGGCGACAAAGATTGATAACTAATCCGCAGCAACTCTTTGTATTGCCGGGTTAGCTCTTTGTTTTCCAGTTCTTCTGTTGTCAGCGTTGCCATGAATTAAAATTACGACAATTATTCAAATTTCTCAATTATTTTTTTAATCTACCAAATGGTTATCGGTTTGATGCACCTTATGTAAATGCAAAATTCTTGCCAACAAAGGCGGGTGCGAGTAATGAACAAAAACATAGGCTGTATGCGGCGTTACATTGTTTAAAGCATCCGAAGATAATTTCTTTAAAGCACCGATCAGATGTTCACCCCGGTATGTTTCTGCTGCAAAGGCATCGGCCTGATATTCAAATTTTCGGGAAAGCAGGTTACCAAACACACCCAAAACCATTGAAATTGGACTGTAAAGTAACGAGAAACTTACCAAACCTGCATGAAAAGAATGAACGGGAATGCCTAAGGCTTCAGAGAATAGGGAAAATCTAAGACTGAGTGACAAGATGTACAAGGTGACGCCCATCGTCAAAATACTGACCAACATCTGCCAAAGAATGTGTTTCTTTTTATAGTGCCCCACCTCGTGTGCCAACACAGCTACAATTTCATCCGGACTCAAACTTTCAATCAGCGTATCGTATAAGGTGATGCGTTTTTGCTTGCCAAAGCCCGAAAAATAGGCATTGGCTTTTGTACTTCTCTTGGAACCGTCTATCACATAGATGTTTTGAAGCGAAAAATTGACCTTGGCAGCATAGGCTTCTATTTTATCTCTGAGCGCACCTTTGCTTAGGGGTGTTTGTTTATTAAACAGTGGTACAAAGATTTGCGCATAAAACAGGTTCATAAACACGGTAAATGCAGTGATGACCAGCCAAGCATACCACCAAAAACTTTCGCCGGCAATTCCGTAAAGTTTGATGACTACAAAGAGTAAGACGCTTCCCAAAATGCCCGCCAAAAGCCAGCTTTTCAGCTTGTCTGTCCAAAAGAGTTTCTTGGTTTGTTTGTTGAAACCAAACCGCTCTTCAATCACAAACGTATGGTAATAAGAAAAAGGAATACCCAACAAATCACTTCCCAAACCTAAGATTCCGAAAAAGACTAAGGCAACAACGAGTTCATTTTCAGAAACCATCCGCGCCATCTGATCTGCCCATCCAAAGCCACCCAACCACAAAAAAACCAATATGATGAGTAAGCCAACCAAAGCCTCTATTTTATCAAAACGATGGTTTACGACTTTGTAGGCAACGGATTGCTCATATCTTTCACCGTCATAAACATCCTGAATCAATCCGGGCAAAGGGGTTTTGAACTTTTTTGCATTTAGAGCGTCAAGTATATAATTAAATACGAAATTTACAATGATTACAAGGGTGATGATTACAGTCAAATCGTTCATAGTCAGCGTTTAAATATCAAGTTTTTTTAGTATTTCAATAATTCCAACAGAGTTTCTTCCAAACGGTTTTTTCCCAAGTATTGGTTTTCGAGATTTTTGGTAAAGGGTATGGGCGAATCCAAAGACCCTACCCGTGTTACCGGGCCGTCTAAATACTCAAAACATTCTGAGCCAATCCATGCCGCCAGTTCACCCCCAAATCCGGAAAGCATCGAATCTTCATGAACGATTAGCACTTTCCCTGTCTTTTTCACCGAATTAAGAATAGCAGTAGTATCCAAAGGTACCAAAGACCGGAGATCGAGCAAGTCTGCTTCAATTTCCGTATGTACATTTAACACTTCAATAACCCAGTGTACTGCCCATCCGTAAGCAATAATCGTGATTTGTTTGCCCGATCGCAACAAGTTTGCTTCGCCAAAAGGCAGTGTGAAGTAGCCCTCGGGCACGTCTTGGACGATACTCCTGTAGAGACCTTTGTGTTCAAAAAACACTACCGGATTTGGGTTATCGAAAGCAGTGTTGAGCAGTCCTTTGGCGTCGTATGGAAAAGCGGGATAAATGACTTTGAGACCCGGTGTTTTGGTGAACCAAGCTTCGTTGGTTTGCGAATGAAAGGGCCCGGCCTGTACACCGCCACCGCAGGGCATTCGGATGACCACATCGGCATTTTGTCCCCAACGATAGTGCACTTTTGCCAGATAATTGACAATTGGGTTAAAACCGGTAGATACAAAATCTGCAAATTGCATTTCCACCATGCTTTTGCATCCGTTAATAGAGAGTCCCATGGCGGCAGCTAACACGGCAGACTCACAGAGTGGCGTATTTCTAACCCTTGTTTTTCCAAACAGCTCAACAAAGCCCTCTGTGGCTTTGAAAGCACCTCCATATTCGGCAATATCTTGCCCCATCAGGACTAAGTTTTGGTGCTTTTCCATGCTTTGTTTCATGGATTCTGTAATGGCGTCAATAAACCGAATGGACCGATTTTTTTCAGTGTTTGTGATGGGTAAATAATCGTAAGGAGCAAATACATCGTTCAGCTCGACGGACATGTCTGCTTCAATCTCGGGTTCGTTAACGGCGGTTTGCCAATTAAATTCAATTTCTTTAGAAATGGCTTTTTTTATTTCGTTTTCTTCCTCAAGCTCAATAATGTTTTCTGCAATTAAATAAGTTCGAAAGTTTTCAATGGGATCATTGGCTTCCCAGTATTTCATCAAGTCGTCGGGAACGTATTTGGTACCGCTGGCCTCTTCATGGCCACGTCTTCTGAAGGTTTTACATTCTATCAAAACAGGCGCGGGCTTGCTTCTCATTTCTTCGGCGTGTTTTTGGATGGTTTCATACACTTCCACCACATTGTTTCCGTCTATGAGTTCACCTTTTATGCCGTAGCCAATGGCTTTGTCCACCAGGTTTTTGCAACTGTATTGCTCGTTTGTGGGTGTGGATAATCCGTAGCCGTTGTTTTCTATAATAAAGATGACCGGCAGTTGCCAAACGGCGGCTATATTGAGCGCTTCGTGGAAATCGCCTTGGCTGGTGGCGCCTTCGCCGGTAAAAACTGCTGTTACTTTGCTTTGTTTTTGGATTATATCTGCCAAAGCGATGCCGTCGGCTACGCCGAGCTGAGGGCCCAAATGTGAAATCATACCTACAATTTTGTGTTCCTGAGAGCCGAAGTGAAAAGACCGATCGCGGCCTTTGGTGAAGCCCGATGCCTTGCCTTGCCATTGGGCAAAAAGCCGATTGAGCGGCACATTTCTTTGGGTAAATACACCCAAGTTGCGGTGCATGGGCAAAATGTATTCGTCTGTGTGAAGCGCAGCTGTGACGCCTACAGCGATGGCTTCTTGGCCGATGCCCGAAAACCACTTAGAGACTTTGCCCTGCCTGAGTAAAATCAGCATTTTTTCTTCAATCATGCGTGGTTTCAGCATGCCGAAATAGAGCGATTTGAGGGTTTTTGAATCTAATTTGTTTTGTTGAAATTGCATATAGGAAGAGCTTAAGGGCACAATAATTAAAACCTCAAAAATAGAAAATACCCATTGATTTTTACCGTTCGGATGCACGAATTTACAGTTCATCATGCATATTTGACACTTGGGCTTCAATTCCTTGTTATTTAATGTTGTCTGTTTCACCTTTGCCCTATAAAATTAGAAATGATGATAAATTTTGTTTGCCGATTTATTGAATTATCTTTAGAATGGATTTACCTTTTATATCATGTCTGGACTGAAAACATTTAGCGAAATGCATTTGAGCAAAAAACAAATTCTAAAAGGATTTTTCATAGGATTGATTGTCTTTTTTTCTTACCGCTTCTTCAGGATGTTGGGCAAGGGAGAAGAAATGATTCCAGGGCCGGAAATCTTCAAGGATTTACTGATTTTTCTTTTAACAGGTATTTTGTTTGTTTTCATTTTCGGGATTTGGAACCATTATGTTAACGACAAAGTAAAAGGTCTTCATCCGGCCGTCAAAATTGCTTTGAGTAGCTTAGTAACTACTTTTTTGTTGGTGTTGATGATGTGGTTGTTGCGATTTTTGTTGATTGTAATCATGGCCGGAGTTGATTTTGATTTATTCATGGCCGATGAAAAGTTGGAATGGTATAAAATAGGCTTTGTAGTAGCCTCCATTTTTTCGGTGAGTTTTCATATCATTAGCCATGTTCGGCAAAGGGAAAAACGCTTGGTAGCCGAGCAGACATTTTTGGCTGGAACGGCTTCGGCCGAGTTAAACGCCTTGAAGAGCCAACTCGACCCTCATTTTCTCTTTAACAGCCTGAACGTATTAGCCGGACTCATTGAAGAGAATCCTGAAAAAGCGCAGGATTTTACGGTTGGCCTATCTAAAGTGTACAGATATGTGCTGGAGCAAAAAGACAAAGAATGGGTGTCGGCTCAGGAAGAATTGAATTTTGCCAAAAGCTATCTTCAATTGATGCAGATGCGTTTTGAAAACAGCCTCGTAGTGGATTTGCCCGATTCCCTGTCCGATACTCATTGGAGAATGGCGCCACTGACCCTGCAATTGCTGCTGGAGAACGCCGTAAAGCACAACGAAGCTGGAAACAGAAAACCGCTCTACATTAGGGTGTACGAGTCGGAAGGGAAATTGGTTGTAGAAAATAATTTTCAACCCCGAGAAAACCTTGGCGTAAGCACCGGAAAAGGTTTGCAAAATATACGGCAACGCTACGGTTTATTGACCGATCAACCCATTGAAGTGAGCCAAAACAATCAAAAGTTTAAGGTATCAATTCCTTTATTAATCCAAAAAAAATCAAACATGAAAACAACAGAAATGAATCAATCTTACCTGAATGCCCGTAAAAGACTAGACGACCTGAAAGAGTTCTACGGCAGCCTGACGAGCTACATCATCGTCATCCCTATTCTTATTTTTATAAACTACCGCACCTTTTGGGGCTTCCAATGGTTTTGGTTTCCCATGCTCGGTTGGGGGATTGGCTTGGCGTTTCAGGCGGCTAAAGTCTATTTTCCCAATTCAAATTGGGAAGAACGCAAGCTCAAACAGTTTATGGATGAAGAGCGCAGGAAGATGATGTGAACAATTAAGGCAAAAGGCATTAGCCAAAAGCCAATAGCCAATAGCCAATAGGCATTAGCCAAAAGCCAATAGCCAATAGCCAGTAGGCATTTATGTTAAACGTTATATGTTATTCGTTAACAAGGAATTAGGCAATATCGATATAGTTTTAGCATTAAAACAATTAACAAGTATCTAACATCTATTATCTAACTAATAAATACGCTCAATTATGGAAAATTTTGAAAAAGACGAAGCTTATTTTAGGGCGCGAAAGCGACTGAAAGACCTCAAAGGTTTTTACAGCCATTTGACGGTGTACATAGTTATCAACGCTGCACTCTTGCTCATGTATCACTGGAGCGATCTCCGAAGTGGCCAACTTACATTTGAATGGTGGCGGTTTTCTACCCTGTTTTTTTGGGGCATCGGTTTGGCGGCACATGCCCTTGGCGTATTTGGCAAACACTGGTTTTTAAACAGCCAATGGGAAGCGCGCAAGCTCAAACAATTTATGGAGGAAGAAGAACGTAAAAGATCACAGTTTTACAAATAAAAAACCCATGAATAAAATCATTCTTTTCTTATTGGTATTTGTCATATTGCCCGGTATTTCTAAAAGGAATATCAATGCGACTTATGAAGTGAAACTGACCCTGAAAAATGTGGATATGGGCAATCCGGGTAAAGTAGTAGTTGCTGTCTATGATGAAAAAAATTTTTTGAAAAAGATGACCGTTCAAAAAATATTAGACCCTGAAAACCACACTTTGGAAGTAAAATTAGACCTTCCACCAGGAAATTATTGTTTCTCAGTATATCAGGACACCAATCAAAACCAAAAATTGGATCGAAATTTTATAGGAATTCCCAAAGAACCCATAGCTTTTAGCAATGATTACAAACCTTTTGGGCCGCCCAAATTTAAAGGTTGCGCTGTGCGCGTAGAAAAAAACATAACGCTTAGCCTGAAAATGGAAAAAGTTTTTTAATCATGCAAAACCTCATCAGTAGCACCACGGGGCTTGTACACCTCATTTCTGCCTTACTTGCTTTGGTGTTTGGTACCGCTGTTTTGTTTATGAAAAAAGGAACCTCGGTACATAAAAAAGCCGGTTATCTCTATTTGATCGCTATGTTGGTCATGAACGCAACGGCCTTTGGAATCTATCGTTTGTTTGGCGGGTTTGGAATTTTCCATTATGCAGCTTTGCTCAGTATGTTTAGTCTTATCGGTGGGATGTATCCTGCCTACAGACGTCGCAGTGGTTGGCACCTGCAACATTTAGAAGTCATGCTTTGGAGTGTGGTGGGGCTTTACGCCGCTTTTGCAGCAGAGATAAGCGTAAGGTTTTTCTCGTCAACCTATTTTTTTTGGGTAGTAGGATTATCGGGCGGGATAATAAGTACGCTTGGTTATTATTATATTCGCAACCAAAAGCGTAAGTATAAACACCAGAAAACCACAAACAACTTTTGACACGCGTAGTCATTATAGAAGACGAAAAACCGGCAGCCCGCCGTTTACAACGTTTGGTTGAAAAAAGGGGCTGGGAGGTAGAGACGCTCATCCACAGTGTTGCAGAAGGCGTAGATTGGTTTGCCCATCATGCGGCTCCCGATCTTTTACTTGTTGATATTCAGCTGTCCGACGGGCTTTCATTTGATATTTTTGACAAAGTGAAGCTTGGTTGTGCCATTATCTTTACCACAGCCTATGACGAATATGCCTTGCGTGCTTTTAAGCTCAACAGTATTCACTATTTACTCAAGCCTATCAGCGAACCGGACTTGGACGCCGCACTCGAAAAGTTTCAAAAAAACTTCAGACCCGAATTACATCCACATATAGATTTTGAGTGGATTAAATCTTTAGTTCTAAAACAAAGCGAGCAAACTTTTAAAGACAGACTCACTGTAAAAGTTGGCCAGCAACTAAAACTCATTGGTATGGAAGATGTTGTGTGCATCTACAGTAGCGAAAAGGCAACCTTTGTCAGAACAAAGCAAGGTAGAGATTACCTGCTCGATGATACGATGGATGTTTGGGAAAACAGGTTGAAACCGCAATCCTTTTTTCGAGTCAACCGTCAATTTATTATAGCTGCGGCGTTTGTCGATAAAATTGTTACCTACAACAATACACGCCTAAAGGTTTGGTTGCTGCATGCATCTGATTTTGAAATTGTAGTCAGTCGAAATAGAATCAAAGATTTCAGAACTTGGATTGGATAGACAACTGCGTTTTTGAAGTTGTCTGTCGGATAATTTCTGTCGTTTGTAGATTTTTATTTTTTTGATATATTTCACAAATTACTTTTGATAGTGTTATATATTTATTAATTAATGACCCTTGGTAAACCTTTTGATTTTGTTTCATATATAGTTTAGTTAAATTTGTAAACGGGGTTTGATTACCCCGTTTTTTTAATTCAAAAATACTGTCCTATGTCAGTTCAATCGCTCAACTATCCATCTATCGCTTATCGGGAAGCCGGAAAATTCGAAGAATACCGTTTCGAAAAAATTCACAATGTAATTTTTGAATCGTCCGAAGAGGCATCCGTTATTGTAGCCCAAGAAATTGCAGACCTCATCAGAAGCAAACAGGCCAAAAACAAAGTTTGCGTATTGGGATTGGCCACAGGTTCGTCGCCCATTCGCGTTTATGAAGAACTGGTTCGCATGCACAAAGAGCAAGGTTTGAGTTTTCATAATGTGATTACCTTCAATTTAGATGAGTATTATCCTATGAAAAAAGATGACCAGCAGAGCTATCACTTTTTTATGCATTATCATCTTTTCAATCACATAGATATCAATCCCCAAAACGTTCATATTCCGGATGGCACCATTCCGCAAGAAGAATTGTATCAATATTGTATCGACTACGAAATGCGCATCAAAGAAGTCGGTGGTTTGGATTTCCAACTCTTAGGAATCGGCCGTACGGGGCATATTGGCTTTAATGAACCGGGTTCGCATTACAATTCCAGCACGCGTTCCATCACGCTGGACCACATCACAAGAATTGATGCTTCTCCTTCCTTTTTAGGAATCAATAATGTGCCTCGAAAAGCCATCACCATGGGTATTGGTTCTATCAAAAAAGCCAAGCGAATTGTTTTGTTGGCCTGGGGATCTAACAAAGCACACGTCATCAAAAACACCATAGAAGGCAATATTACTTCCGAAGTTCCGGCCACTTATTTGCAGCAACACGACAATACCACTTTTGTGTTGGACGCAGGTGCCGCTGCAGAATTGACACGTATCAAAACACCTTGGTTGGTGACCTCCTGCGTGTGGACAGAAAACCTGAAACGCAAGGCCATAGTGTGGCTATGTGAAAAAGTAAATAAACCCGTACTTAAACTCACCGACAAGGACTACAACAACCACGGCATGTCGGGTTTGTTGGCAGAACAAGGCCCCGCATACGACTTGAATATTTCTATGTTTAATACGCTACAACACACCATCACAGGTTGGCCGGGCGGGAAACCCAATGCAGACGATTTCAACAGGCCCGAACGCGCCCTACCTGTTCGCAAACGCGTTATTATTTTTAGTCCACATCCGGATGACGATGTCATTTCTATGGGTGGTACCTTTGATCGGCTGGTAGAACAGGGACACGAAGTACACGTGGCCTACCAAACCTCAGGGAACATTGCAGTTTCGGATGAGGAAGCCTTAAAGTACGCAGAATTTTCCTTCGAGATGACCGGCCAAAAAGACGCCAGACTCAAATCCATTATTGAAGCATTGACGCACAAATATACCAGCAAAGATTTGGATTTTGAGATTCGAAGAATAAAAGGCCTTATCCGAAGGAAAGAATCGTTGGGTGCAACGCGCTATATTGGGCTGCCGGACAATCAGGTTCATTTTTTGGACTTGCCTTTTTACGAGACGGGTACCATCAAAAAGAACAAACTGTCAGACAAAGATTTGACGATTATGAAGACCTTTGTTTCAGAAGTTAAACCCCATCAAATTTTTGCCGCCGGCGACTTGGCCGATCCGCATGGCACACACAAGATATGTTTGGACGCGGTTCTGGAAACAATAAAATCCTTAAAAGGGGAGTCGTTTATGAAGGACTGTTGGCTCTGGCTCTACAGAGGCGCATGGCACGAGTGGGATACTTATGAAATAGAAATGGCCGTTCCGATGAGCCCGGATCAAGTGTTGAAAAAACGAAGGGCTATTTTCTACCACCAATCGCAGAAAGATGGGGTGATGTTTCAGGGCGATGATGAACGTGAGTTTTGGGTACGTGTAGAAGACCGCACACAAGACACCGCCAAAAAATACAACGATTTAGGATTGGCCGAATATGCCGCTATGGAAGCCTTTAAGCGCTACCATTTTTAGCAGGGAAAAAAACTTAAAAAACAGTTAGTTTCTGTAATCTAAAGGCGGTTCACGGTCGCCAATCAGTGCTTCATAAGCGGTATTGTTGCCTCTTCGGGTGGCCAACTCTTCCTTGGCTTTTTTGATGATATTTGGATTTTTATAGAGCTCGGCAGCAGTTAAGGCAATTACTTTAGCCGCATTGATCATCCCTTTTTGTCCGATAGAAGTTCCGCCGGCTGCCACGGCTTGCCAAGTGTGTGCAGAAGTGCCCGGCACCCAAGTGGCAGTTCCCAAGCCGGCAGTTGGCACTTGCCAACTTACATCGCCTACATCTGTAGATCCTCCTGTTCCTTTTTCCTGCACAACAAACGCACTGATTTTGGCCGCGTCATCAATATGGGTTTCTATGTTGAAACTGGCGGCAATTTTACGGGCAAACTCCCTTTCTTCATCTGTATATTGAATGCCACCTACTTTCTGTAAATTATCAAACATCACACGCGATAAGGTTTCGTTTGGCAACAAGTTATACAAGCCGTGAATCACTTCGTATTTCATCTCTGTTTCGGTACCTAGCGCGGCAGCTTCGGCGGCTTTCACAATGCGCTCGAATATACTTTTCACATTCGCCACATCCGGATTTCGGACGTAGTAAAACACTTCTGCAAAAGCGGGTACCACATTGGGTGCTTCGCCGCCACTGGTAATGACATAGTGAATACGGGTTTCTTGCGGTACGTGTTCGCGAAGCAAGTTGGTCATATAGTTCATCGCTTCTACGGCGTCTAGAGCCGAACGGCCTCTTTCTGGAGCTCCTGCTGCATGTGATGCCACACCATAAAACCTAAATTTGGCCGATTTGTTGGCTAGTGAAGAAGAAGCATTTGCTTCGTTTTGATCGTTGGGATGCCAGTGTAATACCGTATCTACATCTTCAAATAGCCCTGCTCGAACCATATAAACTTTACCCGCACCACCTTCTTCGGCAGGGGTTCCATACACGCGGATGGTGCCTGGCGTCTTTGATTTTTGTAACCAATTTTTAATACTTATGCCAGCTGCTACAGAAGCTGTACCAAACAAATGATGCCCACAGGCATGGCCGGCACCGCCTTCTGTCACAGGGGCTTTGTAGGCCACAGCTTGTTGCGATATGCCAGGCAAGGCGTCAAACTCGGCTAAAACGGCGATAACCGGAGTGCCTGTGCCGAACTCTGCTATAAAGGCGGTCGGAATACCGGCCACGCCTGTCTCAATCGAAAATCCGGCGTCTTTAAGGGTCTTTTGCAATAAAGCGCTGCTTGCAGTTTCTTGATAGCCCAGTTCAGGATTGGCCCAAATCTGTTGCGCTATGCTTTTGTAAAGTGCAGCATTTTGGTCAATTTCTTGCGTTATTTGGTTGGGTTGCGCAAAGCTAAAGCAAGTGGCAAATAATAAAAAAATCGTGCTAATGGATTTCATAATAGATAGGTTTCAGGGTTTGTTTTTGTAAATATATAAAACATCTTAGAATAAGAAATTTTCGACAGTAGATTTCGTTGTTTATGGTAAATACTGTATTTTCGGGACGATATAAATGGGACTCCACTAACTTCAAACTTTTAAGGAATCTCTTTTTATTGAGACTGAATGATAAAATAAGACGTTGTATGAGTTTCCTAAAAATTTCATTCGCCATCTGCGCGATTCACATTTTTTGCCAACAATCTGCATGGAGTCAAAAAATCTATCCGACAGATTATTTTCAATCACCGCTCAATATTCCGCTTTCCATTTCGGGGAGTTTTGGCGAGTTGCGATCCAATCATTTTCACTCCGGTTTAGACATTAAAACCCAAGGGCAAACCGGACTTCCGGTATATGCTGTGGCAGATGGTTTTGTGGCGCGCATCAAAGTAGAAGTTTTTGGCTACGGGAAGGCTTTATACATAAGTCATCCCAACGGATACACTTCTGTGTATGCGCATCTCAACAGCTATGCGCCTGCCATAGAAGCCTATGTAAAAAAGAACCAGTACGACAAGCAATCCTACGGGGTTGAACTCTTTCCCGATGCTGATTTTTTGCCGGTTAAAAAAGGAGATGTCATTGCATATAGCGGCAATACTGGCGGTTCGGGCGGTCCGCATCTCCACTTTGAAATTCGATCTACGGGCTCTGAAAAGCCCATTAACCCTGTGTTTTTTGGCTTGGATATTGCAGATGCCAAACCCCCTATCGTAGATGGCGTTTATCTTTATCCTGCAACTGAAGACAGCCGTGTTGGCGGAAGCCGCCAAAAACGTCAACTTGTATTTCAAACCCAACGACAGGGATTTGTTCGCACAGAACCGATTAGTGCCTCCGGTTCTATATATGTAGGTTTTTCTGCTTATGACCGTTTCGATTTGTCTTATAACAAAAATGGGATATATCAAGTACATTCCTATGTGAATGGATTGAAAAATTTTGGTTATCGGTTAGAAACATTTTCTTTTGGTGAAACCAGATATCTAAATGCATTGATTGATTACGCCGAATACAGAAATTCTTACAAACGCATTCAAAAATTATACAAATCGCCATTTAATTTTTTGACAATTTATGAAGATGAAAACCAAAACGGCATCATTGAGTTAAGAGACAGTCTCGATTATTTGGTGCGGCTCGTCATTTCAGATTCCAAACAAAACGAAACCATTGTCGAAATTCCGATAAGAGGAAAAGAAAAGGCAAATGATACCCTTCAAGAAGCTCCTAATCCTGAATTTTTAGTTCAACCCAATAAAACTTTCGATTTTTCACAAGACGGTGTGTCTGTCCATTTTGATAAGTGGAGTTTTTACGAGCCATTTCAATTCCATTTCGAACGCATAGATAGTTTGACTGTGCATATCCACAACGAATCAGTCCCGGTTCACAAAAATTACGACCTGAGTTTTGACATGTCTGGCTATACTTCAGAAATTCTGCAAAAAATGTACATAGCAGAGATAGACGACGGAAAACCATTTTTTAACCGCACGACGGTTTCCGACGGAAAATTGTCAACCCGAGTGCGCTATCTCGGTACCTATAAGGTGATGGCAGATAACAAACCGCCTAAAGTATATCCCATCAATTTTAAAGAAGGGCAGTGGCTTTCAAATTTCAGATACCTGAAAGTACATATTTCTGACGAAGATTCGGGCATAGATAGTTTTCGTGCTACCATTGATAACCAATGGGTTTTGTTTGAATATGAGTATAAAAACAATACTTTAACTTTTGACTTTACCGATATAGAATTGCCACAAACCGAACACGGCAAACATATTTTAAACATAGAAGTCAAGGATAATATCGGAAATACTACTATTTTTGAATCCGAGTTTTTTAGAAAATAATTTTTTCACACTCGGCTCAAAACATTTCAAACTCAGTGACTATCAAATCAACCTGCTGCTTTATTCTTTTCCTGCTTTTTTCAGTAGGCATTTGGGCACAACAAGCCACCGTCAAAGGAATTATTTTAAACGAAAGCAACCAGCCCATTGAAGGTGTCAACATTAGTTTTCCCGGTGGAGGTGCCGAATCGGACAAAACCGGATTTTACCTGATACAAATTCCGGCAGAAACCAATATTACGGTTCAATTTACCCACATTGCATACAAACCCATTACACTCACATTTCGCCTCAAAAACAACGAGAGTTTCGAATACAATCCTGTGATGCGCATCAATGTAGAACAGATGTCCGAAGTGGTGGTCACCGGACAAAATAGAGAGCAAATTCCGGGTGTTGTGAGTATTGCACCCAATATCATTCGTCGCATTCCGGGTGCCAACGCCGGCGTGGAAAACATATTGAAAACCTTACCGGGTGTCAATTCGAACAATGAACTCAGCACGCAGTTTTCTGTGCGAGGCGGGAGTTTTGATGAAAACCTCATCTATGTAAATGAAGTTGAAATCTATCGGCCTTTTCTGATTCGATCAGGTCAACAAGAGGGTTTGAGTTTTGTCAATTCCGATCTTGCGGATAACGTCTATTTTTCTGCCGGTGGTTTTCAATCCAAATACGGCGATAAAATGTCTTCTGTGCTGGATGTCACTTACAGAACTCCCACAAAATTCAGAGCCGGTGCCGATTTGAGCTTTTTGGGAGCCAGCTTGTTTGCCGAGGGTGTCACCAAAGATCAAAAATTTACGGCAATGGGTGGTTTTCGCTTTCGCGACAACAGTTTGCTCGTGGACAGTCAAGATACCGAGTCCAATTTTACGCCTCGTTTTTTTGACGTACAATCGCAGTTTACCTATTTGCTCAATCGCAAAATCCAGTTTGAGTTTTTAGGAATGGTTTCTATAAATGACTACGATTTTGCACCTACGCGACGCCAAACCAATTTCGGGACGGTAAGCGACCCGCGTGCCTTGGTGGTACTGTTTGAAGGGAAAGAGGAAGACCGCTACGAAACGCAGTTCGGCGCTTTTAAAACCACTTATCGGGTAAACGATAACCTGAGCTTGAAATTCATTGCCTCTGCTTACCACGCCATAGAAGAAGAATTTTTTGACATTGAAGCATCATTTTTGATAGGGGAAGTAAACACAGATATCGGTTCGCCAAACTTGGGTGAGGTAGAACTCGCTACTGGGGTGGGTTCGCAACTCACGCATGCGCGCAACGAGCTAGATGCTCTTATCGTGAACCTAGAACACAAAGGAACTTACCTGAAAGATGCGCATCAATTTGAATGGGGTCTCAAATATACGGTAGAAGACATCCGAGACCGATTGGATGAGTTTGAAGTCATCGATTCAGCCGGTTTTTTGGTGCGGCCATTTCGCCCCGAATTTTCAAACAACCAGCCCGAAACGCCTTTTACAGCGCCACTTGAAGCTTTCCAACGCGTCAAAGCCGACAACGATACGCAGATTGATCGTATTTCCGGATTTGCCCAATGGAGCAAACGCGGTTTTTGGGGCGATTCGGAAGTTTTTTACAATGCGGGCGTGCGTTTTCACTATTGGAACGTGAGTGGTCGTGGTTTGGAAAGTAACAGCGACATGGTCTTTAGCCCGCGAGGTCAATTTTCCGTAAAACCCAATTGGATTGCCGACATGGTTTTTAGGCTTTCAGGAGGTTTATATCACCAACCGCCTTTCTACAGAGAGTTGCGCAATTTGCAAGGAGAAGTGCAACCCGAAGTGGAAGCCCAACAGTCGCTTACATTGGTTTTGGGTCACGACTACAGTTTTGTCATGTGGGACAGACCTTTTAAACTTACCACCGAAGCCTATTACAAGGACATGACAGATGTTAACGCCTTTACTGTTGAAAATGTGCGAACCCGTTTTCGCGCCGATAACAATACTGAGGCTTATGCAGTGGGTTTGGATATGAGACTCAATGGCGAATTTGTGCCCGGTACAGAATCGTGGTTTTCTATGGGCTTGATGAAAACAGAAGAGGATACAAACAACCAAGGTGATATCGCCAGACCCACAGACCAGCGTTTCAAAGTTGCCGCGCTTTTCCAAGATTATGTGCCCAATTTGCCCGATTTTAAAATGTATCTAAACATGGTTTACAGCACCGGATTGCCAACAGGTTCTCCTCCGGGTGCAGATCCGCGAAATTTTCAAAACCGTTTGCGAGATTATAAAAGAGCCGATATAGGCGTATCTTATGTGCTGACCGATCCTACCAAGGCGTTTCCAAAAGGACATTGGTTGCATCCTTTTGAAGAGTTGAGTTTGGGTGCAGAACTCTTTAATATGTTCGATGTGAAAAATGCAATTACATCCACATTTGTGCGAGACACTTCTAGCGATCGTTTTATTGGCATCCCTAATTTCCAGACAGAAAGGGTTTTAAGTCTCAGGCTTGTGGCGCGTTTCTAGCTTTCAACAAACTTTTTAAGAACATCTACGACATAATCTAATTCTTCCTTCATGTTGAATTTGGAAAATGAAAAACGCAGCGACGGATGTAGTTGTGTTTCTTCGTCTAAAATTTCTGCCAACACGTGCGAGCCCTTGTCACTCCCCGATTGGCATGCACTGCCTTTGGAACAAGCAATCCCGTTTAAATCTAAATGAAACAGCAATATAGATGCTTTTTTGGGTTCGAGCGGAATACGAACATTTACCAATGTATAAGTGCTTTTTTCAGGATTTTCACAGCACGCATTTATAATCACCTGCGGGATTGACTCTTTAAGACGATGTATAAAATAGTTTTTTAATGAAGCAATATAGGCCGATTCTTCTTCCATATTTTGAATAGACAGACGCAAGGCCTCTGCCATACCTACGATGTTGTGTACGCTTTCGGTGCCGGCGCGCAAACCGCGCTCTTGCTCACCGCCCAACAGTAGCGGTTTCAAACCCGAATGCTTTCGTATGTAGGCAAAACCCACTCCTTTGGGCCCGTGAAATTTATGCGCACTTGCTACAGCAAAATCTACCGGAATTTCAGAAAAATTGAGTGGAAAATGTGCCACAGATTGAACGGTATCTGAGTGAAATAAAGCATGATGTGCCTTACACAACTGCCCAACCCGATGTACGTCTAAGACAGTGCCAACCTCGTTGTTAATATGCATCAAACTGACAAGCGTTTTCTCTGTAGAATTCTTTAAAAGGCTTTCGAGTATTTCATAGTGTATTTCTCCGTATTTGTCAACAGGAACATACGAAACGTTGACATGAAACTCTTTTTCTAAAGCCTCTACCGTATGGAGCACGGCGTGGTGTTCAATTTTTGATGTAATTATGTGTTTTATTCCCATGCACCTGACGGCACTTTGCAACACCAAATTATCGGTTTCTGTGCCGCCAGATGTGAAAATAATTTCGGGGGCAGTCACGCCAAAATATTGTGCAATTTGTTTACGGGCAGTTTCAACCAAGGTTTTGGCAGTTCTTCCAAAACCATGCGTAGAAGATGGATTTCCGTAACATTGGGTGAGCGTCTCAGTGATTTTGTCAATGACCTCAGGGTAGAGTGCCGTGGTGGCAGCATTATCCAAGTAAACTTTCATCTGTTTATATTTATTGTTTTTCAAAGGTCAGATGGAACGCCATATGATAATCATACTCCTGTGTGCAAAATTTTTACATGGGCGTTTCATCTGTTTATATTTTTTCGGTATCAGTCCCTATGTGCCATTTTATCGAAATACATGTGTTTTGTTGGTTTATAAAATGCGTATTTCAATATCATTTTTTACTCGGCTAAGATAACAATTCGCCGCATAAACGTTTTGATAATTTTGTAACAGCTGATAAAATATCGATTTTATATTTCAAGAATTGGGTACGATGTTTTCCAAGTATTTAACATATTTTCATACGTTTTGACCATCTTAAACTGTTAAAAACCGAGTTTCGCTCAAAAATATTTTTTTTAATCAAGAAAACCTCTAATTTTAAACCACTTAAATCTATCCACATGATTTCAATCAAACCCGAAAAAGGACATCTGTTGGTTGCAGAGCCTTCTATTTTTGGAGATTCCAGTTTCAGTCGCTCGGTCATTTTGATTGCCGAACACAGTGAAGACGGAACGGTGGGCTTTGTGCTCAACAAAACAGCCGGATTTTCCATTCGTGATTTGGTTGCAGAATTTAAACAAGACTGGCCTGTGTACAACGGCGGGCCGGTGGAAACCGATCAATTGTATTTTGTTCACAGAAGACCCGATTTGATTCCGGATACTTTATTGATTTCTCATGATTTATATTGGGGTGGCGATTTTAATGCGCTGGTAGAACACGTCAACAACGGTGCCATTGCTTCGGACGATATTCGTTTTTTTCTGGGTTATTCCGGTTGGGATATGAATCAGTTGGATGAAGAACTCAAGCGAAATTCATGGATTGTTTCCGAGAATAATTTTCAATCGGAATTGCTGACCAAGGTAAACGAAGAATTTTGGCGCACAAAAATGTTGGAATTGGGTGGAACCTACCCGCTTTGGGCCAATGCCCCCGAAAATCCGAATCTCAACTAGCCTCGCTCTTTGTTCGGCTAGCTTTTTGAAACCCCAAAATTTGTTTTGGAATGATCTTATCAGATATTAATTCCTAAGCTTTTGCAACAAACTATTGAATGATTTTTGCCCAATTGGCATCAGCTTGGTCTCTTAGTTTTTCCGGTCCTTCTTCCAGCCAGTTTTCCAAACCTTTTTTGCGGTGAAATAAGTGTAACTTGCCATCTCGGATTTCAAATACTTCCGGATCTGGACTCACTTTAGAACCTTTTGTAGCCATAGCATAGGAACAATGTCCGCCGTATTGCGGTAAAAATTGTTCCGGATTGGCCTTAAATTTATTGAGGTTTTCCAAACTTGAAAACGCAAACAAAACGTTTTCATATTTATAAGAATATTTGGCTTTGTTGCCTTCTACTGCCTGGTTGTCAAAATAGGCAACCACGTCGTATCCCTTCACGGCATAGCCGTCTTTAACGTAAAAATGTGAAGATTGCGCATAACTCGTGTAGCCTACTGCCAATATCAAAAAGATCAAAATTTTTTTCATAATAAGTATTTTTCTAGTCAGTCGGGATGGTGTTAATTACTTACACACTTGCCGAAAACGTTTCCACTTCTCTATCTATTTTTTTGACGAGTCCTTGCAATACGTTGCCCGGACCGATTTCCGTGAAGCAGTTACCCCCGTCCTTTATCATGTTTTGAACAGATTGTGTCCATCGCACAGGTGCCGTCAACTGCTCTATAAGGTTCAGTTTTATCTGTTCGGGTTGGCTCACAGCCTTGCCACTCACATTTTGATAGACTGGACAGAAGGGTTCGTGAAAATTTGTGTTTTCTATGGCTTTAGCCAATTCATCTCTTGCTGGTGCCATCAAAGGTGAGTGAAAAGCACCACCTACGGGCAGTACCAGTGCGCGTTTGGCTCCCGCTTTCTTGAGCAATTCACAGGCGCGGTTTATGGCATCCACTTCACCGGAAATGACCAACTGGCCCGGGCAGTTGAAATTGGCAGCTACAACAATTCCTTGCACTTCACTACACACTTTTTCTACTTCTTCGTCTGCCATACCTAGCACGGCAGCCATAGTGCCGGGAATGATTTCACAAGCTTTTTGCATGGCTTCCGCGCGCTTGGCAACCAGCAGTAAGGCATCTTTAAAAGACAAAGTAGCGTTGGCTACCAGAGCTGAAAATTCGCCTAGCGAATGGCCGGCTACCATATCCGGGGTGTTTTTTTCGAGTGTATAAATCTGATTCAGAACTATAGCATGAAGAAAAATAGCCGGTTGGGTAACCTTGGTTTCTTTGAGTTGTTCGGGGGTGCCTTCAAACATAATGTCTGTGATGCGGAAGCCGAGCAGATCATTGGCTTCTTCAAACATGTTTTTGGCAATTTCCGAATTCTTGTACAAATCGGCACCCATGCCCGAAAATTGAGAGCCCTGTCCAGGGAAGATATGTGCGTTCATAGTTTCATTATTACGTGGCAAATTTAATCAATATTATCTATACTGTTTTTTGGCTTTGTAAAATATTGGCATTTTGCCTCAGCATTATCCGAAATGTCATTTTTTCATGCAAACTGCATAAAGTGTTTTGTAACTTTGAGGCTTCATTCACCTGAGACAGGCCCAACTGATGCATCCTTTTTTCGAACCACATTTTGAGGCAGAAATACAAGCTGTTACACTTTCGGAAATTGCCCATTTCGGCGTTGAAATCCATATACTACGCGAAGATCTAATCCATCCTCAAGTATCCGGGAATAAATTCAGAAAATTGAAATACAACCTTTTGAAGGCCAAAAAACAACACTGCGATACCTTACTTACTTTTGGTGGCGCGTTTTCAAATCACATCGCAGCAACCGCCGCGGCAGGACAATTGTGTGGGTTTAAGACTGTCGGCGTCATCAGAGGGGAAGAGTTGTACGCAAAGATTGCCGACAATCCTACACTGGCATTTGCAGAAAAAGCGGGAATGTCTCTCCTTTTTGTCGATAGAGAAACGTATAGGAACAAACATGCAACTGATTTTCAAAATGAAATCATTGGAAAATTTGAAAATGCATACATCTTGCCCGAAGGTGGTACCAACGATTTGGCTGTGTTGGGTTGCCAGGAAATACTTAGCGATGCTTGCCGCAACTTTGATATTATTGCCGTTGCTGTGGGAACAGGTGGTACCATTTCGGGTATAATTAACAGTTGCAATGCACATCAGAAAGTGATGGGATTTCCGGCACTAAAAGGTGATTTTTTATCTAAAGATATTCGTAAATTTGTAGGGTGTAAACCAAAAAAATGGGAGTTGGTGGCAGATTATCATTTTGGTGGATATGCCAAGACAGATGTTTCTTTAATTCGTTTTATCAACCGTTTCAAGGCAGAAACCGAGATTCCTCTAGACCCCATTTACACCGGAAAAATGATGTTTGGTTTGGTAGATATGATAAAGAATAGACGCATACCGGAAGGAAGTAAAATTTTGGTAGTCCACACAGGAGGTTTACAAGGTATAGAAGGGATGAATCAAAAATTAAAAAAGAGAAAACAATTACTAATTAATTGATTGTGAAACATATAAGAATATTTTTTTGTATTTCAATAGTGTTTTTGCTCCAAGCTTGCGGTGGTAGTAAAAAGGCGGTTCGTACACCACCAACACCCAAACGCCCCATGCAGGAAGTAAAAATCTACCAGCCCGAAATTCCTTCTGTAACCAAAGGACAACCCCCCGAACTCACGCAAATCAAGTTTAACAATACAGAAGAATACATTTTTTTCTTTAAAGATTTTGCCATCCAAAAGATGCGTCAATACGGTATTCCGGCAAGTATCACCTTGGCGCAAGGCGTGTTGGAATCGGGGTCGGGTAGGAGTGAACTCGCCTTTAAATCAAACAACCATTTTGGAATTAAGTGCCATGAGTGGACAGGCGAACGCGTTTACCACGATGACGATGAAAAAGGAGAATGTTTTCGAAAATACCCCGATCCTAGACAATCTTACGAAGATCACTCGCTGTTTTTGACCACACGCAAACGCTATGCGGACTTGTTTTCTTTAAATCCTTCAGATTACCATGCTTGGGCGCGGGGTCTCAAAAAAGCCGGCTATGCCACAGATCCGAGATATCCACAGAAACTCACCAAAATTATAGAAGACTATCGTTTGTATCAATACGACAAAGAAGCTTTGGGAGAAAAATACAAAACTACAGTGGCTGAAAAAAGTGCAACAACGCAGCCCAACGATACGCCAATTGTTCAGGTTTCGAATACAAATGTGCACGTGGTGCAATCGGGCGAAACGCTGTACAGCATTTCAAAAGCCTACAACACTGATGTTGCCGCCCTCAAAGTTTGGAACCAACTCACAGACAACACATTGCACATAGGCCAATCGCTGTATGTGCAAGCGCCTGACAGTCAAAGTGTCACCACTGTAGTGCGCTATGTCGTAAAACCCGGCGATACGCTCTATGCCATATCACGCCTAACCGGACTTGGAGTCGATGAAATTAAAAATTTAAACAACCTATCTTCCAATGAAATTTCCGTTGGTCAAGAACTTATCATAAAAAAATAATATGATTACCTACACACGCAGCTCTACACTTTTTACTGAAGCACAAAAATACATTCCAGGCGGTGTCAACTCACCCGTTCGGGCCTTTAAATCTGTGGGCGGAACGCCTATTTTCTTTAAAAAAGCCAAAGGCGCATACCTCACAGACGAAGACGATAAAACGTATATAGATTATATCAATTCCTGGGGACCTATGATTTTAGGCCATGCGCACCCCAAGGTAATTGAAGCCATCAAAAAACAGGCAGAACTCGGTACGTCTTTCGGTGCACCGACGGCCTTGGAAACAGAGATAGCCGCATTGGCGGTCAAAATGGTTGGCAACATCGACCTGATTCGATTTGTCAATTCCGGTACAGAAGCTTGTATGAGTGCCGTTCGCCTTGCACGCGGATTTACCCACAAAGACAAAATCATCAAATTTGCCGGCTGCTACCACGGCCACTCCGATTCGTTTTTGATACAAGCAGGC
This sequence comes from Bacteroidota bacterium, assembly GCA_018829465.1. GTDB lineage: Bacteria > Bacteroidota > Bacteroidia > Flavobacteriales > Flavobacteriaceae > UM-FILTER-40-17. Next base: position 1,185 of record JAHJTN010000018.1, on the reverse strand, counting down.
AGTGGCGCGGTGACTTTTGGTGCACCCAACAGCCCGGGCGTGACGCAGGGCACAGCCAAAGATACTTTGCTGGCCAAATACAACGATTTGGACAGCGTGCAACAGTTGGTGGACGCCAACAAAGGTGAAATTGCTGCGATTATCATTGAACCGGTGGCGGGCAATATGGGCTGCGTGCCGCCCCAAGCCGGGTTTTTGGAAGGCCTCAGAAAGTTGTGTGACGCACACCAAATCCTGCTGATTTTTGACGAAGTGATGACCGGCTTCCGGTTGGCCAAAGGCGGCGCGCAAGAACGGCTGAGAGTGCAGGCCGATATCGTGACCTACGGAAAGGTGATTGGCGGTGGCTTGCCGGTGGGCGCTTTTGCCGCGCGCAAAGAGATTATGGAACATTTATCGCCCCTCGGGCCGATTTACCAGGCCGGGACGCTCTCCGGAAACCCCATAGCCATGGCTGCCGGACTCGCCATGTTGCAAGCCTTGGATGCTGATGCCGCACTTTACACACGCCTAGAAGAAAAAGGTGCATACCTGGCAAAAGGCATAGCCGAAACCCTTAACCGCAAAGGCGTTGCCCACACCATCAACCGGGTGGGCAGCATGATTTCGGTGCATTTTTCGGAAACACCCGTGATCGATTTTGAAACCGCCGCTTTGGGCAACAACGACACCTTTAAAAAATTCTTCCACAGCATGTTGGCTGAGGGCATCTATTTGGCGCCGAGCGCATTTGAAACCTGGTTTTTAACCGATGCGCTAACCTACGAAGATTTAGACCGGACGGTAGAGGCGGTGGGGAAGGGGTTTTGAGGGGTGAAATAACGGGATAAGTTACGTATATTTGATAGTTGGCGTACATATAAATTGATTTTCGGTCAAGAAAAATGATTGGATTTTAAAGGAAGATTTGACTAGAAAAAAAGACATCAAATCGAATAAAAAATGAGCCGAATTTACGTGCGGAATGAATGACCGAATTGAAAATTCCGGACGAATCGGAAAATCGGATTTTCGGAACTTAAAAAACCAATCGGAAAATTGAATTTAGTAGCAGTGTGAACAAAAACTTGCTGAAAAATCTGACATAAATTGCGCGATTTGCCTGAATGAAATTGATTGCATAACTGAATAAATTGACCGAAATCGAAACCGAAAAAAATACGTACGCCAACACCGTGTATAGCT
>JAHJTN010000017.1 GCA_018829465.1 Bacteroidota bacterium | reverse complement strand
GGACTTTGGGTTTGCCCCATGGGGCAAACCCAAAGTCCTTGAATCATGCATCGCTATTTTCCGAAAATACTACATTCTTATTTTCCGAAATCACTACATGCTTAATTGCCGATTTTGATACATTGTTATTTTCCGGTTACACACAGGTAACCAATTGTCCTGTATAAGGGGAGTGAACAGTTTTGGTTGATTTTTACACTATGGAATTTGATCTTTGGTGTGGTGTTTTTTTTGTAAAACCCCAAGCTTTGAATAAAAGTCGACATGATGGCGGTGTATCCAATCCACTGGAATAATGAAATAAAAAAAATCCGCCTTAATATTTGAAGTTAAAATAAAGTATCTACCTTTGAGCTTACAATAATCCGTAACACAATGACCATAAATAAAACTCATTTCCCCTCCCGTGGCTGTGAGGATTTGTCCCGCGAATGTGGGAGGAAAGACCAGCTCCGGTTGATAAACACAGATTTTAATCATGTATTTTACACCTCCAGCTATAACGGGAATGAACGGAAGAGTTGAGTTTAGCCACGCGTTGTTTGCCATATACCACATGAGTGAGCACATCGAGATTAGATTACAGATTCAGACATCTAATCTTTCATGATTTAAAGAGTTTACTGTAAATTAAAGTATAAATAAACTAAAATGTATCCAATGAAAGCAACAAAATTGTTATACTTCATTATAGCTCTAACTGTTTTTGGGTGTCAGAATACTAATAGTGAAAAGACTGAAGAAAAGTCATCACAAACAGCGTATAATCCAATCTCGTATGTAAAAATAACACATCCTGAGTGGACAAAAAATGCTACCATTTACCAAATCAATACCAGGCAATTTACGCATGAAGGCACATTACAAGCAGCAGAAAAACAAATACCCAGGCTAAAAGAGTTGGGCATAGATATTATTATGTTAATGCCAATACATCCCATTGGTGAGAAAAATAGAAAAGGTTCGTTAGGAAGCCCATACTCTGTTAAAGATTATTATGGAGTGAATCGGGAATTAGGTACTTTGGAAGATTTGAAAAAATTTGTTGCAACAGCTCACAAACATGGCATGTATGTTATTTTGGATTGGATTGCCAATCATACAGCTTGGGACAATGAGTTGGTTACAAAACATCCTGATTGGTATGTGAAAGATTATAAAGGTGAATATATGCCAACAGCTTGGTATGACTGGGAAGATGTAATTGATTTAAACTTTAACAACCCTGACCTAAGAAAATATATGACAGAAGCCTTAAAATATTGGGTAAAAGAAGTAGGCGTTGATGGATATAGATGTGATGCCGCAGGTTTGGTTCCCTTGGACTTTTGGAATAATGCACGTAAGGAATTAGATGCGATTAAGCCCGTATTTATGTTAGCCGAATGGGAAGGTCGCGATTTTCATGCCGAAGCCTTCGACATGACTTATGCATGGGCATGGAACGATGCAGTTCATAAAATTTGTACGGGGAAGGCAGATGTAAATGCTCTTTATGCTTATTACTCATGGAATGAAGGGTATTATCCCCAAAATATATTTCGGATGACCTTTGTAAGTAATCATGATAAAAATAGTTGGGAAGGAACCATGTGGGAGCAGTTTGGTGATGGTTTAGACGCTGCCATTGTACTATCAGTTGTTGGTGAAGGTATGCCTTTGATGTATAACGGTCAGGAAGCAGGAAACACAAAACGGTTAGCATTTTTTGAGAAAGATACAATTAACTGGAAAGCACATTATATCGGAGAACTATATAAAGAACTTTTTATACTGATGAAAGAAAATACAGCTTTGTGGAACGCAAAATGGGGTGCTCGTATGATAAAAGTACCCAACTCATCAGAGAGCGAAATTTTTAGTTTTGTTAGGGAAAATGAAAATGACAAGGTTTTTGCAGTTTTCAATTTTTCTGAAAACATTCAGAATGTTACTTTTAAAGAAACCCTTTACTATGGGGAATACACTGATTACTTCACTAAAAAGAATATCAGCTTCAATGAAGGTTCTATATTAGAATTAAAGCCATGGGATTATAAGGTTTATGTGAAAAGTAAAGATTAATACGGCACACAACAGCAGATTTATGAAATGACGGTTGTGCGTGCTATAAAATTGTATATTCGCGGCGCGAAAATTTTATCCGCAGCATGCTGTAGATTGAATTTTAGCATAAGTGAAATGCCCTTTTTGATACATATCAAATCAAACGATTCAATTTAAAGGGCAATATCCATTTGCGGAATCCAGTCGATGCAGGATTGAAAAAAAAATAAATACATAAAAATGAAAGTAGGAATTGTGGGGCTTCCCAATGTGGGTAAATCAACCCTTTTTAATTGTTTATCAAGTGCCAAAGCACAAAGCGCAAATTTTCCTTTTTGTACCATCGAGCCCAATTTGGGTGTCGTCATCGTACCGGATGAGCGGCTTTCTGTGTTAGAATCATTGGTAAAACCGGAACGGGTACAACCTGCCAATGTGGAAATTGTTGACATAGCCGGACTCGTCAGAGGCGCTAGCAAAGGCGAAGGTTTAGGCAACCAATTTTTAGGAAATATCAGAGAATGTCAAGCTATCATTCATGTGTTGCGTTGTTTTGACAACGACAATATTGTTCACGTAGAGGGAAAAATAAATCCTGTTTCGGATAAAGAAACCATAGACATTGAATTGCAGTTGAAAGATTTAGAAACTGTAGAAAAAAGACTCGAAAAAGTTAATCGTGCAGCCAAAGTTGGTGACAAATTGGCTGTAAAAGAGCAAGGATTGCTCAATCAAATAAAAGAGCTATTGCTCTCCGGAAAGTCTGTTCGCGAACTGGAAACGGATACCGACGATGCGGAGTTGCTTAAGAGTTTTCAGTTGCTTACGGCAAAACCCATCTTATACGTATGCAATGTAGATGAAGCTTCGGCCAAAAACGGAAATGCGTATGTAGAAGACGTTAAAAAAGCCATCGCCGGGGAAAAAGCCCAACTCATCACCTTGGCTGTCGCCACCGAAGCCGACATTGCAGAATTGGAAAGTTATGAAGAACGCCAAATGTTTCTCGAAGATATAGGCCTGGACGAGCCCGGCGTTTCCAAGTTAATTCGTGCCGCTTACACGCTACTCGATTTGCAAACCTATTTCACTGCAGGTGTAAAAGAAGTGCGCGCATGGACAATTCCTGTCGGGGCTACGGCACCTCAAGCCGCGGGTGTCATCCACACAGATTTTGAGAAAGGTTTTATCCGTGCAGAGGTGATTAGCTATCAAGATTTTGTACATTATGGTAGTGAAGCTAAAGTAAAAGAAGCCGGAAAAATGCGAGTAGAAGGCAAGGAATACATCGTAAAGGATGGCGATGTCATGCATTTTAGGTTTAATGTGTGAAAGACAAGGTTTTATTTTTTCAAAGCGGATAAGATGTCTAATACTTTTTCGTGCATGGTATCGGTATAATCCAAATGTGTGACCATCCTGAGTTTGCCCTGCCCCATATTGGAAATCAATATTTCGTTTTTTTGAAGCAATTGCATAAATTCCAAAATATCTTCTTGAGGTTTCAATTGAAAAATGACGATATTGGTTTCAACTTCTTCTACAAAATCCACTTGTGCAATTTTTCGCAAAATACCGGCCAATTCTTTCGCTTTTCGGTGATCTTCTTTTAACCGTTCCCATTGGTGGTCGATGGCATAAATGCCCGCAGCAGCCAAAAATCCGGCTTGACGCATCCCGCCACCAAATATTTTTCGGATACGTAAGGCTTTTTCCATGTGCTTTTTTGTACCGACCAAAACTGAACCTACAGGCGCACCCAAACCTTTAGACAAGCAGACCGAAATTGTATCAAACAAACCGCCGTAATCTTTGGGTGTGGCGGCCGTTTCAACCATGGCGTTCCACAATCGTGCACCATCGAGGTGATAGGCCAAGCCGTGCCGGTCGCAAACGCTTTTTATTTTCACTAGCTCTTGAAAATCCCAACAAGCACCACCACCCCGATTGGTGGTGTTTTCAACTTCCACCAAAGTAGTTAACGGACTGTGGTAAAAATCCGGCGGATTGATAACGGCTTCCACTTGTGCGGCAGTCATCATGCCTCGGTTTCCGTCCACCAAACGGCAGGAAACCCCGCTGTTAAACGAGGCACCGCCACCTTCATAATTGAAGATATGCGCCCACTTGTCACAAATCAGTTGTTCGCCGGGTTGGGTGTGGATTTTAATGGCCGTTTGGTTTGCCATCGTGCCGCTCGGAAAATACAAAGCCGCTTCCTTGCCAAAAAGTTCGGCCACTTTGGCTTCTAAGGCATTGACCGTGGGGTCGTGTTTGAACACATCGTCGCCTACTTCGGCGCGCATCATGGCATCGAGCATGCCCGGCGTGGGTTTGGTAACAGTATCGCTGATTAGGTTAATCATAAGTGGCTTTTATTTAATTTCTGATGCCTGTTCACTGCTGCTATTGGTTATCAGTTATTGGTTGTCAGTTATTTGTTATTGTTTATCAGCAATTGTCTATTGGCTATTGCCTATTGCCTATTGCCTATTGCCTATTGCCATTGTCTTTTACCCTTCCTAAAACCCATCTAACAAACACTGAAAACTACCGATGGGCGAACCATCCGGCAGGTCTGAAGCCGCCGGTTTTTTCCATGGTTCAGTATCTTTTTGGAATTGAAGAATTAAACGGGCATATTCGGCTGTGAATGCATTTGAAGATTTTGTAGCTTCTTCATTTTTGTCTTTTTTAGACTGAGAAGCCAAGTTTTGAAGTTGAAATTTTCGCAAAAGTTGGTTCAGTCTGTTGTTGACAATGGCTTTCACTTGTGGGTGCACGCTGTCTGAAGCGCCCAAATGCATCAAATTTTCTAACAAAGAGAAATTGACGGTGTGTTGAATTTCATTCAAATAAGTGTCAGTCCATTGTTTGTAAAAGGTATTCGTTATGGCTAAATCAATTAACTCATCCAAACCCAACTGATTGGCATCCAGAGCTTTTTGCTGAATCAAACGCGAAGCACGTTGCGGATGCAAAAGCAGACCGAAAACCATATCACTTGCTGATGCAGCCGCACCCAAGGCGTCAAAAGCCACGCCGGTTTTCGATTTGAATGATTCGCGCGTACGACCGTAACCAAAAGCGCGGGGCGGGAACAAATTCAAAATATTTTTAGGGATTGCTAAAGTTTCCGGTGATACGGATACCATCAGGGCATTCATGGCTTCGCGTTGTTGCCCGGGCGAAACGCTTTGACAAACAGGCTCACTGCCATTCTTGATGGCGTAATTGTAATCCAATCCGCCTACGAGTTTAGAAGTCGCTTCCGCTTGGTAGCGGTGAAAAAAATAGAGCGGTACAAACACATCTTCTAAAACAGAATAAGGTTCGTAGGTACGTATGTTGTCTGTGGAAAACTGATCAATCGCCACTTTCCGAACCTGCAAAACGCGTTTCAATTCCTCGGATGCATCACCACCGTTGTCCCACAAATGTGCCAATGCATGCGCGCCACCTTCGGGTCTTGCATCTTGGTCGGTGATAAATCGCAAACCGGATTTAAACGAGTCGTCTAATATTTTTTTGAGGGCGTGTTGCTCATCCGCGTTGGGCGGAAATTCGGAATAAGCATACGCTACGGATATCTTGTCCCACTCGCCAATGCCTGTGTCGTAAGCGTTTTCCAACCGAATTTGACCGTTTTGAACATCCACGAACGGATGCGGATAGTCCATGACGGAAGCGAAGTTGTTGGTACTTGCCGCAAAATTGTGCGCAAAACCGAGCGTATGTCCCACCTCGTGTGCCGAAAGTTGGCGAATACGCGCCAAGGCCATTTGCAACATCAGGTCGGTATTGTTGTCTGAGTTGGCAAATGGTGCGGTCAAAGCCTGTGCGATCAAAAAATCTTGTCTGATGCGCAAAGAACCCAAGCTCACATGTCCTTTAATGATTTCGCCGGTTCGCGGGTCGGAAACGCTGCTGCCGTAAGACCAACCTCTGGTGGAGCGATGCACCCATTGAATGAGGTTGTAACGGACATCCATAGGGTCGGCATCTTCGGGCAACATTTTCACCTGGAAAGCATTTTTATAACCTGCGGCTTCAAAAGCTTGGTTCCACCAACGCGCGCCTTCCAACAAAGCTGTACGAACGGGTTCGGGGGTGCCGGGATCAAGGTAATAGACAATGGGCTCTATTGCTTCACTGACTGCCGCAGTCGGGTCTTTTTTCTCCAAACGATGGCGCATGATAAACCGTTTGGTTATATCCGATGACACGGGTGTGCTGTAATCCATATAAGAAAACGGATAAGAACCCGAACGCGGATCATAAACCCGTGGCTTGTAGTTGTCGTCGGGCAATTCCACAAAAGAATGGTGCTGAATCACCGATACATGACTGTTGTTTGGTGCCACGCTCTTGAGCCACGGACCTGCATCTGAACCCGACAAAGTAATGAGCGCTTCAAATTCTGAGTTTTTGGGGAATGATTTGGTGCGCTCAAGCGATAGTGCGCTCCGCGATTTATCAAAACTGAAATTGCCTTGCTTGGCTTTTTTTAAGGTGCCCGCCACGTCATAGACATCGCGCATCAGAAAAGGCGTGAAATCGATAATATAAGTATCGCCCTTCTTTTCTTTGATATCAAAACCAAATAAAACCGAACGCGCAAAAGCTTCTTCTACCGATTTTCTTTCGGCTTGGTTATCAGTGATGGCACGAAATTTTAAGTTGGGCTGAACGAGCAGTAGTTTGTTGCCCGCTTTTACAAATTTTACTACTTGTTCCTGACCGAGCTTGCCTCTGTCCAATCCAATGTCGTTTGAACCTAAACCGGTACGCAAAGAATAGACATAGAGAAACTCCATATCCAAACGGTTTACTTCCAAATAGAGTTCGTCTGCAACTTCGTTGTAATACGAATTAAAAAAACCTTCAAATTTTTGGAGGTTTTTCTTTTGTGTCAAAAATTGCGCTTGGGCAAACGAGACAACCATTACAATCAACAAAACAATCGATTTTTTTAACATGGCAAGGTAGGTTTGGTTTCTATAGGATATGAGCCACTAAAGTATAAAAACTTATTGAAATGTAAGTTTATTGGATACAAATGTTGTCGGGTTTTTGGATTGGTTATTCGTTTTTAGTGGAAGTAGAGCGGTAGTGCACTATACAAACCATGTTAATTTTTAATTTATTGTGATTTTCACAAAGACAAACCATCCAAATATTCATAAATTATAAGTACAACTATTTTAGTCGTTTTTTGTTTTAAGACCCATCAGAAAATATAAAAAACTGATAAGCAAGGCAAACGGCATCTATAAAATGCTAAAGTCAGTGATTCTCACAACAAAAAAACGCAAAACACGACCTAAACCTTCTCATTTATAACTCGATAAAATTGGAAGATGAAGATTTTAAATTCCAGATTAGATCAAACATCTGCATTGCATACTGAAAGGAGATTTTGCTTTTGTCTTTTCAAATAGACTAACTATTTCATTATGAAACATTTCTACAAGCCCAGTCCAAACTTTTTTGAGACTTCCATAGCTTTCTCATAACCTGCATCGGCATGGCGGAAAACGCCCATAGCCGGGTCGGTGTGCAAGACGCGTTTGAGGCATCTTTCCGCACGGCCGGTGCCGTCTGCCAACACCACCATGCCGGCGTGCTGCGAATAGCCCATGCCTACGCCGCCGCCGTGGTGAAACGATACCCAGGTCGCGCCGCCAGAAGTGTTCCCCATCAGGTTGAGTAGCGGCCAGTCGGACACAGCGTCACTGCCGTCCAACATGCCCTCGGTTTCCCGGTTGGGCGAGGCCACCGAGCCGCAATCCAGATGATCGCGGCCAATCACAATCGGCGCTTTGACCTTGCCGCTTCGAACGAGTTCGTTAAAGATCAATCCGGCTTTTTGCCGGTCGCCGAGGCCCAGCCAGCAAATACGGCAGGGCAATCCCTGAAAGGCAATTTTTTCTTTGGCTTCCGTCAGCCATTTGATGAGCGGTTTGTTCTCCGGAAATGCTTCCATCAAAGCCCGGTCGGTGGTATAAATATCTTCCGGTTCGCCCGAAAGTGCCGCCCAACGGAAGGGCCCTTTTCCCTCGCAAAACAGCGGCCGGATATATTCGGGCACAAATCCGGGTATGTCAAAAGCATTTTTCTCCCCGCCTTCCACGGCATAAGCCCTCAGGTTGTTGCCATAATCAAAAACGATACTTCCTCTTTTTTTGTGTTCCAACATCAAGCGTACATGTCGCGCCATGCTCGTGATGGAAGCCTTCCGGTAGGTTTCGGGGTTTTTTCGCAGGGCATCGGCTTCTGCCAGCGAATAGCCGTTGGGCACATAGCCGTTGATGGGGTCGTGCGCCGAGGTTTGGTCGGTCAGCACATCGGGGATGATGTTGTCTTGAAGCAATTTTTCGAGTACATCGCCGATGTCGCCTACCAAGCCCACGGAAATATTTTGTCCGGCTCTTTGTGCTTCCAAAATCCATTTTTTAGCTTCCTCATACGAATGCGTCATTTTGTCTATGTAGCGTGTTTCGATGCGTTTTTGGATGCGTTTGGCATCTACATCTACACCCAAAAAGGTAGCCCCGGCGAGTGTTGCTGCCAAAGGTTGCGCACCGCCCATGCCGCCCATGCCGCCCGAAACAATCAGTTTATTGCGCAGGTTTCCCGCGAAATGTTTTTGCCCACAAGCCATGAAGGTTTCATAGGTACCTTGCAATATCCCCTGGCTGCCGATGTAAATCCAACTGCCGGCGGTCATTTGCCCGAACATCATCAGACCTTTTTTGTCCAATTCATCAAAATGTTCCCAGGTTGCCCATTTTGGCACCAAGTTGCTGTTCGCTATCAAAACCCGTGGAGCTTCGGGATGCGTGGGTATTACGCCAACGGGTTTCCCGGATTGTACCAAAAGGCTTTCATCGTCTTTTAAGCGCAACAAGACCTCGATGATTTTTTCTAAGCTCTCCCGGTTTCGCGCCGCTTTTCCGGTGCCGCCATACACCACAAGTTCATCGGGGTTTTCGGCTACTTCCGCATCCAAATTGTTGAGCAACATCCGCAGTGGTGCTTCGGTTTGCCACGATTTTGCGTTTAATTCGGGGCCACGTGGCGCGTGATAATGCGGATGTTTGGCGTAGGTATCAATAAATTTCAAATAGTCCATGTGTTTTTGTGTTTTTTGGGTTTGAAAAAGAAGCCAGTTCTAACAATTTTCCACTTTCCACTAGCGCGGTAGCTTTTTCGATATCGGCAGAAAAAATGCGGTCTTCGGTCGCAAACGAGATGTGTTTACGAATTTCGCGGTGAACGTTTTCCAGCGTTTCGGAGGATTTTAAAGGTCGTCTCAAATCGATGGCTTGTGCCGCGCAAAGCAATTCGATTGCCAAAATTTTGGTGGTGTTTTCTGCAACTTGCAATGCTTTTCTTGCGCCGAAAGCACCCATGCTCACATGGTCTTCTTGCCCCAAGGAAGTCGGTATGCTGTCTGCCGATGCGGGAAAGCAGAGGGTTTTGTTTTCGCTTGCCAAAGCGGCGGAGGTATATTGCAACATCATAAAACCGGAGTTGATACCGGTTTCTGCCATCAGAAGTTTCGGGATGCCCCGGTCGCCCAAGAGTGACAGATAGATGCGCCGGTCGGAAATATCGCCCAATTCGGACGAAGCGAGGCAAGCGTAATCGATGGGCAAAGCCAAAGGTTGCCCGTGGAAATTGCCTCCGCTGATGGTGTGGTTTATATCAAAAATTACGGGATTGTCTGTCACAGAATTGAGTTCGGTTTCGACCGTGTTTTTCAAGTGCAGCCACGCATCGCGCGATGCGCCGTGTACTTGTGGCATGCAACGGAGCGAGTAGGGGTCTTGCACGCGTTCACAGTGTTCGTGTGCTTGCAAAATAGATGAATTTTCTAACAGCAGATGCAGGTTGTTTGCTACATGTACCGCCCCCAAATGCGGACGGAGTTGGTGCAGTTCCGGAGAAAATGGCATGATGGATGCCTGCAAACCATCGGCTGTCATGGCGCCAATCAAGTCGGCATGCGCGAGGCAATTGTGCATTTTTTCAACAAGTTTCACGGCATGCGCCAAGATAAATTGGGTGCCGTTGATGAGTGCTAAGCCTTCTTTCGGACCCAGTTCAATAGGTTTCAAACCTGCTTTCTGAAGTGCTTCTGCTGTTTCTATCTCTCTGTTTTGATAACGAACTTTTCCTAAGCCGATAAGGGGTAGAAACAAGTGAGCCAAAGGAGCCAAATCGCCTGAAGCGCCCACCGAGCCTTGTTCGGGTACAATGGGGATGCAATCGTTTTCCAGATGCCATTGTATGCGTTCGAGCAAGGCGAAACTGACGCCCGAATACCCGAAAGAAAGTGCGTGAAGTTTGAGGACCATCATCAGTCTGACGAGTTCGGAATCGATGGGTTTCCCGACACCCACGCTGTGGCTTTTTAGGATGTTGGTCTGCAGTTTGCGGGTTTCGGCAGGTGAAATTTTTGTAGTACAAAGTGGTCCGAAACCGGTATTGATGCCGTATGTGGCTTTAGATTTTTTGGCGATATAGCCGGTAGCTTGTTCGCTTTTTTCAATTCTAGATCGCGTAGCCTCATCCCAACTTCCCTTGATGTTTTGATGAGATAATGCTAATGCTTTAGCAACGGTGAGACAATCTTTTCCGAAAAAAAATAACATTTGGTTTGGCTTTTGTGTTGTTTGTAAATCAAAAGTACGTTTTTGAATTGGAAATATGGGTGTGAATTTTTTCATAAACTTTTTCAGAATTTTTTAAACACGCTACACATTGCATAACTTTACCTTAAATAATTCTCTAACAAATGAATAAATTCTTATTATTTTTAGTTGTTTTGGTGATTTCCTGCTCAGGAAATGACGATAATTCTACAGTGATAGTAAATCCGCCCGATGGAAATGATGATAATTTGCCTATTGTATCTCAAATAGACGTTCCGGAAGGATTTGTGGTGGAAGCGTTTGCATCAAACCTCAATTTACCCACCAACATTGCTTTTCCACCGGATGGAAGTAACCGATTGTTTGTTAATGAGTTGCAGAGCGGGCAAGTTAAGATTATAGAGAACGGAACACTCTTGAGCACACCGTTTGCAGATTTGGAAACGATGGTAACAGGTGGATTTCCTGTTGATGGTGAAAATGGATTGATTGGTCTTGCATTTGATCCTAATTATGAAATTAACAAATGGGTGTATTTCACTTTAGCAGTTCGCACACCAAATGGCACGGTGGGTAGGGTGTTGCGCATGCGAGATCAAAATAACCGAGCCCAAGATATTGAAATACTGATAGATAATTTGCCGAGTGCAAATGGCCATCAAATAGAAAGTATTGCTTTTGGGCCTGATGAAAAATTGTACGTTTCTATAGGTGATGCATTCGAAGATGCTAAAGCGCAAGATTTGAATGCGTTTCACGGAAAAATATTAAGGATGAATACTGATGGCAGTATTCCTTCGGACAATCCCGATCCAAATAGTTTTGTATGGGCTTCCGGTTTGCGCAACAGTTTTGGGTTGGCTTTTAATGAAAATGGACAATTGTTTGCAACTGAGAATGGTCCAAACGAAAAAGATGAATTAAACTTGATAGAAAAGGGAGGAAATTACGGATGGCCATTCGCGTTGGGAAATGTCTCTAACCCCGAGTTTAACAATCCAATTCACGTTTGGGAAAATATTGTGGCACCCACTGCTTTACATTTTTATACAGGCAATCAATTCCCACAAAAATATCGAAACCAAATGTTTGTTGTACTCTTTGGTCGCACAGCTTCACAGGGACCAGATCCCATTTCTAAACGCATTCAACTGCTTACTACACTCGGAACCGGAGAGCAATTGGTTGTTTCTTTGGAGGACTTTGCGGTTTACAGATTTCCGGGAGGCGGTAATCCGATTGGTATCGCTCAAGGACCGGAAGGAAGTCTTTATTTATCTGATATTTTTCAAGGAAAAATTTTCAGAATTCGTTTTCAATCTTAGTCAGCACTTTTTTTAAAAAGACTTATCTTTATCCCATATACAACGTGATCCCTTTTGGTTGTCAATGTTGTTTATTAAAAGTCTCTTGAAATCAAAATATTGCATGGATATAAAATTCAACAAAAACGAAGACGCCAACAAAATGTTGGTTTCGCAATTGCGAAAAAAATTTAAAGAAGTTAGTTTTGGTGGTGGTTCCAAAAATATTGAAAAATTACATTTGGAGGGCAAGCTCACTGCCCGCGAGCGTATAGACCTGTTGCTCGATCCCGAAAAACCCTTTTTAGAAATTGGTGCTTTTGTTGGCGATGGTATGTATGCCGATTACGGTGGTTGTCCGTCTGGTGGTGTGGTTGTGAAAGTTGGTTATGTTTCCGGAAAAATGTGTGTGGTTGTCGCTAATGATGCTACAGTGAAAGCGGGAGCTTGGTTTCCCATAACTGCCAAAAAAAACCTACGGGCTCAAGAAATATCTATAGAGAACAAACTGCCTATTATATATTTGGTGGACAGTGCGGGAGTGTTTCTGCCTATGCAAGACGAAATCTTTCCCGATAAGGAACACTTTGGTCGTATTTTTAGGAACAATGCTGTGATGAGCAGTTTGGGTATCACGCAAATTGCCGCTGTAATGGGAAGTTGCGTTGCAGGAGGAGCTTATCTGCCAATAATGAGTGATGAAGCCTTGATTGTGGACAAAACCGGTAGTATTTTTTTGGCCGGAAGTTATTTGGTAAAAGCCGCTATAGGAGAAACCATTGACAACGAGACACTTGGAGGCGCCACCACGCATTGCGAAATCAGTGGGGTGACCGATTATAAAGCCAAAGACGACAAGGATTGCCTATTAAAAATTAGAGCCATCGTCGATAAAATAGGGGATTTCGAAAAGGCAGGTTTTAACAGAGATGTCTCGTCAAAACCTACCGAAAACGAAGCAGATATTTATGGTATTCTTCCCGCAAGCAGATCCGAACCCTATGATGTTAGAGAAATCATCAAACGTTTAGTTGACCAAAGTGTTTTTGAAGAGTACAAAGCGGACTATGGCAAAACCGTTGTCACAGCTTATGCGCGTATAGATGGTTGGGCAGTGGGCATAGTGGCCAACCAACGGATCGTAGTAAAAAACGGCCGAGGAGAAATGCAATTTGGCGGTGTTATTTATTCGGATTCAGCAGATAAGGCCACGCGGTTTATCGCCAATTGCAACCAGAAAAAGATTCCACTGGTTTTTCTCCAAGATGTGACCGGTTTTATGGTGGGTAGCAAAAGCGAGCACGGTGGCATCATTAAAGACGGTGCCAAAATGGTAAACGCGGTGAGCAACTCAGTGGTACCAAAATTTACCATCATCACAGGAAATTCTTACGGTGCCGGAAATTATGCCATGTGTGGAAAAGCTTATGATCCAAGGCTGATTGTAGCTTGGCCGAGTGCAGAATTGGCAGTAATGGGCGGCAATCAGGCGGCCAAAGTGCTTTTGCAAATCGAAAAATCATCTTTAAAGAAAAAAGGAGAAACGATAACACCTGAAAAAGAGAAGGCACTTTTTGATACCATAAAACAGCGCTACGACCGTCAAACGTCACCTTATTATGCAGCAGCCCGGCTTTGGACAGATGCAATTATCGACCCTTTGGAAACACGCAAGTGGATTTCTATGGGCATAGAAGCTGCCAACCACGCACCCATCGAACGACCCTACAACCCCGGTGTGATGCAGGTTTGAAAATGTATTGAATAAAAAACGCATATTCCCTTTTGGAGACATATTACAAAATTTTGGGCAAAGGTGATACCTTGGTATTGTTGCACGGTTTTTTGGAAGATCAAAGCATTTGGCAAAAAGTTGTCAATCATTTGTTGGGCAAGTACCAATTGTTGCTTATTGACCTACCCGGCCATGGTAAAACCCCTGTCACAAATGAAATTTGTAGCATGCAGTGTATGGCCAAGGCTGTTTCAGAAGTTTTAAATAGGGAAAAAATTGATAAAGCTACTTTAATAGGTCATTCCTTGGGCGGCTATGTGGCTTTAAGTTGCTTGCAATATTTCCCGGAAAAGTTCAATGGAATTTGTTTGGTCAACTCAACAACAGATGCCGATAGCCCCGAACGTTTAGAAAACAGAGATAGGGCGATACAGGTAATTGCGCAGAATAAAAACTTGTTTATTCGCAGTGCGATTCCCTGTTTATTCAATCAAGATGGTCTGGAGGAACACAGAAATACGGTGAACAGATTGATATCGTTGGCATGTCGTATGTCCGGTAAGTCTATCATTTCAGTGATAGAAGGTATGAAAATCCGATATAATAGCGAGCAAATACTAGCTAATTATCAAGGTAAAAAACTGTGGGTTATGGGCGAAAAAGACAATTTGTTGCCACTGAAAAACGTAAAAAATATTGCCAAAAGAACAAATACGCCATTTTTAGTGCTTCCTGACGGTCATATGAGTCCGATAGAAAATTCCACAGAACTGGCTCATGCTATTTGCGCTTTCTTTCCATAGAAAATTTACTTTGAATTTTGGTAAATCTCAAAAGTACCATCTTCATAAAAAATTACAATTTTACGAATTGCTTTTTCAGAAGCTATTTTTGGAGCTTGCTTATCTGTCATCGATTTAGGTAAATTCGGTACAACCTTGACATCTGTTTTTTCAGTATCAGAAATTTCCTCAACTTTTACAGTTTCATTTCTTTTAGGGAAATATCCCTTTCCATTCATAATCCATTGCAAATCTACCTCAGGGTAGGTGTGGAGTAATTTGAGTACAAAATCAAGACTCGGTTTGTTTCTTCCGGATAGAATATGAGAAACCCCCGAGCGTTGCACACCCAAACTGTCTGCAAAAGCAGAGGCAGTCAATTGATAGTGTTGTATTACTTTTTCAAGTCTTTTACTGAATGCTTCTGTGTTTACCATTGTAACCGACATAAGATGTTTACAAATGTAATAAAAATATCTTTATAAATGTCTAAAAACCTTATGTATAATAAAATCAACGGCTTTTTAATTTATATTATTACTTTAATTATATACATGTAAACAATTGATTTATAACTTTATAATTACCCTTAAATTGTTATCGTTAAATTTGTGTTTACAAAAGTATAAATGCATGGTTAATTTGCATCGACACACCTCTAAATTTGTTACAGATGTGTACAATCTTCTGTTTACAAATGTAAACTTTAAAGATGTTACATTTGTAATTTAAAAAGAATTAGCGTGAAAGAAAATTACCAAGACTTATTTGAGAAGTACCGTTTATCCGGATTGGTTGGCAAATATTTTCCACCGCATAAGCTTGATGATATCGAAAAATATTTTGTCCGATTTGACAAAAAAATATTAGGGTATTCCGTTGAAAAACGTCCCATCACATTTTATAAATTAGGCCAAGGCGCAAATAAAATTTTGATTTGGTCTCAGATGCACGGAAACGAAAGTACCACCACTAAGGCATTACTTGATTTAATGCGTTTGCTTGATGTGCATCAAAATCCGTTCAGTTGTCACATTTTGTCAGCCTGCACTTTATATATCATTCCGATGCTTAACCCGGATGGTGCCCATAAATATACCCGCTTTAACGCCATAGGTGTAGATTTGAACAGAGATGCACAGGCTTTAAGTCAACCCGAAAGCCGCGTATTAAACGATTTGTACCATCAAATACAACCCGATTTTTGTTTTAATCTGCACGACCAACGCAGTATTTTCAGTGCAGGATCTACATGCAAGCCCGCAACACTCTCTTTTCTAACGCCCGCTTCGGATGAAGCCCGAAGTATAAATCCATCAAGAACATTGAGTATGCAACTGATTGCCAGCGTTAACAAATCTTTGCAAGCATTTATTCCCGACCAAGTAGGTAGATATTCAGATGCATTCAATATCAATTGTGTGGGTGATACTTTCCAATCTTTGGGCACACCTACGCTTTTGTTTGAAGCAGGGCATTTTCCGGGAGACTATCAGCGTGAAAAAACAAGATTTTATGTATTTGTTGCACTCTGTGCGGCCTTGGATAGTATTGCCAACGCTACTTACAAGTCGTTTTGCGTTGCAGATTATTTAGATATACCTGCAAATGAAGAACGCTTTTTAGATATCATCTATCGGGGATTGTGGCTGAAAGACGGTTCCACATTCGATATAGGCATACAGTACAAGGAGGATTTAATAGAAAACCATGTGGTTTTTCAGCCTTACATAGTCAAAATAGGCAATTTACATAATTTCTGCGGGCATGAATCATGCTCTTTGGGAATACAAACCGCTTTGGAAAAAGATCATTTGGAAGCCTTTCTTAACCAAAAAGCAACTTTAGTTATAAACAAAAATGTTAAAATCATAAACGGAATGCTTTTTCATTGTGTTTAATTTGTTAATTTAGCCAAATATTTGATTATTTTAAAAAAATCACACAAAAGTTGCAACAATGGCCAAATTCAAACTAGACGAAGTTGATCATCAGATTTTGGATATGCTGATAGACAACACAAGAATTCCCTTTACGGATATCGCTAAAAAATTACTCATTTCTGCGGGAACAGTACATGTTCGCGTCAAAAAAATGGAAGAAGCCGGTATTATTATGGGATCTTCACTCACGCTCGATTATATCAAATTGGGGTATTCCTTTATAGCGTATGTCGGTATTTTCTTGAACAAAACTTCACAAACGCAGTTTGTGTTGCAGCGCATCAGCGAAATTCCTTTTGTCACTGTGGCGCATGTAACTACCGGCAAATTCAATATTTTTTGTAAAGTACGCGCCAAAGACACCCACCACGCCAAGGAAGTCATTTTTATGATTGATGATATAGAAGGCGTGATGCGAACAGAAACCATGATTTCACTAGAAGAAAGTATTAACGATAAAAAACGTTTGATGCATACTATTTTTAGCGATTTGTAACATTTTGTAATTAAAATAACAAAATACCTGTTGCGTTTTTTCGTGGCAGGTATTTTTTTTAAATTTACAAAAATTCAGATTTTGATAAAACTTAAATACACTTTCAATGTCCAGACAGCCCAAGATAGAACGCTTTAACCAATACGTACTTTCAAAGTTTCACATCTACAATAGCATTTTTATAACCTTGCCCTTTGATGAGATTAGCAATACCGGCGTATTGTTGCCTTTGTTTTCGGAAGTTTGTGAAAAGGGTTTCAAAGCCGGACTAAATCCTTCGGAAATAGTGGAATTGTTTTTCAAAAAATATCACGAAAACCCTACAGAAACCGAAAAAATAAGCTTGTTGTTTAAGTTTATTCAATACATAGAACGGCAAGTAGTGTTGTTTGATGCCATTGAAGACGCCGCCTTCCCAATCGTAAACAATATGGATGGACGCGGGACGCTTCGCGGTGCCAAGGAAGAAGCGGAAGCAAAGGAAAAAACAGAAGAACTCAAGAAATTTTTGCAAAAATTTAAAGTAAGACCTGTTTTAACAGCGCATCCCACACAGTTTTACCCGGGTTCTGTGTTGGGAATCATCACAGATTTGGCCAAAGCCATCGAAAAAGACGATATGCTCAAAATCAAAAAATTGATGGCACAGCTAGGCAAAACACCTTTTTTTAAAAAGCAAAAACCGACGCCCTACGACGAAGCCGTCAGCCTGATTTGGTATTTAGAAAATGTCTTTTACAATGCCATTAGCAATATATATGACTATGCGCAACAAAACATTTACAAAGGCGAATTTCCCGAAAATGAAATCATAGATTTGGGTTTCTGGCCGGGCGGTGACCGAGACGGAAACCCATTTGTTACGCCACAAATCACCTTAGATGTAGCGCAAAAACTCAGGTTGACCTTGCTAAAAAATTACGCTAAAGATTTTCGAAAACTTAAAAGAAGGCTCACCTTTGTGAACTTGGAGCAGCACATTGAAAAAATTGACCAACTGCTACAAGAAAACATCTTTCAAAACCAACACCAACCCACCTGTTCGGCTCAGGACTTGCTAGATGAATTCCTGCAAATAAGAAAAATAATTGTCAAGCAACACCAATCTATGTTTATAGAAGAGTTGGACAATTTGATCAATAAAATCAAAATTTTCGGCTTCTACTTTGCCACTTTAGATATTCGCCAAGACAGTCGGGTGCACACCAAGGTTGTTGACGTCTTGGCTACACAATTCTCAAAGCGAAACGGTCATTTTTTCCCCGATAATTTTCTCGATTTGAACGAAGAACAGCGCACCGAAGCCCTGTTTGCCTTAAAGGGAAAAATTGACCCCGAAACAATCGAAGACGAGATGGCCAAAAAGACCATAGCTTCTATCTATGCGATGAAACAAATACAGGCACTTAACGGCGAAAGAGGCGCACACAGGTATATCATCAGCAATTGCGGAAGCTTTCTCAATTTGGTAGAAACTTATACACTCATCAGGCTTTGTGATTGGGAAAATCCCTCAGTAGATGTGATTCCGCTCTTCGAAACGGTGGACGATTTGGAAGTATCTGGCGATGTGATGGGGAGATTATATGCGCATCCTGTGTTTGCAGCTCATTTAAAAAGACGTCAACAAAAACAGGTCATTATGTTGGGCTTTTCAGATGGCACTAAAGATGGTGGTTATTTAATGGCCAACTGGAGCATCTATAAAAGTAAAGAATTGCTCAGCAAAGTATCAAGGAGTAACGACATCAAGGTTGTTTTCTTTGACGGTAGGGGCGGGCCACCGGCAAGAGGCGGTGGTAAAACGCATGCTTTTTATGCCTCATTGGGCGATAGTATTGAAAACGAAGAAATTCAATTGACTGTACAGGGACAAACCATTAGTTCCAATTTTGGCACGCCGGAGTCATGCCAATACAACTTGGAGCAGCTTATCAGTGCGGGGATTGCCAACGAAATTTTTAAGAGAGACGAAGACAACTTGCTCGAGCCCGATAGACAGACCATCAATGAACTGGCAGAATTGAGCTACGAATCTTATAAAGCCTTCAAGGCACATCCTAAGTTCCTTTCTTATTTAGAGAAAATGTCCACGCTGAAATATTACGCAAAAACCAACATTGGCAGTCGTCCGTCCAAACGAAACCAATCAGACACTTTAAATTTTGCCGATTTGCGCGCCATCCCTTTTGTGGGCAGTTGGAG
Organism: Bacteroidota bacterium; assembly: GCA_018829465.1. Taxonomy (GTDB): domain Bacteria; phylum Bacteroidota; class Bacteroidia; order Flavobacteriales; family Flavobacteriaceae; genus UM-FILTER-40-17. The sequence goes on along the minus strand of JAHJTN010000017.1, from coordinate 196,992 downwards.
TCAGTTAAAACAGAACGTTCCTGGATTTTTCGGACTCGGAACGGCTATTCATGTTTTTGAACAAAAAGGTCAGTTAGACCGCGTCAAACAGCTCTATCAGCGCTCACACTTTTTTAGAACGCTTGTTGATAACAGTATGATGAGCATGACCAAAACCAATTTTGATCTCACCTCATATATGAAACATGATGCTGAGTTTGGCGATTTTTGGCAACTTATTTTCGATGAATTTAAAGAAAGTAAACGCTTGTTACTTGAAATTTCACAATTCACCAATCTGATGCAAAACCACCCAGACGGTAAGGCCTCCATCGACGCCAGAGAAAAAATTGTTTTGCCGCTTCTGACCATTCAACAGTACGCTTTGATGCAGTTGCAACAATTGCAAAAGCAACCGTCTAAAAACGCCAAATCGATAGAAATTTACGAAAAAATGGTTACGCGTTCCCTCTTCGGAAACATCAACGCAAGTAGAAATTCAGCTTAATTTTAAAATTTATGAGTCACACAGCCCTGCAACCTTCAGAGTATCATGCCTTTTATTTGCCTTATATACAGAAAGTTAATGAAAATGCTTCTGTAATTCAAGGTCTTAAGGATTCACACAATGCTTTTTTAGAAATTATCTCACCACTTTCAGACGATGCGCTCAATGTGAGTTATGCTCCCGGAAAATGGACCATTAAAGAAATCATTGGCCACTTGTGCGATAGCGAACGTATTTTTGCTAATCGTGTTCTGCGATTCGCTCGCCATGATAAAACCGATTTACCCGGATTTGACGAAACCCTGTTCGCGGTGAACTCCAATGCCGCCTCCCGAACCAAAGATTCACTGTTGGCAGAGCTTTCTACCGTTAGAGGTGGCAGTATTTTGCTGTTTCAGTCTTTGGAGGAGTCTTGGTACACAAACACCGGGACAATTGGCGGCAAAAACATGTCTGTACGCGCATTGGGTTATATAATGTCGGGGCATCAACTTCATCATTTGGAAGTGATTAAATCAAAGTACTTAAAGTGATTGTTTTACAAAAGCAACAAAGCTGAGATATCCCACTTTAAGTCGGGTTTTGTATTTAAAAATCCATTTTTCACAACCAATGGTGCAGGTATGTTGTTGGTGAATAGGCTGCCGGTACCCAGTCCTTGCGGCAATTTACTTTTGAGTGTGTAGGTCCATTGTGCAATAGCATTCAGCCCGATATTGCTTTCCAAAGCCGAGGTAATCCACCAGCCGATGCCGAGTTTTTCAGCTGTTTCTATCCACTCCATACTGCCCTGAAAGCCGCCAACTAAGGTAGGTTTCAGAATGATATATTGTGGCATAATCTCTTCCAAAAGACTTTTTTTGTTTGAGATGTCAAAAACACCAATCAATTCCTCGTCTAGTGCTATGGGCAAAGGTGATTGTTTGCAGAGTGTTTTCATGTGTGCTAACTGTCCGGCTTTGATGGGCTGTTCAATACTATGCAAGTCATATGAAGACAGCATATTGAGTTTCTCCAGTGCTTCACTTGGTTTAAAAGCGCCATTGGCATCCACACGAATTTCCATCTTGTCAGCAGGAAAATGCTTTCTGATAAACGCAAGCAGACGACATTCTGAATCAAAATCAATGGCGCCGATTTTTAGCTTGATACATCGAAAACCTTGGGCAATTTTGTCCTCAATCTGTTTTTTCATCTCAATTTCAGTGCCCATCCAAATCAAACCGTTGATGGAGATGGGGGATAAGCCCCTTGTGAAATCTGAGGGGAACAAAACAAACGGATGGGCAGCGCCCCACGATAAAAAAGCTGTTTCGAGACCCATTTGTATGGCTGGAAATTCTCGAGTTTGAAGTAATAATGGATCTAAACCCAATTCAATGTGGTCGCAAACCCATTGCAATTTGCTTTCAAAATCGGGTCTGTCATCTGCACTCAAACCCTTAAAAACGCCACATTCACCCCAGCCAACAGCATTTTGCCCTTCTATTTTTAAAAAATAAGTCTGTTTTTCCTTCATAACACCTCTGGAGGTGCCGGCAGGATTTTTGAAGGTTAAACGGTAAGGAAAAAATCGAGCTCGAATGCTCATAAATCAATCGTTTCGCCAATTGAGAGGAGCGTCAACGAGAGTCCCCTTTCCGAAAAATATTTTTGAGCAGCTTGATGGTCAATTTCTATATAGCCAAAAGTATCAAAATGGATACCGATAACTTTTTTACAACCCAGCCACTCTGCGGCAATAGCGGCATCTTCATATCCCATGGTGAAATTGTCGCCCACGGGCAGTACCAACCAATCAAAATCGAATTGCGCACCCATAGACTTCATGTCTTCCATCAGCGCGGTATCGCCAGCCAAATAGATGTTTTTGCCTTCAGAGGTCAGTACAAATCCACCCGGATTGCCACCATACGAACCATCGGGGAAAGAGGAGGAGTGCACCGCGTTGACATATTTGAGCGTACCAAATTCAAAGTTCCATTTTCCGCCGTGATTCATGGGGTGTCCGGGTAAATCTTTGGCGCCAAAATGCGTGACTATTTCGTAGTTGGAAACAACCTTTGCGCCTGTTCGTTTAGAGATGCGCTCCACATCTAGAATATGGTCTTGGTGTGCATGCGTAATCAAAATGTAATCTGCCTTGATGGCGTCAATATTTATGTGTTTTGCCTGTTCGTTTGCAGAGATAAAAGGATCGACCAGGAGAGCCTTGCCGTTAGCTTCTATACCCACAGAAGCGTGTCCGTAGAAAGTGAGTTTCATGTGTTTATATATTTTTTAAAGTTTTAAACGTGATGTGTAATTTTTTTGTTCCGATTTTATGAAAAATTATTTATCAATAAACATTGCAAGAAGCAGACCTTTAAATTTTTTTAAAATTTCAAACCCAAGAGTTTAGTATAAAAATGGTTGACAAGTTACTTAAATTTGATAAAAAAAACTACTCAAGAATCATAACAACCACTTAAAAAGTTACATTTGAACTTTATTCTAAATTATGTTGACACCTTCAAAAATTAATAAATTTACTTTTTTCAAGTTACCCGCCGCCTATTGGACAGGCGTTCGCGTCCGACACATTGATGAAAAAAGTTGTCATGTGACGATTAAACACAAATGGATCAATCAAAACCCTTTTCAATCAATCTATTTTGCCGTGCAAGCCATGGCTGCAGAATTGTCCACCGGCGCATTGGTCATGAGCCATATCCAAGACGCAAAGGCATCTGTGTCTATGTTGGTTTCTCGCAACGAGAGCATTTTTTCTAAAAAAGCCAAAGGCCGCATCACTTTTGTTTGTGAAGACGGTTTGATAGCCCAACAGGCCATACAGCAAACCCTAAAAACAGGTGAGGGCATTACGTTCTGGATGCAATCAGTTGGCAAAGATGAAAAAGGCGATGTGGTTTCTAGTTTTCGGTTTGAATGGTCTGTAAAACAGAAATAAACTGCTTTCACGTTAAAAAAAACTTAAAGCGCTGACAGTAGGCTTTGTTTTTTTTAAATTTAGTGCTGAATAACCTTAATGAATTTAACCCTTTTATCATGAAGAAGTACTATCTTCTGTTGTTTGCTTGCCTATCCTTAGGTTTGCAGGCACAAATCCATTTCCCCAATGATTACGGCGTACACGACGTAAACAAAAATTACACCGCCATCACACAAGCGACTATTTATGTCAGCCCAACACAGGTGATTGAAAACGCTACGTTGCTCGTCAAGGACGGCAAAGTTGTATCTGTGGGCACTAACGTTTCTATACCGGCCAACACGGTTGTTATCGATGCAAAAGGTAAAACGATTTATCCATCTTTCGTGGATTTGTATGCCGACTTTGGCATCAAAACACCACAAGGACAACGTGGTTTTGGACGCTCTGTTCAGTATGAATCTCAAAAAGACGGTTACTATTGGAACGAGCATGTAAAACCCGAAACAGCCGGTTACCAAGCATTTGAATACGATGCCAAGAAAGCAGATGAACTCAGAAAAGCCGGTTTTGGTACTGTGCTTACACATATGAAAGATGGTGTGGCTCGTGGTACAGGCTTACTGGTAGGACTCAACGACGACGACACAAACAACACCCGCGTATTGCAAGCGGAAACAGCCCAATTTTTTGGTTTTACACGAAGCCAGGCATCCGGTCAATCCTATCCAACATCCGTGATGGGGATGACAGCTTTACTGAGACAGTTGCATCACGATGCAATTTGGTATCAAACCAACACCCCCGATTTACGGGATCTTTCCATCGAAGCTTTTTTGAAAAACAAAAACCTACCTCAAATCTTTGACGCCGGCGATAAATTGGCCGATTTAAGAGTTGGAAAACTATCCAAAGATATGGGTATCAGTTTTATCATAAAAGGCGGTGGAAACGAATTTGAACGTATCGATCAGATTGCCAAGCTAAATGCTTCTTTCATCATTCCGGTCAATTTTCCGGATGCTTACGATGTGAGCGATCCGACAGCGGTGTCCAAAGTGTCGCTAGACGATTTAAGATTTTGGAATCAAGCACCTGCAAACGCTTCTGTCATGGCAAAAAACAATATCCGTTTTTCTTTTACGGCTGATGGTTTAAAATCACCCAAAAACTTCCTGGAAAACGTAAGAAAAGCTGTGGATTACGGCCTAGACAAGACCGCTGCATTAGAAGCACTCACCACCAATCCGGCTGCTTTTATCGGTAAAAGCAATACTTTGGGAACTTTGAAAAGCGGTGCATTAGCCAATTTTATCATCACCTCAGGCGACTTGTTTGACAGCGAAACTCTGATACACGAAAACTGGGTTCAAGGCAAAAGGAATATCATCAACGACCTAGACTATAAAGACATACGGGGCACATACAACCTATCTATTTCAGGCACCAATTACACCCTAAAAGTGAGTGGAAGTGCAGATAAGCCCAAAGGAGAAATCACACAAGATTCCACAAAACTGGCTACAAAACTAGAATTTGACGGCAAATGGGTAAACATATTGTTTAACCCGTCAGGTTTGGAAGAAACAGCCTACACGCGTTTAAATGCCCATGTGCTAAATCCGCAAAACATTTCGGGTAGTGGCACGCTCTACAATGGCTCAGAAATCTCATGGTCAGCCAATCGTACAGAAGAACCTAAGACCAATGAACGTAAAAATTCGGATAAACAACCTGAAATTTTTCCGATAACATTCCCTAACGTTGCTTTTGGTTTTGCCCAAAAGCCACAGCAACAAACCATCCTCTTTAAAAACGCAACGGTTTGGACAAACGAATCTGAAGGCATACTGCAAAATGCAGATGTATTGGTGAAAAACGGCAAGATTGCAGCCGTAGGTAAAAACCTAACCGATGCCTCGGCTAAAGTCATAGACGCAACCGGCAAACACCTTACTTCCGGTATCATTGATGAACACTCGCACATAGGGTTGGAATCGGTAAATGAAGCCGGAAGCAATTCCAGCGCCGAAGTAACCATGGAGGATGTAATTGATTCTGAGGATATCAATCTTTACAGAAACCTTGCTGGCGGTGTCACCGTTTCACAACTGCTACACGGATCTGCCAATCCCATAGGAGGTCGTTCGGCTATCATTAAATTGAAATGGGGCGAAGCACCCGATGATTTGATTTTTGACGCAGCACCCAAGTTTATCAAATTTGCTTTAGGCGAAAATGTTAAACAGTCTAATTGGGGCATAGCCAATCCAACGCGCTATCCGCAATCGAGAATGGGCGTTGAACAAGTATATGTTGACTATTTTACACGTGCCCAAGAATATGAAAGCCAATGGAAAGACTACAACAAACTTTCTGCCAAGGAAAAGCAAAGAACGCGCGCACCAAGATACGATTTGGAGATGGAAACTTTGGTCGAAATCCTCAACGGCGAACGCTTTATCACTTGTCACTCTTATGTACAAAGCGAAATCAACATGATGATGAAAGTTGCCGAACAGTTTAACTTCCGGGTAAACACGTTTACACATATTTTGGAAGGCTATAAAGTAGCCGACAAAATGGCGAAGCACGGCGTGGGTGGTTCTACATTTTCTGATTGGTGGTCATACAAATACGAAGTAAAAGACGCCATTCCTTTCAACGGCGCGCTTATGCATCAAGAAGGTGTGGTGGTAGCTTTTAATTCAGACGATGCCGAAATGTCGAGAAGACTCAATCAAGAAGCAGCCAAAGCCGTTAAATACGGAAATGTATCCGAAGAAGAAGCATGGAAATTTGTGACCTTGAATCCGGCTAAACTCCTTCATATAGATGATAGCGTGGGTAGCATAAAAGTGGGTAAAGACGCCGATTTGGTATTGTGGACAGACCATCCGATGTCTGTGTACGCCAAAGTAGAGAAAAACATGATTGAAGGTAAATTCTATTTCGAATTAGACCAACAAGATCAAATCTTAAAACGTATTCAAGATGAAAAAAACAAACTGATCAACCTTTCTATTGAAGCCAAAAACAAAGGCTTGAAAACACAACAGCCCAAAAAGAAAGAAAAAGAATTGCTGCATTGCGATTCCTTGGATCACCAATTTTTAATCGATTAAATAATGAAAAGCCCTTGATTCGCTGTATCAAACCAAACGATATGATGGATAGGGCATTTAGACCATTCAAAGAAATAAATACAAACAGATGAAACGCCCATGTAAAAAATTTGCACACAGGAGAATGATTATCCTAGGGCGTTCCATCTGACCACTTAAAAACAATAAATATAAACAGATGAAAAATTATTTTATACTAACCTTATTTTTAGTCGCTTTCGGGTGGAGCTTGCAAGCGCAGCAATCCGATCCGCCCGCCTTGCCTCAAAGTGAAACCATAAGCATTACCGGCGTTACCGCTCATATCGGAAACGGCACGGTGATCGAAAATGCCACCATCGTTTTTGAAAACGGAAAAATTGCTGAAATAGGAAGCAATGTTTCTGCCAAAGGACGAACCATTGACGCGAAGGGCAAACACATCTATCCTGGATTTATTTCTACAAATTCCTCGCTAGGCTTGGTTGAAATCAGTTCGGTTCGCGCCACAGACGACGAAGACGAAGTGGGTAATATGACGCCCAATGTCCGAAGCCTGATAGCCTACAACGCAGAATCACGCATCGTAGAAAGTATGCGTCCCAATGGCGTGTTGATAGCCCAAGTGGCACCGCGTGGCGGACGCATCACAGGTACTTCATCCATCATGCAACTCGATGGGTGGAATTGGGAGGATGCCGCCTACAAGATAGATGATGCCATACATGTAAACTGGCCGTCTTTGTACCGTAGGTCGCGTTTTGGATTTGGCGGTGGTAGTGGTTTTGAACCCAACAAAGATTACGACAAGCAAGTTCAGGAGTTGCAATTATTTCTCGAACAAGGAAAAGCGTACAATTTAGGACCAAAGGAAGTTACCAACCTTTTGTACGAGTCCACTCAAGGACTTTTTGATGGCACGCAAGCTCTTTTTATCAATGCAGATGACGAAAAACAAATGGTGGACGCCATCAATATGACGACACATTTGGGCATCAAAAAAGTGGTTTTTATTGGCGGGCAGGAAGCTTATAAAATTTCAGCCCTGTTGAAACAACACCAAATCGCAGTTTTGTTGAGCCGCCCACATCGTCTTCCTACTGCTACAGACCAAGATGTGTATTTGCCTTATAAATTGGCTGCACTTTTAGACAATGAAGGTGTGTTGGTAGGTATAGAAAACAGTGGGCAAATGGACAGGATGAACACGCGTAACCTGCCTTTTTATGCCGGTACTTTTGCTGCTTATGGCGTAGCCAAGGAAAAAGCCGTGCAGCTTATCACGCAAAACGCAGCTAAAATTTTGGGTATAGATGAAACGCTTGGAACCTTAGAAGTTGGTAAGGATGCTACCTTCTTTGTTTCTGAAGGTGACGCACTTGATATGCGCACCAACAAGATTACACATGCGTTTATAAGCGGTCGTCAATTGAGTCTGAATACTTATCAAAAAGATTTGTACCTGCGCTATAAAGAAAAGTTTGACGGACAGAAATAGAAGTCTGCAACGCATATTAAAACAAACCCTTCGCAAAACGCGAGGGGTTTTTTTGTGGCAAATCAATTTGGCATACATCCCAAGTCGATTAAACGGAAATAGCGGTCAAATTATCAATTGTTTGCTGACTTCACAAAATATATTTGTGGTTTTGTTATCGAAAAAGTAATCTAACTAAACTAACAAATTCGTTACACTTTTGTATTTTGGTAAAAATTTTTCAATTGAAAAAAATTGCCTTATCATTTAGTTTAATGTTTGTCATCGTTGTTTCGGCGCAGCAAACATCTTATGCCGATTTTACGGCACTCAACGCAAAAGTTTCGCTCGATACTTTATCCAAAACCGTTTTTGGAGATGCGGTATATAGCGTTTTTGTTAAAAAGACGATTGATTCATTAGCCATAGATGCGCACAATATGCAATTTGGAAAAGTGATGGTTAACAGCAAGCCCACACTTTTTATGGCTACTGATAAGCAACTGGTCATCTATTTCAAATTTAAAGAGAATCATGATTACAAAATAAGTTTTTCTTACCATGCCAAACCCAAACAAGCACTTTATTTTGTAGGTTGGCAATCAAAAGCATCCAATCAAATATGGACACAAGGCCAAGGGAAATACACCAGCCACTGGTTGCCGTCTTTTGACGATGTCAATGAAAAATTTACCGTGGATATACAAATTAGCTTTGATGAGAGATACACAGTTTTGTCTAATGGGATACAAACCCAGAATTTTACTAACAACGGAATAAAAACCAGTCGGTTTGAATTAAAACAACCCATAAGCAGCTATCTCATTGCCTTGGCGATTGGAGATTACCAACAGCAAACACTTGTCTCGAAATCCGGAGATACGATTCGCAACTATTACGAAGCTGTTGATGCAGAACGGGCAATACCGACATATCAGCACACAAAACAAATTTTTGATTTTTTGGAAGAAGAAATCGGCATACCTTATCCGTTTGAAACATACAGACAAGTACCGGTGCGCGACTTTTTATATGCCGGTATGGAAAATGTGGGGCTTACCATATTTTCGGATGATTTTTTGGTCGATTCGATTGCCTATAAAGACAAAAACTTTGTGGAAGTCAGCGCACACGAATTGGCACACCAATGGTTTGGCAATCTGGTGACGGCTAAAAGTAGCCGACATCATTGGCTACAAGAAGGATTTTCTACGTACTACGCTTTAAAGGCGACGAGAGCCATTTTTGGAGAAGATGCTTTTCATTGGAAATTATACGAATCTGCTTTGGAGCTCAGTGTAGCTTCGGCAACAGGTATGGGAGAAGCCGTGCTAAGTGAAAAAGCATCGAGCCTCACGTATTATCAAAAAGGTGCTTGGGCATTGTTTGCACTGGAGAAAGCCGTAGGATTGGATACCTTCAATAAAGCTGTTAAAAACTACCTCAACAAATACACATTTTCTTCAGCTGAAACAGATGATTTTTTGCGTGAAATAACTGCTTTATCCACTTTTGATGTAATCACATTCAAAAATAATTGGCTTGAAAATCCTATTTTTTTAAGAGAAGAAGCCATGGAAATGCTCAAAGGCACGGTTGTTTCGGCTTATCTTCAATTGAATTGCAAGCACGATAAAGCAGCTTGCGACAAAATATTGTTTTCTGATGCTATTGCGCCTTTAAAACAAGAAGTTGTCTCGCAACTCCTTTCAGACTCATTATCAAATAAGGAAGCGCTTGTACAAGAAATTTTACAAAAAGGCGATGCTGAAGTCATGCAAGCCACAGTACGTTTGATTGATACAATTTCGGAAAGTTTAAGACCCGAATTTGAGAAACTGCTTTTAACAGAAAGTTACGAAACCATTGAAACAGTGCTTTTTAAATTATGGATTCAATTTCCGGAACACCGACACCGATACCTAAATTTGACAGCGAGTTTATACGGATTTAAAGATTTCAACATACGACAGCTTTGGTTGGCTTTGGCACTCACTACCAAAGATTATAGGGATGATCAAAAAAGAGCCTATTACGAAGAGCTAACCGCCTATTCGATGCCTTCGTTCTCCTATCAAATCAGAACAATTTCTTTTAGGTATTTATTTGATTTGCAGTTAATCAGTGATGTTTATCTCAATAATTTATTAAATGCAAGCGTGCATCCGGTGTGGCAATTTTCAAAAGGTGCAAAAGACTTTTTAAGAGAAATTATAAAGGATTCGGATTACAAAGCGTTTTATCTTAGAAATTTTTCTCAATTTAGCATAGCCGAGCAGACCGTATTGGATAGGATGATAAAAGAGGCCGGCAAATAAGCAAAAACTATTAATAAGCAGATGAAACGCCCATGTAAAATTATTTACACACAGGAGTATGATTATCATATGGCGTTCCATCTGACCGATAAAAACAAATAATATAAACAGATGAAACGCCCATGTAAAAATTTCGCACCCAGGAGTATGATTATCCTAGTGCGTTCCATCTGACAGATTAAAATAAATAAAATAAACAGATGAAACGCCCATGTAAAAATTTCGCACCCAGGAGTATGATTATCCAAGGGCGTTCCATCTGACAGATTAAAATAAATAAAATAAACAGATGAAAGCATTGGTAATATCCGGTGGTGGAAGCAAGGGCGCTTTTGCAGGCGGTGTAGCCCAATTCCTTATCAGAGAGTTGGGTAAAGAATACGATATTTTTTTGGGTACATCTACCGGTAGCTTGTTGGTTTCGCATTTGGCCCTCGATAAAATTGAGGCCATTAAAGAAATTTACACTTCTGTAAACCAGAAATCTATTTTTAGTAATTGTCCTTTTATTGTTAAAAATAAAGGCGGTGTTTCCAATATCAGTATTAATCATTTTAATGTTTTTAACAATATTATCCGAGGCAGAAAAACCTTTGGAGAAAGCGGTAACTTGCGAAAACTCATCAGAAGGGTTATCACCAAAGAAATTTTCAATAACATTCAACTCACTTCAAAAGACGTGGTGGTGACGGTCTCCAATTTGACACTAAACCAAATGGAATATAAATCGATACGTGAATGTACCTATGACGATTTTATGGATTGGATTTGGATTTCTTGCAATTATCCACCTTTTATGAGCTTGGCACGCAAAAACAATTACGATTATGCCGATGGTGGTTTGGGCTGTATGGTGCCTATAGAAGAAGCCATCAACAGAGGTGCCACCGAAATAGATGTGATTATCCTGGAAACGGAGGTGAATTTTATAAACCGCTTGCCGATAAAGAACCCGTTCTCACTCATCACCACCATGATTGAGTTTATGATGGACCAAATAGAGCATCAAAATGTGAAGACGGGTAAACTCCAGGCCAAAAATAAAAGTGCCTGTATCGATATCTATTATACACCCACAGTCCTGACTACAAATTCATTGATTTTCAATAAAATAAAAATGGCACAGTGGTGGCAGAACGGATTTGAATTTGCTAGATTAAAAAATCAATCCAACCGAATTTAACCAAGCCTATGGAGCCGTCTCCCAATCATGTTTTCCGGTTTTCAATAGAAGAAATTGCCGAAGTAAGTCAAAAGATTATTGAATTATCAAATGAAAAAGTCATCATTTTTAGAGGTGAAATGGGAGTTGGCAAAACCACTTTGATCAAAGCATTGGTCGCCTTTTTGGGCAGTCAAGATGCCGTGAGCAGTCCTACGTTTGCTTTGGTGAACACCTACGAAACCTCAGATGCAAACATCTACCACTTCGATTTCTATAGAATTAACCATATCGAAGAAGCTTTAGATATCGGTTTTGAAGAATATCTGTACAGTGGAAATTATGTTTTAATCGAATGGCCCGAAAAGGTAGAGGCTTTGCTACCCGATGTGTATTTGGAAGTTCGTTTGGAAAGATTTTCAGAAACGAAAAGAATGGCAACATGTTTCCGACATCACTAAACAAATTTGAGTATTATATCGGCATATGTCAATAAAATTTAGAAAAAAACACTAATTTCGTTAGGATTAATTGTGGTTAACCGCGATGCAAAGCCTTAGGTGCCGGTTAGAAAATTATTAATTTTAACTTGTGAATCTTTATAACTTTAAAATACAATCCATAATAATATAGTTTGACGGGATATTCGATGAGAAACGGTCTCAAAGCGATGTTTAGAAATCGACAAACGTATTGTAACAGCAACCCGCCAAACACTAAAAATGATGCAATCCATGGGAAACACCAAATCACCTTTTTCTAAGCAACAGTTATTGCCGCAAGAAGAAATGCTGGAAATTTCTTTACAGAAAGGCGAGCTTTTTATTGGTATCCCGAAAGAAACCCACTATCAAGAAAAGAGGGTTTGCCTCACACCGGATGCCGTAGCAGCACTCAGCATGCACGGCCACCGTATTTTGATAGAATCTGAAGCCGGATTGGCCGCCAATTTTTCAGACAAAGATTATTCCGAAGCCGGAGCAGAAATCACCTCCGATACCAAAAAAGTGTTTGGTTGTCCGATGATTTTAAAAGTAGAACCCCCTTCTTTGGATGAGTTGGAATTGATGAATCCGCAATGCATTCTCATCTCGGCCTTGCAGTTAAAAACCCAAAGTAAAAAGTATTTTGAAACCCTCGCAGCCAAAAGAGCTACGGCCTTGGCTTTCGAATTTATTCGCGACGAAACCGGCGCGCTGCCTGCCGTACGCACACTCAGCGAAATAGCCGGAACCGCCTCTGTACTCATTGCGGCAGAATTGCTCAACAACCTCAAAGGCGGAAACGGACTTATGTTTGGTAATATAAGTGGTGTGCCTCCTGTAAAAGTAGTCATTTTGGGTGCCGGAACGGTGTCCGAATTTGCCACGCGCGCAGCACTGGGTTTGGGTGCGCAAGTGCAAGTGTTTGACAATTCCATCACCAAATTGCGATGTCTCCAAAACAATTTGGGCAGACAACTCAACACCTCAACCGTGCAACCACAAACGCTCATGCATGCACTTTCAGAATGCGACGTGGCTATTGGGGCCGTGCGCGGTAAAAACCGATCTCCTGTTTTGGTTACTGAAGAAATGGTACAACACATGCCCAAAGGTTCCGTAATTGTAGATGTCAGTATAGATATGGGTGGTTGTTTCGAAACATCTGAACTAACTACTCACGACCATCCAACCTTCGAAAAATTTGGTGTAACGCACTATTGCGTACCTAACATTCCCTCTCGCTATGCGCGCACGGCTTCTGTTTCAATCAGCAATATTTTCACCCCCTATCTGCTGCAAATAGCCGAAGAGGGTGGTTTAGAACCTTCGTTGCGGTTTAACAGAGGACTGAAAAGCGGTTTGTACTTTTATCACGGCATATTGACCAATAAAGGGGTTGCCGATTGGTTTAATTTGCCTTACAGCGATGCAAATCTGCTTATTTTTTAAGACCTTTGCCGCAAATTCCATCGCATGAAGTTTATATATAGGCTCGGATTCTTTTTAGGAGGTTTTTCTATCGGTTTGATTATCCTTGTGTTTGTGCTCAACCAAAAAAATGCATCTTGCAACTATTTTCCAAATGACCGGGTTTTGCATGATATTCAAAAAAAAAGCATTGTGTTTGAACCGGAAACGCTAGAGGCTATTCGCTTAAAACAAGCTGATTCTTTGGCCATCATACAGACTATCCAACACGGCGATGTGGATTTTGGCGAGAGCCAAACCAAAGAAAAAGGCTGTAATACATATAAAATCAACCATCCTGACGAATTGATGCAAATATCAGTAAGAAACTGCCAAACAAAAGCTTATATTTCTATTGTGCCTAAAAAATAGTACAAAAAAACCCTCCACATAAGGGAGGGTACTTTGGATAGTTTGGTTGATTAAATTCTTTAGTTTACAGCATCAGATAATTCTGCACCTGCTTTGAATTTTACAACGTTTTTAGCAGCAATTTTGATGGTTGCACCGGTTTGAGGATTTCTTCCTTCTCTTGCGCTTCTTTTAGAAACAGACCAAGAACCAAAACCTACCAAAGATACGCGTCCACCTTTTTTGAGTGTTTTAGAAACGTTTCCTAATACGGATTCCAATGCTTTTTTAGCTGCAGCTTTTGAGATGCCGGCATCTGCTGCAATTGCATCAATTAATTCTGTTTTGTTCATAGTGATAAAATTTAAATTTAATGGTTGTTTTTCAATGCTCTCACAAATTTAGGTTGTTTTTACATTCAGACAAGCAAAATCAAGGGAAACCGCTATTTTTGTTAATAACTTTAAAAAATTGTTAAAAACATCGACGTTAAAACGTTTGATATGACTTATTTTATGTAAAATAAGCGTCTGTGTCAAACTGAAAACCGTTCAAGAGTGCAGAAGTAGGCATTATTTTCTTTCCGGGTAGTTGTAATTGCAACACCTCCAAATGTCCTTTTTGGGTGCCAATCCAGAGTTGTTTTTTGGTAGTTTTTAGCTCACCGGGCTTCAAAGTCGAATTTTCAACATCCGGACGAGTCTCAAGGATGTTTACCTTTAACTCAGATTGTGAATTTACCAGCAAACACCAAGCTTTAGGAAACGGATTCAGTCCTCTGATCTTGTTGTGTATGCTCACCGCATCCTGATGCCAATCTATACGCGTATTTTCGGGCGTGAGTTTTGGAGCTTGGTTTATGAAATGAGTTTCTTTTTGCTTTTTGGGTTCAATTTTCCCTACATACATAGATTCGAGTGTTTTCAAAACCAACCCTGCACCCAGTTCGCTCAGCTTTGCATAAAGACTTCCAAAGGTGTCTGAAGCGTTTATAGAAACCGCTTCTTGAAACAAAACAGCACCTGTGTCAATTTTTTCATCAATCAAAAATGTAGTAACGCCTGTTTTAGATTCGCCATTGATGATTGCCCAATTGATTGGGGCGGCACCACGGTAATCGGGTAGGAGCGAGGCATGCAAATTGAAGGTTCCCAACTTGGGCATTTGCCAAACCTCCTTGGGCAACATTCTGAAGGCGACGACGACAAAAACATCGGCTTGCAAAGTGGATAGTGATGACAAAAAGGCTTCCGACTTTAAATTTTCGGGTTGCAAAACAGGAAGATTTTCTGAAACCGCATATTGCTTAATGGCACTTTCGGTGGGTTTTCTGCCCCGCCCGGAGGGTTTGTCGGGTGCTGTGACGACAGCTACAACGGTAAACTCTGAAGCTACTATACGTTGCAAGCTATGCACGGCAAAATCGGGCGTGCCCATAAACACAATTTTCAATTTAGTTGTTTTCATGTACTAATTTTTATTTATTTAAAGCGGTCGCATGGAACACCCAAACTCATCATGCACCTGTGTGCAAAATTTTTACGTGTGTGTTTCATTTCTTTTGCGCAATTGGTATTGGTTTCGGATGTTAACCGTAATTTTTCTTTCAAAAAGCAACCGCTTGAGTGTACTTATCAAGATAGTTTCATCAATGTGAAGCATCGCTTGTAGTTGGCGGGAGTTCATCGGCGCTTCTAACAATGCTTCCATAATTTTTTCGGCTAGTGTATGGTTTTTACTTGAGCGATTTTCTGCGGGTTTATGAATGCAGTGAGAGCAGGAGCCACAATCTTTTGTAAGCACTTCACCAAAATAGGCAGAAAGAAGTTTGCTTTTGCAAGTATCTTTGTCAATTACATAGAGCCACAGCTTATCTGCCATGTCTTTTTTGGTTTGTAGTTGTTGGCGAATGTGTTTTGAGATGCGGTTGATGGTGTAGTCGTCATGACGGGGTTCCAAATAGCACACAGACATATCTGCTTGTGTATGTTCATAGTGGATTACAGACAGTTTGTGGAGTTTGCTCAATTCTTGATGGATTAAAAGTTCATCCAAACCCGATTTCTTTGACAATTTAGGGATATTGATAGGCGTGTCAAAATCCCAAATTCCGGGATAGTTTCTCAATACCAATTTGATAATTTCACCGCTTTTAGGATGCGCTTCCGAAAACTCGATAAGCGATTGGCTGTCGTAAAGGAACTTCACAGTGGTTCTATTTTCTGCATAAAGCGACAGCGAAATGATACCTTGGTTATCGAGTAGTTTGAGCGTATTGAGGGCCAAGGTTGGATGGATGTCAAACTTTTTGCAAAAAGTGTTGAAACTGACTTTATATTCAGTTTCAGGAAACTCTTCGTAGCCAATTCTCAGAAAATTGCTCAATTTTCTATAAACAGTTTTTACGGCGATCAAATCGGGTAAATGTTGAATGTATTGCGCTTGCAGTTGTTTGAGGTCGTTTGGGTGATAGGCCAGAACTGCATAGGCTTGGTTACCGTCTCTGCCTGCTCTTCCGGCTTCTTGATAGTAATTTTCTAAACTATCGGGCAAATTCATGTGAAAGACAAGTCTTACATCGGGTTTGTCTATTCCCATGCCGAAGGCGTTGGTTGCCACCATGATTCTGACATGGTTTTTCATCCATTCGTTAAGTTTTTTTACTTTTTCGGGATGGGTGAGTCCACCGTGAAAAAATTCTGCAGTAAATCCGGATTTTTTCAGGCTATCGGCTACCAAAACAGTTTCTCTTCGACTAGATACATAAACGATGGCGGTTCCGTTTGTTTCTTTTAAATAATGCTTTAAAATATACAATTTGTCCTCTGCCAAGATGGTTCTGTAACTGAGGTTTTCTCTGTAAAACGATTTCTTGAAGATTTTTGGTGTTGTCAATCCCAAGTTGGTAACAATGTCGTGAAGCACAGTAGGTGTTGCAGTGGCAGTGAGTGCAACCATTGGCACATCGGGATGCCATTTTTTGAGCTGGCTGATTTCTCTGTATGCCGGCCTGAAATCATGTCCCCATTGAGAGATGCAGTGTGCTTCATCAACAGCTATGAGGTTGCATTTGACCTGTTTGAGTGTTTCAATGACGATCTCATTTTTCAACCGTTCGGGTGACAGGTATATAAATTTAAAATTGCCATACAGTGCATTGTCCAAAGCGATTCTCAACTCGTCGAAAGAAAGATTTCCGGCCAATGACATGGCGCGAATTTCTTTTTTTTGAAGTGCTTGTACCTGGTCTGTCATCAGGGCGATAAGCGGAGAAATGACAATGCAAATACCGGGTTGCATGAGCGCAGGCACTTGATAACAAACAGATTTTCCCCCGCCGGTGGGCATCAAAACCACAGTGTCTTTTTGAGTAAGTATGGCTTCTATGGCTTCAAGTTGCTGAGGTCTGAATTGGTCAAAGCCCCAATATTTCTGTAAAATAAATGTTGCATCCATGTGCATACCAAAGTAATAAATATTTCAGTGTTAACGAAAGTTGCTATTTAAAATGGAGACAGTTGAAATGCAGCTTCCAATTTATGTTTTATAAACGCAATTCTTTCTTCCACAATTCCAATAGGCACTTCAATGGGCTCGTAACCGAGCGTGTTGTAATAACTTTGCAGGTGCCACTGAATTTCGAGAGCCTGTGAGAAACTTTCGTATCGCTCGCTGTCTGTGGTGTAGATTTCTTCCCAAAGCGGAAGTATAAAAACACAATCGTAGCGAAGATCAAGCGCAGCTTGATGAAAAAAATCGGGATGGGGTGTTTTGGCGAAATTCAAATAGGCTTTTACATCCGGAATGCCCCGATCAAAGAAAACAAAGGGATTTTCAACAACCAAAGATGCCTCATATTGTTTGATACGGGCGTCCAACAATTTTTGACTAAAATGCAGTGGATCTTCTACAAAAAGCTGTGACACGCCATGCTGCCTGGCTTCTAAAGTGACTTGGCGAGAAATTTCTTCAAAGCATGGTACTTTATAACGACTCAAAGCTTTGAGCAACGATGATTTTCCCGTGCTAGGACCTCCGGTGATGACAATTTTTAGACTTTGCAAATTCGTTGAAAATTGTTTTTTTATTGTAGCAATAGTACAAAATTGGCTGTTGTGATGCGTTAATAAACCACGCATTTTATACACATTTTATAAGAAGCCTTGTTAAAAGATTAAAATTTTCCCTACAAAGTTTAAAATAAATAATTTGTGTAAATTTGCTGAACTTTGACAGACAGAAGATTTCTAAATACGTACAGAACAATGCAGGAAAGCGAATCGGCGGATGCCTTTTACAAAAGACTAGAAACAGAATTGGAAAAAAGCACAGAATGGCCGTCTCAATACCTGTATAAATTCATTGTAAAATCGAATCAAGAGTTGATTAGCTCAATAGAGAACATGTTTGACAACATGGGTGCCGTTATCAAAACACGTAGTTCGGGCAAAGGTAATTACACCAGCGTTTCTGTACATTTGGTGATGTCATCACCCGAAGCGGTTATTGAAAAATACAAACAAGTGGCTGCGTTGGGAGACGTTATACTTTTATAAACAAACCAATAAAATTTCAGATTTGGAACAAGATTTAGAATACAACACAGAGCGCGAAACGCTAATTATTCCGGAATATGGTCGCCATATTCAAAAAATGGTTGACTATGCCATAAGTATAGAAGATCCTGTGGAGCGCAACAAAGTAGCCAAGTCTATCATAGGCGTGATGGGTAATTTAAACCCTCACCTGAGAGATGTGACTGATTTTCAGCACAAATTGTGGGACCAACTTTTTATCATGTCGCGTTTTCAGTTAGATGTAGATTGTCCGTTTCCCAAATTAAACCCGGAAGTTTTATCTGAGAAACCTGAGACTTTGTCGTATCCGAAACAGCTTACCAAATTTAGGTTTTACGGCAACATCATCAGAGAAATGATACAAGTAGCCCTGAGTTGGGAAAAAGGCCCCAAACGCGATGCACTTGAAGTAAACATCGCTACCCAAATGAAAAAATCGTTTCTGGTTTGGAACAAGGACAGTGTGGAGGACGATGTGATTTTTAACCATCTCTTTGAAATATCCGACGGGAAAATCGATCTTAAAGTAAAGAACGAGACATTGACGGAATCAGAAGAACTCAAAAGGCAAAATAAAAAATTTCCGTTAGACGCCACCAAAATAGCCAAAAAGCGCCATGCTGCTAAGTCCAAAAAAAGATTCTCTAAATAACTATGGGTACATTTATTATTGAAGGCGGGCATAAACTATCCGGAAGCATCACGCCACAAGGTGCCAAAAATGAAGCACTCCAAGTGTTGTGTGCAGTTTTGTTATCCTCAGAGCCTGTTACCATTAGTAACCTGCCCGATATCATAGACGTCAATCGTTTGATAGATTTGCTCAGAGACATGGGTGTAAAAGTGCACAAAAACAGCCACGGAAATTTCACTTTTCAAGCCGACGCCATCGATATTTCTTATCTGCAAACCGACGCTTTTAAAAAAGCCGGAAGTTCGCTTCGTGGGTCCATCATGATTGTAGGGCCGTTGTTGGCCAGATTCGGCAAGGGATTTATACCCAAACCCGGTGGCGACAAGATAGGCAGACGTCGTTTAGATACCCATTTTGAAGGATTTATCAAGCTTGGAGCTTCTTTTAGATACAATAAGGAAGAGCATTTTTACGGTGTAGAAGCAGATGAGCTCATTGGCGCAGATATGTTGCTGGACGAAGCGTCTGTGACCGGTACGGCTAACATCGTCATGGCGGCTGTGTTGGCCAAAGGAAAAACAACTGTGTACAATGCAGCTTGCGAACCATATATACAGCAATTGTGCCGTATGCTGAACAATATGGGGGCCAATATATCGGGTGTAGGCAGCAATCTACTAACCATAGAAGGCGTAAAATCTTTAGGCGGATGTACCCACAGACTGTTGCCGGATATGATAGAAATTGGCAGTTGGATAGGTTTGGCAGCCATGACGCGAAGCGAAATCACCATTAAAGATGTATGTTGGGATATGCTGGGACTCATACCCGGAACTTTTAAAAAATTAGGCATCAAATTGGAGCGCATTGGCGACGATATTTATATTCCTGAGCAAAAGCATTATAAAATCCAAAATTATATAGACGGTTCCATACTTACCATTTCAGATGCGCCGTGGCCCGGTTTTACACCAGACTTACTCAGTATTATTTTGGTAGTTGCTACACAGGCAAAAGGCAGCCTGCTTATTCATCAAAAGATGTTTGAAAGTAGGCTTTTCTTTGTGGACAAACTCATAGACATGGGTGCTAAAATCATCCTTTGCGATCCGCACAGGGCAACAGTCATAGGACATAATTTTGAGTCGCAACTCAAAGCAACTACTATGAGTTCACCAGATATAAGAGCAGGTGTGTCTCTGCTCATAGCTGCATTGTCAGCCAAGGGTACAAGTACGATTCACAACATAGAACAGATAGATCGCGGTTATGAAAATATAGATGGCCGTCTCAAGGCCTTGGGCGCCTTTATCAAAAGGGAATAAAAAAAGCCTTTCCGATCGGAAAGGCTTTTTATAGGTTTAAAATTCAATTATTTTTTGAATTTTGAATATTTGTTTTTGAACTTGTCGATACGTCCGGCTGTGTCAACCAGTTTAGATTTACCGGTATAGTAGGGGTGAGACGTGCGAGATATTTCCAGTTTTACGAGTGGGTAAGAAACACCATCAACTTCAACTTCCTCACGTGTATTAACGGTAGATTTGGTGATAAAAATATCTTCATTTGACATGTCTTTAAAAGCGACAAGTCTATAATTTTCAGGATGTATGCCTTTTTTCATGATTGAGTAGTGTTTTTTCAGGGTGCAAATGTAAATAATTTTATTTTTTCTACAAGGTTATTATCAAAAAAATTATCTGGAAACTTTTAATCCCGCTTTCTTCCATGCCACCATGCCACCTTTTAAATCGTATATTTTTGTGAAACCCAAAGCTTTCATAGTTTTGGCGGCTTTGGCACTTCTGACCCCTGAGTGACAATAAAAATAGATGGGTATGTTTTTGTCAAGTTTCGCCAATTGTTTTTCAAAGTCTGATGCGTAATAATCTATATTTACCGCGCCTTGTATGTGTCCGCTGTTGTATTCGTAGGGTGTTCGCACATCTATGATTTGCACGTTTTTATTTCCAACGACTTGTTTAAATTCATCAACTTCCAGCAATCTAATTTGTGAAAAAACGCTGATGCTTACAAAAAAAAGAGAGAATGTAATTAAAGACTTCATGACCTAGTGAGTTTATGTATAAGTCGAAGAAATTCATCAAAATTAACACGGCAAATACACTATTTTAAAAGCGATATCTTATTTCTGTGCATTTTGATGATGCCTTTCAGCTCTAGAACCTTGAGAAGTCTAGATATAACGACACGTGAGGTGTGCAGTTCGGCAGCTATTTCTTGGTGTGTACTTCTGATTTCCGAATTTTTGGCAATTTCTTTTTTTGCCTGCAAATATTGGTGGAGGCGCTCTTCTAAATTCATAAAAGCCAAGCTGTCCACAGCGTTCAGAAGTTCTGCCATCCGTTGGTTGTAGGTTTCAAAAACAAAATTTCGCCAACCGGCGTATTGGGCCAGCCATTTTTCCATTTTTGCTACGGGAATGAGCAACAAGCTTCCATCGGTCTCAGCCGTGGCGCGTATGCCACTTTTAGAATTGCCCATACAACAAGTTAAAGACATGGCGCAGGTTTCACCTTTTTCTAAAAAATACAGCAAGAGTTCGTCTCCATTTTCGTCTTCGCGCAACACCTTTAAGGCACCGGAAATCAGCATCGGGATGTGTGTGATTTTCTGACCGATATCTATGACTATGTCATTTTCCTTAAAGGTGAGCAATTGACCGCTTTGCTGAATTTCTTCGAGAAGTTCTGGCTCAAACAAGCTTGTAAAATGGTCAGGTATTTGCATTTTGGGGTTTAGGCTTACAATTCTTCATCTTCATCATCGTCGAAGGTATCTAAGTCATCGGCGTCGTCGTCGTCGTTGTCCGCATCACTTTTGAGAGTTTTGGGAGTGTTCACCAGTTCGTCATCGTCATCGTCATCTTCTTCCGAAAGATCTAAATCTTTGATAGCTACTTCGTCTAAGCCAAAATCATCTTGGTCTTCCTCTTCAAAATTTTCCATTCGGTTGGCCAGTCGCGTACTTACTTTGACCAGGTAGATAGCTTCCTGATCTCTGACTTCAACGGCTTCAACCGTTTCGTTTTGTGCATTTTTAAATGTAATAATATCTGTGTCGCTATATCCGTCCGGATATTTTTCAACCAATAACGTTAAGATTTCCGGGGTCAGTTTTTTAAAATCTACGATAACGCGTTTCATGTGTTTATATTTATTGATTTTTATGGTCATGCTTCGACAAGCTCAGCACAGGAATGGAACACCCTAACTCATCATGTCCCTGTGTGCAAAATTTTTACATGGGTGTTTCATCTGTTTATTTTATTTGTTTTTATTGGTCAGATGGAACGCCCTAAGATAATCATATTCCTGTGTGTTACTCTTTTTACATGGGCGTTTCATCTGTTTATGTTTATTTTCTTTTAATGGTCGTATAAAAAAATAACAACTGATTACTAATTCCATACAGGAATATTTTATTGCTGTCAAAAAAACTATTTTACATGTCTAACAAGTACGCAAATATAAGTGGTGCTACAATAGTTGCATCAGATTCTATAATAAATTTTGGGGTGTCTATATCGAGTTTTCCCCAAGTGATTTTTTCGTTGGGCACAGCACCTGAGTAAGAGCCATAACTGGTTGTAGAATCGGAAATCTGACAAAAATAGCTCCAGAAAGGTGTGTCTGTCCGTTCCAAATCTTGATACAGCATAGGCACTACGCAAATTGGAAAATCTCCGGCAATGCCACCGCCTATTTGAAAGAAACCTATGCCGTTGGAAACCTCGGGTGCAGCGTTTTGCGTGTACCAATCTGCAAGAAATGCCATATATTCAATTCCCGATTTCATAGTAGATGCTTTCAGTTCTCCTTTGATGACGTAGGAAGCAAATATATTGCCCATGGTACTGTCTTCCCAACCGGGCACAACAATAGGCAGGTTTTTTTCTGCTGCGGCAAACATCCAACTGTCTTTAATATCTATTTCGTAGTATTGTTCTAATACACCCGACAAAAGGAGTTTGTACATAAACTCATGTGGAAAATAGCGTTCACCTTTGTCTTCGGCATCTTTCCAAATCTGAAAAATATGTGCTTGGAGTCTTCGGAAGGCTTCTTCTTCGGGTATGCAAGTGTCTGTAACGCGGTTGAGTCCTTTTTCCAACAATTCCCATTCGTCTTTGGGTGTCAAATCGCGGTAGTTGGGTACGCGTTTGTAATGGGAGTGTGCCACGAGATTCATCAGATCTTCTTCCAGGTTGGCACCCGTACAAGAAATGATGTGCACTTTGTCTTGTCGAATGATTTCGGCAAATATTTTACCCAATTCGGCTGTACTCATGGCTCCAGCCAAGGAAACGAGCATCTTAGACCCCTTGGCTAATTGTGCTTCGTAAGCTTTTGCGGCATCTACCAGCGAGGCTGCGTTGAAGTGTAAATAGTATTTTTCGATAAATTGAGAAATGGAACCCTTCATGTGTTTTGTTTTTGCTAATATCCTAAAATTTTTAATAAATCATCCGAAGATTGTTCTTCAGAAAATAAGGTCGTCGTCATTTTTCCATTTGCATCTCTATCGATAAGTAAATGCTTAGGATGCGGTATCAGGCAGTGTTGCAAGCCTCCAAAGCCACCTATGGTTTCTTGGTAAGCGCCCGTATTGAAAAAACCTATGTATAAGGGTTTGTCTCGTCTGAATTTGGGCAGGTAAATGGCGTTCATGTTTTGCTCAGAATTGTAATAGTCGTCACTGTCGCAAGTGAGTCCGCCCAGAAGCACGCGCTCATATTCGTCGTTCCATCGGTTGACGGCCAGCATCAAAAAACGCTTATTGATGGCCCAAGAATCGGGTAGTGTGGTGATGAAAGAAGAGTTGATCATGTTCCATTTTTCCCGGTCGTTTTGCTGTTTTTGATACAAGACTTCGTAAATGGCACCACCGCTTTCGCCCACAGTAAAACTGCCAAACTCCGTGAAAATATTTGGCACCGATACGCCGGCTTCTTCACAGGCAAGTTTCACCTGATTGAGAATTTCTTCCACCATATAAGGATAATCAAATTCAAAAGCTAGGGAGTTTTTTATAGGAAAGCCGCCGCCAATGTTAAGGCTGTCGAGCGTTGGGCACTCTTTTTTGAGCCGGACATAGACTTTCAAACATTTGTTGAGTTCGTTCCAATAATACGAATTGTCTTTAATGCCTGTATTGATAAAAAAGTGTAGCATTTTAAGCTCCACCTTGTCATTTTCTTTGATTTCTCTCAGGTAAAAGGGCACTATATTTCGGTAGCCAATCCCGAGTCGGCTGGTGTAGAACTCAAACTTGGGCTCTTCTTCCGACGCTATTCGGATGCCTATTTGATAAGGATTTTCAATGGCTTCATCCAACAAGTTGATTTCTTCGTAATTGTCTATAATGGGAATGCATTTTTCGTGTCCGCTGTTGATGAGCCTCGCAATGTTTTTAATGTATTGTGCCCGCTTAAATCCGTTACAAAGCACGTAAGTATTCTTGTTTAGTTTTCCCTTCTGAAGCAGCTTTTCAACGATGTCCATATCAAAGGCTGAAGAGGTTTCGATATGCACGTCGTTTTTACAAACTTCGTCCAAAACAAACTGAAAATGAGAGCTTTTAGTACAGTAGCAATAGTTGTAATTTCCTTTGTAATCGAGTTTTTTTATAGATTTATCAAACCAAGCTTGCGCCCTTTTGATGTTGTTGGAAATTTGTGGTAGGTAGGTGAATTTTAGAGGCGCACCGTATTTTTCTATAAGTTCCATCAAATCGATGTCGTGGAAAAGTAGGTTGCCGTTATCCAAAGAAAATTCTTCTTGGGGAAAATAATAAGTTTGATCTATCAGGTCTATGTACTTGGTTTTCATTTACAGTTTTAAGTTTCTAAAATAGCTAAAAAAAAGTGTGATGAATTAAATTTATAAAAATTTTACAGGATTTTTAAGTAAAAATAACAGAAGGGTAATATAAATAATTCATAATCAAACTTGATAATATTCTGATATAAAATTATCCATCAGGGTCCTTCTAAACATCGTTTATGAACGTTGTAATTTTGATGCAAAAAACGTAAAAAAACGATAAATAACTGATTTTTTTTTAATTTTTTTGTAGCAAATTATATTTATTGAAAGCATTGATAATAAGCTTATTATCTACCTGAATGTCAATTATCGGTTGTCCGATGTTTTCTAACAGTACAAACAAAACCGCTCCGTGACTGTTTTTTTTGTCGTGTTTGAGCAAACCTATCACCGCAATGATGTCTTCATTTTCGAATGTGATGGCCTCATAAAGACCAGAGAAATAGTTTGCTATTTCGTTAAAATATTTTTCAGGCAGACCACAAATTTTATGAGAAAGCCAAGCTTCTAATATCATACCGATGGCGATGGCTTCGCCGTGCAACAGTGTTTTTTTGGTTTTATGCGTCAAAAAATACGATTCAATGGCATGGCCAAGCGTGTGGCCGAAGTTGAGTATTTTTCGGAGTCCTTGTTCTGTTGGATCTTCTGAAACGACTGCCTGTTTAATTTGAACAGAGGGCTCAATAAAGGCAGAAAGCACCTTGCTCGAAATTTCTTTAAGGTTGGTGAGTGTTTTCCAATAGTTTGAATCGTAGATTAGACCGTGTTTGAGCATTTCGGCAAATCCACTTCTGAGTTCATTGTAGGGTAATGTCTTTAAAAATACAGGATCGATGACAATCATATTCGGTTGTTGGATCAAGCCCACCTGATTTTTTAATGCATCTAGATCGACACCGTTTTTTCCGCCAATAGAGGCATCAACCATAGAAAGGAGCGTGGTGGGTACTTGTATGAAAGGAATACCCCGCTTAAAGGTGCAAGCGACAAATCCGCCTAGGTCTGTGACCACACCTCCGCCCAAATTGATGAGCAAACTGTTTCTGTCTCCGCCCAATTCTGAAATTGCAGACCAAACTCCCGTGCAGGTGTCAATGGTTTTATAAACTTCACCAGCTTCTATTTCAATAATTTCTATACGGATGTCGGTGTCTATTTTTTGTAAAAAAACGGGCAGACAATGTTCATGCGTATTTTGATCTACCAAAACAAAAATCACCGAGGGTTTTTTGTCTGTTAGATATTGATTGATGTTTTGAAAACCATCATCTTTAAAATAAATATGCGTATCTAAAAGTGTTTTGCGGACCATTTTTTAAAAAATATCACCGCAAATATAAGTTAGTTTTTACAGTTTGTTCAATGGAATACAAACAAGCTCCTATATTTTTTAAACAAAAAAGGATGCACAGAGCATCCTTTAAGTATTGTTGTATTGCACGTGTATCAGTCGTTAAACTCGGATACAAAACTTTCTTGAAAACTTTGCCAATCCTCAGCGGTATTGATGTTTTTATACGCGTCTGTATGAAAAACTTTCAGATAGACCTCTAACTGTTTGGGTGTTCTGTAGCCTGTAATGGGTGAAATAAAATCTCCTTTTTCATCCAAAAACACCATAGACGGATAACCCTCAATGCGCATAAAAGCTGCAAATGGATGCTGGTAACTCCGCTTATTAGCGTGTTCCGGATTGTAGTTGGTATTGACAAACGCTTTGCCCTGATAATTTATATTTTCATTACCCTCTGCATTGAATTTGACAGCGTAAAAATATTTGCTGACATAGGCGGCTACATCCGGATTCGCAAAGGTGTTTTTGTCCATCATTTTACATGGACCGCACCAATTGGTATAGACATCCATCATGATTTTTCGCGGCTCTTTTTTTTGAGCTTCTAAGGCTTCTGCCAAACTCATCCATTTGATTTCCTGAGCCATCAAGGTGACAGGAATCAGCATAAGTATTAAAACAATTCTTTTCATATCGCGCGCTTAGTCGTAAAATAAATTTTAAACTTACATCAATGTATGCCGTGCATTTTTTTGATGAGAAATTTGTTCAAAATTAGCATGATTATTCCTGCAGCAAAAGGAATTAACGTAAATATTAAGAAAAACACCGCTAACGAATACTTTTCTGAAATGGCATCTATATAACTTCCGGTGATCCCACCCATTAGGTTGGCTACAAAATTGGCCAAAAACCAAATGCCAAACATCAGTCCAACCAGTTTAGCCGGTGCTAGCTTTGACACATACGACAGTCCCACGGGCGACACACACAGTTCTCCTAAAGTATGAAACAAATAGGCCAAAATTAGCCAAACCATACTCACGGCTGCTGTTTGCGCACCCGATGGAATAGAAGATGCACCATAAGATAAGGCGCCAAAACCGATACCGAGCAGGATGAGGCCTATAGCAAATTTCACCGGACCAGACGGATTCCAAACGTTCTCCCAGATTTTAGAGAAAAGGGGTGCAAATGCGATGATAAAAAAGGAATTCAGAATTCCAAACCAAGAGGCTGGAACCTCAGTGGACTCCGAATAGAATTCTTTCTGAAGCATCCAAATTACAATAGCCCAAATTATTGCAAAGCTGACACCTAAAAAGATATTAGACAATGCAAATTTGGCATAGGTTTGTTTGAATAATAGTGCTAAAACCCAAGTGATGATAATCATCGGTACCACAGTGAGCAAGGTGTTGAATACCTTAAATGTGGTGGCACCATCGCCTTCTAAAACCCTATTGGTGTAATCGTTGGCAAAAACGGTCATCGAGCCGCCTGCTTGCTCAAAAGCCCACCAAAAAAAGATGGTAAACAGGGCAAAAACACTGATTACCAAGATGCGATCTGCTTTAACCTGTGTTGAAATTTCTTCTTGTGCCACTTCAGTTTGCGGGTTATCATCTTTGTATGCCAAGGTTTCTTTGGGGTTTAATCCGATTTTTCCGAAAATCTTTTGTGCAAACCAAAATTGCAACATCCCAAAAAACATAAAAATTCCGGCCAAGCCGAAGCCATAGTGCCATCCTACTTTTTCACCTATATAACCACAAAGCAGAATACCCAAAAATGCACCTGCATTGATACCCATATAAAAAATAGTGTAGCCGGCGTCTTTTTCTTTGCCTTGCGTTTTGTAGAGTTGCCCGACTATGGAAGAAATATTGGGCTTAAATAAACCATTTCCTATGATTAAAAGTGCCAATCCCAAATAAAAGAAATTGCCTGTAAGCCCTTCCATAGCCATGGAAGCATGGCCCAAGGTCATTATAAGAGCTCCCAAAGTAACTGCTTTTCTGTAACCCAAAAGTTTATCTGCAATCAGACCTCCCAAAATAGGCGTGATGTAAACCAACCCGGTGTACCATCCGTATAACACTAAAGCTTCATCGCGCGCCCACGCCCAACCTTCGTCCATCAAAGATGCTGTGAGAAAAAGCACCAACAAAGCGCGCATACCATAATAGCTAAAACGTTCCCACATTTCTGTAAAGAACAAGACGAATAAGCCGGAGGGATGGCCTAAAACAGTCAACTGGTTGGTTTCTGAACCGCCGTATTTGAATTCCATAAAGTTGTATTTAGTTTGGTTATATGTTTATAAATTGTTTCTACGTGATCATGTCGATGGCATATTAATCAATACTAAGCCAAAATCTTGTTTAGTTCGATTTAAAATCCGGGTTTTGACCTCATAAAGTTCCGCCAAATCAAAATCTAACATTTCGCTGACCCCGCGAACCTCGTATATCTTATTTTGAATGGAAACCAAATGCATGACAGGGTATTATAAATTATTTTTGATGAAATCCGTCATTTTATGATAGAGCTGAAGCCGTGTGTTTCCACCAAAAATACCATGGTTTTTATCGGGATATATAGCCCAATCAAATTGTTTGTTTGCTTGAACGAGTGCTTCAACCATTTGCATGGTATTTTGCACATGTACATTATCATCTGCCGAGCCATGTACGAGCAGAAAAGCACCTTTCAATTTATCTACATGGTTGATGGGCGAATTGTTGTCATAGCCACCCGGATTTTCCTGCGGTGTTTGCATATAGCGCTCGGTGTAGATGGTGTCGTAAAACCGCCAGCTGGTAACCGGGGCAACCGCAATTGCCATTTTAAACACATCCGCGCCTTGAAAAATAGCGTTTGAAGCCATAAAACCACCGTAGCTCCAACCCCAAATCCCCATGCGTGACGCATCTACGTAAGATCTTTTTCCCAGCTCAATAGCAGCGTTGATTTGGTCTTCTACTTCGTATTTCCCGAGTTCTTTGTAAGTCATTTTTTTGAAGTCTGCGCCGCGCATACCCGTACCTCTGCCGTCCACGCAAACTACGATATAACCTTGTTGTGCCAACATAAAATACCAATAATCATTGGTGCTGTTCCAAGTGTTGGAGACGCTCTGCGAACCCGGTCCGGAGTATTGAAACATAAACACCGGATATTTTTTATTGGGGTCAAAATCTGTGGGTTTGATCATCCACATATTCAGGTCAAAATTCTCCACTTTCAGCGTGGAAAATTCTTTGACGGGTAACCGGTAGCCTTTGAGTTTATCCACCAAAGCCTGATTGTCTTTAATATCTTTGAGTTTTTTACCGTCCTTACCACTGTGTAAAGTGAAACGCGGCGCGGTTGTACTGTTGCTGAACGATTGGATGTAATACGAAAAATCGGCACTAAAATCGGCGCGATTATTACCGGCTTCAGATGATAAACGGAGTTTGTTTTTACCGTTTAATTTTACCGAATAAATGTCCCTATTGATGCTGCCGTTTTCCACCGATTGATAAAATACCCGTTTCGATTTTGGGTCATAGCCGTAAAATGAAGTCACGTCCCAATTGCCTTCGGTAATCTTGTTGCGGAGTTTTCCGGTATTGTCGAAGTGATACAAATGGTTGAATCCATCGCGCTCGCTAGCCCAGATAAAACTGTTGTCGGCTAAGAACGGTGGCATTTCGGGTTGTTCGATATAAGCCTTGTCGGTTTCTCTTAAAATGCGTTGTTTTTCAGTAGTATTTCCGTTAACAAACAGCAAATCTACTTGGTTTTGATGCCTATTTAAAATCAAAGTTGCCAAAGTATTGTCTTCCTTGGTCCAACCGATGCGCGCGATGTAGAAATCTTGGTAATCACTCAAATCTACCGGGGAAGTTTTTTGATTGTTCAGGTTATAAATGTGCAACGAAACTGCTGAGTTTTTTTCTCCTGCTTTCGGGTATTTGAAGGTTTCCACTTGCGGATACAATTCCTTTCCAAAAACGCTCATCGAAAACTCGGGCACTTCAGATTCGTCAAAACGGATAAAGGCGATTTTGTCGCCGGTTTGGTTCCAATCAAATGCGCGTACGAAAGACAACTCTTCTTCGTAAACCCAATCTGTCAAACCGTTGATGATGCTGTTTTTTTTGCCATCGAAGGTGATTTGCGTAGTTTTTCCCGTGCCGATTTCCTTTACAAATAGATTGTTTCCAAACACATAAGCCACCTTCAATCCGTCCGGTGAAAAAGTGGGCTCTTGAATGGGCTTGTCTGAAACCTGAAACAGTTTTTGCAAATCGGTATCAAAAACCCAATAAATACCTTTGGAAGATCTTCTGAATATAGGTTCGGAATCGGTGCTGAGCAGAAGTTTTTTTTCATCACGACTAAAGGTGTAATCCTCAAAAGCTTTCACTTCCGGATAGTCTTTCCCGTCTATCAAAACCTTTGTTTGGTTGCCGGTCAAATATTCGTAAACAACTATTTTGGATGCACGTGCGACCCTGTCATATTCTAAAACAGTGTAGTGTTGACCATCTTGTAGTGAGTTGAGCGATTGTAAAGATTGGGTGCGAAAAGCTCCCGACCATATTTCTTCGAGAGAAAACTCTTGCTGTTGAGAGAAGAGTAGGGCAGGCACCCATAAAAAGAAGATAAACTTTGATATTCTACTTTGCATAAGTTTGATTTTTTAAAAACCGAACAATTTTAGTGATTTTTTTTAACAAAATAACAGTAGAGGGTGTTAAAGCAGTATATTTTTATTCACACAAAATGAATTTAACGTCTTCAAATCATATATTTTTTTTGGATTTATTTGTCATCAAAAATATGTATGTGCCTATGTGTAAAAAAAAAACTCTACCAGATTTGTAGAATTTGAAAAAAGTGATACTTTTGCCCTTTAAATTTTACTAAATTCTTTATTGCTATGACAAAACTTATGTGTACACTCCGAATGTGTTGCTGCAGTTGTTGACCCGATACAAAGGTCAAAAACCTGTAAGTAACCTCCCATATTTTATGCGAGGTTTTTTTTATAAAAAAATTCAACACTAACAGATGCTATTCAATAAAGGCATCACAATAAATAAGATTATGAAAACAAAACTATTTTTTCTATCGTTGGTATTCGGGCTCACATTGCAAGCCCAAAACTTTATTAAAGGCGTTGTCTCAGACCCATCGGGTATTCCGCTACCGGGTGTAAACATTGTCATCAAAGGGACGCAGATGGGTACCACAACCGATTTTGACGGAAAGTTTCAAATTCAGGCGCAAGTGGGGCAAACGCTGGTTTTTTCAATACTCGGTTTTGAGGCTAAAGAAGTTCTTGTTCAGGGAAATACCATGAATGTTTCGCTCGAATCAAGAACAGAGGGCCTGAGCGAAATCACGCTTACCGGAAGCCGCAATCCGAATAGGAGTAAACTCAACACGCCTGTTCCGGTAGATGTGGTGCCTTTAAATGAAATCAAAACCACTTTGCCGCAGACCAACATCAATGATATGTTGAATTATTTAGTGCCTTCTTTTAACAACAATCGGCAGTCTGCCTCAGATGGAACGGAGCATATCGACCCGGCATCGCTTCGCGGTTTAGGTCCCGACCAGGTCTTGGTATTGATCAATGGAAAAAGAAGGCACACCACCTCATTGGTCAACAACCAAAGCACGTTTGGCAATGGCTCGGTCGGGACAGATTTAAGTGCGATTCCGGCAGCAGCCATCGAACGCGTGGAAGTGTTGCGGGATGGTGCCTCTGCTCAGTACGGCTCAGATGCCATCGCGGGTGTCATCAACCTGATCCTAAAAAAGGATAGCGGTTTGGAAGTCAATACCACTTATGGCCAAACCTCAAGGGCAGACGGGGAAACGGTAGATGTAAATCTCAATTACGGCGCCAAATTGGGTGATGATGGCGGGTTTTACAACCTCACTTTGGGATTCAACGACCGCCAAAAAACAAACCGAAGCCAAAATCACAACTTGATTATTTTTGACCAATCCGAATTTGGTAACTTTTTCGCTTACGATTTCAGCAACCCGAATGCCAGGGAAATTGACGACCAAAGATTGGCTGAAAATGGTTTAGAACGTGATGATTTCAACTTTCAGGTAGGTGATGCTGCCATTCGAAATATACAAGGTTTTCTAAATTTGGAATATCCGTTTTCCGACAAAGCCGTTTTCTATCTGTCGGGAGGAATGAATGTCCGCGACGGGCAAGGCTTCGGTTTTAGACGTTTGCCAAGCGAGACCGACAACGTAGTGCCCGAATTGTTCCCGTTCGGTTTCCAACCTTCTTTATTGTCAGACATCAGCGACCAATCGCTGTCAACAGGTGTGCGTTTCAAACTGGGCCGGTGGGATCTTGATTTGAGCAACACGCTTGGAGAAAACATTTTTGATTTTACCGTCGAAAACAGCAACAACCCCTCATTAGGGGTCAACAGCCCAACCAAATTTGATGCCGGTGGACACGAGTTTTTTCAAAACACGGTCAATTTGGATGCCCGAAAATATTACGATTATATACTCAACGGCCTGAACGTGGCGATCGGGTCTGAATTCAGGTACGAACGTTACGAAATTACGGCAGGTGAAGAAGCTTCTTTTATCAACGGTGGCGCGCAATCGTTTCCCGGATTCTCACCCTTGAATGCCGTTGCTGAAAACAGAACCAGCGTTTCCTTTTATATAGATTTGGAAGCAGAGGTCACTGACAATTTCCTGATTGGCCTTGCCGGAAGATACGAAGATTACAGCGATTTTGGCGACACATTCAATGGAAAGTTGACGGCTCGATACGAACTGTCCGATGCGTTGGCCGTTCGCGGAGCTATCAGCACGGGTTTTAGGGCACCATCGCTGCACCAACAGTTTTTCAACAACATTGCCACAGATATCGTTGATGGCGAATTGCTCAATACCGGAATCTTCAGAAACGACAGCGAGGTTGCCAAACAACTCGGAATCCCTGAGTTAGAAGAAGAAACCTCTGTGAGTTATAGCGTCGGGTTTACCTACAAACCACTTAAAAATCTATCGTTCACTTTAGATGCCTATCGCATCGAAATAGACGACCGCATCATTTTGACAGGAAGTTTGGGCAATGATCCGTTTGGCGATCCGGTGCCTGAACTCAGAGATCTTTTCGGTCAATTTGGGGCTTCCACCGGACGGTTTTTTACCAATGCGGTCGATACCGAAACCAACGGATTGGACTTGGTGGTCGATTACAATACCGGCTTGGGCGGTGGCAAACTCACGGCATCTTTGTTGTACAACATCAACGACAACAACGTAAAAGATGGCATCAACAACCTCCCCGAGGCATTTATCGGTCAGGAAGATGTGTATTTTGGCCCACAAGAAAAAAGTTTGATTGAGTCTAACATCCCCAAGCACAAGGCAATACTCAATTTGAATTACGCCATTGGCAGATTTAATTTTCTCGTGAGAAATACCTATTTTGGTCAGGTGACAAGAAACGGTTTCCCGTTTGGCGTTTCGCAAAAACACGACCCGCGAACGGTAACCGATTTGACCGGTACAGTCAAACTGTTTAACGGTTTGCAATTTACTGCTGGTGTCAACAATGTATTTGATGTATTTCCTGACAGACAAGAATATGACAATAGTTTTTTCGGCGTATTCAAATATGCACCCGTACAGATGGGAACAACAGGAGCTTTCTATTTTGCAAGGCTTACGTATAAACTTTAACACAACGCCTGTAGGCATAAAAACTGTATGATGCCACAGGCTAAAATTGGATGGAAAACTGCCGCCGGGCTGGTCATTGCGAATATGATCGGCACCGGCGTCTTTACGAGTTTGGGGTTTCAGTTGGTTGACTTAAAAAGCAGTTGGAGCATCGTCTTGCTATGGTTTATCGGTGGTGTGATGGCACTCATCGGTGCTTTTACCTATGCCGAATTGGGTACGCATTTCAAAAATTCGGGTGGCGATTATATTTTTCTCTCCAAGATATTTCATCCGCTTTTGGGTTATCTCTACGCGTGGACTTCCCTCATGGTCGGGTTTTCGGCACCCATCGCCATCGCCGCCATTGCCATGACAGACTACCTCAACCCATTTATGGGCAAAGCCAATGGCGACTGGTTTGGTTTGGGCATCATCCTTTTGGTGAGTATCATGCATTCTTTTAATGTGCGGCAAAGCGGTTGGTTTCAGGATGTGGTGACTTCATTGAAATTGCTTTTTGTGTTTTCTTTGATTGTCATTGGGTTTTGGTACGCGCCGGAATCGGTGAATGCCATCCAATTTGATGCTTCCTGGAGCCGCGAAATTTTATTGCCCGGTTTCGCGGTTTCACTCATTTATGTTTCCTATGCTTACACGGGTTGGAACGCTGCGGCTTACATCGTAGAAGAAATTGACCAACCGCGCAGCAGTTTGCCCAAAGCCTTGATAGGCGGTACGCTTTTGGTGATGATCGTGTATGTTTTGTTGCAAATCGTCTTTCTCAAACATGCTTCCTTCGACCAATTGATGGGCAAAGTAGAGGTTGCCAATATATCCTTCTCTAATATTTTTCCGGTGAACGGCATCAAATGGGTGAGTTTTTTTATAGCCTTGCAGTTGGTCGGCACCATCAGCGGGTACGTATGGATTGGCCCTCGGGTGACGCATGCCATGGCAAAGGATTACAAACTGTGGCGGCCACTGGCCAAAACCAACAACTCTGGCATTCCGGTGCGCGCTTTGTGGCTCAACACGGGGATCAGTATTTTGCTTACCATGACCGGAACCTTTGAGCAGGTGTTGCTCTATGCAGGGTTTGTATTGCAATTGATGGGAACGCTTACGGTGGTTTCTTTGCTGTTTGTCAAAAGAGACAAAAGTACTTTTCAAAGCCCGCTGAAACCTTTTCTTCAAATTATTTATGTCTTGTTCAGCCTTTGGGTATTGATTTATATGTTGATTGACCGGCCGTTTGAAAGTTTAGCAGGCTTGGGCCTAATCGGTTTGGGAGTGGTGTTGTTTTGGTTTGATACATTTCAGCCGGTCAAAAAAGAATAGAAATTAAACTGATTTTGTTTATTTTTAGACTTTCATTTCCAACCCTGCTAAAACCTTTCCCATGAATAAACATTATTTCGGTTTGCTTATCGGTTTTTTTACCGTTGCAAATCTTATTGCACAAACACCGGCCACGCCCGCCGATGAAGTTTTCAAAGCATTAGAAAACAAACAAATACTGGCAAAAAATTCCCTTGTGCAAAACGTCCCTTTTCAGAACATTGGGCCAAACATCATGAGCGGCCGTGTGGTCGATTTGGATGTCAACCCCGACAAACCCACCGAATTTTATGTGGCCTATGCATCCGGTGGTTTGTGGTTTACCCACAACAACGGTACCACCTTTGAATCTGTTTTTGACCATGCACCTACGCAAAACATCGGCGACATAGCCGTAGATTGGAAAAATGGAACGATTTGGGTCGGCACCGGCGAGAACAATGCTTCGCGTTCGTCCTATGCCGGCATTGGCATCCTGAAAAGTACAGACCACGGAAAAACCTGGGAAAACGTCGGTTTGCCCGATTCGCACCACATCGGGCGCATCATCATCAATCCGGACAATCCGGATGAAGTGGTCATTGGTGCAGTCGGACATCTGTATTCACCCAACGCAGAAAGAGGCGTTTTCAAAACAAAAGACGGCGGAAAAACCTGGAAAAAAACCTTGTTTATAGACGAAAACACAGGCATCATTGATGTGGCTTTTGCCCCCGGAAATTTTCAGGTTCAATATGCCGCCGCTTGGCAAAAAGACCGCAAAGCGTGGAATTTTGACGGTAGTGGCGCAGGTTCAGGTATTTATAAAAGCACAAATGGCGGAGACACTTGGGTTTTGCTGACAACTGCAGAAAGCGGCTTCCCAACCGGAAAAGGTGTAGGCAGGATTGGCTTGGCAGTCTTTGATGAAAACACGGTTTATGCGGTACACGACAGCCAATTTCACCGGCCTGAAACCACGGAAAAACCCAAAACCGACGCGCTTTCCAAAGATGATTTTAAAACAATGGATGTCGAAGCCTTTTTAAATTTAGACAACAAAAAACTCAACGATTATTTGAAAAACAACGGTTTTCAGGAAAAATACCGCGCCGAAAACGTGAAGCAACTCGTTCGTGATGGTAGCGTGAAACCCATCGATTTGGCAAAATATCTCGAAGATGCCAACGCGCAGTTGTTTGACACGCCGGTCATAGGAGCTGAAGTCTATCGCACGGATGACGGTGGGAAAACCTGGAAGAAAACACATGAAGGCTACATCGATGATCTGTTTTATTCCTACGGCTATTATTTTGCCCAAATCAACGTCAACACGAAGGACGTCAAACAGATATATCTCAGTGGTGTGCCACTCATCAAATCGGAAGATGGCGGCAAAACCTTTAAGTCTATCGACAAAGAAAATGTACACGCCGACCACCACGCGCTTTGGATAGATCCTAATTTACCGGGGCATTTGGTCAACGGCAACGATGGCGGGGTGAACATCACCTACGACGACGGCCAAAACTGGCTCAAAGCCAACGACCCGGCTGTGGGGCAATTCTACTATATTAATGTGGACAACCAAAAACCCTACAATGTTTATGGCGGTTTGCAGGACAATGGCGTTTGGAAAGGTGCCAATACCTATCGCGCTTCTAAAAGTTGGCAGGCCGACGGTGAATATCCGTACAAGGAAATCATGGGCGGCGATGGCATGCAGGTACAGATTGACAGTAGAAATGCAAACATCGTCTATACCGGGTTTCAATTCGGCAATTATTTTAGGTTGGATTTGGCAAAAGGCAAAACGGAAAGAATCACACCGCAGCACGGATTGGGCGAATCGCCATACAGGTTCAATTGGCAAACACCCATACTGTTGTCGCCCCACAACCAAGATATTTTGTATTTCGGCTCCAATCATTTGCACCGCTCGTTAGACAAAGGCGATACATGGGAGTCCATTTCCCCCGATTTGACACAAGGCGGCAAGCCCGGCAACGTAGCTTACGGGACGCTGACTGCCATTTCGGAATCCCCGTTTCAGTTTGGGCTGATTTATGCCGGTACCGACGACGGTTTGGTGCAGGTCACGCGCAACGGCGGCGGCAGTTGGGAAAACATATCCTCAAACTTCCCCAAAGACTTGTGGGTGTCGCGCGTGGTGGCTTCAGCGCACAAAAAAGAAAGGGTTTATGTGAGCCTGAACGGTTATCGTTGGGACGATTTTACACCCTACGTTTATGTGAGTGAAGATTTTGGTAAAACTTGGAAAAACATCAGCAGCAACCTGCCTTTGTCGCCGGTCAATGTCATCAAGGAAGACTCGAAAGTGGCCGGTTTGCTATATGTAGGGACGGATGACAGCGTGTATGTGAGTTTTGACCGGGGCGGCAGTTGGGAGTTGTTTTCGGAAGGTTTGCCGAAAGTGGCCGTACACGATTTGGTCGTTCACCCGGAAGCAAACGACCTGGTTATCGGCACACACGGGCGTTCGCTTTATAAAACGAGTATTGCGAATTTACAAGTTTTGGCACAAGAAAAATCATCACCAATTTTAAAACTTTTTAAGCCAGAAGATGTTCGTTTTTCGCCGCGTTGGGGAAATTCTTTTAGTACGTGGCGACCTGCTTTTGAACCCAAAACAACTTTTACTTTTTTTACAGCGAATGCCGGAGCCTATCAACTCAGCATTGCTGATGAAAAGGGAAATGTGTTGCAACAAAACTCGGGAACGGCTGTACGCGGATTCAATTATGCGGAAAACGATTTGACCATCGACGAAACCTTGCTCAAAGCGATTCAGAAAAAGCAGAAAGATTTTAAACCAACCGCTGCCAAAAATGGAAAATACTATTTACCGAAAGGAAAATATACCGTGCGTATTTCTCAAAACGGACAAATTTCGGAGGAGAAATGGGAGGTGAAGTAGGCGGTAGGACTCTGAGAAGTTTAGGGTAAAAGGGGTGTGTTTTAGTGGTAATTATTAGTTGAATCTAAGTGTTGTTGTTTTACGAATTTAAAAATGTAAAATTGGCATTTGTAGTTTTGATAGATCTACCCTTGGCGTTAATAGGTGGAATTCTGATTATCTACTTTACTTCAGGGATTGTGAGCATTGCCACTACCATTAGTTTTATCAGCTTGTTTGGCATTGCCACCAGAAACGGTATTCTGTTGGTCTCTCGTTATGAAGATTTACAAAAAGAAGGCAAAACCGTTATCAACCTAATTAAATTAGGCGAATTGGATAGATTAAACCCTATTTTAATGACCGCTTTCACCACAGGTTTGGCATTAATTCCGTCGGCATTAATAAGGAGGTGAACCCGGAAACGAAATACAAAGCCCGATGGCTGTGGTTATTTTGGGCGGTTTACTCACTGCAACACTTTTGAATTCGATTGTGATTCCTTGTGTGTATCAATTGGTCACAAAAAAAGAAAGGCTAAACATTTATATGAGCTGTTTCTTTATGAAGTGGCTCAAATTTTTGAATTATGTGCCTTGCATTCTAATCAATTAGATATTTTTAAATGAAAACCATTATCTTTATAACTAAATAAATTGAACATGGCAAACTCGTGAGCCAAACGCCATGCATATTCTTAAAACCACCAATAATGAAGTATTCTCTCAGCAACATAATCAATCTGTTATCTATTCTGTTTTGTGTTATTTTCATAGGATGCAATCAGCCAAAAAATGTGCCTACAGCCACGTTGGAAAACAGTGAGTTTGTACCACAATGGGCAAAAACGGTAGTTTGGTATCAGGTATTTCCAGAAAGATTTCGTGATGGCGATCCCTTCAATAATCCTACAATAGAAGATTTAAAAGGTGCCGACCCTAGGGAGCTACCCACACAATGGAACCTTCATCCTTGGGGTAGTGATTGGTATCAACTACAAGATTATGAAAAAGCAAATGGAGAACCGGAATTATGGAAACATTTGTTAAGAAGGCGTTACGGCGGAGACCTGCAAGGCATTATTAATAAGTTGGATTATCTTGAAGATTTGGGCATTACAGCCATTTATTTAAACCCGGTTTTTACATCGCCATCGTTGCATAAGTATGACGCAGAAAGCTATCACCATATTGACCCTAATTTTGGCCCCGATCCGGATGGTGACAGAAAGTTAATCGCCACAGAAAACCCGTTAGACCCTACAACTTGGGTTTGGACAAGTGCCGATAAATTGGCGTTACAATTAATAGAAGAAGCCCATAACCGAGGCATGAAAATCATTTTTGATGGCGTATTTAATCATTTAGGTTACAACAGTTTTGCTTTTCAAGATGTCTTAAAAAATCAACAAAACTCTCCTTATAAAGACTGGTTTATCATTAAATCGTGGGATGATAAGGAAAAAGGAACGACGTTTGATTATGAAGGATGGTTTGGCGTGAAATCACTTCCTGAATTAAAAGAAGACAGTACAGGAATTGTAGATGGACCTAAGCAATACATTTTTAATGCTACGAAAAGATGGATGAATCCTCAGGATAAAGGAATTGAATATGGTATTGATGGTTGGAGATTAGATGTCGCCTTTTGCATTGGGCATCCTTTTTGGAAACAATGGCGAAAACATGTGAGATCAATTAACCCGGAAGCCTATATGACTGCTGAAATTGTTGACAGCCCTGAAAAAGTAAAGCCCTATATGCAAGGCGATGAATTTGATGGCGAAATGAACTATAATTTTGCCTTTGCATCGGCCGAATTCTTTTTTAATCCTGATTCAACGCGCATAGTTGCAAGCGAGTACACAAGCAAATTAAAAGAACTTCGAGAGTTGTATCCCGATGGTGTGGCCTATGTGTCGCAAAACTTATTTGGTAGTCATGACTCCAATAGAATAGGATCGCATATTGTAAATCGCAATCGTGGTATTGGTAATTTTAGAGATTGGGGAACCTATTTTAATGCTTCAATCGCCGCAAACAACACCAACTATTCCACTCGAAAACCTCAAGAAGATGACACAGCATTACAAAAATTATTTGCCATTATGCAAATGACCTATGTGGGCGCACCCATGATTTATTATGGCGATGAAATTGGCATGTGGGGCGGAAACGATCCGGATAGCAGAAAACCAATGATTTGGAACGACCTAGAATATGAAGACGAAATATTTAATGCAGATGGTACTACACATGAGCCTGACAAAGTTGAAGTAAACACCGCTTTATTTCAACATTATAAAAAACTTATTTCAATCCGTAATAAGTTTCCCGAATTACAATTAGGCACCTTCAAAACATTGTTTACAGATGATGAAAATGGCATTGTTATTTTTGAACGAAATTATGAAAATCAAAAAATAATGGTTGTTATAAATAATGGCGACGATAACTATGTTGTAGATATTCCCGACTTGAAGAAAAATTGCCTTACAGACTTATTAGAGGATACTGTGTTTAACAAAGACGAAATAGTTGTATCAAGCAAATGGGGTCTTATCTTGAAGGAATGTCTTTAAAATTTTATATCACAACCATCAACTACAAACATAACAGTCATTCTTTGAAGGTGAATGAAAACCGTACTCAATAGGACTTAGATTTTAAAACATACTGCTTGTATTCTTCTTTAAGTTGCTGGGTGTAATCCTTGGCTATATTGACAAATAAGCTTTTGGGCATCAAGGCATTGTTAAAATCTCCATCATAAATTCTGATAGCTATAAATTCAAATGTGTTTGTTAGGGTTAAATCACTAGACAGGTCATTTTCTTTGTCATTCACAACTTTGGTGAGACTTTGAGTATCTTCCTCATCATTTTGAAGCAGTATAGGCCAAAGATTTAGGTACACATCTTCATCTTGAAACCGGTCGTATATCAAAAAAAATGGAGTGCCTTTTATTTCTATCGGAATATATCCTCTGGTTTGATGTTTTTGGAGTTGGTATTTTTCTCTTAAAAAAGTGTCGAATTTATCGGGTAGTTGATAATCTTTAAAAATAAAAGCTTGGTCTTTTTGACCGTCTTTGCTCTTGTAGTTTCCCTCAACTTTACCAAAGGAATCCGCAGTTGTAGTTCGCTTGATGGGGAAACAGCCATGCAGGGCTAAAGGTATCAGAAGGCAAATCCAGCATAGTCTCATCTTTGTACTATTTAAAGTTTAAAAGCGTTTTTAGGAGATTTTATAAATCAAACCTTGTAAAAGTAAAACAATTCGTTGGTGTAAATCCAAATTTTTTATTCATCCATCAAATGAAGGTTAATCCACACCAAAAAACATTGAAAAAAAATTAAAATGTCATAAATATGACTTTGTGTGAGTTTATAGTGACAAGTATTTTATTTTTGTAAGAAAATTACGTTAATCAAAAAAAACCGGCATGATCCTACTCGACGGAAAAAAAATATCGGAACAAATTAAAGAAGAGATTACCGAAACGGTCAATCAGATGAAAGCCAAAAGCGAAAAAGTCCCGCACCTGGCGGCCATTTTAGTGGGCAACGACGGTGCCAGCCTCACCTACGTGGGTAGCAAAGTAAAGTCCTGCGAGCGCGTGGGTTTCTTGTCTACACTCATCAAACTGCCCAGCACCACCAGCGAAACCGAACTGCTCAAAAAAATTGACGAACTCAACCAAGATGACAACATCGACGGATTTATCGTGCAACTGCCTTTGCCGGAACAAATTGATACGCAAAAAGTAATTATGGCCATCGATCCGGATAAGGACGTAGATGGTTTTCACCCGATGAATTTCGGGAAAATGGCACTCGACATGACCACCTTTATCCCGGCTACGCCCTTTGGTATTTTAGAGCTACTCGAAAGATATAACGTGGAAACCAAAGGAAAACACACCGTTGTGATTGGCAGAAGTCACATTGTGGGCAGACCGATGAGTATCCTGATGGGCAGAAAAGGCTTTCCGGGCAATTCTACCGTGACCCTCACACACAGCCACACCAAAAACATTGCACAAATTACCACCCAAGCTGATATCATCATTACGGCCTTGGGTGTGCCTAACTACCTGAAGGCCGAAATGGTGAAAGACGACGCGGTGGTCATCGATGTCGGCATCACGCGCGTAGCTGACGAAAATTCACCCAAAGGCTACCGCATCACCGGCGATGTCGATTTTGAAAACGTCAGCAAAAAGGCGAGTTATATCACGCCAGTGCCCGGCGGTGTAGGCCCGATGACAATCGCCATGTTGCTCAAAAACACGCTTTTGGCGCGGGAACGAAAGTTACTGAAACACAAAATGTAACACGGTTATTTCTATTGTACATATCAGCTCCTGTATTTTTATGGTAAAATAAATCCGTTTTTGTAATATTTATCGCATGTCAAAAAACAGCGTTATTCGCATTCATTTTTTATAATGGTTTTGTGGATTCGATAAAAAAATCTTTTCATGTGGGTTGATTAGGCTTTTTTTAATATTTTTGAGTAGTTTAAAAATCTACAAATCAAATAACTATGGCACTCAACAGACGTGAATGGCTCAGACAAACCTCACTTACCGGTGGTTTGGCCTTGGTATCCGGCCTCGGATTTGTACAAACCCTTTCGGCTGCAGAAAAGAAAAAATTCAGACCTAGGCCGTTCGAAAATCCGATCCGGTTAAGTTCAAACGAAAATCCTTACGGCCCGTCAGAAAAAGTACGCCAAACCATTGTAGATCACTTTGATATCGCTTGCCGATATCCTTATCAGTACGGCGATGAACTCGTATCTCTTTTAGCACAGAAAGAAGGCGTCACGCCCAATCATATCGTCCTTACAGGGGGTTCTACAGAAGCCCTTCGCATTACCGGGCTTACC
This sequence comes from Bacteroidota bacterium, assembly GCA_018829465.1. GTDB lineage: Bacteria > Bacteroidota > Bacteroidia > Flavobacteriales > Flavobacteriaceae > UM-FILTER-40-17. The sequence continues at coordinate 154,013 of JAHJTN010000017.1, read as the reverse complement.
TTTGCTGCCAATGGAGGCGAAATCATAGCCGGGCAACCCACTTTTTTGGCTATGATGGATTTTGCCGAAAAATGGGGTGCCAGCATCAATTGGGTGCCGGTAAACGAAAAACTCGAATACGATTTGCAAGAAATTGAAAAAAGAGTTTCTGATAAAACAAAACTCGTTTTCCTATGTAACCCCAACAACCCGACCGGCACCATCGTTCCCAAGAATGACTTGGTGGACTTTTGCCGTTCCGTATCGTCCAAAACCATTGTTTTTAGCGATGAAGCCTATTACGATTTTATAGATGACCCGGGTTATCCATCCATGATTTCATTGGTAAAAGCGGATAAGAATGTAATTGTATCTCGTACTTTTTCGAAAGTTTACGGACTCGCCGGGCTCCGCATAGGTTACCTCGTTGCCAAACCGGAAATCGCAATGAAAATTAAAGCAAATATTGTGGCTTTTACTAATGTTGCAGCGATTGTTGCCGCACGCACAGCCATGGAAGATACCGAATTTTACAATTTTAGTTTGCAGCAAATAAAAGGAGGTAAGCAAATTATTTACAAACATTTAGACGAACTGAACCTCCCATATATTCCTTCGCAAACCAATTTTGTGTTTTTTAAATCAGGAAAAGACATCAACTGGCTCAACCAACAATTCAAAGCACAAGGCATACTCGTAGGACGACCTTTTCCGCCTTTTACAGATTGGTGTCGCATCAGTATTGGCACACCGGAAGAGGTTCGTTTGTTTAACCAAAAGTTATCCCAAATTTTGAAAGCATAGTTCTTAAAAGTCAAACAGGAACTGTTTTGTGCTGAATAAAGCGTATTTTTTTGTTGGCTACGCATTTCTCAAAACCTTTGTTTCCGTATCTTTGTGTAGATATGAAATACTCTGAAATTCCTTTAGCTCAAGCCATCACATCGGCTTGTCAATTTTACAAAATTTCTAAAATAGTCATCTCCCCGGGTTCGCGAAACGCACCGTTGACCTTGGGATTTACAAATAACCCATACTTCCTAAACTTCAGTATTGTAGATGAAAGAGCTGCCGCTTTTTTTGCCTTAGGAATGGCGCAACAAACCGGCAAGCCCGTGGCCTTGGTTTGTACTTCGGGTTCGGCTTTGCTAAATTACTATCCTGCCATTTCAGAAGCTTACTATAGCAGAATACCGCTGTTAATTCTATCTGCGGACAGGCCAAAACATTTTATAGATATTGGAGACGGACAAACCATCCGACAAGAAAATGTATTTGCCAATCATATAGGTTACACAGCTAACTTGACAGGAAATGAAAATCAATTCTCATCTGACAAAGTACAAATTGAAAATGCCATAAAAACTTGTTTTACAGAAAGTTTGCCCGTTCATGTTAACATTCCACTTGAAGAGCCACTCTACAACTTGACGGAAAAAAAACTAGACTTTTCATTTGTCCATCTCAACAAATCTGATAGGCGAGAACCCTTAGAAAATATTAACCATTTTTTACTCGATTGGCAACAATCTAAACGTAAAATGTTGCTGTGTGGCGTTATGCCACCCAATCGCATCAATCCGAAAGTGACAGAAAAGCTGGCCCACGATTCCAATTTAATTGTGTTGACGGAAACTACGTCTAATTGGCACCACCCGCATTTCATCAACAGCATCGACAAGTTAATTGCACCGCTCGCAGATGATGATCGCAACGCACTGTGTCCGGAAATCCTGTTGACCGTTGGCGGAATGGTGGTTTCCAAAAAAATTAAAAGTTTTCTGCGAAATTGTAAATCACTCAAGCACTATCATGTGGACGATACGGTTGCCTACGACACTTTTTTTCGCTTGCAAAAACATATAAATACAGATCCCAATTTCTTATTCGACAAGACGAACCTGCCTGATGCTTCCGACAAATATTCATACAGAGACCAATGGTTGTTTTGTAAAAAAACGCATGCTGCAAATCACGATAATTATCTGGAAATCATTCCTTTTTCTGATTTGAAAGTTTTTGACAAAATCTTCAAAAACCTACCCAAAAATGTGCAACTGCAACTCAGCAACAGTTCCACCATTCGGTATTCACAGCTCTTTGATTTGCATCCTGATATTCACGTTTTTTGCAATCGCGGCACTAGCGGAATAGATGGTTCAACATCTACAGCAATTGGTGCAGCCGTAGCTTCGGATCGTCCAACCGTGTTGATTACAGGAGATTTGAGTTTTTTTTATGACAGCAACGCACTGTGGAACAATTACATTCCAAAAGACTTTGTCATCATTTTGATAAACAACGCAGGCGGTGGCATTTTTAGAATTCTACCCGGATATGAAGAAACAGATAATTTTGCGCATTTTTTCGAAACCACACACACAAGAAATGCATCCCTTTTTGCCGAGATGTATGGTTTCAGTTATCTCTCAGCTAGTGATGAAGACACCTTGGATACATGCTTGCAACAGTGTTTTTTGTCTTTTGATAAACCAAAAATCTTAGAAATTATGACACCTAGATTAAGAAATAATAAAATTTTAACGAATTACTTCGAATCTATTAGATAAATGTTTATTTTTATGACATATTAATTTAAAAAAACATTCAAATGAGTAAAAGAGATGAATTAATCGCTAAGTATGCCGCCGACTTAAAAGAAAAATGCGGTGTAACACCGGATCACGATTTATTGACGAAAGTCGTCATAGGTTGTGGCCCATCTATCTACAATGACGATGCTTCAACAGTCTCAGGTTCAGATGCTGACGAGCTAAATCGTGTAAAGCAAAACTTCCTTATTAAAAAATTGGGTCTTAAAGACAGCCCCGAACTCGACAAAGGAATTCAAGCAGTTATAGAACAATACGGACGTAGCAACAGAAACAAATATCGTGCTGTGGTTTATTACCTATTGACCAAACACTTTAAAAAAGAATCTGCTTATTAAGCAATTCCCGTTTTAGAATAAAAAGCCTGCTCTTACGCAGGCTTTTTTATTTTCGCTCAGTTTTAGTGATCTCAAAAATGTGTCCCAGAATTTTTTTGTCTTCTTCTGTCAATTCCACATCTCTGCGCCGCATGACTTCTGATGCCACTTGTATGGCCTTATCCGGCTGATAGACTTTGTAACCGGCCGGACCGCCCCAAGAAAAAGACGGTATGAAATTTCGAGGAAAACCTGCACCAAATATATTGGCATTTACCCCAACTACCGTACCGGTGTTAAACATGGTATTGATGGCGCTTTTTGAGTGATCCCCCATCATCAAGCCACAAAACTGCAAGCCCGTAGAAACAAATTTTTGTGCCTCGTAACTCCATATTTTAACGATGCCATAATCGTTTTTCAAATTTGAAGTATTGGTGTCTGCGCCGAGGTTGCACCATTCGCCCAAAACGGAATTGCCCAAAAATCCATCGTGACCTTTGTTGGAGTACCCAAAAAGTACGGAGTTGTTTATTTCGCCTCCTGCTTTGCAATAAGGGCCAATCGTTGTAGGGCCGTATATTTTAGCTCCCATTTTAACCGTGGCACCTACACCAAGAGAAAATGGACCACGAATGATACTGCCTTCCATGATTTCGGCATTTTTACCGATGTAAATAGGACCTTTTGATGCATTGAGTGTCGCAAACTCTACGCTGACGCCTTCTTCCAAAAAAATATTTTCTTGAAACAAGACTTTGTTGGTAGGAGAGAGCGGCATGGATTGTCTGCCCAAAGTGAGCAAGTCAAAATCGTCTTGAATGGCCCTGCCATTTTTACTGAAAATATCCCACGGATATTCTAAACGTAAAAGTTCGCCTTCAAATTCTATGGCTTCGTATGATTCAAAATGAACCGTCTCTTGTACGTCTTCAGTGAAAAATGCAATGACTTCTTCTTCGAAAAAAACGGCTTGATGCCTGCCGAGGTTTTTGACGATTTCTACCAACTCTTGATTGGGCAAAAAAGAGGCATTAATCATAACATTTTCAGACAGCTCAACCATTGGATATTTGTGCCCTAGGTAATCTTCTGTTAGGGTTGTGGTGGTGGTATCGAGGTAGGTCTCCCACTTTTCTCTAATGGTCAGTATGCCGATTCGAATATCTGCTACAGGTCTAGTGAAAGTAAAAGGCAACAGTTGATTTCGCACTGTTCCATCGAAAAGTATATAGTTCATTTTAAAATTTTTGTAAAAATAAGGAATAACAATACATCAAGTGTTTTCAGACAGCCTTTGGTAATATTTTTTTAATAATTCATCGGCCAAAACAAATGGATTGCTGTTTTTGCTTTCGAGGGATTTTACCATATTTTTCAGTTCCGATTTCACAGTTTTATTTTCATAAAAATCTGTTTTAAGCTGAGATTCCAAAGCCTGATTAAACCAAAATTTTTGCTGTGCTTTTCGCTTATTCTCAAAATGACCACTTTTCTTGTGCTCTTCAAGATAGGAATCGATTACTTGTGCAATTTCCACAATGCCTTTGTTTTCGATGGCACTACACATCAGCACGGGCGGCAGCCAGTTCCCGGGCTTGGGCGACCAAATATGGAGTGCATTTTGTATTTCGTTTTTGGCACGACGGGCACGTTCTATGTTGTCGCCGTCAGCTTTGTTAATCACTATGGCGTCGGCCATTTCAACCACGCCACGCTTGATGCCTTGCAGGCTGTCTCCGGCACCCGTAAGGTGCATCAATAAGAAAAAATCGGTCATGCTGTGAACAAGCGTTTCACTTTGTCCAACACCAACGGTTTCGATAAATATCACGTCAAATCCGGCGGCTTCGCACAAGTAAATGGTTTCGCGGGTACGTTTGGCTACGCCACCGAGCGTGCTGCCCGCAGCAGAGGGCCGAATGTAAGCATTTGGATGGCTGGAGAGTTTTTCCATACGGGTTTTATCGCCCAAAATGCTGCCACCGGAAACGGGACTGCTTGGATCTATTGCTAAAACAGCTACTTTTTTACCTTGCCGGATAAAATGTAAACCAAATTGCTCAATAAAAGTGCTTTTGCCCACACCAGGAACACCGGTTATACCTATTCTAATTGATTTACCGGTTTTTGGAATAATTTTTTCTAAAAGTGCTGTCGCTTCCTTTTGGTGCTTTTTATGTGTGCTTTCGAGCAAGGTAATGGCTTTGCTCAGGCTTGTGGTGTCGCCTTTCAATATGTTCTGAGACAGCGTTTCTGCGTTGAGCAACCCCTCGCGTATCGTTCTGATTTCTGAAAGTTTATCCGGATTGATATGTTTTTTTTGGCGACCCACTGACATGGCAAAATATAATGTATAAAAGTAAGAAAAGTATTGGATGATTTGAAATTTCTTTACGCTTGATATCACCTTCATCAAACATCGAAGCTAGTCTTTCGACTATATTTTAACATACCAATTTACACGCACCCAAAAAACATGTGCTGCAAAACCGTCTATAAAACCGTCTATTCTGTAATCGAGACCTACTTCGAGTTTGTTAGTATCTGAAAATTTATATCCCAAAACAGCGGCAAGTCTGTTTTCTAAATCATAATCTTGATCTTGCCAGCTGTTGAGGAGCTCGTTGCTGAGTTTTAGGTAGAATTCATCAACATCGGCAGATTGTCCGTTTAAGGGAATTTCACTTCCAATTCGGTACCGCACTCTAAATTCGGGTTTGTCATCTTTAAAAAAAGTTTGATCGGAAGTAAACCGATGGCTGAGTCTCAGATGGTTTAATTTGCTAACAACTGTAAATTGCTGTATGCTTCTGTGTTGCGTTTTTTGGTCTCTGATTCGCAGTGTATAACCGCCGCCTAAAAAGGATTGCAAACCAATTTTTTTTGACAAAACCGTAGAAAAATCTGTCAATTCATATGTATATCCGGAGTTGGCTGTTTGGTTAAAAATACCTTTTTGAACAAACTGCCGGGATTCTATTGTAAAATTCAAATTCCATTTGTTATCAAAACCCTTATTCAAATTGATAGCAGGAAGCAATCCCCAAGCATATGAAGTTTGAGATGAAACCGTGTGAGTAAACAAAAATAAAAAAAAAGCCAAACACCAGCTTTTAAAACATAAGGTGGTCGGCAATCTTAAATATAATTTCATTTATACTGTGTATATGTCCGCTTTCCAAAAACAGGATTTCATACTGTCGTTTTTCTTTTTTAGTGCCCTTCACAATCAATTCAAAAGCCAGTTCAATTTTCGGACTTCTTTGGTCGGTTTGAATTAAATTTTTAAGATCTTCAAGGCTACCCTTGTATTGGAGCTGTGCTTTTTGGATTGAAAATTTAGAAAAGACAGAGTCTAATCTTCGTGCGACTTTATCTTGCTGAACCTTGGAAATAGCTTCCCAATCAACAGTTTTTTCGACATCTTCCAAGTTTCCAAGCGTGTCAAATTCAACACTGTATTTGGCTTTGTCTTTTTTGAACTTTGCCTCTATGCTATGTCCGCTTGTGCTTATTTCTTTATACCATTTAAGATTTTTAATTTCTGTCAATGATGAGACAAATGCCTTTGCGGCATCGGGAACTTCACTTTCTTTGACGCGACTTTCTTTTTCAAATTTGGTTTGTCCTATCAATGGGTAAGTTCCAAGGATAAGTAAGCCACAAAGCAAAGTGTAAATACGCAACATGATGGGCAATTTATGCTTTAAAAAAAAATCAATAGGAAATAGGCACAGATACTCGGGTTTGGTCCCACTCAAAACGGAGCATCACGTGGCCGTTTTGCTCTGCAAACGAAATGGTAAACTGTTCTGTTACTTCTGGAAGTGTTTCTATGGGAATAAAAACATTTACGGTATCGTATTGTGGATCACGACTGGCTACTCCCTCGTTGGTGACCCCCCAAATATATTGACGTTCGTTAAAGATAACCTGCCATTGCTCAGAGTCTGGAATCGTCCACAGGGTGTATTTACCGGCGGGTAAATGTTGTCCGTTAATAGTTAGGTCTTTATTGGTTGTAAAAACAGTTGCTTCGTTGGCACCTGTTCGCCAAACTTCATTATACGGAACCAATCCGCCAAAAATGGGACGCCCCTTTTTATAAGGTCGGTTGTAGAACACAGACATTTGTAAATCATTTTTGATATAACCTACCGTATCTTCCGGACTGTATTTCTTTGTGTTTGCTTGCCTTACTTTTATAAAACCGTAAGCGATTATGCCCAAGGCAACAATGACAATTAATATCCATTTGATTTTTTTCATGTGTTTGTTTTTATTTTTTATAAAATGTTTTGGAATGATGTTTTTAATGTCACCTCCATTGATTTGTTAAATCCCCCGATAAACAATGCTTCATTTATCAGAAAACGCCTCTGTCCTTAAATTTAAGTTGAACGAATTGTTTTCCAAATAGATTCGACCTGCCATAAATATATAAAATTAATTTTCAACAGAGAAGAGGAATTGCGTTTTATTAACATACAACTGACCGGGTAACAACAAAGGCGAGGGAAACTGATTGCAATTGGGCGCATCGGGCGGATATTGGGTTTCAAAACAAATAGACGAAAACCGATCGTACCTATTTTCAAATAAGTTATTTTGCTTTTGAAAATCGGGTGGTGTAAACACCACAACTGCAGGTTGATTGGTGTGAACTTGCATGCGTATACCGGTTTCCGAGGCAAAGAGTTCGGCAGCTAGGTCAGTTTCTTTGTTCAATAAAAAACAGTCGTCAATTCCTTTAAATGCTTGGTGTGCCCCGATGGCTCTATTGGACATAAAATCTAAAGGTGTTGCTGAAACGGAAAGCAATTTTCCGGAAGGGAGCAGCTTAGCATCTGTTTCCAAATAGGATTGGCTGTTGAGCTTCAACGAGTGATTGAGGATATGGCCTTTTCCAGCCAAATTGTAGTAGGCGTGGTTGGTGAGATTCAGGTAAGTAGGTGCGTCAGTTTTGGCACTATATACTATTTCAAAACCATTTTCAAGCAAACGATACTCGGCCTTAACTTCTACATTGCCGGGATAACCTTCTTGCCCGTCCGGGCTTAAAATTGTAAAGATGATTTCGCTTTCCGTTTTGGATTCCAAAGTCCACATTAACTGACCGAAACCCACGTGACCTCCGTGGAGGTGTACACCGTCTTCTTGATAGAGTTCGAATCGTTTGTGGTTGATGTGGAATCCACCTCCGGAAATTCGACCCGCGTATCGGCCAATAGTAGCGCCTATGCTAAAAGGATTGTCGGCGTACTGCTGCGTGTCTTCAAATCCGAGAATAATGTTTTGCGAAACGTCATTTTTATCTTTTACCCAAACTTGGTGAAGCGTTGCGCCTAATTCAATAGCACTCAGTGCTATAAATCGATTCTCTATGGTGTGTTTTTCCAAATTTCAAAAAATCTATCGGCGAATTTACGAAAATAGCGGCGAGTAGAAATTCGACTCAATGATTTTCTTTGAGTAGTGCCGAGAATTTTGCTTGAAATTGTCGCAGTCGTGGTATGGAAACATTTTGAATGTACGGGTTGTTCGGGTTGTTGCGTTCGTAATCTTGATGGTAATCTTCCGCTTCGTAAAATTTGACAAACGGTACAACCTCCGTCACAATGTCAGCCTTGAAAATCTTTTCAGTACGGAGCTTTTCTATATAAGACAAGGCCGCTGTTTTTTCTTTTTCGCCTCTGTAAAAAATAGCCGACCGATACTGCGAACCACGATCGGGACCTTGCCGGTTCAGCGTGGTAGGGTCGTGAGAACCAAAGAATACCTCGAGCAAAGTTTGGTAAGTAATCTTTTTAGGGTCATAGAAAACAGCTACTGTTTCAGCATGCCCTGTGGTGCCGTTGCTCACTTCGTAGTAGGTTGGGCTTTTATCGAAACCACCACTGTAACCCGATATCACTTCATGTACACCTTTTACACTTTCAAAAATAGCCTCTACACACCAAAAACAACCGCTGGCAAAATACGCGACTTCAGATGTGCTTGCAAATGCTGCCGAGTGGGGTTTCTTTTGACTGGAAGTGTTTTGACAAGCCAAAATAGATACGGTGAAGAGTAAGCAGACGAGAAATTTCTTTTTCATTTTTTTGAAGGCAATTTACAAATCTTTACACTTTTTGTTACTAAATAGCTATGGTAAATATTGGGTTCCAAATAGACTTTCAAAACCTATTGCGGAGCTGCATCATGGGTTTTTCGTAATTCTCGTAAAGTATTGCGCTCAAAACAATGGTAATACTCATGTACAGCAAACTGTTGATCAAAAAGTAGCCTGTTGCTTCGGCGCCTCTCAAGAAGTAATTTATCCATTGCAAAACGATGCTGTAATGCAGTAAATATACCGAATACGATATCTTACTGAGATAGGTAACGGGTTTGGATAAAATAGATTTGTTTGTTTTCCAGACGTACAGCAGCGGCAAAAAACAGGCAAACCCGATAGATGTTATAGGCAGGTATAAAACCGTCCAGAAAAAGGAATTTGTATTTTCCAGCCCCAGCTTGGGAAGTAAAAAGGCTAAAAAGAAGAGTACCAAACAACCGAGTAAAGCAATGCTATTTTTATAAAAAAGGCAAAAGTTTGCATACTGTTTGAGCAACCACGCAGCCAAAACACCGGTGAGGATGGCGTCAATCCGGAAAATAACTACCGTTTTGAGTGCCTCATTCCATGAAAAAATATCAGCGTTTTTAAAAAATATCACTTTTGTGAAAACAAAAACAAACCAAAGAGAAGCTGTCAAAATCAAAAAGATTTTCACCTTGTTTTTCTTGATAAAAACAGAGGTGGCAAAAAGGCCCAAAGCGAGTAGGAGGTAAGCCCATTCTTCAACAGACAGGCTCCAGGATTCGGGAAAAAAATCGATGAGATTGGAACTGAAATTTTGAAGAAAAAAGAAATAACTGACTCCATTTTCAACACCATATCCCAAAGTGTCGGCTATGAGAAAATTTACAAACAAAATCAGGTAATAATTGGGCAATGTTCGAAACCACCGACGCATCAAAAATCTTTTGCAGGCTTTGAAGGTAAAAGTGTGGTTTACAAAATTGTCAAAAAGAATACGCCCAATAAGAAAACCGCTCAACACAAAAAACACTTCTACCCCCCAAAAAGATAAGAGTTCGGCTACTTGCACCCAAAAGTTTGACAACGCAAAACCGCTGAGCCAAGTCCAATGGCCTAATACAACCATCAAAATAGCCGCAGCCCGCATCACATCCAAACCAAATATTCTATTTTCAGAAATCAACTTGTTGAAGTTTTCAAGGCTTCATAGATGGCATTTTCAAAAAGATTTTTCAGTGAAATTCCTGCTTTTTCGGCCTGTTGGGGCAAAAGCGATTGTTCTGTTAACCCGGGTACGGTATTAACTTCCAACAAATGAGGTTCACCATCCACAAATATAAATTCGGAACGAGAAAATCCCTTCATTCCCAAAACATCATATATTTTTTTGGCTACAGCAGACACCTTTGTTGCCCATGACTCCGGTATATCGGCGGGCGTAACCTCATCCGATTTACCTAAGTATTTGGCTTCGTAATCAAAAAATTCATTTTCCGTGATGATTTCTGTTATCGGCAAAACAAAGGTTTCGCCTTGATATTGAATCACACCCACCGAAACTTCTCTACCATCCAAAAAAGATTCAATGAGAACGGCGTCGTCCACCTCAAAGGCTTTTACCACTGATGGAAGCAAGTCTTCAATTTGATGAACTTTGTATATGCCGTAGCTGCTGCCTGATCGGTTGGCCTTCACAAAACAAGGCAGCCCTATACGAGCAATGATGGCATTGGTATCTATAATGTCTCCCTTGTTCACAAAATAAGAATTTGCCATCCGAATCCCATAAGGTTTCAAAATGGAAAGCAAATCTCTTTTGTTGAAAGTGATGGCAGCTTGATAGGCACCACAAGAGGTTTGAGGCAAGCCAATTAAATCAAAATAAGCCTGAATCAAACCATCTTCACCGGGCGTACCGTGTATGGCATTAAAAACCACATCAAAACATATTTTTTTGTCATCTACGACTATGGAAAAATCGTGTTTATTCACAGGAACTTGACGGCCACAATCATCCGTGTAGTACCACAATTTCTTTGTAATGATGATGGCATAAGCCTCAAATTGTTGCGAATTGAGGTGTTTCATCACCACAGCACCACTTTTGAGTGAAATTTTGTATTCTTCGGAGAAACCGCCCATGATGACGGCAACTTTTAGAGGTTGCATAAAACTGTATTTACAAACGAAAATAAGTGAATTTTTGAAAAGCAATCTATAAGAAGCGTCTTTTTTTTAAATAAAACGTTTACTTTGGGGTTATTGTTAAATATTGTTAAATTAATTCAATTTTTTAATTTGTTCTACACAGGGTCGAATTAATTTTTAATTTTAGGGTATTAAAACCTCAATAACCTTAAAACAAACCATGAACACTTCAAAAAAATCAACACCAACCAGACGCGATTTTATCAAACTCAGTACCCTGACCAGTGCCGGATTTATGATAGTACCACGCCATGTATTGGGCGGTCCGGGCTTTATCCCGCCTAGCGACAAACTGCTTATAGCCGGAATTGGTGTGGGCGGAAAAGGGGAGAGCGACATCCATAGTTTTTACAAATCCGGAAAAGCAGAAATAGCCTTCCTCTGCGATGTGGACGATGTACGTGCAGCAAAATCGCGCGAGCGTTTTCCGAAAGCAAAATATTACAAAGACTGGCGCGAAATGCTCGAAAAAGAAGCGGGAAGTTTTGATGCCGTTTCGGTCTCCACTCCCGATCACAACCACGCTGTGCAAGCCTATGCAGCCATGCAACTGGGCAAACATGTCTATGTGCAAAAACCACTGACACACGATATTTACGAAGCAAGAAAACTCACCGAGGCTGCCAAACAATACAAGGTGGTCACCCAGATGGGCAATCAAGGTGCCTCAGGAGACGGTGTGCGACAAATGATGGATTGGTATAGCGCCGGTATCATCGGCAAAGTACACACGGTGTATTGCTGGACAAACAGACCGGTTTGGCCACAAGGTATCCCGTGGTCCGACCAAAAAGCTAAAATCCCGAAAACGCTAGATTGGGATTTGTGGCTAGGAACTGCGCCGTTTAAAGACTATCGAGATAAAGTTGTTCCGTTTAACTGGCGCGGATGGTGGGACTACGGCACCGGAGCACTTGGCGATATGGGCTGCCATTTGGTAGAAGCACCCTTTCGCATCTTAGGACTTCAATATCCTAAAGATGTACATTGCAGTGTAGGAAGTGTTTATGTGGACGAATTTCAGCGAGGTTATTTCCCGGAAAGTTGCCCCCCTTCCAGCCATGCTACCTTAACCTTTCCAGAAAATGACAAAACGGATGGCGATTTGACGCTTCACTGGATGGATGGTGGCATTCAACCCTCCCGACCAGAAGAATTGGGTCCCGGCGAAATTTTTGGCGATGGTGGTAACGGGGTGCTGATGATTGGCACTAAGGGGAAAATGATGTGCGACACATATGGTGCCAATCCAAGATTGCTGCCTACTTCACTTACCGATATGATTCAAGTGCCACAAACCATAGCTCGTGTTCCCGACGGTGCAGACGGGCACTATGCACAGTGGGTGGAAGGCTGTATTGCCGGTTACGGAAACAAAGAACTCAGTGCGCCTTTTGAAATTTCCGGACCTCTGACAGAAACTTTACTGATGGCCAACTTAGCCATTAGGGGAACAGACCTCAGAAAGCCTCGAGAAAACGGACGTGGATTTGACTATCCGGGTAGAGACATCAAATTGTTGTGGGACTACGAAAACATGAAAGTAACCAATTTTGATGATGTTAACCAGTTTGTAAAGAGATCCTACAGAAGTGGTTGGGATTTGATTTGACGGATGCTGACGCTCCATAATGTAAGGTTGCGGTCATGAGGCGGCAACCTTTTTTTTATAATACAACTGTATTTGAAAGCTGTAACTTGAAAACCAAAAACATGGATGAACAAAAAGAACAATCAGACGAAAAAAATTTGCAACGAGACACAACACCTAAAGTGACAGGAATTGGTGGGATTTTCTTTTTCTCAGATAATCCTGAAAAGGCTAGAGAATGGTATGCTGAAAATTTGGGACTTGAAGTCAATCAATGGGGTTCAAGCTTTGAATTTAGAAACGCAAATAGGCCAGACGAAATAAATTACTTGCAATGGAGCCCGTTTAAACAAGGGAGTGACTATTTCGCCCCTTCAAAAAAAGAATTTATGATAAACTACAGAGTCCAATATATAGAAGGACTTGTACAGAAACTCAAAGATAATGGCGTAACAATTGTAGATAGCATAGAAACATTTGAATACGGAAAATTTGTCCATATTATGGATGCCGAAGGAAATAAAATAGAACTTTGGGAACCAATCGACAGCGTGTTTACTGCCATGGGTGGAAAAACTACAAAATAGAATAAAATAAACCATCCGCAAAACAGCACATCCAATAATTTATGACTTGAAAAATTGTAAATTCAAGCTTTGTACTTCTAAGTAAATTTGTTGCTAACCGACAAAAAATGGATTCTAAAACCAGCATAATTCATATCAGTAAAACTTTATAAAGCATTTTAGAAATCTAACAAGATATTCAAATGAAAAAACACAAATATGAAATAAAAATTGAGTGGACGGGAAACGAGGGGAGTGGAACACTCAATTACAAGTCTTATAAAAGAAACCATAAGATCATAGCTGAAGGAAAATACGATAAGATTAAGGGTTCGTCCGACCCTTCATTTTTAGGAGATAAGACGAGATACAATCCGGAGGACCTTTTTTTGTCTTCGCTATCTGCCTGCCATATGCTTTGGTATTTGCACTTGTGTTCGGCGCATAACATTGTAGTAACCGAATATGTTGACGCTGCAACCGGAATTTTGGAAGAAACGGAAAATGGCAGCGGAAAATTTACCGAGGTTACGCTTAATCCGAAGGTAAGAATCAAGGAACAAAATATGATTGAAAAAGCAAATAAATTGCACGAGGAAGCAAACAAAATGTGCTTTATTGCAAATTCTTGTAACTTTAAAATAAGCCACAAACCACATACAATTGCCGATTAAAAACTTTTTATACAGGTAAACCTCTGAAACGCCCGTCAGGTAGTATCGCTAGCTCATGAAAGGGAATGACGTCTCGATCATAGTTGAGGGGAATGTCACCCCGAGCGCAGTCGAGGGGCTCAGCGAAAATATATATAGAGTGACAGTGGCATGCGGGTTAAATTTTTAAAAGTTGCTTACACGATCTTCAACATATTTTACTTAGGCATATTTCAATCCCCTCATCTGAAGGTTTCTTAAGCTTTGAGGTCTTTCAATATTTATGAGTTCTTTAAGTGTGAATGATAAATCGGAACTCAGGTTTGGATTTACAGCAAAAAGTACCTGCGAATAAAAGTAGATTAAAAGCAAAATCTATTCCCTTTCATCTGGAAGTTTTTGTTACTTTTGTGCCACTAAACACGATTCGCATGTTTCATAAAAACATAAAGTTGGCCTTGGCTGTTTTGATTTTTGGCTGGGCCGTCTATCAATTTATAGAAGGTTTTATTGGCAATGGCATTATGTATGTATTGCTTTCAAGTATTTTCGTATTGCTCTATTTCAAAAACGAAATCATCTTGTTGGCCTTTTTTCGATTGCGCAAACAAGACTTTGTAGGTGCCGATAAATGGTTAAACAAAATAAAAAGTCCCGAGGCTTCACTGACGCGAAAACAGCAAGGATATTTCTACTATTTAAAAGGTTTGATGGTTTCTCAAACCAACATGAATGAAGCCGAAAAACTCTTCAAAAGGGCCATTTCGTTAGGCTTATCCATGAAACACGATCTTGCTTTGGCCAAACTCAATCTGGCGGGCATTGCACTCACCAAGCGCAGGAAAAGAGAAGCTACACAACTTTTGGCGGAAACTAAAAAGCTCGACAAACAAAACATGTTGACAGAGCAAATCAAAATGATGCAACAACAACTCAAACGAATTTAAGCCGCATCATTGTGCTTGAATGTGATTCGGAAAATTACTGAAAACGCGCCCGCACAAATTCTTCTAAAACCTCGCCGCGCAAATCTGAAGCAATAATGGTCAGGTTTTCGTCCAAAACAAAGGTTTGTGGGATGGCAAGCACGTTGTATTCGCGAGCGATGGGTTCTTCCCAAAACATAAGATTAGACACGTGATGCCATTGGGTCATACCGTCTTTTTTGATAGCCTCTCGCCAGTCCGCACCGTCTCTGTCAAGGGAAACACTCACGATTTCGAGGCCTTTGTCTTTCAAATCGTCATACATTTTTGCCAACCTTGGGTTTTCTGCTCGGCAAGGCACACACCATGAAGCCCAAAAATCGAGTACCGTTACAGCGCCTTTTACTTGGCTGAGTTTTACCGCACCACCATCGGCGGACGGCCCTATAAAATCGGGGGCTACGGCTCCTATTTGCAAAGATTGATATCGCTCTAATTGTTCTCTAAAAGCATTCCCTAAAAGGGATTGTTGGATGTTGTCGTTTAAAGAATAGTACAATTCAGATAATTTGAATTTGTCCTCTGTTTCGAAAGAAAACATATCGAACAACACAAATAAACTCGCGTAGCTGTTTGGATGCGTTTTGAC
This sequence comes from Bacteroidota bacterium, assembly GCA_018829465.1. Classification (GTDB taxonomy): domain Bacteria; phylum Bacteroidota; class Bacteroidia; order Flavobacteriales; family Flavobacteriaceae; genus UM-FILTER-40-17. The sequence continues at coordinate 138,424 of JAHJTN010000017.1, read as the reverse complement.
AAAATCATTATTTAAAGCATCGGCCTCTTCCTGTACTTTCTCAAAAGCATCTTGCATGGCTTTTGCTTGGATCGTATCGGCAGGATCTAAATTACGGGCTTGCTGAAAAATTTGGCTGCCTTTCTGGTTCAATTCGTTGGATGCATTTCGGTAAGTCATCAAGTCCGTATTGGTTTGGCTACCGGTTATCGTGGCATTGTAGAGAGAATCCAAATGTGCTTTTATCTGTATATCAGTATTTTCTAGAAAAAATGGGATGCCACCTCCCGTGTTTTCAAAAGATAAAAAATAAATGGTCGTATCCTGAACAACACCTTCAAATCGAACTGCTTGATTAACAGCTATAGCCGAATCAACTGTTGCCAAATTTAAACCTTCCAAACGAGAAAGATATACTTTGGTGTCTGCCGGCAAAGCATCTATTTGGGCGTTTAGACGATAGCCTTCTGCCTGGTTTTTGCACGCCCATAAAGAGAGAAGCAACAAAGATAAGTAAATGTGCTTTTTGTACATATATAAAACGATTTGACTGCAAATTTAGCAGATAAACAGATAGTCGAACACTAAAGAACTCTAAAAGTTTGTTAATAAGAATATTTAAAGAATTGTTGAAAGCATTTACTCAAATAATAGGCAGCTTTCCGATAGGATTACATAAATTTGCCATACAAAATATGCATCGTGAAAATACATTTTGATAAATACCCGGACGCTCTTGTACCTGCAATTGTTCAAGATCCGCTAACCAAAACAGTTCTAATGCTCGGCTATATGAACAGCGAAGCAGTTGAGAAAACCAAAGAAAGCGGCAAGGTTACCTTCTTTAGCAGAAGTAAAAACCGGCTGTGGACAAAAGGTGAAGAAAGTGGAAATTTTCTCTTTTTTGATGCGATGAAAATCGATTGTGACCAAGATGCTTTGTTGGTTTACGCCAAACCGCACGGTCCTACTTGCCACACCGGTGCAGCTACTTGCTGGGCAGAAAAAAACGAATCCGGTTTTGGTTTTTTTTCACAGTTGGAAGAAATTATTGCAGAACGAAAGACAAATTTAGATGATGAAAAAAGCTATGTGGCTTCCTTATTTAAAAAAGGGATCAATAAAATAGCACAAAAAGTAGGCGAAGAAGCTGTGGAAACCGTCATCGAAGCCAAAGACCATAATGATGAACTCTTCAAAAACGAAGCTGCCGATTTGCTATTTCACTACCTTATTCTCCTGCAAGCAAAAGGTTTTAAGCTATCAGATATCGAAGCGGTATTAAAATCGAGACATAAATAATAGGCGTTTGCGCAGTTCGCAAAATTGCTATAGATTAGCTGAAAACAGGTGCTTTATGGCAAAATCTACCAAAAAAAGTAAAAGAGAGCGAAAAGCACACAAAAAAGTGGGGCTACCACCCGGCTCATTTGTATATCTAGGTGACAAGGATGAGCGCGACACCTTTCATGTTGAGGCCTATGAATATACCGAAGATAATTACCAAAAGGAAATTTTCACAAATTTAGATTCGTTTAAAGTAGTACCAGAGACTAACTTAGTTAAATGGATTAATTTTAACGGATTAAACAATTTAGAAAGTATTGCAAAAATAGGCGAACTCTTTCAGTTGCATCCGCTGTATATAGAGGATATCCTTAACACCAACCATCGCCCAAAACTGGAAGAATTGCCGGATGGCAAGCTTTTTATCATTTCCAAGATGCTCTATTACAATCCACAAAACGAATTGGTCATTGAGCATTTGGCTTTATTTCTTTCCGGCGACACCTTGCTTACGTTTCAGGAAACCGAAAAAGACGTTTTCGATTCCATCAGAACCCGTATAGAAGAACCTCGTGGCTTAATCCGTGGTAAAAAAGCCGATTATTTATTGTTTTGCCTCTTGGACGCTGTGGTAGATCACTATTTTTTAATTTTGGAAACTTTGGGCGAAAAAATAGAAGATTTAGAAGACCAACTCATCAACAACTCGAATGCAGAGTTGGTCAACGACATTCAAAATCTCAAACGAGAAGCCATCCGCATTCGCCGCTCAATTTATCCACTGAGGGAAGTCGTGAGTGGTTTAGATAAAAATTCCTACCCGGCCATTGAACAAAGTACACAAAAGTATTTTCGCGATTTATACGACCATACCATTCAAATTATCGAAACTCTAGAAACCTATCGAGATATGCTGTGGGGACTTATGGACATGTACATGAGTAGCGTGAGCAACAAAATGAATAGTGTGATGAAAGTGCTCACGATTATTTCAACGGTATTCATTCCGCTTACTTTTATCGTCGGGGTTTACGGTATGAATTTTCATTATATGCCCGAATTGAATATGCGCGAAGGTTATTATGTGGTTTGGGGTGTCATGGTTTTGATTTCTTTAGGACTTTTACTCTTTTTTAAAAGAAAAAAATGGCTATAAACAGGGTTATAAACGAAACTTTTACTTTTCTCACTGAGCTGAAAACCAACAACAATAGGCCTTGGTTTGACACTCATAAAGATGCTTATGAAAAAGCGAATGACGCAACCAAAACGCTGTTTCAAGAAATTTCGGATCAACTCAAACAAACCGATTTTATCGATTACGTCAAAGTATATCGCATTTACAGGGATGTGCGTTTTTCAAAAGACAAAACGCCCTATAAAACACATTTCGGTGGGGTTTTTCACCGTGTAAAACCGGAATACAGAGGTGGTTATTATCTTCATATCGAGCCTGGAAATACCTTTGTTGCAGGTGGTTTCTGGCAGCCTTCACCCGAAGATTTACTGCGCATTCGTAAAGAATTTGAAGCAGATGCCTCCGGTATTAAAGAGATTGTTGGCAATCCGGAGTTTCAATCTGTTTTTGGTGGTTTGGTCGGGCAATCTTTAAAAACAGCTCCTAAAGGTTTTGACAAAAACCATCCAAATATCGATTTCATTCGGTGGAAACAATTTGTAGTGGAGCATCACTTTGACGACAAACAAGCTTTGTCTGAAGATTTTTCAACAAAGGTTGTGGAGGTGTTTCAAAAACTTAGACCTTTTTTCGATTACATGTCTGAAATACTGACCACCGACCTCAACGGAGAACCCTTGTACTAAAGCGTCAGCGACAAACGATCAGCAGCTTTTCTATGCTCAATTTTTCACCTTCCCAATCTCTTGAAAAGTTTTTTCGAATCAATTTGGCGGGTATGCCACCCAGTAAGATTTCATTGCCCAAGTTTGAATAATCCTTTGATAGAACTGCGTTGGAAGCCACTACACAATAATCCGGCGTAACGGTTTTAGACATGATAGAAACCCTGTTGGACACCGAATTATAGTTGCCAATATGAATAGGCGCAGACATGGGGAATTTTTCACCCGTACCCGCATCCATCATATGGTGCGAATTGGTATCTACCACTTGCGATTCGTAGCCAATCCGTGCCCAATCGCCAAGCACAATACGCTCGGTACATATAATTTTAACATCCGAACCCAAACCGGTCATGTTTCCAAGCTCACAATAGGCGTCTTTGCCCACAAATAAAAAGCAATCTTTACCTATGTGTGCGTATCCTCTAAAAACGATTGTGCCTCTGATATTGATTTCTGCATTTCCTTTGGCCTTGGTCATTTTTTCAAATTTTTGCCCAAACCCAATCATGCCGGTTTTGATGGGAGCATTTATGATAATCTTTCCTGAAATATCGGTGATTTTTACACGACCATATATTAGAACCGGAAGTTTTTTTGCTACTGAAAAACGAAATGCTTTCAGATTAAAATACACGGTTTTAATCCAATTTACCTTCATTACAAAACGGAAAATGCGGTAGATTTTTTTAAGAAAATTCATAAGTCTTGCTCTGGGCGTTTAATCATTTTTTTGAGCATCTCAAAAATATGGGTTTTCTGATTTAAATAGTATAAACTGAAAAGCAAAGAAACAACCAAAAGTAAAACTTTCAGATATTTAAAAAAAATAGTGTCAAAATAGACCAACACCATGTTAGCCAAAACAAGAAGTAGAGAAATTGTAATGATTTTAAGCAGTTCGCCTGAAAAACCCAATTGATACCGAAGCTTCGAGATGATAACAACCACCGTTAGATGAATGAAGTAATAAAGCGAGAAAGCGATGCCCAAGCCTTGAAGGTCACCAAGTGTATATCCGGTGACCATAATTGCAAAAAAAAGAAGGTTAAAGATAATCAGGGTTTTTCCATAAACAGCTACATCGCCCTTGGCAATAAAAATAAAACCAAAACAAAAAGAAATACTTTTAAACGGCACACCGAGCAATGCGGCAAACAAAAAATAATAAACCTGCTCAAAAGCTGCAGCGTACAAAAGTGTGATCAAACCTTTTCCAAATATTAAGATGATTAAAATCAGAGGTGTGGTGATTAAAAGTGAAAAAACAGCCTGTCGGTTTACTTCTTTTTTAAGCAGGTTTGGGCTTTGGTCAGTCGCAGCCAAACGGGGATAATAATCCGTTGTCATCGCGTTGAAAACCATGCCAAAATACACATGAATTATAGTGAAACCGGCACTGAAAAGGCCAACATCTGAGAGTGAACCGCTGTCTTGAATAAACAGTTGGACAGCGTAGAGTGACGCCATGTTGAGAAAACCGCCCAAACTCATCACAAAACCCAGCCGCATCATATTTTTTCCGGTTTTTGCAAATTCGTTACCGCTTATTTTTTCAGAACTTTTAGGAATGTTTCTGTAAAAAAACAAGGTCACTAAGAATAAGACAGAAGTAGCAATCAAAATGGCAGGTGCTATAGCCGCTTCGCGCCACACGTAGTAAAGTGGCAAAATGATCAACAAACTGACCAAGCTACCCAAAATTCTAACTTTCGCCAAACTCGAATAACGTTGAAGCCCTTGTAAAACAGCTAAACGAGCGGTGGTAACAATCTTTAAGAATACGGCAATGCCGATCAACACAAAAGAAAGCGTATAACTAGAATCGTCAAAAATCCAAAGACTAAATCCGAAAGAAAAAAACACGATAAAAAGGCCGCCGACCAAGGCACTCTTCCAAACCCATTTGATGAGCACCGCGATGATTTTAGCCTGCTTATCCGTATCCTTATTTTTTGCCTCGGCTATATCTCTCACGGCACTTTGGTGCAAACCCATTGAAAAGATTTGTTCGGACAAGCTTAGCGTAGTTTGTAAAAGGCTATTGATGCCCATGCCCAATGGCCCTAACCAAATAGCCAAAAATTTAGACCGAACCAAGGCAATCAACATTTGAACCAGCTGCTCACTTCCGAAAATAGAAGTGACTTTCAGGATATTCCTGTAAGCTTTTTGTTCACGCTGCTGTGATGCAAAATCAGGCATAGTTGTTTAAAAGGCTAATGATGCGGGTCAAAGCATCGTCATCTAAAGTAGGGTAAACAGGCAAACTCAATACGGTTTGGTGTAAGCGTTCCGTAACAGGAAAAGCGTGTTTGTGCAAAGTTCGCAATGCTTTTTGACGGTGCGGCGGAATAGGGTAGTGGATGTCTGTTTCGACGCCGTGTGCCTGCAAATAATTTTTTAAATCATCTCTGCGTACACACCGCACTACAAATTGGTGAAACACGTGTGCAGCAAACAGATGTACCTTTGGTAAATCGATAATCGGGTTGGATATTTCGCGTAAATATCTTTTAGCGTTTGCAGTTCGCAAAGCGTTGTCAGCATCGAGATGCACCAGTTTGATAGATAAAAATGCGGCCTGTAGGCTGTCCAACCTGGAATTGTGACCGAGATACGCATTTTCGTATTTATGCGTGCGACCGTAGTTACCGAGTTGGGCTATCAAATTGGCCAAATCCGCATCGTTAGTGGTGACGGCTCCGGCATCGCCCAAAGCACCCAAATTTTTGGTTGGATAAAAACTAAAAGCTGCGGCATCCGACAAATTTCCGGCTTTTTTACCGAACAAATCAGTAGCACCGTGGGCCTGTGCGGCATCTTCTATGAGTAGTAAGGCATGTTTTTTTGCAATTTGTTTGATTTCGTCCATTTTGGCGAGCTGCCCATAGAGATGAACAACCAATATAGCCCTGGTTTTTGGGGAAATCTTTTTTTGTAAATCGACTAAGTCAATATTAAAATCATCGGGGTCGGCATCTGTCAAAATCGGATGCAATCCGGCGTGTTTTATAGCGAGAATCGTGGCAATGTAGGTATTGGCCGGCACGATAACTTCACTGCCTTTTTTTAGTTTTCCCAGTGCAATGTAAGCTTTCAGGATAAGGATTAAGGCATCGAGTCCGTTTCCGGTGCCTACACAAAAGCGTGTGCCACAGTAGGCCGCAAATGCGGTTTCAAAATCGGATACTGCTTTTCCTTTGATGAGAAAATCTTCTGTGAGTACTTTTTTTTGCGCTTCTAAAAAGGATTTTTCAAAGCGTGCATTTAGCTGTTGTAAGTTTAAAAAAGGCTGTGTCATAACTTTAAGAGATAACGATCTGCATCTATCGGCCGTGCGCCGAGCTCCTCTTTGTATTTTGCTAAAGTAGTTTGTATGCCGTAGCCTTCATCAACATTTGCATGTCCCAAATCAAAATACAAAAAACCGGATGCCTGAAATTTTTTTATGAGAAAAATATACAAATAATCGGATGCGCGCAGCTTCCTGCCAAGCGCATTTACAGCCACATACTGAGATTTAACAACCGTTTGGTGTATAAAAAGGACGATTCCGCCTATCAAATCGCCGCGATGTTTTATTTGATACAATTGGATGTTTTGTGGAAATTCCCGTCGCAAAAAATCAATTTCATCAAAAGAATGTACCGGCTTGGCTTCGTATTTTTTTTGAAGTTCGGGTTCTAAAATACTGTGCCAATAGGTGCTAAAATCATGCGTTTGCTCAATGGTAAATGCATCCGGCAATTGTTTGTTTGCTATGAGTGTTTTCGATTTATTAAAAGCAATTTTTTGCTGAAGCGAAATTACGTAATTCAAATCGCGGCGCATCAAAATAGCTTTTTTTTGAAATAGCAAGTAAGAGAAACCACTGTGGTGAAGTCTTGTATAAATAGCCGGGAGCATTTTGATTTCTAAAAATTTGAGCCCTATATTTTTAAGATAATCTTCGAGCTGCTTGTAGATTTCAATCCAATCCTCTATAGCGTTTTTGGCATGCGGAATCCACCCGCCAAAAGTCAGTCCTCGGTGCGAACAATACGTTTCTTGCGCGATGTGTCCGGGCAGCAGCGCAAAGAGTTTATCGTTTTTATAACACATAAGCGAAGCGTCGCGAAACCGTTCTTTGTGATAGGCGAGAAAACGACGTGAGAAAAAGAAAACTTCACAGGGTGAATGCATCAGAAAAGCATCCCATTCTTCTTGGTATGCATCTCTGTATGGCTGAATGTGAAAGGTGGACAAGTGGTGTGGTTTTATGTGTGAAAGTAACGCATTTTCCTTTTTTCACCAAACACTATCCAAAACCCTTATTTAATTTTTTTGACAAAGAGGTAATAGATATTGATTCCTACAATAATGGTGTTGGTGGCAATAACAGGGATAGAATTGAGTAAAACACCGTAAATGATAAAAAGAAAGCAGCCGACAGTATTTACGATACGTAGTGTGCGCATTTCTTTCATCAAAAAAGAAAGCAACACACCTGCAGATGCAGCATATCCAACCCATTCTGTCAAAGTAACGCCTAAAAATGTATCCATGTTTTAAAAATTTGAGCGTAAAAGTAAGGTTTATCTTTACAAGCGCTTTTAAAAGTTTAAAGTATAATAACCATTGCAATTTTACTGACAATATGACAATTAACATAATATTAAGAAAAGAGATGGCATAAAATATAAAACAACGCTGTTAATAATGAGATGAAACTTTCTTATATGTTTTTTATTCAACGACTTAAGCTGTATAAAAAAACTGTTGTTTTAAATTTACGAATGCCATTATCAAGATAAACTTTCGCAAAGAATCATCCGAAAAAACACAAAGTTTGGATACCCGCACGGTCTTTGCGGAGCGTATGTTGAATTATAAACATCAAAAAAATGAAAATTTTAGTTATTGGCGCCGGCAATATGGGACTTACCTATGCCGAAGGGATGTCACAGGCTCCTATTATAGGCAAGCGAAAAATTATGATATACGACATCATGCATGAAACCCGCGAGGCAGTTGCCAAAAATACCAATTTTGAGGTGTTTGACAAACTTGAAAACTGCCTACCTAAGGCCGATATTGTTTTTATTGGCGTGAAACCTTTTCACTGCGAAGATCTTTTTAATGAAATGAAAGCACTAACCAACCCCCAGCAAATTATAGTTTCGCTGATGGCCGGTGTACGCATAGAACAAATACAAAATTGGCTCGGTGTTCCAAAAATAATTCGAACGATGCCAAACCTACCTGCAAAAGTAGGGAAGGGAGTCACTTCCTACACAGAATCCGATGCCGTCAGTAGGGTAGAATTGATAACCGTACGATCGCTTTTAGACACCACAGGTGTTTCCATACATGTAAACAGCGAAAATTACATAGATGCATCAACAGGAATATCAGGAAGTGGTCCCGCTTACATTTTTTACTTTATGCAGTCTATGTTGGAAGCAGCCAGAAAGATGGGATTTTCAGAAAACGATTCCAAAGTTTTGGTTTCACAAACTTTTGAAGGTGCCGTGGCCTTGTTTAACGATGATGATTCAAGCCCGCAAACCTGGATGAACCGCGTGGCATCAAAAGGAGGTACCACGCGCGCTGCTTTAGATTCTATGGAAGATAACAACGTGAAGGAATTGATTAAAGAAGCGGCATTTGCGGCCTTTGACCGAGCAGTAGAAATGGGAAAAGAAAACGGATAATTACAGTTAAATAAAAAAAATGAAAGATAAAAGAAGGGTTGTCGTAAAAATAGGCACCAACGTGATGACAAACCGAGACAACCGAATCATGGGACCGGTTTTGAAGAATTTAGTCAGACAAATTGCATTCTTATACGAAAACGACATCATGCCGGTGATGGTTTCTTCCGGTTCTGCAATTGCCGGTAAAGAAATTTTGGGCGAATGCGGTATTCAAGAACCATCCATCAGAAGGCAAATATATTCTTCCGTAGGACAGCCCCGCATGATGCGCCACTATTACACACTGTTCCACGAATGGGGTCTTCGTTGTGCACAAGTATTGGCAACCAAACGCGATTTTAGCCCCGGCAATCACCGCAAAAATATGATTAACTGCTACGAAGGACTAATTTCGGAAGGCATTATCCCCATCGCCAACGAAGACGATACTGTTTCACTCACCATGTCAATGTTTTCAGACAATGACGAACTCGCAGCCTTAGTTGCCGAATTGATACATGCAGATACATTGATCATTCTGACCGATATTGACGGTCTTTTTGACGGCCATCCGGATGATGAAAACGCCAATCTGATCAGGTTGGTCAAATCTGACGAAAAAGTGGAAAAATATGTCAAACAAAGCAATAAAGAAGAAGGACAGGGTAGAGGTGGCATGAAATCAAAATTGAAAATTGCCAAAAACGCTGCTTCAAAAGGCATAGTCACGTATATTGCAAACGGAAAAAAAGAAAATGTTATACTTGATATTTTAGACGGAAAAGAAGTAGGTACTAAATTTATAAAATAATCAAAATGATACTTTTAGAAACAGATATAAAAAATAAGGTGTTGACGGATATGCTTTCGCTTTTAGATCAAAACCGAAAGCAATTGTTAGCTGCCAACCAAAAAGATTTAGATGCATTTGCCTCAGATGACCGTGCTTTGTACGATCGATTGGTAATGGACAATCACAAAATTGACGGGATGATTCAAGCACTGAAAGAAGTAAAAGCCCAAGAAGACCCTGTGGGCCGCCTGATTTCGGAACGAACACTCGACAACGGTTTAAAAATTCTCAACAAAACCGCGCCGTTTGGCAGAATTATGATCATCTACGAATCGAGGCCTGACGTAACCATAGAAGCCGCAGTCTTAGCCTTCAAGGCCAACAGTAAGATTTTGCTCAAAGGCGGTAAAGAAGCCCACCACAGCAACTTGGCTTTGGTTGACTGTTGGCACCAAGCGCTGCAAGCAAACCATCTCGACAAAGATTGGATCAGCTATCTGCAACTCAACCGACAACAAACACAAGAATTTCTGAAAAATCCGACTCAAAAGTTAGATTTAATTGTGCCGAGAGGCGGAGAAAAACTCATTGCTTTCGTAAAAGAACACGCCCAATGTGCAGTGCTTGTCAGTGGCCGCGGGAACAATTTTTTGTACGTACATCCGGATGCGGATTGGGACATGACAAAACAAGTAATTGTCAATGCTAAAACACAAAAAATATCCGCCTGCAATGCCTTAGATAAAATATTGATAAACAAAAACATTCCCCATTTTGAAGCGAAAGTTAAATTTTTGGTACAGTTGCTGAAAGAAAACAATGTATCTGTTATGAGTAGTACTGATATTCAGTCAATTACCAACGTATTGCCCATTGAAAGTGAAGCTGTTTGGCACGAAGAATTTTTAGCGATGAAAGCCTGTGTGGGCGCAGTTGACAGTTTGGATGAAGCCATAGAAAAAATCAATCAATATTCAGGAGGACACTCGGCTTGTATCATGACAAATGCTGAGCCGGCCGCAAAAACCTTTATGGAACAAATTGACGGTGCTGCAGTCTATCACAATGCTTCTACTAGGTTTACTGATGGTGGTCAGTTTGGCGTCGGTGCCGAGTTGGCCATCAGTACAGACAAACTTCACCACAGAGGACCACTCGGACTGAAACAATTGGTAACAAACAAATATTACGTTTTTGGAACAGGACAGATTCGAAAATAATTTTGATCAAAGCGCCGTATAATCCACTGAAATTGATGAGATTTTTATTCAAATTTCAACTTTTTCAACGGAATGCGGTCTCTGTCTAAATACATTTCTTTGCCCAAAGGCGCAAAATCGTTAGATTCTTTAAAGAGTTCCCAATTGTAAGGCTTTTGATTCCCAAAAACATTAGCCCTGCCGGGTAGCGAAGCCCCTGTAATTTGGTTCAAGGCAATATTGAGTAAAGGCTCGTTTGTTTCACCTAACACACCCAATTCATTGATGAACTCTTGTTGCTGTATATCGGGCGTCAGTCCGTTAAAAAATTCACCCACACCATCACGGTTGGCCAAGGTAACCACCAAAGGCTGCATGGCATAATTGTGATTGGGATTTGCGCCTTGTCGGCCAAAATCATCCGAATCGTACAAAGTGATAGACCCTTGAAACTTACCCGTGGTATTTGTACCTATTTGAATGACATCTATATAAGGATTCAAAGAATTGATTACGAGTTCACTTGCAGATGCTGTTGAAGAAGTGGTAATAACGTACACACGGCTCAGGTTGAGGCTGTTGACATTGTTGCCGTTAAAAGAACTCACAAATTTGTCTTCCAACAAGCTTGGGTCATCTTCCAAAAAGGCTTGTTGTATTTTATCATTCCAAATCTGTCTGCTAAAAACTTGTCCGGCAAATTGTCCGGTAATCATACTTGCCAAACGCGTTGCCGAAGTAACGGCACCGCCCGGATTGTAGCGAAGGTCTAAAACCAAATCTGTAACGCCTTCATTTTTAAATTGACCAAATACATCGTTTAATTGGATATCAAAATTGCTAACAAAACCATTGTACATGAGGTATCCAATTTTTTGACCACCTATGTTAAAGATCTTATTTATAAAAATAGGATTTTCGGTAAAGACCGTTGCCGTCAAAGAAACATTTGTTCCGTTCGATTGAAAAGAAGGCGGGTTTCCATCCACAAAATCTGCCATTCCCAAGCTGATGGTATCGCCACTGCCAAACAAAAGTTCAGAAAAATTATCAACCGTGAGTTGGGTGCCGTTGACCGTCAGAAAAAAATCACCGCGCTGTATGCCTTTGCTTGCTGCATCAGAACCGGGTAATACAAAACGCACAAAACCGACTAGGTTGGTTTGGCTACCGGGCAGAAAAGTCAACCTGAAATCCATGCCGTTAGTTTTAGAAATACCTTGAAAAGACTGCTCCAACGCAATAAAATCTTCTACAATGACGCTAAACCTATCCACATCGTTTCGTCTGTACAAAAGACTTTCAAACAATGCATCAGGCGAATTAAAACCCGATAAAAAGGTATTCAGTTCTGTTTGTGTGGCAAACCGGGTATCGGAAAGATTGGGCACTTCGGCCTGATACAGGTAAAAAAGATTCAATCCCTTCCAAACAAAATCATTGATTTGAGTCACAATATTCTCTACTGGCAACGGCGCATCAATATCATCCTGGTCGTCACCCGAACAACCCATACATATAAAAAGCAGTAAAAAATAGGAGAGGAGCAGCGTTTTCTTATTCATGGCAAAATGTTTTTTATATAACTCTTAGACTTAATTTTTATTATAACAGCGATCAACTGTAAAACCCTATAAAAGTAAGACGTAAACTTTGAAATTTACAATATCTTGTAACAAAATTTCATCACACTCGTCGATAGGAAACAAATGACCACCAAACATGGAACTTGTAATGAAGCCAAACGAATTTTCAAACCTGATAAAACCTTTTCAAGACAAGGTGTTTAGGCTCGCCAAACGCTTACTGGTTTCAACGGAAGAAGCCCAAGATGCTTCACAGGAGGTTTGGGTAAAACTTTGGAACAAGAAAAATGACTTGAAAAACTATGACAACTTGGAAGCATTTGCAATGACCATTACCAAAAACCATTGCTTAGACAGGCTAAAATCGAAGCAAGCAGGAAATTTGTCGTTGGTTCATGTAAATTTCAGTGCGCCGGCTGCTTCGCTCGAAAAACAGTTGGAAACAAAAGATGCTGTGAGCTATGTAGAACGCCTGATGAATTTGTTGCCAACCCAGCAACGCATGATTGTACAGCTACGCGATGTTGAAGGTTACGAATTTGAAGAAATGTCAGAAATGCTAGATATGAATGAAACCGCTATACGGGTAGCCTTGAGCAGAGCCCGAAAAACACTGAGAGATCAACTCATAAAAAGACACAGCTATGGAGTCAACTAAAATTAACAAATTGCTCGAAAAATACTTTGAAGCAGAAACCACAACAGCGGAAGAAGCACAATTGAAAATGTATTTTTCACAAGCCCACATTGCAGACGAACACTTGCCATACCAACCTTTATTTGCGCATTTTAATGTACAGAAAACGTCCAAATCGCCTACATGGAAGCCTACAGTAAAGCAAAAGCCTTTGCGAAAATGGCTGAGTATCGCAGCATCTTTGGCCATAGTAGTTTCTGCGGGTATTTGGCAACAGCAAAATAGCAGACAAAAAGAGGCCGCTTTGTTGTACGAACAAACCAAAAATGCACTGGAAATGGTTTCGATAAACTTCAATTCCGGAGCCCAAGAAATCAGTCACCTAAAAACTTTTGACAAAACAATTTCTGAAATTTTTGATTAACAATTTAATATTTATACAAGATGAAAAAGATCCTCATTACCCTGTCCCTTGTCATATTGACGACCGCAACCTATGCGCAATCCGCCTTTGATAAATTTGAAAACACAGAAGATGTCAAAGTGGTCATTATGAACAAAAATTTGTTTAAAATGCTGAGTTCCTTTAAAGGTGCCGTGGCAGACGACCCCGAAGCGCAACAATATATGGAGCTCATCCAAACGCTCGATAATTTGAGGGTTTTCTCTACAAGCAACAAAAAAGTTGCCCTCGATATGGAAAACACCTTTAACACATACTTGAAAAATAATAAGTTAGACGAGTTAATGCGTGTCAAGGAAAACAACAGCAACATCAAGTTTTATGTGAAACCCGGAAAAACAGAGAACATGGTCAACGAACTGCTGATGTTTGTTAACACGCGCAACGAGCAAAGTCCGGATTCAACAGAAACGATTATTTTGAGCATTACAGGTTTGATAGACTTAAACAAAATATCTGCCCTGACCGAAAAAATGAACATACCCGGTGGCGATCAAATCGGGAAAAAGAAAAACTAAATCATTAGTTTATTAATCATAAAAAATTGAGATATGAGAATTTTAATCACAAAAGTTACCTTGTTCATATTAGCTGTATCGGTTTTGACCGCTTGTAACAGTGAGCCAACGCTACAAGAGTATTTGGTGGCCAAGAGAGATGCACAGCAATTTATCAATGTTGATTTGCCTGTAAGTCTGTTTCAGTTTGATTCCATCAGTTTAGATGAAAATCAAAAAGCGGCGTTGAAATCTATTAAAAAAATCAATGTATTGGCGCTACAAGTTCAAAAATCAGGCGAAGCCATGTATGCACAAGAAAAAGAAACCATCACCAAAATTCTACAAGGTGACAAATTTAATGAACTCATGCGCTTTAAAACAGGATCGCAACAAGGCGTGTTGACATATTATGGTGAAGAAACCGCTATAGATGAAATGATTTTTTTTGGTACGGATAACAACAGAGGTCTCATTATTTTAAGATTGCTTGGCGATAATATGCAACCCGCACAAATGACGCAATTGGCACAGTCATTTCAAGGTATGGATAACAATACTGCAGGCTTGAGCGTACTTGAAGATCTTTTTAAATAAGAATAGGGAAGCGTTAGTAATGTTACGCTTCCCTTATTTCATTAATAATCTATTTTACATAATATATATTATAGAACAATTTAATGTATTAAAATATTATCTTGAAATATCAAACAGATTTTATATAAATTTGAATAAACAAGCAAACCATTCAAACAAAACAATTATATGAAGTCTATCCTAACGAGTATTTTGTTATTTACAATGACAATTTCTGTAAATGCTCAAAACGTACAAGAATATTTTCAACCGTTAAAATTTAGAAACATTGGGCCGTTTCGTGGTGGCCGATCTGTGAGTTCGACCGGAGTTATCGGCGATCCGTTAACCTATTATATGGGAACTACAGGTGGCGGACTATGGAAAACGACCGATGCCGGACAGCATTGGAAAAATATATCCGACGGATTTTTTAAAACCGGATCTGTAGGTGCTGTAGCTGTTTCAGCTTCAAATACGAATGTGGTGTATGTCGGTATGGGCGAACATGCCGTGCGCGGCGTGATGACATCCTATGGCGATGGCGTTTACAAATCGACCGATGCCGGAAAAACCTGGACACATCTCGGTTTGGAAGCCACACAACACATTTCGCGCATTGTCATACATCCGACCAATCCCGACATCGTTTGGGTAGCTGCACAAGGCGCTTTGTTTGGCCCTACCAAAGATCGCGGTATTTACAAAACCATCGATGGTGGAAAATCGTGGAAAAAGGTCTTATTTGTCAACGAACTTACAGGTGGCGTTGAACTCAGCATAGACGCCAACAATCCGCAAACGCTCTATGCGGCTATGTGGCACCACCAACGCAAACCTTGGGTGGTGGTCAGTGGTGGTTCAGGTAGCGGTTTATACAAAAGTATGGACGGCGGAGAAACCTGGGAAATTATTCACGAAGGTTTGCCCGACGACAAAGGAAAAATGGCTATAGCCGTAGCGCCTTCAAATTCTGATAAGGTGTATGCCCTCATAGAAGCCGACAGCCAAAAAGATTTAGGCGGTTTATTTGTTTCGGAAGATGCAGGCAAAAGCTGGACGCGCGTCAGCGACGACAACAGACTCACCCAACGGGCTTGGTATTATATAGAAGTCTTTATCAATCCGCAAAACGAAAATGAGGTTTATGTGCTCAGCGCACAAGCTTTAAAATCTATAGACGGCGGAAAGACATGGGAGGAATTCGGAACCAATACGCACGGCGATTTTCACGATTTATGGATCAATCCAAAAAATTCTCAAAACATGATTATTTCAAATGACGGTGGCGGTGCCATCTCGTTTGACAACGCCAAAACTTGGTCAACGCAAGACAATATGCCCACCGGTCAATTTTACCGCATCAACACAGACAACCTTTTTCCATACAATATTTATGCTGGCCAACAGGACAATACTTCAATTAAAATAGCACATCTCTCGCAGGGTCGCAGTAGTATTGGCAGAGAAGATTGGACCTACTCTGCCGGTGGCGAAAGTGCTTTTTTAGCTTTCGATCCGGACAAGCCCGATTGGGTCATGGGCGGCAGTTATTTGGGATATATTGAACTTTTACAAACTTCTTCAAAAGTGGGGAGAAATGTGATGGCAGCACCCATTCAATACCTCGGATTGGCAGCTAGAGACATGAAGTATCTCTTTAACTGGAACGCCCCTATCGTGCGTTCTTCACACCATCCAAATAGGTTTTATCACGGTGCACAAATGGTATTGGTTACCGATGATATGGGCCAGAGCTGGAGAGAACTTTCACCCGATTTGACTCGAAATATAGATGCTAAACAAGGTAAAGGTGGCGAACCGCTCACCGTAGAAGCTGTAGGTGCAGAAAACTATGGCACCTTAAGTTACATGATGGAATCGCCTCACGAAAAAGGCGTGATTTGGACTGCCAGTGACGACGGTTTTGTGTATCTCACCCGCGATGATGGACAAACATGGTCAAATGTCACACCTAAAAATTTACAAGAGTGTTTGGTGAACGCCATTGAGGTTTCACCCCATGATGCAGCGACAGCCTATATTGCCACAACGCGATATAAATTTAACGATTACACGCCCGCCCTCTACAAAACAACCGATTATGGAAAAACTTGGACAAACATCAGTAATGGCATTCCCTACGGCGCTTTTACTAGAGTGATTCGCGAAGACCCAACTCAAAAAGGTTTACTCTTTGCCGGAACAGAAACAGGTTTGTACGTTTCATGGAACGATGGCAAAAATTGGCATCCTCTTCAACGCAACCTGCCCGTCTCACCAATCACAGATTTAAAAATTCATCAGGGCGACTTGATAGTAGCTACTTCCGGACGTGCTTTTTGGATACTCGATGATCTCAAATTGCTGTCTCAAACAAATCAAAACCCGGGACAAACGAAGTTGTTCGAACCCGAAGATGCGGTGTATGGCTCTTGGGGAAGTCCCATGAACGGCAATACAGATACGTTTGATGGCACAGACAGCATGGAAGGTGTGAATCCGGCTAATGGCGTCGTATTTTATTACAACATTTCTGAGGATCTTAAAAATGAAGTTGTTAAATTAGAAATTAAAAATGAAAATGGATTGCTAGTTAACCGATTTACATCTGTAAAAGACACCAATTTTTCGCGATATGACGGCGGCCCTCCCCCTACTCCTACATTGTCTAAAAAAGCGGGTTTAAATCGTTTTGTTTGGGACATGCGATATCCGATAGTGCCAGGGGTGTCCAATGTTTATATTGAAGCGAACTACAGAGGACACCGAACGCCTCCGGGAAACTATACAGCGACTTTGACAGTTGGCGATGTAGCACAGGCAACTTCCTTTAAAATTACAAACAATCCTTTATACGATGTAAAACCCGAAGACTTTCAAGAATTTGACAGGATCATGACAGACATGGAGCAGCAAGTCACTGAAATGCACAAAATGGTCAACACGCTGAAGGCTGCGCAAGAACAACTCAAGTCGGTTTTGATTAAAATTTCAGCAGATAACTCCAAAACGGAAATTTACAAACAGGGAATGGCATTGGTCACATCACTATCTGAATGGGATGGTGAAATGGTTCAGCGCATGTCAAAAGCCTATGATGATGTTGAAAATTTTGAAAATAAATTTAGTGCAGAGTATATGTTTTTGCTCAACCATGCCGATAGTTCGTTGCCCAAAGTGAATCTGCCTACAATCGAACGCAAAAAAGAACTCGATGCTACTTGGGTTGGATTGAAATCAAAAGGCATACAATTGAAAGCACAATTGAAAACTTTCAATCAAGTTCTTTGGCAAGCCGGTATAGGCGCTGTACAGTTGGAAAATGATTAGATTCTCAATATAAAAAGAGTTAAAACAAAGCCTTAGACCAAATTTCCGTTTTCATCCCAGTTGGCCATTTCATTTCTGTTTTCAGGATTGAGGTAGACATCTTTGTATTTTTCGTCATAGGACAATCCGTGTTTTTGGAGCACATCATCCGGAACGCCATCCCAAACATTGGGTGTATTGCCTACATAACCCAAATATTTGACACCGGCTTCTGAGGTAAAATAACCGGTTAGTGTCAAATTGCGCAACATGTTAAAAAAAGATACGGCAAATTCGAGTTCGGGATCTGCCGAATCGGGGTAAGCAATCTGGTCGATTACTAGTTTTTGTTGTAGCGCATCCAGTTCCAAAAAGTTCTTTTGATAAGTGTCTTGCCCTTTTAAATCGAGCCACATCAGCCCGCCGCGCATCAGGGTTTGGTTTTCGGGTTGGTCTTTCATGATGAATTCCAAAAAAGTAACTGTTCCCACATCTTTAGCTCCGGGCGATGATGCGTCTGCAGGAACAATCATGTCCACCAAAACGTTTAATTTGGCCACTTCATCTTCTGTGAAAAAAGTGTCTTCATATATTTCCTCCAAGCGTTTTATTTCTGCTTCGTCTCTTGCGTAATCCGGCAGATAGGGTTTCAAAATTTCTTTTGTAGGTTCCTCGCCTGGTTTGCAGGCACTTATGAGCATGCCCGTTCCCAAAGATCCGGCTATGAGTAGTTTAAGATTTTCTCTTCTGTCCATAACTAAACAATATTTTGTTGTTTGAATTCTTGTAAAATATATTCGGATGTACGCCATGACAGAGCCATAATTGTCCATGTAGGATTTTTATCGGCCTGCGAAACAAATGAACCGCCATCAACCACAAACAAGTTTTTACATTCGTGTGCCTGGCTCATTTTGTTCAGTACAGAAGTATTGGGGTCATCACCCATGCGAATGGTGCCCACTTCGTGTATAATTCTACCCGGCGCATCCAAACCGTATTCTGATTCTGCTGTAGGTTTTTCACCTAATAAAATTGCACCGGAACGGGTTAGTATTTCTTCAAAGGTATCGTGCATGTGTTTGGCTTGGTTCCGTTCTTGGTTTGTCCAATTGTAGTGAAACCGCAAAACCGGTATTCCGTATTTATCGACAACATTCGGATCAATTTCGCAGTAGTTGTCAAACATTGGAACGCTTTCTCCCCTACCCGACATGCCCACTACGGCGCCGAAGAATTTTTTCACGTCTTGTTTTAAAGATTCGCCATAGCCGCCATTTTCGCGTGGTGCGCCATAATTGTCTTTTATGTATTGCCTAAGGGTTTCCATGCCTGAGCCTATTCCATAGCTGGGCATTCCCATGCCACCCCAATATTCTATGTGATAGCCTCGAGAAAAGTTCAATTTTTTGTCGTTCAACCACCATGGAGAATAGACATGCATGCCACCAACACCATCTTCATTATACCGATCTCTATCCATGAGTTCGGGGATGATACCTACCCTACTGGCACCGGTAGAATCGTGCAGATAATGACCTACAACACCACTGCCATTAGCCAATCCGTTGGGATGTTGTGCAGATTTTGAATTGAGCAAAATACGTGCAGATTCACAAGCAGAAGCACCCAAAACTACCGCTTTACCCCTGAGTTTGTGTTCGCGCATATCCACTTTGCTTACAAAAGACACACCCGTAGCCAAACCTTCTTCGTTTGTTGTCACTTTTCTGACCATTGCATAGGTAAAGACATCTATATTTCCATTTTTTTCGGCTGGTTTTAGCAGACAAGTTCCTGACGAAAAATCGGCATAAACTTGGCAACCTCTAGCACATTGTCTGCAGAAAAAGCAAACACCACGTTCGTTGTTGATGCGTTTGGTAAGTATGGACAAACGCGAGGGAATGACAGGTACATTGGAAGATTTGGCACCTTTGGTGAGGTACAACTCGTGAAGCCGGGGTTTGGGCGGTGGTAAAAAGTAGCCATCAGGTTCGTTGGGAATACCTTCTTTTGAGCCAAAAACGCCTATGAGTTTATCTACTTTATCATAGTAGGGTTTTACATCATCATAGCTTATCGGCCAATTTTCTCCCAAACCATCATGGTCTTTACGTTTAAAATCCAACGGACCAAATCGGAGAGAAATCCGCCCCCAGTGATTTGTTCTTCCGCCAACCATACGCGATCTAAACCAATCAAACTTGGTGCCGTCTTTGTGCGTATAAGGCTCGCCTTCTATATCCCATCCACCTATGGCCGCATCAAAATCACCAAAAGGTCTTACACGTGTGCCGGCGCCTCTTCTGGGCGATTCCCAAGGCCAACGAAGTTGCAAGCGATCTTCTTCTTTAGCCGGATCAAAATCACCACCGGCTTCTACCACAGCAACTTTAAGCCCACCTTCAGATAAAATCTTGGCAGCCATACCGCCACCGGCCCCGGAGCCTACAATGATGACATCATAGACCGCTGTTTGTTCTTTGATTTGAAAACTCATAAATGGTTTGGATACTTAATTAAACGTTGTTAAATGTAAAATTTTATTTTCTATTTACGAATTTGATTTGAATTTTGATAAAATTATATCAATTTTTGAACAGATACGTTTATGCGAAACATTCCAAAAAGATTTTTATATTTATAAAAATTACAGTAAGTATGGGAAATAAAGTTTATATAGGTGTAGATCTCGGTGCCACCAATGTACGCTCCGGTAGGGTTGCTTCGGGACAACTTATACAACACTACAACCAAGCTTTGCCCAAAAATAAGCAAATCGAAAATGTAATCAATGCTATTACAACAGCCATAGAAGCAGTATGGGACAAGACTGTTGTCGCGATTGGCATAGGCGTACCGAGCGTGGTAGATCGTAAAACCGGCGTAGTTTACCACGTACAAAACATTCCGGATTGGGAAGAAATCGCACTTAAACAAATACTTGAAGATAAGCACGGTATTCCTGTATTTGTCAACAATGACGCAAATTGTTTTGCCTTGGGGGAAAAACACTTCGGTGTGGGTAAACCTTTTGATCACTTTGTAGGCTTGGCCATAGGAACGGGTGTGGCAGGTGGCATTATTCAAAACGGAAAACTGCTGAAAGATGTCAATTGTGGCTCGGGTGAATTTGGCGAAATGTGCTACCTCGACAGCAAGTTTGAAAACTACTGTAGCGGTTTGTTTTTTCACCTTCAACACCAAACCAATGCCAAAACTGTTTTTGAACAATCCCGATTGGGAAATCAAGACGCCTTGGCTATCTCAAATGCGTTTGCTGTCCATTTGGGTAAGCTACTTAAAACTATTGTTTGCGCCATCGATCCGGAGGCGATTGTCATTGGGGGTTCTGTAGCCAAAGGTCACGATGTTTTTCATGCACCCATGATGCAAGAATTCTGCCTTTTTCCCTATCCAAAAAGTATTGAAAAACTTCAAATTATTTACAATACCAAGTCCGAAAACCAGGTGTTGGGAGCTGCTTATCTGGCAGCTGATGCAGAAGTCTGATTGTATTTATATCTCAAAGCCAAAAGAGAAGATACTTCTGAATCTTATATGTTAAAAAATAAAGGAACTTGTTTTGTGAATTTTATAATTTTGAAGTCAAAATTTGACTTAAAATTTTGATATATCTACAAAAATTACATTTACCTTTGTATATATCTAATTTTCGGTACATGTACAAGTCAGAATTGTTTGAAAACACAGAGGTTGCTTTCGAGCTGAAAACAGACTCTGAGATAGAAAGAGCTTGCTTTTTATTCAAGCTGATTGCCAACGAACCTCTAGTTAAAATAGGTACAGCAGTTACCAATTTTGCCATAAAGTCTCACCTCCCCGTAGAAGGGTTGATTCGCTCCACGGTTTTTGACCACTTTTGTGGTGGCACCTCCGAACAAGACTGCTTGCCTATTGTTGAAAAAATGTACGACAAAGGGGTGTATTCTGTCTTAGATTTTTCTGTGGAAGGCAAAGAAACAGAAGCCCAGTTTGATGCAGCTTTTCAAAGAACCATTTCTATCATTGAATTTGCCAATACACATGCTTCGCTTCCCTTTGCTGTGTTTAAGCCAACAGGCTTTGCCCGTTTTGATTTGTTGGAGAAAGTTTCAGCCAACACGCCACTTTCGGACGTAGAAAAAGTAGAATGGGAAAAAGTCGTAGCACGGTTTGATCAAATTGCAGCCTGTGCGGCCAAAAGACACATTGGCCTGCTTGTGGATGCAGAGGAAAGTTGGATTCAACAAGCCGTTGACGACTTGGTATTGGACTTGATGCGAAAGTACAACAAAACGCAAGTGGTTATCTTCAATACCATACAATGTTACCGTCACGATCGGTTAGATTATGTTCGCAACCTATTAGAAATTGCTGATCATGAAGGTTTTAGAGTAGGATTTAAGATTGTGCGCGGCGCTTATATGGAGAAAGAAAACAAGCGAGCTGCCCAATTGGGTATCCCCTCTCCTATTTGTCCTAACAAAAATTCAACCGATGATAATTTTGATACCATCATGGGCTTTATTTTAAAAAGACTAGACCATCACGCCCTTTTTGTAGGTACACACAATGAAGAAAGTACGCTAAAAGGCATTCAATTGATGCAGAAATACAACATAGACAAGAAGAGTGGCAAAGTTTGGTTCGGTCAATTGTTTGGCATGAGTGACCACATCTCTTTTAACATCGCTAAAGAAGGTTTTTTGGTTCTCAAGTACGTACCATTCGGTCCTGTGCGCGACGTGATGCCCTACTTGATACGCCGCGCCGAAGAAAACACTTCGGTTGCCGGACAAACGAGTCGGGAACTTTCGCTTTTGCTTACCGAAAGAAAACGCAGAAAAATTTGACAGCAACCTTGTCAAATTTATAACGTAGTTTTATCAAATTCACAAAAACAAAAGCCCGCCACGAAATGGCGGGCTTTTGTTTTTTCAATACATATTCTATCTACTTGCCAAGCGAGTATGTAAGCCCAAAAATGATCATATCTGTAGTCATGTCAAAACCTACTTCGCTTCCCGGAATAGCCCCTAACGGGTTGGTTTGTGCATTCCACGGACCGTTGGCAACATCGGGGGTTGGATTTAGTAATGGTCCTTTGGTTTTACCGCGACTGCTTCCGTGGTGGTAAGCTGCATCTAAGGTGATTCTATCTGTAAATTGGTAACCAAATCCGAATTGGAAAGCATCTTGTATGATAGCCGTCGCCGGTGTTGACAGAAAAGCGACTTTAGAATCAATAGGGTTGTCGCTAAAAGTATAGCCGGCCCTCAGTGGGAGTTTATCAAAACCATTAAATTGGATACCGGCAGATACAACGCCGATACTTTTCCAGCCGAAACCTTTTACGGCACCTGTTGGAAAACCAGCAAAATCACCCTCTTGGGCTATCACCCAGCCTGTATCATCAAAACCATTGGTGTTTTCATAATCGATATATCTAAAATCTAATGCCAAGTCAAAAAGCGTGTTTGAATATCCCAAACCTACAGAATACATTGCAGGATAATCTAAATTGAATTCGACACCGGGTGCAGGTGAACCGTCCAAAAAAGAATTGTTAAAATCAAAATTGCTAAAATATTGTGGTGTTTTGTAGGATGCGCCCATCTTAAAACCGATACCGGAATCATAGAACACGCCAATTTGCGCACCAAAACCTAAGGCATCGGCTCTATCGGCTAAAGGAAATCCCTTTTGCGGATCCGGAGCTGCCAAAGGATTGGGTTCTATTTTTAGAGAAGCATAATTTACGGTAGGCTGTATACCTACAGATACTTTTTCGCTTATTTTGTAGCTATACGCAAAACCCACTTGCAACAATATATAATCGGATTCTACCCTACCAAAACCACCTGCGCTTTGTGGCAATGTGATGGGATTGTTGTCACTTTGCGGAAAGGTGACGCCAAATCCTGCAACGCCAAAAGCTGAAACACCAAAGGTATGCTTACTGTCTTTCTTTCCCCATACGTAAGCTAGGGAGGGCAAAACTGACGTACCTCTGTCATCACCCGTTTCTCCGGAAAAGGGCCCGTCGGGTGTTGGAACTGTTGAAGAAAGATTGGGATCTGAAAAAAACAATCCGGCATTTACCGATATGATTTGGCCATCAAAAACAGACAAAGCCGCGGGGTTCCACTGAAGCGTTCCTGTGATATCCAACGGTTGGGCAGTTGAGGCTCCTCCCATAGCGGTGTTTACCGCTCCTACGTGTTGTAACACATGTCCCACTTGCGCAGAAGCCATTTGAAAAAATAGCATTGTAAATGTTGTGAGTAATAACTTATTCATCTTTTGTATTTTTTGTTTTTCGAAGGTCAAACGGAACACCCTAGGATAATCATGCCCCTGTGCATTTTTTTTACTTGGGTGTTTCATTATTCATTTTTTTAAATTATGGGCAAAAATAGTCTAATTCTATTAATTCTATAGAGTATGTTAAGATAATAACTAAATTCGCCAATCTTGTTGTGATAAAAGCATCGGATGTAATCTAACAAAATAAATGATTTAGACACCTCATAGGAACATTAAAACCTGAATAACAGTGAAATAAAATTATAAATAAGAGTCTAAGGTGATAAGATAATTTAAAAATGCGACAATTCATTTTGAATTAAGTATCTTTGAATTTTTAAACTAAAAAACAATTTTTAATGGAAAATTTACCCAAAAAAATAATTCCCGCCATTCTGATATTTATTATTGCATTGGTTTTTCTTTCAAAATCAACCGTGATTATTGGCTCAGGTGAAGCCGGCGTGCTCTACAAAACCTTCGGCGGTGGTGTGGTAACAGACCAACCGGCTATGGATGAAGGTTTTCATATCGTTTTGCCTTGGAACAAAGTGTTTAAGTACGAAGTAAGACAGCAAGAAGCTTTCGAAAAAATGCAAGTATTATCATCTAACGGACTCGAAATTAAGCTTGACGCTTCTGTTTGGTTTCAGCCTAGAAAGGAATTTCTTGGCAAATTACACCAAGAAAAAGGTGCCGAATACATCCAACGCATCTTACTACCGGCTGTCAGATCAGCTACAAGAAGTGTTGTGGGTAGATACACACCCGAACAACTCTATGCGAGCAAACGAGAAATCATTCAAGAAGAAATATTTGCCGAAACTAAGGTTTTTGTCGAAAATCAATACGTTCAGCTCAATCAGATACTCGTCAGAGACGTAACCCTTCCCGATGCTATCAAAGATGCCATTGAGCGAAAATTGCGCCAGGAACAAGAGTCTTTAGAGTATGAATTTCGACTGGAAAAAGCTTCTAAAGAGGCTGAACGCCAACGTATTGAAGCAGAAGGCAAGGCCAATGCAAACCGCATTTTGAACGCCTCGCTTTCCAGTCTGATTCTTCAAGAAAAAGGCATACAAGCAACCATCGAATTGGCCAAATCTCCTAACAGTAAAGTAGTTGTAATTGGCAGTGGTGAAGGTGGCATGCCGCTGATTTTAGGAAATAATTAAACTTGAAAAATAATATTCAAGCTTTCTCGTTTTAAGTTTTCTAAAACTCTTATTTTATGCTGCGTACATTTCTTGCCCCTGTCTTGTTGTTGCTACTTTTGAACGCCTGTGTTTCAACCAAGGTTTACAACGAATTATCTGATAAATATAGTAAACTCAAATCGGAGAACGAAGCCCTTTTCAACGAAAATGACAAGCTGGCAAACGACTTGAAAACTGCCCGTGCAGATCTGACTTCTACTAAAAGTGAATACGAAAAAACACTGGCCGCCAAAAACAAATTGGAAAGCGACATTACTGCACTGCAGAACAATTTACAAAACCTGCAACAAGCATATGATGCGTTGGAACAAAACAGCAATGCAGCCATTGCGGAGAATTTGGCTAAAAACAGGGAATTACTCAGCCAGCTAAAACAAAGAGAAGACGCCTTGGCACAAGAACAAGCCAGGCTTGAACAATTAGAGCGTGAACTCGCTCTAAGGTCAGGTCGTGTGGACGAGCTTGAAAAACTCATCAAAGACAAAGAAGATGCGCTCAAAAGACTCAAAGATGCGGTTTCTCAAGCCCTTCTAAATTTTGATGGAAACGGACTCGCCATCGAACAAAAAGACGGTAAAATCTATGTATCCATGGAAAACAAGCTTTTATTTGATTCTGGCAGTTGGGCTATTGGCAATCGCGGAAGGCAAGCTGTAGAAGCTTTGGGCAAAGTGTTGGCAGAAAATAAAGATATTTCAATTCTCATAGAAGGACACACAGACAATGTACCCTACAGAGGAAGTGTCGAGATCAAGGACAATTGGGATTTGTCAACCAAGCGCGCTACAGCGGTTGTTTCCATTTTACAAGAAAACAAACAGATCAATTTGCGCAACATCACAGCTGCCGGTCGTGGCGAATATGCACCGGTTGCTACTAACGAAACCGCAGAAGGAAAAGCTAAAAACAGACGTATTGAGGTGATTTTGACACCCAATTTAGAAGCCATCACCAAACTCTTAAACGAATAATAATTCCTATTTTTTTCTGAGTTCGTATAGGTCGTTACGTCTGTCTTTTAGGTTTCGAACGCTTCCAAACTGGTTGAGTTCTTTTAACAAATCCATATCCACGTCTGCCACTAAAATCATTTCCGAATTGGGTGTGGCTTCTGCCTTGATGCCGTAGGTTGGAAAAGAAAAATCACAAGGTGTAAAGACTACTGACTGGGCAAATTGTATGTCCATATTTTGTACTTTAGGCAGGTTGCCTACGCTACCCGATATGGCCACATAACACTCGTTTTCAATAGCGCGTGCTTGAGCACAGTGTCGTACACGCGAATAGCCGTTTTGGGTGTCTGTCAGAAAGGGAACAAATAACAAATTCATACCTTCGAGCGCCAACAATCTGCTGAGTTCGGGGAATTCTACATCGTAACATATCAAGATGCCTATTTTGCCACAGTCTGTGTTGAAAGTTTGAATTTGATCCCCGCCTTTCATTCCCCAAACTTTAGATTCATCGGGGGTGACGTGAATTTTAGTGTATTTTTCAATGGTACCGTCTCTTCTGCACAAAAAACCTACGTTGTACAAGGTGCCATCGTCCAAATAAGGCATACTGCCGGTAATAATGTTAATGTTGTAAGAAATGGCCAATGCCGAGAAAGCATCGCGGATTTGCTCTGTATAAGACGCTAATTTCCTTATGGCATCCGGCTCCGACAAATGGTTGTATTCGGCCATCAAGGGCGCGTTGAAAAACTCAGGAAATAAGGCAAAATCACAGCGATATCCAGATACGGCATCTACAAAAAATTCGGCTTGCTCCATGAGCTCTTTCATGCCTTTATAGAGTCGCATCTGCCATTGTACTAAGCCCAATCGGACTATGGTTTTGTCGGTTTTGGCACTTTTTCGGGGTTTGGTGTAGTAAACGTTATCCCAAGCCAAAATAGCCGCGTATTCCTGCGATGCCTTGTCTCCTTCCAGATAATTTTTAATTACTTTTTTGACGTGAAAATCATTGGCGAGTTGGAAGTTAAGTACCGGATCGTGTATCTCTCTCTCGCGTACTTTATCTATGTACTGTTTGGGCGTGAACTGCTTTGCAAATTTGTGATAATTGGGCAGTCTGCCGCCAAACAAAATACCTTTGAGGTTCATTTTTTCACAAAGTTCTTTTCTGTAATCATAGAAACGACGTCCCAAGCGCAAACCCCTAAACTTAGGTTTGATAAACACATCAATACCGTACAAGATATTTCCTTTTAAGGTATGCGTACTGAAGGTGTAATCACCCGTCACTTCTCTATAGGTGTGACTGTCCTCCCAGCGATCGTCATCAACTATAATAGATAGTGCGCAACCGGCCAGTTCGTCATCTATTTTGATACCGATTTGCCCTTCCGGAAAAATTGAAATGAGTTTTTGGACATGGGATTCGCTCCAATAAGAATTGGGCATGTTTCTGTAGGCCTCTATCATCACATCTTTCAATTCTTGATAATCATGAAGTGATAAATATTCGAGCGATACTTTGTTGATGTCTTTTATATCCATCGTTGCTTTTCGGCTAATTTACAATTTTTAATCAGTCTTTAAAAGTGATTTTGTTAAACCGCTTTAAGGCTAGCCTAAATTATTGTTAAGCTGTAAGAAAGCTTGAAAATTAAAGACGTAAATTGTTGTGTGACACAAATTGACCGCCAAAGCCTTGTTACAAAACCTTAAAAAACCTTAATCATGAGCAAACATTTTGTCTTTGTTGCTGCGGAGAACGACGGCATCAAAAATTGTAAAGCAGGTGGCATGGGTGATGTTGTTCGCGACGTACCCGGTGAAATTGCCAAATCAGGGCATCAAATCAGTGTCATTACACCGGCTTATGGCCGGCTACACTTACAAGATAGTAAGTTGGTCAAAAAAATACCTTTGCTTTTTAGGGGTAATCGGATTACGGTTGATTTATACGCCGTTACAGCAAAAAACCCAAACCCACGCATACATCATTATGTTGTACATCACGAAGCCATAACATCGGGAAATTTAGCTCAAATATACCATCACGATACAGACGAGCCCTTTGCTACAGACGCCAACAAATTTGCACTTTTTTGTAGAGCCGTGGCCAAAATACTAAAAGAAGACCTTGTCGGAAAAGCAGATATTGTGCATCTACACGACTGGCATACAGCCTTAATTTTATTGCTTCGAGCATCACATCCGTACTTTAAATCACTCCAAAATATACGTTTTGTTTTTTCGATTCACAACTTGGCACTTCAGGGAATTCGTCCCATCACAAACAACGCTTCTTCGCTTCGTGCTTGGTATCCGGAACTTGAATTTGACGAAAATTTAGTCAGCGATACACGATACACCCATTGCATCAACCTCATGGGAATTGGCATTCGTTTGGCCGATGCCATCCACACGGTCTCCCCTACTTACAAAAACGAGATCTTGATGCCGAGTGAACCTCCTGTTTTTATAGGTGGCGAAGGCCTTGAAAATGATTTAGTGAGGGCAGATACCGAAAAAAGGTTATTTGGTATTTTGAACGGGATTCATTATCACAAAAATGCCAACCAAGCAGAAGGAACTTTGCTAGAAAATTGTATGAGTGCCATTTTCAATTGGCTCACCATCAAAGATACAAATATCAATAGCGATTTTTTGGTGCACACCGGTAAAAAATTGGCCACTATGTTTGAGAAAAAACCCTCTTTTATAGCCGCGAGCGTTGCCAGACTTACGGACCAAAAATTCTTTCTCTACAAAAAATATCCTGAGGTGTTTGGCTTAATGTTAGACAAATTAAAATCGATAAATGGTATTTATATCCTACTGGGTACGGGCGACCTTTCCTACGATGCCTATTTTAAGGAAATAAGCCATCTATATCAAAATTTTATTTTTATCAATGGACAATCGGACGCGGTTGTTGGTTCCATTTACAGAGAAGCAGATTTATACCTGATGCCGAGTTTGTTTGAACCTTGCGGAATCAGTCAAATGCTGGCAATGCAACACGGACAACCTTGTTTGGTTCACAATACGGGAGGACTTAAAGACACCGTCGGGCATATGATAAACGGGTTTACATTTGGTGGGGGTACTACGTTTATGAAAGCCAAAAACATGCTTGCTACTTTTGAAGAAGCCATAGATATGTACCTGTCAAACCCCGAAGAATGGATGAAAATTTCCAAGCTCGCTATGCAAGCGCGTTTTGATTGGGCAAAGTCTGTAGATCGTTACTTTACACACCTATATAATTTGCCCGATTTACACACAATGGTTTCTAGTGATGTCTCTTTAAAAAAAATTGCCACAAACTAACCATATGAGTCTCTTTCTTTAATTTTTTATTAATTAAGGTAGCTAAATATTAAGTTTAGATTAAGCATTTAACTTATTTGATAGTTTTATATTACAAAAATGCGTATTTTACCTCAAAATTATTAATCTCGTAAGTTCGTCTAGCTAGTGGCGACACATTACTTGAAAAAAATTAACCTTAAACTTGATCTTTTGACACATTTTGATTTAATTATCATCGGCACAGGAGCCGGTGGCGGTACACTTGCAGCCAAACTGGCACCTACGGGTAAGAAAATTTTAATTTTAGAACGTGGCGGATACATTCCCAAAGAAAAAGAGAATTGGAATACCGAAGAAGTCTTTTTAAAAGCCCGATACAAAGCCAAAGAAACTTGGTTAGACAAAAACGACAAACCTTTTCACCCGGGCATTCATTACTGCGTTGGTGGTAACACTAAAATGTATGGTGCGGCTTTGTTAAGACTCAGAGAACGCGATTTTGAGGAAGTAAAACACCACGGAGGCGTTTCGCCCGCTTGGCCTATTTCATATAATGATTTACAACCTTACTACTTACAAGCCGAAAAAATGTACCACGTACACGGTTTGCGCGGTAGCGACCCTACAGAACCTAAAGAAACACAACCTTACCCCTTGGCTCCGTTGGCTCACGAACCCAGAATACAGGAGCTATACGACGATATTCAAAAACTAGGTCTGAAACCTTTTCCATTGCCAGTTGGCGTCAAAGATCCAAAAAGCGGTGATGCTCCTTTTGTGCTAGACAGATTTGATGGTTTTCCCGACCCTACCGAATCTAAAGGCGACTCGCATGTAGATGGCGTCAAAGAAGCATTGAAATATCCTAATGTGCAATTGCAAACACACGCCTTGGTTGAAAAATTATTGACGGATACGAGCGGCAAAAAAATAGAGGCTGTACAGGCAAAAATAAACGATGAAGAAGTCACCTACACTGTCGACATTGTTTTTGTGGCCTGTGGCGCCATCAATTCGGCGGCCTTGTTGCTGCGTTCTGCCAATGCACATCATCCCAAAGGGCTCGGCAACAGTTCGGACGTTGTAGGACGCCATTATATGGCACACAACAACTCTGCATTGTTGGCCATTTCTAAAAAACCCAATCCGACTAAATTCGGTAAAACATTTGCTGTCAACGATTTTTATTTTGGGGATGATGATTTTCAATTTCCCATGGGTCATATTCAGATGCTGGGCAAGTCTGATCCGGTGATGTACAAAGAAGATGCACCGTCTATTGCACCCGGTTTTTCACTAGAATTGATGGCCAACCACGCTTTAGACTTTTGGATGACTTCCGAAGACCTCCCCGATCCGGAAAACAGGGTCACCCTAAACAAAGAAGGGCAAATTAAGTTGATTTATAAAGAAAATAATCTTGAAGGCCACAAGCGTTTGCAGAAAAAACTCAGGTGGATGGTCGAACATGCCGGCTGCGAATCGCATATTTTTCCAAGCCATCTGTACTTGGGCAAAAAGATACCTCTGGCCGGCACGGCACATCAATGTGGCACCATCAGGTTTGGTAAAGATCCTAAAACATCTGCTTTAGATACCTTCTGCAAATCGCATGATGTTGATAATCTATACGTGGTGGATGGCAGTTTCTTTCCGTCAAGTTCGGCTGTCAATCCGGCATTGACCATCATGGCAATGGCGATTCGGGTAGCGGAACATATAAAGTCTGAAATTCTTTAACAACCAACCCATTTTATGAGAACCTTTCAAATGTTGGTCTTAGCGTTGCTTTTGATTTCTACAAGCTTTGTTGTTAGGCCTCAATCGGCCAAAAATGTCAGCGAAGTCACTATTACCGTATCAAATTTGGATGCACTGCTTCCTTTTTACACAGACGTTTTACCATTTAAAATTGAAGAAAAATTTAACATAGCGGCTGAAACCGCAGCCAAGTTGTACAATATTTCCAAATCGGTTGCTGCAGTAAAGGCCGTTCGCTTGTCGCTTGGCGATCAACGCATTGTGTTGCAAGAGTTTCCGGAGGCGACCAATCAACAAGCCATTCCTAGCGACTCTAAAAGTAACGACCTTTGGTTTCAGCACATCGCCATAGTGGTTTCGGACATGGACAAAGCCTATGAAATATTGCGAAATAATCGAGTGACACATGTATCTACTTCGCCACAAACTCTACCGGCCTATATCACTGCCGCTGCCGGAATTAGCGCTTTTTACTTCCGCGATCCGGATGGCCACAACCTTGAACTCATCTACTTTCCGCCGGGAAAAGGCAATCCGAAGTGGCAGGAAACATCCGATAAAATTTTTCTGGGCATAGACCACACGGCTATCGGTGTTTCCGACACGCCTTCTCAACAAAAATTTTATGAGTCTATCGGACTCATACTGGCAGGTACAAGTGAAAATTACGGGCCAGAGCAAGAACACCTCAATCAGGTTTTTGGCGCCCGACTAGATATATCCGGATTTATGGCTCAGAAAGGAATGGGCGTCGAATTCCTGGAATACATCGCACCACCCGGTGGTAGAAAGTACCCGGAAAATAGCAAGGTTACCGATTTGTGGCATTGGCATTCCTCCATCGAAGTGAGTGACTTGGACTACTTGTATCAACAATTAAAAAATAGAGATATAGAAATTGTTTCCAAAGAGATCGTCGATCTCAAAAACACAAAAATCAATGCTTCCAGAGGTATTGTCATCAGAGATTTAGACGGACATGCCATATTGTTATTCGAAAATTAAATTTAACCATTATAAAAAAACTATGCAAAAAACTGTTCAAAAACCAAACAAACGACTCTTCGGCCAAACAGCTATTATCACCGGTGCCAATTCGGGTATAGGCGAAGCCGTTGCAAAGGGTATTGGCATGGAAGGTGCTAATGTTATTATCAATTACATTTCCAATCCGGAAGCTGCCGAAGAAATTGCGCACAATATATGCAATGATGACATCTGTGGCCGGGCTATTCCGTTTAAAGCAGATGTGAGCAAAGAAGATCAGGTTCAAGCCATGTTTGATTTTGCTATCAAAGAGTTTGGTACAGTAGATATTTGCGTACCCAATGCCGGTATTCAAATAGATTATCCGCTACATGAAATGTCCTTGCACGCATGGCAAAAAGTCATAGACGTAAACCTAACCGGTCATTTTCTCTGTGCCCGCGAAGCACTAAAAGAATTTATCAGAAGAGGCATCAGACCTGAAGTGTCGCGTTCTTTGGGTAAAATCATCCATATGAGTTCTGTACACGAAATTATTCCATGGGCGGGCCATGCCAACTATGCGGCTTCTAAAGGAGCCATCGTCATGCTGATGCAAAGCATTGCTCAAGAATATGCTCCGATGAAAGTTCGTGCCAATAGCATTGCCCCGGGAGCTATCAAAACACCTATCAACAAGGAAGCTTGGGACACACCCGAAGCGCTGGATAAACTCAACCAACTCATTCCTTATAAAAGAATTGGCGAGCCTAGCGACATTGCATCCGCTGCCGTATGGCTGGCTTCAGACGAATCAGAGTACATCAACGGCACAACCATTTTTATAGATGGCGCCATGACTTGTTATCCGGGCTTCACCACCAATGGATAGGAAAAAAGAATTGTTTAAAAAAAAATATATGTCAGTAGAAAAAAATCGATTAGATTCAAACTATAGTGGAGATCAAAAATGGTTAAAATGGGGGCCTTACCTTAGTGAACGCCAATGGGGAACAGTTCGGGAAGATTACAGTGAACACGGAGAAGCTTGGGACTATTTTCCTCACGATCATGCCAGAAGTCGGGTTTACCGATGGGGCGAAGACGGTTTGGCGGGAATCACCGACCGGTTTAACCATCTCAACTTTGCCGTAGCCTTGTGGAATGGTAAAGATTCTATCATCAAAGAGCGCTTGTTTGGGCTAACCGGTCCGGAAGGCAACCACGCAGAAGATGTAAAAGAGTTGTATTACTATCTTGATAGTACGCCAACACATTCGTACATGAAACACTTGTACAAATATCCGCAAGCAGCATTTCCTTATGAACAATTGGTGCAAGTAAATCGGCATCGATCTAAACAGGAAACAGAGTTTGAACTACTAGACACCGGCGTGTTTGACAACCAAAAATATTTTGATGTATTTACAGAATACGCCAAAGCCGATGAAGAAGATATTTTGATTAAAATATCGGTGCACAACCGGGCAAACGCAGCTGCCAAAATTTGTGTGTTGCCTAATTTGTGGTTCACAAACCACTGGCAATTCGGCCTAGTCAAAGAAAAACCCGAAATATCACTAGACAAATCAGATAAAGGATTTACGGCTGTAAAGGCTACCCACAAGCAATTTGGTACTTATTATTTTTATTCCGAAACGCCAAACAAAAATCTTTTTTCGGAAAATGAAACCAACAACCAAAGGCTGTATGGCACTGCAAATGTGACAAGCAGACCTAAAGACGCCGTTAACGATGCTGTAGTATCCGGTGATTTCAGCGCTTTTGAGGATGTGACAATCGGCACCAAATATTCGCCTTTTTACGAGGTTGAAATACCGGCAGAAAGTGTTCGGGTTTTTAAGTTCAGGCTGTCTAAAAACGCACATAAAACCAATCCTTTAACAGCTGGGTTTGACAAAATTTTCAAAACCCGCTTGGCCGAAGCCGATGACTTCTACAACGCATTTTCGGATCGGGAAAAACACGGCGACTTGGCCAATATTCAACGACAAGCTTTTGCAGGCATGCTTTGGTCTAAACAATATTATTACATAGACGTTCCGCAATGGCTCAATGGTGACCCAGGGCAAATACCACCGCCGGAAAACAGAAAACACGGACGTAATTCTGGTTGGAAAACCCTAAACAACCGCGATATTATTTCGATGCCCGACAAATGGGAATATCCTTGGTATGCGGCTTGGGATTTGGCCTTTCACTGCGTGCCGCTTGCCATGGTAGATGCAGAATTTGCCAAAGAACAACTCATTTTGTTTCTCCGAGAATGGTACATGAAACCCAACGGTCAGCTTCCTGCTTACGAATGGGCATTCGGCGATGTAAATCCGCCTGTACACGCTTGGGGCTGTTTACAAGTTTATCGCATAGATAAAAAAGCGACCGGCAAAGGCGATGTGAATTTTCTGAAACGTGTATTTCAAAAATTACTTATAAACTTCACTTGGTGGGTCAATAGAAAAGACCACAAAGACAACAACATATTTGAAGGCGGTTTCCTCGGATTGGACAATATTGGAGTGTTTGATCGCAGTGCAGCCATACCCGGAGGAGGCTATTTGGAACAGGCAGACGGCACCAGCTGGATGGCCATGTATAGCCTAAATATGTTGGATATGGCTTTGGGAATTGCACAAGAAGACCCTATTGGATTTGAAGATGTTGCCACCAAATTTTTAGAGCATTTCGTCTATATCGCAGAAGCACTCAACCAGCGCAGCGAAGATTGGACCGGGTCTTGGGACGAGCAAGATGGATTTTTCTACGACGTGCTCGGCTTACCGGACGGTAGATTTATTCCACTAAAAGTAAGGTCTCTAGTGGGTTTGTCAACCCTTTTTGCCACCTTGGTTGTAGATAACGCGCGCTTAGAAAACCTTCCCGATTTTAGACGTCGGTTGCATTGGTTTAGAAAATATCACTCCAAAAACGGTAAGCATTTGGTGATGGATCAATTTAATGAAGAAGGTGACATGCTCTTATCTTTGGTTCCTAAAGACCGTTTGGAACGGATTCTCAAAGCCTTGCTCAGCAAAGAAGAATTTTATTCGCCTTATGGGATTCGCGCCGTATCAAAAGTACACGAAACACCCTACGTAGTCAACATCAACGGAGAAGATTTTGGATTGGCTTACGAGCCGGCAGAATCAACTACCAGTTTATTTGGCGGAAATTCCAACTGGCGAGGGCCTATTTGGATGCCTATGAACTATTTATTGATACAATCTTTAAGAGAGTTTGATAAATTTTACAGCAATGAAATCGGTGTAGCTTGTCCGGCAGATGCGAGTAACTTATGCTGTTTGAGCGAAGTTGCAGATGACATATCAGACAACCTTATCAAGATGTTCGAACAAGACCAAAAAGGTTCGCGACGCATCCACGCTTTGCACGACATATACGAAAAAGACCCATATTTCAAGGAATTGGTGCTTTTTTACGAGTATTTTCACGGAGATAACGGCCGTGGTGTGGGCGCAGCTCACCAAACCGGTTGGACGGGATTGGTAGCAGAGCTCATCCAAAACAAAATTAAAAACGCGTCAAAGTAAAAACTATGTTGGATTTTTTAAATGCAGATTTCGAAACACTTTCGCGTAAAGAATGGATTTACACCAACGGCTTGGGTGGCTATGCCTCGGGTACTATTTCAGGTGCAAATACAAGGCGCTATCACGGCTTGTTGGTTGCTTCTTTGAATCCGCCAACCCAACGAATGGTATTGGTGTCCAAAGTAGAGGAAACACTTTTGGATGGCGACAATGCTATTGAATTGGGTTGTAACCATTTTGGAGAGACCATAGCACCGCAGGGACATCAATTTATTCAAAAATTTGAAAGATATCCCTTCCCTAAAACAGTGTACGATGTGCGTGGTTTTCGATTTGCAAAATCCGTGTTTATGCCTTATGGCAAAAACGCCACGATAGTTCGGTATGAAAATTTAGGCAAGAAAACCGTTCGATTAAAAGTGAATATTCTTTTGAACCACCGCGATTATCACAGCAATTTTAAGGAAAACGGACACACAAATTTCTTCACCGAAACGGAGAACAACTTTTTGAAAACGTATGCACATTTTGGTGCAGATCCACTTTATACCTACCATGAAGGCCATTTTGAATCGGCACCCAACTGGTTTAAAAACTATTTTTACGAGCGCGAAGCCGAAAGAGGTTTGCAAGCGACAGAAGACAATTTTTCAATCGGATATATCCACTTAACCCTGGCGGCAGGAGAAACCAAAAATATACTCTTCAGCCAAGATGCATTTTCCAAAAACCCCAGTTACGATAAACTTAAAGACGCCGAAATAAAGCGGCTGGCATTATTTCGAACCTCAGAAAATGCGTTTTTAAACGATTTGTTGGTTTCCGGAGATCAGTTTTTGGTTGAACGCAGGTCCACAGAAAGTCATTCTATTATAGCCGGCTACCATTGGTTTACTGACTGGGGACGCGATTCTATGATTGCGATGCGTGGCTTGGCGATAGACAATGGAAACAAAAAAGTTTGTCAATCTATTCTCAATACGTTTTTTAATTACTTAGATCAAGGCATGTTGCCCAATCGTTTTCCGGATGCACCCAACGATGACATCGAATACAACACCATTGATGCTACGCTTTGGCTTTTTGTGGTGATGTATGAGTATTACGAAAAGTTTGGCGATAAAGCATTTATCAAAAAATCATTTGACAAGCTCACAGAGATTATCCAATTTCACAAATCCGGCACACGCTATGACATACACGAAACACCCGAGGGTTTTCTGTACGGCGGACAAGGCATTGCACAACTCACATGGATGGATGCCCGCGTGGGCGATTATGTAGTGACCCCAAGACACGGCTGTCCGGTTGAAATACAGGCTTTGTGGTACAATGCCCTGAAAATTTACATCCACTTTGCAGAAGTGCTCAAACAAACTGATGCGTTTTTAGGAAGTGTCGCAGAAAGTATTCAGAAATTTGAGACGCATTTTTCAAATGACTTTTTTAATGAAAATGGATATTTGAACGATGTAGTATTGCCTCATCATTCTGCAGATACATCTTTGCGATGCAATCAAATCTATGCGTTGAGTTTGCCATTCTCTCCTCTCAACAAAGACCAACAACAGCAAGTATTGGACATCGTGACTAAAAAATTGCTCACCCCTTATGGTTTGCGCACGCTGTCACAAGAGCATCCAGACTTTAAAGCTACTTATGGTGGCGATGTTTGGCATCGAGACGGTGCCTATCACCAAGGCACAGTTTGGCCTTTTTTGATGAGTGAATACACCGAGGCTTACCTGAAAGTACACGGCAAAAACACAAAAACAAAAGAACATATTCACCAACTGATACAGCCTTTGAAACAACATTTTTATCATGAAAACTGTATCATGGGGGTTTCTGAAATTTTTGACGGCGACACGCCAAAGTTTGGCAAAGGCACCATCCAACAAGCTTGGTCTGTTTCTGCCTTGATTCGTATTTTGCACCAAATTCAATGATTTGATGATACGATGATTTGATACGATTTTTTGATGATTTGATGATGCGATGATTTGATAAGCTTTTGAATAAAACTAATGCCTTTTGCCTAATGGCTAATGCCTAATGGCTTTTGGCTAATGGCTTTTGGCTAATGGCTTTTGGCTAATGCCTTTTGGCTATTGGCTATTGGCTTAAATCTTAAATAAATAACTAATAACGTATAACCATTAACTTCCACAGGCATTGAAAACTTCAACTCTAAAAAAAGCATTAGCCATTTATCCCGGTGGATTTCTCCTCGGTGTAGTTTTAGTGCTGTTCCCGGCAGCGGGAAGTATATTGACCAGCGAGGCGCACCACAGTTTCACCAGCAGTCAGTTTGGCAGCATTTTTACGCCTCAAATCATTTTAGCGATACTATCATCCTTACTCGCGTCGAGAATTGCCGATAAAATAGGTATGAAGAAGGTTTTACTTTTGGGCATGGTTGCACTTACTATTTCAGCAGCTTTGCTTGGGTTTAGTCACCTTTTTGAGGCAGATGCGTACATTGCCTATTTCATCATTATGTCAGCCACTGCTTTTTTGGGATTGGGTTTTGGTTTTTCTCTAACGGCTTTAAATCCGTTTGCCTATCAATTGTTTCCGGGCAAGGAAGCCTCAGCACTTACAGCTTTGCATTTTTTTTTAGGTTTGGGCACAGCTACATCACCACTTCTTATCAGTTATTTTGACAGTTTGGGATCGTGGTGGATGGGCGCATTGGTGACCGCTGTCTTGGTTTTACTCGTTTTGATTTACACCGCAACACTCCATTTGTCATTAACAGAAGATGCTAAGGAAAGCGGTATAAAAAAAATAAAATTCAAAATTCCTCGCCGACTTTGGTGGTATGTCATTGCTGTGTTTTTTTACGGTGCTTGTGAAGCTACTTTTGGCAGTTGGGGTTCGGTGTTTTTGGAAAAGCAAGGTGGCTTATCTGTTGCCAAAGCATCTCTAGGCCTGTCATTGTTCTGGGGTGCTGTGGCAGTCGGTCGTATTCTCTTTGCTTTAGTGGCGCTCAAATATAAAACCAATTGGCTCTACATGATTGCGCCCTTTGTACTTGCGCTCATTTTTTATATGTTACCTTTGGCTGATTCTGAAATTTTATATCTCTGCGCCATGGCAGCAGGCGGTCTGGTCATATCGTTTGTTTTGCCCAAATCTTTTAGCAATTCTACCGCCGATTTCCCGCAACAAGCGGCGATAGTTTCCGGTTTTTTGGTAGCCGCATTGCAATTGGGTACCGGTTTCAGTGCCAATGTAATTGGCTTGCTCAACGAAAGTTTTGGCCTTGCCGTTTTGTTCCAATTCTCAACGGTTTATGCACTTATTTTCGGATTCATTGTACTATATTTAAATCAAACACGAACAAAAGTTTAACAGTCTTAAAAAATCTTTAAAACATTAAGAATTTATGACATTTTTAAACAAACAACACGACTCTATGTATCGTATTTTTCGTAAATTCGCAACAATCAGTTTATAACTTTTAAATTTAACAGTATGTCAAATACCGCTACCATTGAAATCAATGGAAAAAAATATGAAATGCCGATATTGACTGGCACTGAAAATGAAATTGCCATCGACATCAGCAGTTTCCGGAGTCAGTCCGGCGTCATCACACTCGATCAAGGATATAAAAACACCGGTTCATGCGAAAGTGAAATCACTTTTTTGGATGGTGAAAAAGGAATACTCAGGTATCGCGGTTATTCCATTGAGGAATTAGCAGAAAAAGCCAGCTTTTTAGAAGTGTGCTATTTGTTGATTTTTGGCGAACTTCCAAACAAAGTGCAGCTCGAAAAATTTCACAATGATATACGCGAGCAATCTATTGTAGCGGACGACATGAAAAAGATTTTGGACGGTTTTCCGCAATCAGCACATCCCATGGGAGTTTTGTCGTCTTTGACCAGTGCTCTGGTAGCATTTAATCCATCCTCCGTACAGGTTTCGTCAGAAGAAGCCATGTACAAAGCCATTGTAAAAATCTTGGGTAAATTTCCGGTTTTAGTAGCCTGGACCCACCGCAAAAGATTGGGTTATCCTTACGAATACGGAGACGAAGATTTGGGTTATGTGGAAAACATTGCCAAAATGATGTTTAAAAAACCCAACAAAGAATACAAATCCAATCCTGTTGTCATTGATGCGCTAGACAAATTATTGATTTTGCACGCCGACCACGAACAAAACTGTTCCACTTCTACAGTACGAATCGTGGGTTCTTCACACGCAGGACTTTTCGCTTCTTTGGCTGCCGGTATTTCTGCACTTTGGGGGCCGCTTCACGGTGGCGCCAACCAAGCGGTTATTGAAATGCTCGAGGCCATTAAAGAAGACGGTGGAGACACCAAAAAATACATGGGCAAGGCAAAAGACAAAGACGATCCATTCCGCCTGATGGGCTTTGGACACAGGGTTTATAAAAACTTTGACCCAAGAGCCAAAATCATTAAGAAATCAGCCGACGAGGTCCTATCTAGCTTAGGCATCGTAGATCCTATTTTAGACATCGCCAAAGGCCTTGAAAAAGAAGCATTGGAAGATCCCTATTTTGTTGATAGAAAATTATACCCAAATGTAGATTTCTATTCAGGTATCATCTATAGAGCGCTGAATATTCCTACCGAAATGTTTACGGTAATGTTCGCTTTAGGCCGTTTACCCGGATGGATAGCGCAATGGCGAGAAATGCGTTTGAAAAAAGAACCGATTGGTCGCCCCAGACAATTGTATCAAGGTTATACACACAGGCCTTTTAAATCGGTGGACGATAGATAAATTTTAAAATTAATTCACACCAAGCCCTGTCAGCATTTGATAGGGCTTTTGTATTTTTATCAAAAATTTATCCATGTTAGCACTGCATATACAAAACGAAACCGATAGGCTAAAAGCAGTAGTGTTAGGCACAGCCGAGCAAAACGGCCCTACGCCTAAAATTGAAGAGGCTTATGATCCAAAATCTGCGGAACATATACTGGCGGGAACTTATCCATCAGAAGAAAATATGACAGCCGAAATGGATGCGTTTGAAAAAGTTTTAAAAAAATATGATGTCACCGTTTACAGACCTAAAATCATACCCAATGTCAATCAGATTTTTACACGTGATATTGCCTTCGTCATAGACGATACGCTGATTAAATCTAACATATTGCCTGACAGAGAAGCCGAAATAAATGCGATTGAGGATGTATTGCAGCAAATTACACCCGAAAAAATAGTACAAACGACACCGGATACGCATTTTGAAGGTGGCGATGTCATGCTTTGGAACGAATATGTATTTGTAGGATACTACTCAGGTGCCGACTATAAGGCACAAATCACAGCGCGCACAAACGAAAAAGGGGTTTTGTTTATCAAAAATCAATTTCCGCACAAAAAAGTGCTGGCTTTCGATTTGATAAAGTCTAGAACCGATGCGCGAAAAAATGCCTTACATCTCGATTGTGTTTTTCAACCTGTTGGAAACAACAAAGCCATTATTCATCCTGAAGGATTTCGAAACCCAAATGAATTGCAGACATTGATAAAACTTTTTGGCAAAGAAAACCTGTTTGTGATTTCCGCAGACGAAATGTATCAAATGTACAGCAATGTATTTTCTATAGACACCCATGTGGTGGTTTCCGAGCGACATTTTACGCGACTCAACCGTTGGTTGCGCGAACAAGGCTTTACCGTAGAAGAAATTCCTTACGCAGAGATATCAAAACAAGAAGGATTGTTGCGTTGTTCCACCCTACCGCTTATCAGAGAAAGAACATAAACCAAAATATATTTATGGCAAAACCAAAAAAAATAGGATTGGAAGATCTCGGTGGTTTTGTATATTCCACCAACCAAGATTTTGTACCACCCACCGAAGAAACACCTATAGAAACTCCTGAGAATGCAATGCAAAAACTGGAAGCACATTTCAGTAGCAAAGGACGCGGTGGTAAAACCGTAACCGTCATCAAAGGATTTGTGGGTACGGATGAAGATTTAAAAAACCTGGCCAAACAACTCAAAAACCACTGTGGTGTGGGTGGTTCGGTCAAAGAAGGCGATGTTATCATACAAGGAAACCAACGTGAAAAAATTATGCTTTTTCTGACGGATCAGGGTTTTCGGGTGAAACGGGTTGGTGGTTAAATGCTTCGCGTAAATAGGGTTCGGTAATTACAACTTCGCCGAATAATTTCATGCGCCAATGTGTCCAATGGAATTTTTTTGCAAAAATAAAAGTGATGACAACCAACGGAATTAAAGAGAGGTATTGGTAACTTAAATCGGGTTCAGAAATGTCTATTAAAATAGACTCTGTTTGAAAAGCTGTCCAGTTGGCTGTCACGAGCAAAGCAGTCGCTAAATTATTCACCGCGTGAAAGCCAAGCGCCAATTCGGTGCCTTCATCCATCAGTGTGATGATGCCAAAGAAGAAACCCATGGCGATGTATATCAAAATTGCACTATAGCCTAGCTTGGCAATTTCCGGGTTGCCGAGGTGCAACAAGCCAAATATTAATGAAGTGACCAACAAAGCCACCCATCTTTTTCCGGAAACCAATCCCACGCCTTGCATTAAATAACCGCGAAAAAACAATTCTTCAAAAGAAGTTTGTATGGGAATAAATACAACCGCAATCAGCAAGAGCCCAAAAAAAGGTAAAGGTTTGAAATTGATTAAATAATCCTGCGGATTCTCATAATAATCCAGCAGCGTAAGTGCCACAATGACAATGCCCCATAGGGAAAAAGCAAAGCGGATGCGTCGCCAATCTATTTTTTTGCGCGCCGTGATGAGGTTGAGCAAAGGTTGACCGTGTAATTTTCGTACCCAAAAAATCAAGGCAATCATGGATGCCACAAAGGTGATTAAAATGAGTGCTAAAAACGGATTAGGACCGATAAAACCTGATAGCTCGAAAGGATCTGTTATAGTTTTTCCTTTGGCAGTGTAATAAGCCATAAAACCAAGTATTGGAATTGACCCGACAAATTGGGCTAACACGAAGGTCACTAAAAATCCACCTATATAAGTCCAAATAGAGCGTTTAAAAGGGTTTGCCTGCGCAATAAAATCCATAAAATATTTATTTACAAAGGGTTTGATTGAATTCTTTCACCTATAAGTTTAAAAAAAACAAAATGTTACATACGTTTTTTTATTTTTTTTCGTTCCTTTGGAGTACCCCAAATTTAACACAATAACAAATGAAAAAACTTTTATTATCTACCTTTTTGTTTGGATGCTTTCTAATCGCATCCGGGCAAACAGCCGAAACCGACCCAAACGCAGAGAACCTGACTATCGATCAGCAGTTTGAAGAGTTATACAGAAAATCCGGCAACTACCAAGAATACGAAGTTGCTAAAAAAACATGGTTGTTGGACTTGCAAAAAAACATTTCCGATTCAATAGCAGCCTTACAAACCCAAGTAAATGATTTTCAAAATCAAATTAGCAATCAAACAGCGCAAATAGCTGATTTACAAAATTCCAATTCAGATTTAACCAAACAATTGGCAGACACCCAACAGGCGCAAAATTCTATAGGTTTTTTAGGATTTTTAGACATGCACAAAAATGCTTACCGTTTTGTGATGTGGTCCTTAATCATAGTTGTAGCCGGGCTCTTTTTCTTTTATTTGGCTCGGTTCAAGCAAAGTCATGTACATACGCGCAATGCGCAAGAAGCATTGAAAAATTTGGAAGAAGAATTTGATTCTTACCGAGCTAGGGCTATGGAGCGCGAACAGAAAGCCATGCGAAGATTGCAGGATGAAATCAACAAAAACAAGTATAGCAACACCGCTAAAAAATAATTTTAACCAAACCTCCGGGGCTTTGAATACATCAGCTTTCTAGCCTCTGCATGTTGACCAGTTTTTCATAAATCCCTTTTTCAGCAAGCAGACTTTCGTGCGTTCCTTTTTCTACGATTTTTCCTTTGCTGAGTACCACTATCAAATCTGCATTTTGAATGGTTGACAGCCGATGCGCTATGACAACAGAAGTTCTGTTTTGCATCATGTTTTCTAAGGCTTGTTGAACCAGTTGCTCACTTTCTGTATCGAGTGCCGAAGTAGCCTCGTCCAACACCATGATGGGTGGATTTTTCAAAACGGCTCGCGCGATGCTGAGTCGTTGTTTTTGGCCACCGGAAAGTTTGTTACCGCTGTCGCCAATGTTGGTATAAATCCCTTTGGGCAAGTTTTTAACAAACTCATAAGCGTTGGCAACTTTTAAAGCGTCAATGACCGCTTCATCCGAAACATCAGTAAGTCCGAGGGCCACATTTGCTTTAACCGTATCGTTAAACAAAATAGAATCTTGGGTT
The DNA here is from genome assembly GCA_018829465.1 of Bacteroidota bacterium. Lineage (GTDB taxonomy): Bacteria > Bacteroidota > Bacteroidia > Flavobacteriales > Flavobacteriaceae > UM-FILTER-40-17. The sequence goes on along the minus strand of JAHJTN010000017.1, from coordinate 94,143 downwards.
ACCAAACCCATCAACCCGCGAAGACATTTCAGGTGCATATCGCGAAGATCTATGCCATCTATGGCTATTCTGCCATTGTTGACATCGTAAAAACGCAGTAAAAGATTGGCCAAGGTGCTCTTGCCACTCCCCGACTGTCCTACCAACGCCACCGTTTTACCTTTGGGAATTTCGAGGGAAAAGTCTTTTAAAACCCAGTCTTCTTCGTATTTAAAATTGACCTTGTCAAACACGATGGCTTTTTCAAAATCACATTTTTCTATAGATCCTGACGAACTGGCTATCGGATTCACTTCTTCTAATATTTCAAGGACGCGCTCGGCGGCGGCGTTTCCTTTTTTAACACTATAAGATGCTTTAGAGATTTGTTTGGCAGGCGTAAGGATGTTGTAGGCCAAACCCATATAAGGAATAAAGACGGCACCGTCAAATGATTGTTCAACAAGCACCAAATTGCCGCCATACCAAAGCAGAACGGCAATCACCAAAATGCCTAAAAACTCTGTGGTTGGCCCGGATAGGTTTTGTTTGTGAAGAATTTTATTTGAAATTCGGAAGAATCGACCGGTGGAGCTTCTAAATTTGTCATTAAAATAATTTTCAGCATTAAAACCTTTGATTACCTTTAATCCGGTGAGGGTTTCGTCAATAATCGACAAAAAATATCCCTGTTCTTTTTGTGCCAAATCGGATTTCTTTTTAAGCGATTTACCAATTTGCGAGATAATAATGCCCGATATTGGTATGAAAATAAACACAAATAGCGTGAGTTTGACACTCATCACGAACATCGCAAAAACTGTAAACAAAATGGTAAGTGGCTCCCGAACGATGAGTTCTAAAATTGACAAAAATGAATGTTGAATTTCCAGTACATCAGACGACATTCTCGCCATGACATCGCCTTTGCGTTTCTCTGAAAAATAGGCAACCGGCAAATCGACTACTTTTTTGTACATGCTGTTTCGTATATCGCGCAGTACGCCATTGCGCAAAAAAGTGATAAAATACATGGCAAAATAGCTGCACATATTTTTTAGCAAAAACAATCCAATGACCAACGACACCAAGATCAGCAGGGTAATCTCCACACCGTATTGGGCATTGGTAGTTGTGATAAAATAGTTCATGTAGTTTTCTGCAAAGGGTTTGATTTGCATCAATCCTTCATAAACCGGTTTTACGAACACTTTTTCTTCCTGTCCGAAAAGCACTTTTAGCATCGGAATGAGCGAAATAAAAGCCAAGGTGCCAAAAAAGGCAAACAATATATTGAAAAAGATGTTCAGATATGCAAAGCGCTTGTAGGGCAAGGCAAAGCGAAATATTTTTTTAAAATAGGTCATGCGTTTAGTTTGAGGTCGGCGATGATGCGGTCTATGCGGGCTTCGAGCAATGCTTCCGTTTCCCCATATTGCGCAACATCTTCCAAAGAAGTATTTACGCTAAAATAAAACTTTATTTTGGGTTCTGTACCGCTTGGTCGTGCACAAATTTTGCTGCCGTCAGCCAAGTAATAAATCAACACGTTTGATTGGGGAATGTCAAGCACTTCAGCTTCATTCGAAATTAAATTTTTGGCCGTTGAATTTTGATAATCTTCAATACAAACAACCGTTTGCCCATTAATTTCCTTTAATGGATTTTCGCGTAAATCTACCATCATTTGTTTGATTTCTCTAGCGCCTTCTATGCCTTTTTTGGTGATGGAAATCAATCTTTCTTTGTAGAAACCAAATTGTGTATATAACGAAATGAGGTTTTCAAAAACAGTTTTGCCTTGTTGTTTGGCGCGCGCAGCTATCTCGCAGATGAGCAAGGTGGCAGCCACAGCGTCTTTGTCTCTTACTGCATCGCCCACCATAAAACCAAAGCTTTCCTCCCCGCCTCCAATAAAAGTGAGTTCGGGAAAATCCTTAATCATCTTAGCAATCCATTTAAAGCCGGTAAGTCCAACTTTGCACTCCACACCATAGGCTGTTGCCAATTCAAGCATCATGGGTGTTGACACTATGGTTGAACCAATAAATTCACTTCCGGTAATTTTCCCCTTTTGTTTCCAATCCTCGAGTAGCGCATGTGTCATGAGCACCATGGTCTGGTTGCCGTTGAGCAAATGCATTTTACCGTTCAAATCTCTTACGGCAATGCCGAGTCTATCCGAATCGGGGTCGGTACCAATCACGATATCTGCATGTGTTTTATCTGCCAGATCAAGTGCCATAGCCAGTGCTTCTGGCTCTTCCGGATTAGGCGATTTGACAGTTGGAAAATCGCCGTTGGGCACTGCCTGTTCGGGAACGATATGCACTTGTGAATAACCTGCTTTTTCTAAGGTTTGCGGTACGGTTTTGATGGAAGTGCCATGTAAAGAAGTAAATACGATTTTTAGATTTTTCCGAACTTCTGAAGCCAAATCAAAACGGGCATGCTTCAATGACGAAGCTATAAAAGCATCATCTACTTCTTGATTTATATAATGGATCTTATCTGCTTGCGGTTCAAAAAGTATCTGATTGTAATCGAGTGATTCTATCATCTGTATGATAGCGGCGTCATGAGGCGGCACGAGTTGCCCACCATCTTCCCAATACACTTTGTAGCCGTTGTACTCCGGCGGATTGTGCGAGGCTGTTAAAACGATACCACATTGGCATTGCAAGTATTTCACGGCAAATGACAAAACGGGTGTGGGACGCATGTCTGAAAACAGGTAAACATTTATGCCGTTGGCCGAAAAAACATCGGCAACAACTTTAGCCAGGTTTTGGCTGTTGTGGCGACAGTCATAAGCGATGGCCACACGCAGTTTTTTGCTGGGAAATTGTTGTGCCATATAATTGGCGATTCCTTGGGTATTTTTGCCAAGCGTGTATTTGTTTATTCGATTGGTGCCAACACCCATAATACCACGCATCCCGCCGGTGCCAAATTCTAAATTTTGATAGAAGGCCTCGGCAAGAGCTTTGTTGTCGTTGATAATGAGTTTTTGAACTTCGCTTTGTGTATTTGTATCAAAAGGTTCGCTAAGCCATTTTTGCGCGCGGTCTATGATGTCTGCATTCAAAATTGCCATGAATTTTTTTTGGTTTAGGCAAATGTAATGAATTTAGGAATTTTGTTAATTACAATTGTTGCGCAAAAGAAAAGCAGCGTGATATAAAGTCGTGCGGTTGAGGTAATTTCTAAAAGACTTTAAAGGCAAAAAAACCCTCGACTATACACGAGAAGGTGTTACTTTTATTTTTAAATTATATACAGTCAACAAGTTAGATCATTTTTTAAATCGTAAAAACCTGAAAGGTTTTGAAAACCTTTCAGGTTTATTATACATCCCAACTAAAACGTCAAAGACCTAAAAGCAATAACTGTTTTCCGAGATTACCTTATCGGCTATGGCTGTACGCAAGTCGGCTACATTGGGTTGGTTTGTATATTTGGTAAAGCGTTTCAACCCCATCAACATAACTTTTTGCTCATCTCCGCTTGTAAATGACACTATGGCTTCTTTTCCTTTGCTTTCCACCAAATCTACAGCGTGGTACAAATATAATTTTGCCATATTGATAAAGTCAGTCGCTTTGGCTTCTCCTTCTTTTTTGGCCAATTTTTCTGCGCGTAAAACGGCAGATTCTGCCATGTAAATTTCAATCAAAACATCGGAGCAATTCAACAGTATTTGTTGGTGCGATTCGAATTCGGCACCAAACTTCTGCACCGCACTTCCGGCTATCATCAACAAAGCTTTTTTGAGTTTGACCAACATGTCTTTTTCTTCGGCCAGTGGTTGACTGTAATCTGGTGTTTCAAAAGAAGGAACGCCGGTCAACTCTTTTCCGACAGCCGTGGCAGGTCCGAGTAAATCTACATGGCCACGCATGCCTTTTTTGATAAGCATGCCAACAGACAACATTCTGTTGATCTCATTTGTGCCTTCATAAATGCGTGATATACGGGCATCACGCCACGCTGCTTCCATAGGTGTATCTTCTGAAAAGCCCATACCGCCAAAAATTTGTATGCCTTCATCTGCACAATTTTGGATATCTTCTGAAACGGCTACCTTTAGTATAGAACATTCGATAGCGTATTCTTCTACGCCTTTAAGTTCGGCTTCTTGATGCGAATTTCCTTCTGCAATTCGAATAGCTATGCGGTCTTCTATGTTTTTAGCTGCTCGATAACAGGCTGATTCACCAACAAAACAGTTGGTAGCCATTTCGGCTAATTTGTATTTTATGGCACCAAATTGTGCAATGGGTGTTTTAAATTGAACGCGTTCATTGGCATAGGCGACTGCGTTGGAAATCACACGTCTCTGCGCATCCAAGCAGGCCGCAGCCAATTTGATTCTACCCACATTAAGTGCGTTCATAGCGATTTTAAAACCATTTCCACGTTCCGAAAGCATATTTTCAACTGGTACCAGGGTGTCGTTAAAAAAAACCTGGCGCGTAGAAGATGCACGGATGCCGAGCTTGTGCTCCTCTTCGTTCATGGTGATGCCGTTTTCCGGATCGTTTTCTACGATAAAACCGGTGATATTTTTGTCGTCTTCAATACGCGCAAATACAATAAACAGTTTACAAAAACCTGCATTGGAAATCCACATTTTTTGACCACTAATTTTGTAGTGCTTTCCATCTTCTGTCAACACGGCTTTAGTTTTGCCGCTATTGGCATCAGAACCTGCGCCGGGCTCGGTGAGGCAGTAGGCACCAAACCACTCGCCTGTGGCCAACTTGGGTACGTATTTTTGTTTTTGTGCTTCGTTGCCGTAAAGCAAAATAGGCAGCGTACCTATACCGGTATGCGCACCAAAAGCCGTTGAAAAAGAACCGGTGGCTCCGGAGATATAATCGCAAACCAGCATGGTTGAAACAAATCCCATACCGAGTCCGCCATAAGCTTCGGGAACGGTAACACCCAAAAATCCGAGCTCGCCGGCTTTGCGCATAGAAGATTCTGTAAAAGCGTAATCTTTTTTCTCGAAGCGGTCTTTGTTTGGCCAAATTTCTCTGTCGATAAACTCTTTAACGGCTTCTTTCATCATGACTTGCTCCTCGGAAAAATCTTCGGGTGTGAAAATTTCCTCGCATGGTGTTTCTCTAACCAGAAATTGGCCACCACGTGTAATGTTTTTGTCTTTAGTTTCCATTTTATATTTTGATTTGATTTTTAGTTCTTGTGTTTACATCATTTCATAAATGCCTGCCGCACCTTGTCCTGTACCTACACACATAGTCACCATGCCGTATTTCTTCTGCTGCCTTTTCAATTCGTCAAAAATTTGAACAGAGAGTTTAGCACCTGTACAGCCCAGCGGATGTCCTAAAGCAATGGCACCTCCATTGACATTCACGATGCTTTGGTCTATGTCTAACTCACGCATAACGGCCAGCGACTGCGATGCGAAAGCTTCGTTGAGTTCTATAAGTTCAATGTCTTTGAGTTTCATCCCCGCCAATTTTAAAGCTTTGGGGATGGCTTTTACAGGTCCCATTCCCATGATGCGGGGTTCAACACCCGCAGCCGCGTAGTTGACCAATCTGGCAATGGGTTTCAGGTTGAGTTCTTTTACCATGTCCTCAGACATTACCATCACAAAAGCAGCACCATCACTCATTTGAGAGGAGTTTCCTGCCGTGACGCTTCCACCGGCGGCAAAAACCGGCTTGAGTCCGGCTAAGGCTTCTAAACTTGTACCGGCTCTGGGACCTTCGTCTTTGGAAACGGTATAAGTTTTTGAAGCTTTCTTGCCATTTTCATCAACATAGATTTGTTCTACTTTGATGGGTACAATCTGGTCGTCAAATTTACCCTCTGCTTGTGCCTTGAGTGCTTTCATATGAGAGTGATAGGCAAAAGTGTCTTGGTCTTCTCTAGACACTTTAAAATCGTTGGCCACTGCTTCTGCGGTGTTGCCCATGCCCCAATAATAGTCTTCATGACCCGATTTAACCAAATCGTAGTTGAGTTCGGTTTTAAAACCCGTCATAGGCACTGCGCTCATACTTTCTGCGCCTCCGGCTATAATACACGATGCCATACCGGATTGAATTTTGGCCGTAGCCATTGCAATGGTTTCCAAGCCGGACGAACAAAACCTATTTACGGTCACGCCGGGAACGTCAATGGTTTTGAGTCCCATCAACGAAATCAAACGCGCCATATTGAGTCCTTGTGCACCTTCGGGCATGGCATTTCCGACTATCACATCGTCGATTCGGGATTTGTCTAGTTCCGGAAGCGATTCCATCATGAATTGAATGGTTTCTGCGGCCAATTCATCTGTTCTTTTAAATCTAAAAACCCCTTTGGGAGCTTTTCCAACTGCTGTTCTGTATGCTTTTACGATATAGGCTGTTTTCATAATAAAATTTTGTATGATAAATTATAAATTTTGAATGACTCAAATGGTTCTTTTTGATGTTATAATAATTCTTGAAAAGATATTTTATGATATCTTCCATCTGACTTACATGTTCTTTTACCGAGATTTTAGTTATATCTGATTTATCCAATAGTTTTAGCCAATATTGAACTTATCGTGCTTCTTTTGAAGCTATTGACATTTTGCTTGCAAATTTCTTTTCGTTTTCAGTTGACTGTTTTATTGAAGGTTAATTTTTAATGAGAATGCAGAAATGCATTTAACTATCAAATTTCTTGCTTCTATTTCTATTGGATTGAATCAGTTGCTGTATCTAAAATTTACATTTTTAATTTCTCAACGGTTTTCCTGTTTGCAGCATGTGCTGAATGCGCTCTAGGGTTTTGCGTTCGCCACATAGCGACAAAAAGGCTTCGCGCTCCAAGTCTAACAAATATTGTTCGCTCACTAAAGTGGGTTCAGACAAGTCGCCACCTGCCATCACGTAGGCAAGTTTGTTGGCAATTTTATGGTCGTGTTCAGAAATGTAGCGTCCGGCTTCCATACTGTCTGTACCGACCAAGAACATTCCCAAAGCCTGTTTGCCCAACACCTTGATGTCTTTCCTGTGAATGGGCTTTGTATATCCGGCTTCGGCCATGAGCAGGGCGTGTTTTTTAGCTTCTGCCAGTTGCCGGTCTCTATTGACCACTACTACATCTTTACCCGATTGAAAAATTCCCAAATCGTAGGCTTCATAAGCCGAGGTGGAAACCTTTGCCATGGCAATAGTGAGGAAGTATTCTTGAAGTCTGTTGAGTTCTACATCATTTTTTTGGAATGTGTCTGCGGCACGTAAAGCCATTTCTTTGGAACCTGCACCCCCGGGAATGAGGCCAACGCCAAACTCCACCAAGCCGATATACGTTTCGGCTGCTGCAACAATTTTATCGGCGTGCAACGTGAGTTCGCAGCCTCCACCAAAGGTCATCCCGTGCGGTGCTACCACCACAGGGATAGCAGAGTAACGCACACGCATCACAGTGTCTTGAAAAGCTTTAATAGACATGTTGAGTTCGTCAAAATCTTGTTCGGCGGCCATCATAAAAACCATCATGAGGTTGGCACCAACTGAGAAATTTGTTCCTTGGTTGCCTATCACCAAACCGGCGTATTCTGTTTCTGCCAAATCAATGGCCTTGTTAATGCCTTGTATCACGCCGCTTCCTAAGGTGTTCATCTTGGATCTAAATTCTACATTGAGAATGCCGTCTCCCAAGTGCTGAATCACAGAATCGTTATTGCTCCAAATTTTCTTGCTTTCGCGGATATTGTCGAGTATGATAAACGCATCCTGACCCGGGATTTTGGTTTGGGATTTGGATGGAATATCGTAAAAGTATGTGGCGCCGTCTTTTACGGTATAGAAGTGCGTACTGCCCGATTGTAACATTTCTTTTACCCAACCGGCTACCGATAGCCCTTCGGCTTCAATAAGTGCCAAACCTTTTTCAATGCCAACCGCATCCCAAATTTGGAATGGGCCGTGTTCCCATCCAAATCCGGCTTTCATCGCGTCATCTATCTTATAGAGTTCGTCCGAAATTTCCGGTATTCTGTTTGAAACATAGGCAAACAAACCGGCCAAATTACGGCGGTAGAATTCGCCTGCTTTGTCTTTTCCGGAAATGAGCACCGGAAATCGATCTAAGACACGGTCTATGGTTTTGGTTTGTTCAAGCGTAGCAAACGATACTTTTTGGGTGGGTTCGTATTCGTAAGTATTGAGGTTGAGTGCTTTGATTTCTTTGCCCTCTTTTTTGTAAAAACCCTGACCGGTTTTACTGCCAAGCCAATTGTTTTCCATCATTTTTTTGATAAAATCGGGCAGTTGGAAAAGCTCGTGGGCTTCGTCATTGGGGCAGTTTTCGTATAGGCCGTTGGCCACGTGTACCAAGGTATCGAGACCCACCACATCTACGGTTCTAAAAGTGGCCGATTTGGGTCTGCCTATAACCGGTCCGGTTAGTTTATCAACCTCTTCTACAGTCAGTCCCATATCTTTGACGAGGTGAAACAGGCTTTGGATGCCGTAAATCCCCACGCGATTGCCTATAAAAGCCGGCGTATCTTTGGCCACCACAGTCGTCTTGCCTAAAAATTTCTCGCCGTATTCGTTGAGAAAATCTAACACTTTTGGGTCGGTTTGCGGACCCGGAATCACCTCAAAGAGTTTGAGGTAACGAGCGGGATTGAAGAAGTGTGTTCCACAAAAATGCTTTTGAAAATCCTCACTCCTACCCTTACTCATAAACTGAATCGGGATTCCTGAAGTATTTGATGTAATTAGGGACCCGGGCTTGCGGTATTTTTCGATTTGTTCGAACACTTTTTGTTTGATATCCAAGCGTTCTACAACCACTTCGATAATCCAATCGACCTTGCTTATTTCATTCAAATCATCTTCCAAATTGCCAACAGTAATGCGGGTGGCAAATTTTTGGTGATAGATGGGTGATGGTTTGGATTTAAGCGCCGAAGCCAAATTTTCGGTTGCTATTCTGTTTCTGAATGTTTTGGATTCCTTGGTAAGGCCTTTTTTCTCATCTGCGGGTGTCAATTCACGCGGTACGATATCGAGCAGTAAAACTTCGACACCTATGTTTGCAAAATGGCAAGCAATGCCACTTCCCATAATTCCGGAACCGATGACGGCTACTTTATTGATATTTCTATTCATTGGTTTGTATTTATTGTTTTTATGGTTATGTCGTTTTTTCCAAATCGTATGATTTTAGTTCGGTTAAGTACACTTTTTTATTTTGTACGAGTTGGATAATGGTTTCTATGACTTCGTAGAAATGGTTAAGTTTACGCTCCGTAAGGGTGTTTTTAACCACGTCGTTAAAATGCAATACTACTTCTTTGGATGCTTCCCGCTTTTTGACGCCTAAAGGTGTTAAACCTATCAACACGCTTCTGCCATCGTCGGGGTTACGCGATCGAACAATCAGGCCTTTTTCTTCCATTATTTTAAGCGTACGGGAGAGGCTGGTGGCTTCCAAACCCATTTTGGGTCCCAAGGCCGTAGAGGGTGTTCCTTTGATGGGATCGATACTGAGCAATGCAAAACCCATGGCCATAGTCATATCTACTTTGCTGGCTTCTTCGTTGTAGAATTTGACGATGGCTTGCCAAGCTACGCGCAATGCATAATCAATTGTTTTGTCTTTCATCTTTTGTGTAAAAGGAATCAAATATAATAAAATTTACTATGCACGCATAATAAATTGTTATTTTTTTAATGTAAATTTAATCCTTGGTGAACTATGATCTATAAATCCTGTCGTAGAGGTGTTGATACTTTTCTTTGATGTTTCTACGCTTGAGCTTAAGTGTAGGTGTTAGATGGCCGTCTTCAATCGTCCAAACATCGGGGGTGAGTTCAAATTTCTTGATTTGTTCCCAATGTCCAAAGTGTTCGTTTATGCGATCAACTTCAATTTGTATTAAGGTTAAGACTTTTTCGTCGCTAATGAGCAAACTGTCAATTTCCGATAATGAAATGTTTTGCTGCTTGGCCCAATTTCGGATTTGTTCAAAAGCGGGTTGCACAATAGCGGCGGGCATTTTTTCCCCATCACCAATCACCATGATTTGTTCGATATATGGCGATTGTTTCATCTGACTTTCAATAATTTGAGGTGCTATGTATTTGCCCCCCGATGTTTTAAACATCTCTTTTTTGCGATCCGTGATTTTTAAAAACCCTTCATCGTCTATTATACCGATATCGCCGGTGTGAAAATAGCCGTTTTTAATTACGGTAGCTGTGAGTTCGGGGTCTTTGTAGTAACCCAACATGACATTGGGGCCTTTGCAAAGAATTTCGCCGTCCTCGGCAATAGTTACTTCAACGTTGTCTATGGGTTTGCCAACCGTACCTATTTTAAAACCCTTATTTCTTTGGTCGTTTACGGAAATAACCGGAGAGGTTTCAGAAAGGCCGTAGCCTTCCATAATTGGCAGTTGGGCAGCTGCAAACACACGTGCCAGTCGTGGTTGTAGGGCAGCGCTTCCTGACACCATCAAATCGAGACGACCACCCAAACCTTCCTTCCATTTAGAAAAGATGAGCTTGCGGGCGATGCCGAGTTTAAAGTCGTAAAAAACACCATTTTCATGGTTGGGGTTGTATTTTTCTCCCAAAGCCAATGCCCAAAAAAACAATTTTTTCTTGATGCCTTTCAGTTCGCTTCCTTTTGCGTAGATTTTGTCATACACTTTTTCGGCCAAGCGCGGCACCACCGTCATGACGTTGGGTCGTACTTCTTTAATATTGTCACTTATCTTATCTATGGATTCTGCATAGTAGATAGAAACGCCGTGGTATTGATACAGATACAAAATCATCCTTTCAAAAATATGACATACAGGCAAAAAACTGAGCGCTACAGAATTTCCGGAATCAAAGGGTACGCGCGGCGAACTGTCGAGCACGTTCGATACAATATTGTTGTGCGAAAGCATGACGCCTTTGGGTTTTCCGGTGGTTCCGGAGGTGTAGATAATGGTAGCCAAATCGCTTGGTAAAACGGCCGCTTTTCGCTGCTCCACTTCTTGCTGAGGTTGTTTGTCTTCACCCAATTGGAGCACTTTGCCCCAATTTGAGCAATCGTCTAAAGCATTAAAGCTATATATCTCTTTGAGAAATTTCAAATTTTTCTGAACGGATTTGACTTTTTCAAAAACTTCTGAACAAGACACAAAACAATATTTTGCTTCAGAATGGTTTAAAACGTATTCGTATTCTTCTCTTGAAATGGTCGGATAGATAGGAACTGTTTGCGCGCCGGTTTGAAGCACACCGATGTCAACAATATTCCACTCTGTTCTGTTGGACAGGGATATAATCGCTATTTTATCGTTGGGCTGAACGCCTAATTTTACCAATCCCCTACTCAACTGGTTGGCTTTATCTACGTATGCTGCCGTAGATGTTTTTATCCATTCTCCGTCTATTTTAGTTACCAATGCATCCTGTAAATGATAGCGTTCAAGCTGGTATTGAGGAAAATCGAAAAGGCGAGAAATTTGAGTCATGTAAAGATTTGTTTGTTTTGCACTTGCAAAATAGCATAAAGTTATTGATTTCTTTAAATTTTGATAAAGATTTTATGTTTACTCTTCATTTTAGTCTTAGACGCAAAAGCAGACGTTTTTTTTCAATTCAATAGAAATTATACAGGAATGGATGATGATGCGAAAGTTACTTTGCCGAATTTGTTTTAGGACCGAAAGTGCCACAGCTTGTAAATCTGAGCTGTCTGAGTCAGATAGTCATTTAATTTTTAAAATTGTAGTTTGTGTGGTCGTTAATTGATAACGCTATTTAAAGTCCGCTATTTTAAAGAGAATTCTTTTCATGGTTTCAGACTTTGCCATGGTTTCCCGCCATTCGTCCTCGGCCAAAGAATCAGATGTGATACCACCGCCAACAAAAATGCGAACTTTATCTTCTTGCATTTGCATACAGCGAAGGTTGACAAAAAAATCAGCATCTTTCGCAGCCCGCACCGGTCCTAAAAAACCCGCATAATAGTCTCTGGAATACCCCTCAATCAAATCTAAAAAAGTTTTTGCTGCTGCTTTTGGAAAACCGCAAATAGCGGGTGTAGGATGCAACTTTTGAATGAGTAAGGCGGTAGTATAATCCTTTAAAGTAGCTATTACTTCGGTATGCAGGTGAAGTAAATTTCCCGCGCGAATGGTTTCCGGCCCGTTGACTTCAATATCGTCGGCCTCAGGCTCTAAAAGTTCGAGCAAATAATCTGTCACAATTTGCTGCTCAGCCATTTCTTTTTCGCGCCATGAAATTACCTGGTGTGATTGGTATTGCTTGGTGCCTGCCAGTGAAATGGTTCGGATGCGATTGCCCCGAACAGAAAGTAAATTTTCCGGAGTTGCACCCATCCAAGTACCCACTTTGGGATGCGAAAAAATATACACAAAGGCATTGGGATATGCTGACAATAATCCCTTGAAGATTTCCAGAGTTTGAATTGGGTCGTAGGGAACAAACTCTTCTCTGGACAACACCACTTTTTTAAAAAACCCTTCTTGAATCTTGGATTTGACGTGTTCAATCTTTTCCAAATAAGCTTTCATTTCATTGTCGTCCGGCTGATAAAAATGCTGAATGTTATCTTTTCGCTTGTTTGTAGGTTTCCAGTGCAGAGGCGACATATTGACACGCAAATACGTTCCTTTAATCAATACAGCATCTTCGTTCAGGTCAAAAGGAGCAAAAACAAAACCGGGTTCTTCAAAAGTAGTTGTCTTGTATAGTGTAGGGTCCGGTTGCAAAAAGGCTTCAAAAAAATCATCATTGGGTTTTCTGAACGCTGCAACAGGCAATTGCTGTTCCCGATGCATAAAAACTTTACTGATGAGTGCATTGAAATCCATTACACGTCTTTTTTAAGGGTGATAGTGGTGAGTTTGCAATCCGAAATGAGTTGACCGCTTTCGTTGGTCACAGGAATGTGCCAAAGTTGGATGGTTTTGCCGCGATGCAACAAGGTGGCTTTTGCATACACATAGCCGTCTTTGATGCTTTTTACGTGGTTTGCAGAAATTTCAATACCGCGAACCATCACTTTATCGGCATTCAGAAAAACAAAGGCTGCTGCACTTCCAACACTTTCAGCCAAAGCCACAGTAGCACCACCATGTAATACGCCATCGGGTTGATGCACGCGGTTGTTGACTGGCATTTTGGCTGTTAGAAAATTTTCGCCCACATCCACATATTCGATCCTGAGCGTTTCCATGAGCGTGTTTTTGCAAATGGCATTACATCGGTCTAAAATATCAGTCTTTTCCAATGTTGTGGTGTTTTTATCAAAAGTAGTTATTTCTAATCACTTTCGCACTTTTAGTCCTAAGGCTGCTACGAAAGAAATCACCGTAAAACCTAAAAGTGCCCAAAAACTGATAGACAAATCCCAAGTTTTGGCCAGGAATCCCAACAAAACCGGACCAATTAAAAATCCGATAAACCCGGATCCTGCTATGAGCGAAATTCCCTGTGCCGCATCTATATTAGGCGTTTTGCCTCCCAACCGAAACAGTTCCGGCACGACTGCTGAAAAACCCAAACCCACCATGCCAAAGCCCGAAATAGCTACCCAAGGTATTTTGTAGAGTATCAATCCAAAACCAAGCACAGCGATGAGGCATCCGTAGAGTATCACTTTTTTTGAACCTAATTTTTGGCTGATACCGTCGCCGAAAAATCGTCCGAATGCCATAAAAAGTGAGAAAAAGGTGTAGCCATAACCAACATGGTTTAGGTCTGCTTTTGCTATTTTCTCCAAATACAATGCGCCCCAATCTACGATAGCGCCTTCCCCGGACATAACAAAAAAACCGACTACTATTACTAAAAAAAGCGGTTTAAAGAGTTTTAGATCAAAACTGCTTTCTTCTACTTCTTCCGATTTCAGATGGTAAAAATGTTTTAGATTAGGCGTATTTACCAAAACCATCACCAATACAACCACTGCCATGTGCCAAAAAGGAAGTGAAACCATTGGCATAAACAAGGTGCCTATGCCGGCGCTAATCATTCCGCCCAAACTAAAAAAACCATGATTGGCCGACATAATATGCACATTGTCAGATTTTTCAAGCTGCGTAACTAAAGTATTCATAGAAATATCCATGAGGCCTGAAAAAACGCCGACCAAAAACAGTCCCAAACAAAGCGTACCATAGTTGGGTGCTACAAAAGGAATGATAAAAGACACAAAAAACAGGTACATGGTTATGGTAAGCGAACGACCTGCGTGCAAAAAGCGAATGATTTTGGGCGCAAAAATTAGCATGCAAAATGTGCCAATTCCCAAAAAAAGCACTGCGATTCCGAGTTCACCTTCGTCAATTTTCAGTTTATTTTTGAGCGTGGGGATGTAAATGGCCCAAGTACCAAAGAGTATATTGAGCGTCATAAAACATATCGCTATCGACCGATATGTAGGATGCTTAAGGATGAGTTGCAAAGTTCTTATCATGCTATAAAGATAACTTGTTTGACTTGAGAATATTTACATCAAATTAACAGAAAACTATAGGGTGTAAACCTGTTTTAGCGTGTTTTTTAAAATTACTGCAAAGAGATACATCTCTTCAAACGAATTGTACAGCGGTACAGGCGCCAAGCGTATTACGCCGGGTTCTCGCCAGTCTGCGACAACGCCATGCTCAGAGAACGCATCAAACACTTCACGTCCTTTGTTTTTGAAATAAAGCGAAAGCTGACAACCTCTTTTTAAAGGTGTCAGCAATTCAAAATAGCGATTAAAACCTTGTGAATGCTCCAAAAGATATTGTAAATAGTTTGTGAGCTTTTGGCTTTTTGCAACCAAAGCACCCATCCCGACATCATCAAACATCTGAACAGAAGCCAATTGCGGCGCCAGGCTCAAGATAGGCAGGTTACTCAATTGCCAAGCTTCTGCATTGGGCATCGGCTTAAAATTTTTCTGCATCTGAAAACGGGTAGCTTTGTCATGTCCCCACCAACCTTCAAAGCGGTTGAGATTGGATTGGTCTAAATATTTTTCATTCACATAAATGCCTGCAAGGCTTCCGGGGCCACTGTTGAGGTATTTGTAGCTGCACCACGTGGCAAAATCGACCCCCCATTTGTGGAGTTCCAGTTTGACATTACCCACAGCATGGGCCAAATCCCAACCCACCATCAAACCACATTCTTTTGCTTTTTGTGTAATGCTTTGCATGTCAAAAACCTGTCCGTTGTAGTAATTGACACCACCCATTAAGAGGAGTGTTGCTGTATCTTTATTTTTTTCAATGGTTTCGAGTACGTCTTCCGTGTACCAATGATGTGTTCCTTTTCGTTTTTTAAGTTCAATGATGCCATCTTGCGGATCGTATCCGTGAAACCTGAGTTGGCTTTGAAATGCATATTGGTCGGACGGAAATGCTTTTTCTTCGCAGATAATTTTATAGCGATGTGGCGTAGGTTTGTAAAAAGAAACCATCAGAAAATGCAAGTTGGCTGTAAGCGTATTCATGATTGCCACTTCCTTAGGTTTGGCACCGATAATGTTGGCCAGCTTGGGTGAAAGTTGTTCGTGCATTTCCCACCATGGATTTTGGGCATAGAAATGTCCGTCAACAGCCAGTGAGGCCCAATCGTTCAGTACTTCTTGCACTTTGGCTTGGGCCGTTTTGGGTTGCAACCCTAAAGAATTTCCTGTAAAATAAATCACAGGTTTTCCGCCGTGCTCGGGAAATAAAAATTCGTTTTTGTAAGCCCTTAGCGGGTCTTCTTCATCTAACTGTTTTGCAAAATCTATTGAATTTTCAAAATTCATAACCTTTATTTTAGAGGCTTTCCATAGAGATCAAACTCGGTGGCATCAAAAATTTCTACTGCTGCAAAATCGCCAATTTTTACATAATGTGCTGCGGCATCTATCAAAACTTCGTTGTCCACATCGGGCGAATCAAACTCAGTTCGCCCCACAAAAAAACCGCCTTCTTTTCTGTCTATCAAACAGCGAAAGGTCTGCCCTATTTTTTCCTGATTCAATTCCCACGAAATTTGCGATTGCATTTCCATAATTTCGTTGGCACGCTGTTGCTTGATTTCTTCCGGTACATTGTCTTCCAACAAGTAAGCGTGGGTATTTTCTTCGTGTGAATAAGTAAAACAACCCAAACGCTCAAACCGCATTTCTTTCACCCAATTTTTCAGCAATTCAAAGTCGGTTTCTGTTTCGCCAGGGTAACCTACGATCAGCGTGGTTCTGATAGCCATTCCCGGTACTTTTTCCCGAAAGGTTTTGATGAGTTGGGTGGTTTTTTCTTGTGTGGTGCCACGCCTCATAGACTTGAGGATGCGGTCGGAAATATGTTGAAGCGGGATGTCTATATAGTTACAAATCTTGGGTTCTGTCTTCATTACGTCAAGCACATCTAATGGGAAACCTGTAGGAAAGGCATAATGAAGGCGTATCCACTCAATGCCATCTACAGCAGCCAAAGCCTTGAGAAGTGTTGCCAAATTACGCTTTTTATACAAATCAAGACCGTAGTACGTCAAATCTTGGGCAATCAAAATCAATTCTTTGACGCCTTTCTGCGCCAGGTTTTCCGCTTCTTTGACCAATTTCTCAATAGGTTGCGACAGGTGCTTGCCACGCATGAGCGGTATGGCACAGAAGCTACAAGGACGGTCACAACCTTCCGCTATTTTAAGGTAGGCGTAATTTTTGGGCGTGGTGGTCAATCGCTCACCGATGAGTTCGTGTTTGTAATCCGCTTCGAGTGCTTTGAGTAGTTGTGGCAGGTCTGTGGTTCCAAAATAGGCATCGACATTCGGAATTTCCTTCTGCAGATCGGGCTTGTAGCGTTCGCTGAGACAACCGGTCACAAAGACCTTATCGACCATACCATTTTCTTTTTTATCGACATATTCCAAAATGGTATTGACAGATTCTTCTTTGGCATTGTTGATGAAGCCACAAGTATTGATAACCACAATATTGCCTTCTTCTTCGTGAACAACATCCTTGCCATTGGCTTTCAATTGTCCCATCAAAACTTCCGAATCATATACATTTTTGGAGCAGCCAAGTGTAACGACGTTTATCCGATTTTTTTTAAGGGTTTTGGTACGCATAAATTTTTAGGTAAGCTGCGGCAAAGATAGTTGATTTGAGAGCGATCAACCAATTTGTATCCGGCTAAATTGTCTTCCAAAAAATAATACGATCAAATGTTAAAAATTTTAGAACCTGACATAAGTCATCATTTGGATATTTAACAGCAATTAATTTTACATCACTTTAACAAACACAAGTTTAAAATTTCAAATATGGAAGCAAAAAAAAGAGTCTATCGTTTTGGTGAAAAAACGACAGACGGCAACAGCAGCATGAAAAACCTTCTTGGTGGCAAAGGTGCAAATTTGGCCGAAATGAGTGCCATAGGAATTCCTGTTCCACCAGGGTTTACCATCACAACCGAAGTTTGCACAGAATACAATCGGCTAGGCGAAGAAGCAGTCATTGAACTCATTAAGCCCGAGGTATCGGCCGCTATTGCCAATATAGAAAAAATTATGGGCGCTACTTTTGGCGATTCGGAAAATCCGCTTTTACTTTCGGTCAGATCCGGCGCAAGGGTGTCTATGCCCGGCATGATGGATACCGTGCTTAATTTAGGACTTAACGACGAAGCCGTGGAAGGCATTGCCAGAAAATCAGGAAACGAACGTTTTGCTTGGGACTCATACAGACGGTTTATTCAAATGTACGCCGGTGTTGTATTGGGGATGAAAAATGAATCGAAAGAAGATCTGGATCCTTTCGAAGAAATCATCGACAATCTTAAACACAAGCGAAATATCAGCTTAGACACTGATTTTTCTGTAACAGATTTAAAAGACTTGGTTTTTGATTTCAAAGAAGCCGTACGCAAGAAAAAAGGCATTCAATTTCCAACAGATCCTTGGGAGCAACTATGGGGAGCTGTTGTGGCCGTCTTCAATAGTTGGAACGGTGACCGTGCGGTTTATTATCGAAAAATGCACGGCTATCCGGCCGATTGGGGAACAGCAGTCAACGTGCAAGCTATGGTTTTTGGAAACATGGGCGACAACTCCGGAACGGGGGTTGCCTTTTCCCGTGATGCCGGAACGGGCGAAGCCGTTTTCAACGGTGAATACCTTATCAATGCGCAGGGGGAAGATGTGGTAGCCGGTATTCGTACGCCACAGCAAATTACCTTGTTGGGATCTCGCAGGTGGGCAGAATTGGCCAAAGTAGAAGAAGCAGAACGCAAGGTAACCTATCCTTCTTTGGAAGAATTGATGCCTAAAATCTACGAAGAGCTTTTTGGCTATCAGCGGAAACTCGAAATGCATTACAAAGACATGCAAGATATGGAATTTACCATTCAGGATGGAAAACTTTGGATGCTGCAAACCCGAAACGGCAAACGAACCGGCGCGGCCATGGTGAAAATTGCTTACGATATGCTGCAAGAAGGCGTGATAGACGAAAAAACAGCTTTGCTTAGAATAGAACCCAATAAGTTGGATGAATTGCTCCATCCGGTTTTTGACCTAAAACTTTTGAAAAATTCGCATGTGGTGGCACAAGGACTTCCCGCTTCCCCGGGGGCTGCTACCGGGCAAATCGTCTTTTTTGCCGACGAAGCGGATAAGTTTAAAAACTCCATTTTGGTTAGGGTAGAAACCTCTCCGGAAGACTTGGAAGGCATGAACGTAGCCAAAGGAATACTTACGGCCCGTGGCGGTATGACCTCACACGCGGCGGTGGTTGCCAGAGGCATGGGAAAATGCTGTATTTCCGGTGCAGGAGCATTAAAAATAAACTACAAAACCCGTACGATGACCGTAAACGGAAAAGAGTTTCACGAAGGTGATTGGATTTCCCTAAATGGCAGTACAGGTAATATTTACGAAGGAAAAGTGCCGACCAAACAACCCGAACTCAGCGGAGAATTTGGATCTTTGATGGCGTTGACCGATAAATACGCACGGTTGATGGTACGCACCAATGCCGATTCGCCCAAAGATGCACAAATTGCCCGAAGTTTTGGTGCACAAGGCATCGGACTTACCCGCACCGAACACATGTTTTTTGACGTAGATAGAATCAAAGCGATGCGTGAAATGATCTTGGCAGACACTGTAAAAGGCAGAAAACACGCATTAAACCAATTGTTGCCTATGCAGCGAGAGGACTTTGAAGGTATATTTGAAGCGATGGCAGGATTGCCGGTAACCATAAGGCTTTTAGATCCACCCCTTCACGAATTTGTACCTCACCAATTGGCTACCCAAAAAGATTTGGCAGAAGAAATGCACATTTCATTAGAAGCTGTTAAGAGTAAAGTAGCAGAATTGGAAGAATTTAACCCCATGTTGGGCCACAGAGGTTGCCGATTGGGCAATACCTATCCGGAAATTACCGAAATGCAAACCCGGGCAATCATAGAAGCCGCTTTAAATTTAAAGGCCAGAAACATTCAAGCCGTACCGGAAATTATGGTACCATTGGTAGGTGGACTCAACGAGTACAAAGCGCAAGCCGTTATTATTCATAAAACAGCCGAAAAGGTTTTTGCAGAAAGAAACGATCGTATCGACTACTTGGTAGGAACCATGATTGAAGTTCCACGCGCAGCGCTTATGGCAGATGAAATAGCCCGTGAAGCCGAGTTTTTCTCCTTCGGCACCAATGACCTCACACAAATGACCTTTGGATATTCACGAGATGATGCCGGAAAATTTTTACCCATTTATTTGGAAAAAGGCATTCTGCCCAACGATCCTTTTGAAGTGCTAGATCAAGAAGGTGTCGGACAATTGGTAAAAATGGGTACCCAACGCGGAAGAAGTACGCGCAAAAATCTAAAAGTAGGTATTTGTGGCGAGCACGGCGGAGAACCCTCTAGTGTAGAATTCTGCCATGCTGTTGGACTCAACTACGTCAGTTGTTCACCCTTTAGAGTGCCTATTGCGCGAATGTCTGCTGCACAAGCGGCCATCAAAAGTGCCAAGGAACGCTCTGTAGAAAAAGAAGTTGCAGTTGTCTGATACAATTAAAATAGTATAAGTAAGTGTTGTTTCTATATTTGGTTTAACTTGAAGACTGCCTGATATACGGGCAGTCTTTTTTTGTACAAAATTGACTGATATTTTGTAAATTTGAAAAAAGATAAAAATGAAACGCCCATGTAAAAATATTGACACACAGGGGCATGATTATCCTAGGGCGTTCCGTGTGACCGTTGAAAACAAATAATTATAAACACATGAAAAAAATACTTTTTTTATCCTTGCTGTTTTGTGTATCGTCTTTGATTTATAGCCAGAAGCCTACAGAAAAAACCAAAAAAGAAAAAAAAACTACGGCGCAAAGAGATACTATTCGGATTGCCAATGACTCTTTGGAATACGAAATTATCATTATGGAAATCGGTTTTCAAAATTGGTTGGCTACCCAAAGACCGGAGAGCTATTACAGTCTCAATTTTTTAGAAAATAGAAACCGAATCTATGTGCAAAATTACAATCAACGGGTACTGAATCCGCAGCGATACAATCCAGATTTGTACTTTCAGCAAATCAATTATGACCCAAGAATTCACTACGGCAAAGAAGTAAATTACTTGCTGTTTATGTATTTCCAATTTTTTGAAAGGCAATACAAGCAAAACCTTCGATATAACTGAAATGAATAAACTTAAACAACGCTGGCAAATAAAATCGAACTTTCAATTGTTTAAGATTTTGCTGGTTTTTGCCATAACCGGTACACTTTCTGCCAAACTCTCCGGTCCTTTGATGGATTTTTTAGGACTCTACAGAAGTGTAACGAACCCGCTAATATATTGGCCATTGTATGTCATTCTGATTTTACCCATCTATAAGGTGCTCATCATTATTATCGGTTGGGCATTTGGAGAATCTAAATTTTTTATCAACTTTGTAAAAAAAATGTTGAGCCGTATGGGCTTTGCAAAATTTTTGAACAACGCCGATGACTCCAAAACACCATAATTTTTCGGCATTACTCATCGCTTCTATACTAGCAATCAGTATTTTGAGTGTTGATGCTGCTAAATTGGTGCACAGTATTCACCACCACAGTACAAAAAATTGCACACAGACAGGACCTGCTCATTTTCATGAAAAACCCTTGGATTGCAAATTTTGCGGCATCCATTTTTCACCGGTTATTGATGCCAAATCTGTATCTTTTCAAAATTTTGAAACAACTGTAGAAACTGAAATTCTTACATTTTACCAATCTTTTATAAGGTTTGACCTCTCGTATTCCTTCCGCTTGAGAGGGCCGCCAACAATAGCTTAGTTAGTTGATTTTTATTACATTATTATTATTTACTAAGTTATTATTTATCATGAAAAACTTGTTTTTACTGCTTTTTGCGTTTGTGGGTTTCGCTACATTCGCACAAAACCAAATAACAGGCACTGTAAAAGATGCCTCAACGGGTGAATTGCTCCAAGGAGCCAGTGTTTACATACCAAAACTCGAAAAAGGCACGGTCACAGACCAAAACGGTGTCTTTACATTAAACAATCTTCCCGGAGGAATGGTTCGATTGGTGATTTCCCTGCTCGGTTTTGAAACCTATTCTACAAATGTTAATCTTTCAAACAACACATCAGATGTTTCCATTTCACTCAAACCCTCTGTTTTCGAAATGAACGAAGTGGTCGTTTCTACACCTTTTCAAAAATTGCAGAAGGAAAATGTCATGAAAATCGAAAAGGCTTCGGTGGAGAGTTTGCTGCAATCCGGAGCACCCACGCTGGCGGAAAGCCTGACAAACATACCCGGTGTTTCCAATTTTAGTACGGGTATCAGCATCGGCAAACCGGTTATTAGAGGTTTGAGTGGCAATAGAATTGTGGTTTATACACAAGGTGTCAGATTGGAAAATCAGCAATTTGGCGACGAGCACGGCTTGGGCTTGGGCGAAGGCGGTTTCGAAAGCGTGGAGGTTATTAAAGGCCCGGCTTCCCTACTCTATGGCAGCGATGCCTTGGGTGGTGTATTGTATTTTACACCTGAAAATTTTGCGCCTGACAATAAAATCAGTGGCGACGCATCTGTTGAATACGTGTCTAACACACAAGGTGTAAAATCAAATGTGGGGGTAAAAATGTCCGGAGAAACTTTCAAATTTTTAATCAGAGGCAGTGTGGCCAGCCATGCAGATTACGAAACCCCCGATGATGGCCGCGTGACCAATTCCAGATTTAACGAACAAGACCTTAAGACCGCATTGGGCTACAACAAAAATAATTTTAAAACGACACTGCGCTACAACTTTAACCGCTTGCGTATTGGTCTTCCCGAAGAAATTGGGGCGCAAAGCAAATCAAAATCCATAGAACTGCCTTTTCAGGACATCGACAACCATGTTTTGAGTTCGCAATCGGCTTTGTTTCTGAAAAACTCACATTTGGAACTCAATTTGGGTTACTTGTACAACCACAGAAAAGAATTGGAAGATTCCAGAACCGATCCTGCGCTGGGTTTCCAACTGACCACTTTTAACTATGATCTCAAATATCATTTGCCCAAATGGGGAAATTTTGAAACCATAGTAGGCGTACAAGGCATGTATCAAGACAACGAGAACTTTGGCGAAGAACAATTGGTTCCGGACGCCATCACCAAAGATATTGGATTTGTGGCCACATCACTCTACACTTTTGGGCAACAGGCTTTACAGTTTGGCATCAGAGTGGACAACAGAAACATTCGGGCAGAAGACAAAGGGGAATTTGGTGAAGAAGGTTTCTTTGAAAACTTTGACAGAAGTTTTACAGCTTTTAATGCGTCTTTGGGCTATAAAATTGCTTTTGCCAAGAACTATTTGGCCAGGTTAAATGTGGCGAGTGGCAGTCGTTCTCCAAATTTAGCCGAACTGGCATCAAATGGCGTTCACGAAGGCACAAACCGTTTCGAAATCGGCAATGTGAATTTGGATAAGGAACAAAACATACAAGTAGATTTGTCTTTGGAATTTGCCAACCAGCATTTTGAACTAACGGCTGACGGATTTTTCAACCGCATCAATGATTTTATCTTCGTGGTACCGGAGGATCGTTTTGTGGGCGAAGAGCAAGTTTTTAACTTTGCACAAGAAGATGCCAATTTATACGGCGGAGAGATTTTTCTTCACTTACATCCGCACCCACTCGATTGGTTGCACCTAGAAAGCGGGTTTGAACTTGTTTTGGGTAAAATTTTGGGTGGCGACGACCTACCGCTGATACCCGCCAAAACAATCAGCAACACCTTGAGAGTGGAATGGAAAGATGTAAAACTATTTAAAAACTTCTACGCCTTTGCCAAGCATCAATATACCTTTGAGCAAAACAAGGTGAGTAGTTTTGAAACTCCGACGGCAGATTATAACCTAGTCAGTGCAGGTTTGGGAGCAGAATTGAACCTTAAAAACAACCTCATCAGATGGTCTGTATCGGCTACCAACCTTTTTGATGAAACCTACATTCCACATTTGTCTCGACTCAAAATTGACGGCATACCTAATATAGGAAGAAATATAAACCTCAAAATTGGATATCTTTTTTAGCGAGCTGAGTTCGATCACAAAACAGTTGTATGATTTGAATTCTGGGTGATTTACACAATCATTTAAAATTTCTTCATAGTGCAGCCGAGCACAGTTGAGGTCTTTGATAAAGAGGTCTCAAATGTGCTCGGCCTAACTACGGTAAGTTTACTTTTATGAATGAACGTCTAAGTTTTATAATGAATTAAAGCTAAAACCTGACAATCTGATATTTATGATAATTGTTGTCGATTTGTAAAACACTAAAATAAAAAAAACCGGAACACCCCTGCTCCGGTTTTACTAACTCAAAATAACCTGAATGAAACACGTAACTAATCCGATACAAATATGCAGTGAATTCGCTTTTCGGAAGTTAGGTTAATATTATCAAAAAGTGATTTGGATGTTATTTGTTAAAAAAGCGAAACAAAACAAAATATCATCCGTAATGCGCAGCAATGATAGCTTCCGTTTCTGCCAAATTTTTAAACACTTCATAGGTTTTTCCTTGCGTGCGAAGCGAACCTAATGTGTTGGCAAACTGCGCTGCTTTTATGTGGTCTTTATACACGGCAAATCCGAAAGCAAGACCGCCGGCAAATGAATCGCCACAACCGGTTGTGTCTATCACTTCTTTCACAGGTACTGATGGTATCCAATCTTTTTTGAGCGCGCCATCTTCTTTGGTATAAGCAACACACCCGCGTGAGTCCAAGGTTACATAAAGCACTTTTACGCCTTTGCTTAACACATGGGCCGCAAAATCATCGAGGTGTGCCGTATTTTCATCATCGTAATGCCCCATTTCATCGAGTGTATATTCATTTTTAAACCAAGAGGCTTGCGACTCTTCCAAATTCATTTTTAAAACATCAATATACGGAAGCCATTCATCTCTGTCTATCCAAAATTTTCGCTCTCGCACACCGGCCACCGTTACGGTAGAAGTGGGTCCATGCGCGTCAAAAATAATAGTGCCTTTGCTGTTTTCTTTTAGATATCGAAGCGTACTGAGCGATATTTCAAAATCTGTTATAGGGACAAAAACAAAGGCATCGGCGTCTGTAAAAGGAGCTACATCCTCCGGTAAAATTGGGTTCATAAAAGCGGTTTGCTTTTCTAAGCGGTTGTTTTGGTCTATAAAATTGAGCTCAATCACAGAGCCGCAATTGTTTTTGCAGCACAAACCGGCTACGTTGATATTGTCATAAGCCGCAAATAAATCGGCAATCGGCTTGTGATCTTTTTGATGCACATGAGAAATAGGAATTACCTCACCTTTTCCAACCAATAATTTGGCCAAAGCAATCGTCGGATGCGTCACCGCTCCATATTTTTTTATCGTCTCATTTTTGTGCGTGACTATAGTATCGCGGGGAATCGGACCTAAAACAGCAATTTTGTACATATATAATATCTAAATGTTAAAAAATAAAGACCGTTGGTTGATGTTTTATCAAAAAAAAACCATCTAAAAAACAAATATATCAAAAAAAACAGCCATGAAGTAATGCAACTCAACAAATTTCAGAATGGCTTTTAAAAATATATATTTAAATATTGATAACAAATTATAGATTTACATTGTCTTTGTTAATCATTTTCAAATAAAAAAGCTTGTTTTTTAAATTATATGTAAATTGCAAGCGTTTAATTTTCTTACAAATCATATAGAAATCGTTGTATTTTTGATAAATATTTAACCTCTTGATGACGCCTATCTTACCTTACAAACCTGTACATAATATCCGCATAGTAACGGCCGCTTCACTTTTTGACGGCCATGATGCTGCCATCAACATTATGCGTCGAATCATACAAAGCACCGGCGTGGAAGTGATTCACCTTGGGCATGACCGAAGTGTGGACGAAGTGGTCAACACAGCCATACAAGAAGATGCACACGCCATAGCTCTGACTTCCTACCAAGGCGGTCACAACGAATACTTCACCTATATGCACGATTTGTTGGAAGAGAGAGGTGCTTCGCACATTCGTATTTTTGGCGGCGGCGGTGGTGTCATTTTACCGGAAGAAATTAAAGCCTTGATGGAAGCCGGCATCACGCGCATTTACAGTCCGGATGACGGTCGGGAATTGGGCCTGCAAGGCATGATTAACGATTTGGTTTCTCGTTCAGATTACCAAATGGCCGCGCCGGACAAAACAATCGATTTGCAACAGCAAATCAACTTAAAAAACCCGGGTATTATAGCACGGCTTATTAGCTTGGCCGAAAACCAACACGAGGCTTTTTTAAGTCTTTTTGATACGCTCCAAAAACCCGATCGCAACTCACCCGTACTCGGTATCACCGGTACCGGAGGCGCCGGAAAATCATCGTTGATTGACGAACTCATCAGACGTTTTATCCAAGATTTTCCGGATAAACACCTCGGTATTATTTCCGTGGATCCGTCCAAACGAAAAACGGGAGGTGCCTTACTCGGCGATCGCATCCGGATGAATGCCGTAAACCACCCCAATGTGTATATGCGCTCATTGGCAACCAGACAATCCAATTTGGCTCTGTCTAAATATGTAGCCGAAGCAGTGGCCGTTTTGAAAGCGGCCCAATTCGATTTAATCATACTCGAAACTTCAGGAATAGGCCAAAGTGACACCGAGATTTTGGAACACTCAGATGCCTCCCTCTATGTGATGACTCCCGAATTTGGTGCCGCCACCCAACTCGAAAAAATAGACATGCTCGACTTTGCCGATTTAGTCGCCATCAACAAATTTGATAAACGCGGCGCTGCTGATGCCTTGCGCGACGTAAAAAAACAATACCAAAGAAACCATCAATTATGGAACATAGAAGCAGATAAAATGCCCGTTTTTGGCACCATCGCTTCTCAGTTTAACGATCCGGGTATGAACGCGCTCTACGCAGCCGTGCTCAACACACTCAACCGAAAATGTAAGCAGGATTTTAAAACTAACTTTGAAATTTCTGATGCACTTTCAGAAAAAATATACATCATCCCGCCCAAACGCATCCGATATCTCTCCGAAATAACAGAAAACCATCGGGTGCTTCAAAAAAAACATCAAGAGCAAATTGAGATTGCGCAAAAACTATATGGACTTTATTTGAGTATTTCTTTCTTTTCAGGAGCAGAACCCGCATTGGATGAAAACGGTTTACACCTTTCTGATACTGCTGAAGAAAATACCAGATTGTTAGATGCATTTCAACATCTCAGAAAAAAACTCTTACCGGCACACTGGGATTTTATATTACAGTGGAAGCACACCCAACAGGCATATAAAAACACCGAATATGTTTTTAAAGTAAGAGATAAAGAAATTGCGATTCAAACGCACACGCCATCGCTTTCCGGAACGGAAATTCCTAAAATTGCCTTGCCCAAATACGAAGCTTGGGGCGATTTGCTCCGATGGTCTTTCCAAGAAAACGTACCCGGAAAATTTCCCTACACAGCAGGCATTTATCCCTTCAAAAGACAAAACGAAGACCCCACGCGTATGTTTGCCGGCGAAGGCAGTCCGGAACGTACCAACAAACGCTTTCACTACGTGAGTAAGGGATTGCCCGCCAAAAGACTTTCAACTGCCTTTGATAGCGTGACACTGTATGGCAGAAATCCGGATTTCAGACCCGATATATACGGAAAAATTGGCAATGCGGGGGTTTCTGTTTGCTGCTTGGACGATGCCAAAAAACTGTATTCCGGATTTGACTTGTCAGATGAAATGACATCTGTAAGTATGACCATCAATGGGCCTGCGCCTATGTTGTTGGCGTTTTTTATGAATGCAGCCATCGATCAGAATTGTGAAAAATACATCAAGGAAAACGGTCTCGAAAAAGAAGTTGAAAGCAAGATTGAACAAATCTATCGCGACAAAGGCATTACGAGACCCGTTTATCACAACTATGATGAGGCAGGAACTTTGCCCGAAGGGAATAACGGACTTGGATTGATGTTGCTTGGCATTACGGGTGATCGGGTTTTGCCCGAAGCGGTTTACCAAAAAATAAAAGTCAAAACGCTTTCTAGGGTTCGCGGGACGGTTCAGGCCGATATACTCAAAGAAGATCAGGCGCAAAATACTTGTATTTTTTCTACCGAATTTGCCCTGAGACTAATGGGCGATGTACAAGCTTATTTTATTGAGGAAAAAGTGAGAAACTTCTATTCGGTCTCCATTTCCGGTTATCATATTGCAGAGGCAGGTGCAAATCCAATTACACAATTGGCGTTCACTTTGTCCAACGGCTTCACCTATGTGGAATACTATCTGAGTAGAGGCATGCACATCGACGATTTTGCACCCAATTTGTCTTTCTTTTTTTCCAATGGCATCGATCCTGAATATGCAGTTATTGGTCGTGTAGCCCGCCGAATTTGGGCACGTGCCATCAAAGATAAATACGGAGGCAGCGAGCGTTCGCAAATGCTCAAATATCACATTCAAACCTCCGGAAGGTCGCTGCATGCACAAGAGATTGATTTTAATGACATTAGAACCTCACTACAGGCGCTCTATGCCATTTATGACAACTGTAATTCGCTGCACACCAATGCCTACGACGAAGCCATCACGACGCCTACAGAAGCATCCGTACGCAGGGCGATGGCTATACAACTCATCATCAACAAGGAATTGGGACTGACCAAAAATGAAAATCCCCTGCAAGGCTCATTTATCATCGAAGAACTTACAGACTTGGTTGAAGAAGCCGTTTTAGCTGAGTTTGACAGGATCACGGAGCGCGGCGGGGTTCTAGGCGCTATGGAAACCATGTATCAACGGTCAAAAATTCAGGAAGAAAGCCTGCATTATGAGACGCTCAAACACAATGGCGAGTTTCCAATTATCGGTGTCAATACATTTTTAAGTAGTAAAGGATCGCCTACAGTTTTGCCCGGAGAGGTCATTCGCGCTACTGAAACTGAAAAAGAAAATCAGATACGCACCCTACAAAACCTACATAAAACCTATGATAAGGAAGCGCAAATTTCTTTAGCCGGCATACAAAAAGCCGCTAAGGAAAACGAAAATATTTTCGCGTTGCTTATGGAAGCAGCCAAATACTGTTCATTGGGACAAATCACAGAAACCTTGTTTAGCGTGGGCGGTCAATACAGGAGAAATATGTAGCGTACTATAATCGGCACGGTGTTTGCTCAACTCTGATGTAGAAGGTTTAAATCTTCAATCCCTGCCTTTTTTTTTTAAGAAAGCGTTTGATTTGTAACAAAAAAAACTTTCTAAAAGTTAAAAATAAAGCCAAGTGGTGAAACGTTAAAGTTTAAATATCTATTTTTGGCAAAAATAAAATAATTGTTTTTCGTGTAATTTTGTACCCAAGTATTATGAATCTACCGCATTTAAGATTTCCTCGTAAAGATCAAACAAACTTTTTCAAGACATTGAACCATCGTGTCAACGAGTATTTTAAGGCCAACAACATCAAAAAAACCGGAAATTGGAAACTTCACCTCAAAACCATTGTGATGTTTTCTATTTTCCTTACGCCCTATTTTCTCATATTAACACTCGACATTTCACAGTGGTGGATGTTGGGAATGACTGTACTCATAGGGATTGGCATGGCCGGTGTGGGCATGAATGTGATGCACGACGGCAACCACGGCACCTATTCATCCAAAAAATGGATCAATCAGTTGATGGGAAGCAGCATCTACATACTTTCCGGAAATGTCTTTAATTGGAAAGTGCAACACAATGTATTGCATCATACATTTACCAACATACCCGGGCATGATGAAGACCTCGAAGCCGGAAGAATTATGCGGTTTTCCAAAGAAGCCGAATGGTCGCCATTGCATCGTTTTCAACATTACTACTCCGTTTTGCTTTACGGATTGCTCACCATTAATTGGGCAATCACCACAGATTTTCTTCAAATGAAACGCTACATCAAAAGAGGACTTTCTGCCGATGGTAAATTGGTGCCCATACGGGAGTGGAGTATTTTGATTATCACCAAAATGATCTATATGTCCGTTTGGATTGTCATTCCAATTTTGGTGATGAACATCGCTTGGTGGAAAATTTTGATTGGCTTCTTTGTGATGCATTACACCGCCGGACTTATTCTTAGTGTGGTGTTTCAGTTGGCACACGTTACCCACGAATCTGAAACCATTTCACCACCTGTTGACGGTCAATTGGAAGACACATGGGCTGTACATCAATTGCGTACCACGGCAAATTTTGGCACTCGAAACTGGTTGGTTAACTGGTTTACAGGTGGACTAAACCACCAAGTTGAACACCATATTTTTCCGAATATCAGCCATATACATTACAAGAAAATATCTGAAATCGTTAAAAAAACAGCCAAAGAATTTGATTTACCTTATCACGAATTCAAAACCACGCGTGCAGCCTTGGCCGCTCATTTTAATCATCTAAAAGAACTGGGCAAAAAACCGACCTATCAACCGGCCTAAACACCTATCAAAACCAGAAATACTATGAATTTGCTATCTGAAAGAGTTAATAAATTGGCTACTTCAGCCACCTTGGCTATGGCAGCCAAAACACGCGAACTGAAAGCTGAAGGAAAAGATATAATTGGATTGAGCTTGGGCGAACCCGATTTCAACCCACCCGAGTTTATCAAGCAGGCAGCCATAGAAGCTATTGGGCAAAACTACCACTCCTATTCCCCCGTTGATGGTTATGCCGATTTAAAACAAGCCATTTCAGACAAATTTAAACGAGACAACCACCTCGATTATACACCCAATCAAATTGTGGTTTCAACTGGTGCCAAACAGTCTTTGGCAAACATTGCCATGGTCATGCTCAATCCGGGTGATGAAGTACTTTTGCCAGCTCCCTATTGGGTGAGCTACAGTGATATTGTAAAAATTGCAGAAGGTACGCCCGTAGAAATAAGAACCGGTATCGAGTCTGATTTTAAGGTAACACCAGCGCAGTTAGAAGCAGCCATTACCCCCAAAACCAAACTCATGATTTTTAGTTCGCCATGCAACCCCACAGGTTCGGTGTACAGCCAAACAGAATTGGAAGGTTTGGCAGGAGTGTTGCGCAAACATCCCCAAATATTTGTGGTGTCTGATGAAATATACGAACACATCAATTTTGTAGGAGGCCATTTCAGTTTTGCCTGCATACCCGATATGTACGACAGAACCGTTACGGTAAACGGTGTGTCAAAAGCATTTGCTATGACCGGATGGCGTATTGGCTATATAGGTGGTCCGGAATGGATAGCCAAAGCTTGCAACAAAATACAGGGACAAATTACCTCAGGTGCAAATAGCATTGCGCAACGCGCTACGATAGCTGCGTTGAAAGCTCCTGTCAGTTCTATCCAATTTATGATTGATGCTTTCCGAGAAAGGCGAAACCTTATTTTAGAATTACTAGCCGAAATTCCTGGCATCAAAACCAATGAACCCGGAGGTGCCTTCTACGTTTTTCCGGATGTTTCTTCATTTTTTGGAAAAACAATCAAAGGACATACCATCAAAAATGCAGATGATTTTGCCATGTATTTACTGGAAGAGGCTCATGTAGCTACCGTCACCGGCGCAGCTTTTGGCAGCGACAACTGCATTCGGATTTCTTATGCCGCTTCTACAGATGAGCTTAAAGAAGCCGTCCGCCGAATTAAAAATGCATTGACATAACCCTATATTTACAATGAATTTTATAGAAATGACCTTGTTAAAATACATTTAAAATAAAGTCTAAATCTTTGTTTTGCAAAATCATATTTTTTGCATAATTTTGCACTGTCAAAAACGAATAACGCTGAGGGGACCTTTAAAGTCCCCTCTTTTATTACAGTATGCTGAAACAACGGGTAGAAACTTTATTGAATGCTTTTCTCGATTCTCGAACAGATTTGTTTTTGATTGAATTGAACCTATCCGAATCGGGTCACATACGCGTTATTTTAGATGGCGATCAGGGTGTCTCTTTGCAAGACTGTATAGACGCAAGCAGGCAAATTGAACACAACCTGAATGAAGATGACGATTTTTCGCTCGAGGTAACCTCAGCGGGAGCCACATCACCACTTATATTGCCCAGGCAATATGAAAAAAACAGAGGACGTGATTTGGAATTGACATTGCTGTCCGGCGATCATTTGACAGGAAAATTAATTGAAGCTGATGAAAATAAAGTCACAATAGTGTCAAAAATAAGAGAACCTAAGCCTCTGGGCAAAGGAAAAATAACAGTTGAAAAAGAAACGAGCATACCTTTTTCGGAGATTGCAAAATCAACGGTGAAGCTCAATTTTAAATAGCAAATTGAATTATGGAAAATTTAGATCTGATTGAATCATTTTCTGAGTTTAAAGACGATAAACTCATTGACCGTGTGACGCTTATGGCTATTTTGGAAGAAGTTTTCAGAAATGCTTTGAAGAAAAAATTTGGTTCTGACGACAATTTCGACATCATTATCAACCCCGACAAGGGTGATATGGAAATTTGGAGAAACCGCATAGTGGTGGCCGATGGTGAAGTTGAAGACCCCAATCAGGAAATTTCGCTTACCGATGCCAGAAAAATAGAGCCCGATTTTGAGGTAGGTGAAGATGTATCGGAAGAAGTTAAAATTGTTGATTTGGGACGTAGAGCAATTTTGTCGTTGCGCCAAAACCTCATTTCCAAAATACACGAACACGACAACAGCAATACGCTCAAACAATTCAGCGATTTGATTGGCGAAATATACACCGCCGAAGTGCATCATATTCGCCACAGAATGGTCATTATGCTCGATGACGAAGGCAACGAGATTGTTCTGCCGAAAGAAAAGCAAATTCCCTCCGATTTTTTCAGAAAAGGAGATAGCGTGCGCGGCATCATCGAATCTGTCGAACTCAAAGGAAACAAACCTTCGATAGTGATGTCCAGAACATCGCCCAAGTTTTTAGAAAAACTCTTTGAACAAGAAATTCCCGAGGTGTTTGACGGATTAATAAATGTGAAAAAAGTAGTCCGAATTCCAGGAGAAAAAGCAAAAGTTGCAGTTGATTCTTACGATGATCGCATTGATCCGGTAGGTGCATGTGTAGGCATGAAAGGCTCCAGAATTCACGGCATTGTTAGGGAGCTAGGAAATGAAAACATCGATGTGATCAATTTCACAAACAACATTCAATTATTTATCACACGTGCCTTGAGTCCGGCCAAAGTAACTTCTGTGAAGCTAAACGAGCAAACCAAACGCGCCGAGGTGGTTTTGCGTCCTGAAGAAGTTTCAAAAGCCATTGGGCGCAGTGGCCACAATATCCGATTGGCGGGTCTGCTCACGGGCTATGAAATAGACGTGTACAGAGAAGGCGCAGAAGAAGATGTGGAATTGGCAGAATTCTCCGACGAAATCGATTCTTGGATCATAGATGAATTCAAAAAAGTTGGTCTAGATACCGCCAAAAGCATTTTAGAACAAGACGTAGAAGACTTGGTCAAAAGAACAGATTTAGAAGAAGAAACCATAAAAGAAGTAGTCCGAATTCTTAGAGAAGAATTTGAAGAATAACAATTTTGAAATGACTACTTTTGCGACTTAGAAAAAATTAATATATAATATGGCAGACGAAAATACGGTAAGGATTAACAAAGTTTTACGGGAACTGAACATCTCTTTAGACCGCGCCGTTGAATTTCTCAACAGCAAAGGGTTTGAAGTAGAGCACAGACCTACTGCCAAAATCTCAACAGCTGTCTATCAGGTGTTGCTTGATGAATTCCAAACCGACCGCCAGAAAAAAGAAGCCTCTTTGGAAATATCCGAAGAGAAAAGACGCGAAAAAGAAGCCTTGCGTTTGCAGCAAGAAAAAGAACAAGAAGAAAAGCGTATTGCCCAAGAAAAACACGATGAAGTCATCCGGGCAAAATCATCGTTGCAAGGTTTGAAAACAGTCGGAAAAATAGATTTGAACCCCAAACCGACACCTCCTGCCGAAACAGAAACAAAAACCGAAAAACCTCCGGTAGAAAAACCTACAACAGAGCAACACACAGAAAAAGTGGAATCGCTTAAAGTTGAAAAAATACAGGAAGTACCACTAGAAAAACCGCTTGAACTTAAAAAGCGTGTCGTTGCTCCCGAGCCAAAAGAAGAAAAAAACGAAACAGAAAAACCTGTTTCATCCGAAAATAAACCGGAAAAGCCTCAAACTGAAGAAAAAGATACTGAGCCCACTATTGAGGTTACGACCTTGCAAACACAGTACACCAAGCTCAGTGGTCCTAAAAAGACAGGCGAAACCATAGATTTGTCTCAGTTCAACAGACCCAAAAAGAAAAAAGAACCCGAGGCAAAACCTGCAGACAAAAACAAAACCAACGAAGACAAGTCGCGTAAACGCAGAAGAAAACGCATCAGTAAAGAAGGAGCCGGTGCCGGACAAAAGCCCGGAGACATCAAGAAAAATCCCAAAGTTTTAAAAGAAGAGCCAAAAGAAGAAGACATCCAAAAGCAAGTTCGCGAAACTTTGGAAAAACTTCAGGGCAAAGGCAGCAAATCTAAGGCCGCCAAATACAGAAGAGACAAAAGAGAAACGCACCGGTCAAAATCGGAAGATGATCTTAAACAACAAGAACTTGAAGATAAAATCTTAAAAGTTACCGAGTTTG
This sequence comes from Bacteroidota bacterium, assembly GCA_018829465.1. Lineage (GTDB taxonomy): Bacteria > Bacteroidota > Bacteroidia > Flavobacteriales > Flavobacteriaceae > UM-FILTER-40-17. The sequence goes on along the minus strand of JAHJTN010000017.1, from coordinate 59,958 downwards.
TCACAGTAGGAGAAGTTGCCAACATGATGGATGTGCCTATTACAGAAGTCATTTCTGCTTGTATGTCTCTCGGATTGATGGTCACCATGAATCAGCGATTAGACGCAGAAACCCTTTCTGTGCTGGCAGATGAATTTGGCTATGAAGTCGAGTTTGTAACAGCCGACCTAGAAGAACCTAAAGACGAGGAACAAGACCAACCCGAAGACTTGGTGTCACGTGCACCCATAGTCACTGTGATGGGCCATGTAGATCACGGAAAAACCTCCCTACTCGATTACATTCGTAAAGAAAATGTCATAGCTGGTGAGTCCGGTGGCATCACACAGCACATAGGTGCTTATGCCGTAGAACTGGACGGAGGACAAAAAATTACTTTCCTAGATACTCCGGGTCACGAAGCCTTTACAGCGATGCGAGCCAGAGGAGCTCAGGTTACTGATATAGCCGTAATTGTAGTAGCGGCCGACGACGACGTGATGCCCCAAACCAAGGAAGCCATTAGCCATGCACAAGCTGCCGGTGTTCCTATTGTTTTTGCCATCAATAAGATAGACAAGCCCGACGCAAATCCTGAAAAGATAAAAGAAAAACTAGCCGGAATGAATTTGCTGGTAGAGTCATGGGGAGGAAAAATACAATCTCACGATATTTCAGCTAAAACCGGCTTGGGCGTATCAGAATTGTTAGAAAAAGTCTTGCTCGAAGCAGAAATATTAGAACTGAAAGCCAACCCAAAACGCAATGCCGCCGGAACAGTCGTAGAAGCACAATTAGACAAAGGTCGTGGTTATGTCTCTACCATTTTGGTACAAAAAGGTACACTTAAAATTGGAGATTATCTATTGGCCGGTATGCACAGCGGCAAGATTAAAGCCATGTTTGACGAGCGAGGCAACCCTATCAAAGTGGCTGGACCATCAACACCTATATCTGTACTCGGGTTGGACGGTGCACCACAAGCAGGCGATAAGTTTTCTGTTTATAACGACGAAAAAGAAGCCAAGCAAGTGGCTGCAAAACGCACCCAACTCTACCGAGAACAATCGGTGCGTACACAACGCCACATTACGTTAGACGAGATCGGACGCCGTATTGCCTTGGGTCAATTTAAAGAACTCAACATTATCGTAAAAGGTGATGTGGACGGTTCGGTAGAAGCATTGACGGAATCTTTCCAAAAACTAAGTACAGAAGAGATTCAAATCAAAATCATTCACAAAGGTGTTGGGCCTATTACAGAATCGGATGTGTTGTTGGCATCAGCTTCTGACGCTATCATCATCGGCTTCAACGTAAGACCTGCCGGAAACGCACGAACCTTGGCAGACAAGGAAGAAATTGACATTCGAAACTACTCCATTATCTACGATGCCATCAACGACTTGAAAGATGCCATGGAAGGCATGCTTTCACCGGTGTTTAAGGAAGAGATTACAGGTAATGCAGAAATCCGAGAAACCTTCAAAATATCAAAAATTGGCACCATTGCCGGCTGTATGGTCACGGATGGTAAAATCTTTAGAAATTCAAAAATACGAATTATTCGCGAGGGTGTAGTCGTGTTTACAGGCGAGCTCAGCTCTCTCAAACGCTTTAAAGACGATGTAAAAGAAGTTTCTAAGGGATATGATTGTGGTATTCAAATCAAAAACTACAACGACATTTTTGAAGGCGACATTATTGAAGCCTACCAAGATGTAGAAGTCAAAAAGAAATTGAAATAAATCTAAAAAACGTATTTTAGGCTCAACACAGCACTTAAAGGTCTCACAAATGTGTTGTTTCTACTTATGGTAGATGCATTTTCATTGAAAAGTGAGAATCGTCTTTCATCAGTAAAGTTTTTAAGCTTGAACTGTATCTCTAATGGAAATTTCTCAGGATTGTAAGTGGCTTGGATATCACCAAGGTAGAAATAGGTGCCTCCAGTATTAAAATCATACAAGTTATTTTGAATTTGGACTTTTAGCTTATTGGTTATAGGAATCAAATTCAAGTTTAAAAACCCGGGCACACCAAAGAAATAAAAAAAAAACACTCATTGAATTTTAAAATGTTAAAATTGATAACTTTAACACCATAAATGCCTTATTTTGTAATCATCATCTATACCCAAACAAAATGAAAAACCTTATTTTATCGCTGTTTCTTGGTCTGTCGTTTACGCTCTTCTCCCAAGATAACCCCATTGCTATTGTGATACACGGTGGTGCGGGCACAATTCTCAAGAAAAATATGACACCCGAAATGGAGGCTGCCTATCAAGCCAAATTACAAGAAGCTGTGGAAGCGGGTTATGCCGTACTCCAACAAGGAGGCAGCAGCGTGGAAGCCGTAGAAAAAACCATTCGTATTTTAGAAGATTCTCCATTGTTTAATGCCGGTAAAGGCGCGGTCTTTACCCATGAGGGCAAAAACGAGATGGACGCCGCTATCATGGAAGGGAAAAACCTAAACGCCGGTGCTATTTCGGGCGTGACTACGGTTAAAAACCCCATCTCACTTGCCATACAAGTCATGAACAATTCCCCCCACGTAATGCTTTCAGGAAAAGGTGCCGAAGAATTTGCCCGAGAAAAAAACATTGAGCTTGTAGATCCGGACTATTTCTATACCGAATCGCGTATGAAAGCCCTCGAACGTGCTAAAGAAAGAGAAAAAGACGAAGGTTTTTGGCAAAATACCGATTATAAATTTGGCACAGTGGGTTGCGTGGCCGTAGATAAAAACGGAGACATCGCAGCCGGAACTTCTACCGGTGGCATGACCAACAAACGTTGGAACCGCATTGGCGACGCACCCATCATTGGCGCAGGTACTTATGCCAACAACCTCAGTTGTGGCGTATCGGGCACAGGTTGGGGCGAGTATTTTATCCGTGCCACGGTGGCACACGACATAGCTGCACTGATGGAATACAAAGGACTGAGCGTCCAAGAAGCCTCACATGAAGTGATTTATAACAAAATGGCTAAGCTTGGGGGCGATGGTGGCGTCATTGCGTTGGATCGCCAAGGAAATATTGCGATGGAATTCAACACCGCCGGCATGTATCGGGCGTCTATAGACGCCAATGGCAAACGCACCGTAGCAATTTATAAAGAATAAAGCCCAAACAACTCAATTCAAAATATTTTCTGCTTTTAAAAATGCTTCCAAGTCATTGGCGACTTTGAGGCATTTGTTTACTTTAAGGGGATCTGTGCAATCCCTGTTTTCTGTTTGATGCGACCGGCAGTCAAAATCTGAAAGATTGACACGGTTGAATTTCGGATTCAATTCCAAACACTTTTCATACAGTGTTTTGATGGTCGCATGGCTGTCCGGTGTAACATTGTGCTGTAACAAATATCCGGTCAGAAAACTTTCCACAGCAAATTGCGAATTTTTACAAACCATAAACGAAACCACGTCTTCCTCCGGACGGCAAATTTCTTCATTGGCCTTAGACAGTTTGCCCGAAGCTTCACTGAATAAGAAATTGGCATTAAATGTATTCATAACGTCATTATTTTATCATTTAAAGCGTGAAACACCTAACTGTAGTGTCCCACGCTTTTAACATTGATTACAAACTTCTAAATAGCTCCAAGCGTTCCCACTTGGTATCCACATCTTCTTGTGCGTGCTTGAGCAAATCGGCACCCAATACAGGGTTGTCTTTCGCTATTCTTGAAAAACGGGTCTCTTTATACATAAAATCTTCTAACGGTCTGCTCGGTGCTTTAGAGTCCAGTTTGAATTTTTGCCCTTTGGGTTTGGACGGGTCAAAACGGAACAATGGCCAGTATCCTGTTTCTACTGCAACCTCTTGGTGTGCGGCACCGTCTTTCATGTCGTAGCCGTGTTCTTGGCAATGAGAGAAAGCTACGATGAGCGAAGGGCCGGGATATGAAGCTGCTTCCTCAATGGCTTTGAGTGTTTGCACGTCTTTTGCCCCTAAAGCAATTTGTGCCACATATACATTTCCATAAGAAATGGCTTGCAAAGCGAGGCTTTTCTTGCCTGTCCGTTTGCCTGCTACCGAAAACTTAGCACTCGCACCGTATGGTGTAGCTTTCGAGGTTTGTCCACCGGTATTTGAATAAACTTCTGTATCCAATACCATAATATTGATATTCTCGCCGGAAGCCAAAACGTGATCGACACCACCGTAGCCAATATCGTATGCCCATCCGTCACCACCGACAATCCATACTTGTTTGTCTCTGAGGTATTCTGTCATATGACTGAGTTTGACGGCGTCTTCATCATTATCGACGACCTTCAAAACTTCTAGAAGTTTGTCTATATCATCAGATTTTTGGGCCTTTTGTTTCTCTGTTTCTTCGGGGTTATTTAGAATATTATTAACCAACTCCGAACCCACTAACAACTCTAGTGATTTTAACAGGTTTACAGCTATTTCTTGTTTCTTGGTCAGTGCCAATTTCATGCCTAGTCCAAACTCTGCGTTGTCTTCAAAAAGTGAATTTGCCCAAGCCGGTCCCCTACCCTTATCGTTGGTTTTATAAGGTGTTGTGGGTAGATTACCTCCATAAATAGAAGAGCATCCCGTGGCGTTGGCAATGAGTATGCGATCGCCGTAGAGCTGGGTCAACATTTTGATATATGGCGTTTCTCCACAACCGGAACAAGCACCCGAAAATTCAAACAAAGGTTCCAAAAATTGTGCGCCTTTTACGTTGGTAATCTGCAGTTCGGACCGGTCGTAGTTTGGCAGTTTTGTAAAGTACTCCCAATTGACATTTTCTTCGGCTGCCACATCCAATTTTTTGCGCATATTGATGGCCCTAAAATCATCAATCTCTTTGCTAATGGCCGGGCAAACAGCTACACACAAGTCGCAGCCGGTACAATCTTCCGGAGAAACTTGCAAAACATAAGACTCCAAATCTTTGTCAAAAGGTCTTCCCTTAGCCGGAGTGGCTTTTAAAGAATGAGGCGCCCCAACCAAAATTTCGTTAGAGACCACTTTAGCACGAATGGCTGCATGCGGACAAATGGCTACACACTTGTTACACTGCGTGCAAAGTTCTGTATCGTCCCAAACAGGAATAAAATCTGCTATGCCCCGTTTTTCATACTGTGTTGTTCCGGTAGGGAAGGTACCGTCTATGGGAAAAGCACTGACAGGAAGTTCATCGCCGAGTCCGGCAAGAATTTTCTCGAGCACTTCAGCCACAAAACCATCGGGAGCATGTGTCATAGCGCCCAACATGGCTTTGTTTCCCGTACTAGATTGACTGTAGTCAACTTCAAACAAGTTTTCTAAGGCATTATCTACCGCATCAAAATTCATTTTTACAATTTTCTCGCCTTTGTGAGAGTAGGTTTTAACAATCGCACCTTTTATTTTTGCAATGGCTTCATCCTTGGGAAGCACGCCTGAAATGGCAAAGAAACACGTTTGTAAAACCGTATTGGTGCGTTTTCCCAAATGCGAATTAAGTGCTACCTGACTGGCGTCAACAACGTAAAATTTGGCTTGTTTATCAATAATGGTATTTTGCAGTTTTTGAGGAAGCACATCCCATACCTCGTCTTTAGAGAACGGTGCATTCAACAAGAAGGTCCCTCCTTTTTTGAGGCGTGACAAAACATCGTATTTGTTGATGAAATTAAACTGATGACAAGCAATGAAATCTGCTTTTTCTATAAGATAGGTCGAATGAATCGGATTGGGGCCAAAACGCAAATGCGATATGGTTTGTGCGCCTGCTTTTTTAGAATCATACACAAAATAACCCTGCACAAAATTATCTGTCGTTTCGCCGATAATTTTAATCGAATTTTTGTTGGCACCTACGGTGCCGTCTGCGCCCAAACCGTAAAACATACAACCGATGGTGCTTCGGGGGATTTCGAAGTTTTCATCTATCTCCAAATGCGTATGTGTGATATCGTCTATAATACCAACTGTAAAATGGTTTTTAGGTTGTGACAAAATAAGATTGTCGTAAACACCTTTTACCATTTTAGGCGTAAATTCTTTGGATGAAATTCCATACCTGCCACCTACAATTTTTGGTAGCTTTTCTTCTGATTCCGAGAAAGCCGTCACGATATCTAAATACAAAGGTTCACCCACACTGCCCGGCTCTTTTGTTCTATCCAAAACTGCTATTTTTTGAACCGTTTTGGGAAGCATATTTAACAGTGCTTTTGAATCGAAAGGCCTGTACAGTCGAACAAAAAGTGCGCCAACTTTTTCGCCGTTAGCCACCATGGTATCTACGGTTTCTTTCACAGCACCTTGTCCGGAGCCCATAATGACAACAACCCGCTCCGCCTCGGGATGACCGATATAGTCAAACAGATGATAACGCCTTCCTGTTTGTTGGTAAAATATATCCATGGTTTCGGCTACAATGGCTGGCACCTTTTGGTAACAGCTGTTGGAAGCTTCTCGGGCTTGGAAGAATACATCCGGGTTTTGTGAAGTTCCGCGGACAACCGGATGGTCCGGATCAAGGGAACGGCTTTTGAATTCGTCTATTTTGTCTTCGGGCATCATGGCTTTGATGACTTCATCCGGAATGGCATCTATTTTTGAAATTTCATGTGAGGTACGAAATCCGTCAAAAATATTGAGGAATGGCACTCTCGATTTTAATGTAGCTACCTGTGCGATGAGTGCCATGTCTTGTGCTTCTTGTACAGATCCGCCAAAAAGCATGGCAAAACCGGTTTGCCTTGTGGCCATTACATCGGAGTGATCGCCAAAAATAGACAAGGCATGTGTGGCCACGGTTCTTGCGGCTACGTGAATTACACAGGGCAACAACTCGCCGGCTATTTTATACATATTAGGAATCATCAGAAGCAGGCCTTGAGATGCGGTAAAAGTTGTGGTCAATGCACCGGCTTGCAAAGAGCCATGTACTGCACCCGCAGCACCACCCTCGCTTTGCATTTCTACAATTCGCGGGATGTTTTTCCAAATATTCATTTGGTTATTGGCACTGAACACATCTACATGTTCACCCATAGGCGACGCAGGTGTAATAGGATAAATGGCACACACTTCATTGGTCTTGTGTGCCACTCTTGCAACAGCCTCATTGGCATCGCAAATGAGTTTTGAAAACTTTTTTTCCATAATATTTTATTTTGTTTATTCCCGGTTGGCTGACTTAGTAGATTGAAAATGATTTAAAAAGCGACTTTACCGGAACTGATTTTTATGACGATATAAAATTAGCTTGTATAAAAAGCTCAGAATATGACATTTGTCAGGTTGAAGGTCTTGTTAGATTTTTTAACATAAGTTGCGGTAGCTTTGTCTGATATTTAGATGGTTTCAACCTTCACAAAAGCTGATAGCATTTCGGTAAATTCTTTCTGCGATAATTCATACAATACACCTATTTTTGTAGAAATTATTTAAAAGTATGATTACACATGATTTGGTTAAGGACGTTTTGGAGCGCCTCGGTGCGCTGAGGAGGTATCTTTGACATAGATGCCAAAGAAATTGAAATAGCCAACGAAGAAGAAAAAACTTTCGATCCTAATTTTTGGAACAATCCCAAAGAAGCCGAAATCTTGATGCAATCTTTGCGTGTAAAAAAACGTTGGGTCAAAGATTACTTGGATTTGGTAGAACTCGGCGAAGAACTCGAACTCACCTACTCTTTTGTTAAAGACGGTGATGCCGATGCACAGGACTTGGAGGATGTCTATCAAAAAACACTCACAAAACTAGAAGACCTGGAGTTTCGAAACATGCTCTCGGAAGAAGGTGATGTGTTGAGCGCGGTTTTGCAAATAACGGCCGGCGCAGGGGGTACGGAAAGTTGCGATTGGGCGCAAATGCTCATGCGCATGTATATGATGTGGGCGCAAAAACAAGGTTACAAAATCAAAGAACTCAACTTGCAAGAAGGCGATGTGGCGGGTATCAAAACCGTAACATTGGAAATTGAAGGCGATTTTGCTTTCGGCTACCTCAAAGGGGAAAACGGTGTCCACCGGTTGGTGCGCATCTCTCCTTTTGACAGCAATGCCAAAAGACACACCTCTTTTGTCTCTGTTTATGTATATCCTTTGGTTGACGACACTATCGAAATTGAAATCAATCCGGCAGATATAGAAATAACTACAGCACGGTCTAGTGGTGCCGGTGGACAAAATGTGAACAAAGTTGAAACCAAAGTACAGCTCTTTCACAAACCTACGGGCATACAAATAACCTGTTCGGAAACGCGTTCGCAACACGATAACCGCAGTAGGGCTTTGCAAATGTTAAAATCGCAACTCTATGAAATTGAACTTCGCAAGCAGTTGCAACAACGCAGTGAAATAGAAGCAGGAAAGATGAAAATTGAATGGGGTTCGCAGATTAGAAACTATGTGATGCATCCGTATAAACTGGTCAAAGACGTCCGAACTAGCCACGAAACATCGGACGTAGATGCTGTAATGAATGGCGAATTGGATCCTTTTTTAAAAGCTTATCTGATGTCTATGGGACAGAAAGAAAACTAGCGATACGCCTTTTTAATTTGATCGAGTTTTCGGTCTGTGTCGCGCTGTTTGATGGTTTCCCGCTTGTCGTATAGCTTTTTACCGCGACAAAGTGCAATTTCCAATTTGGCCAATCCCCGGTCGTTGATAAAAAGTTTCAACGGTACAATAGTCAATCCTTTTGTTTCCACACTTTTTTGAAGGGCTTTGAGTTCCTTTTTATGTAACAACAGCCGTCGGGCATTTCTCGGATTGTGGTTGTAATGTGTTCCGAAAGCGTATTCTTGTATGTACATATTCACTACAAAAAGTTCGTGCCCTTGAAATTCGCAAAAACTTTCAGTAATAGAAGCCTTGCTCATCCGAATAGACTTGATTTCCGTTCCGGTGAGTTGAATGCCCGCAACATACTTGTCTAGTATCTCGAAGTCGAAACGCGCGCGTTTGTTCAGTATGTTGATGTGTTTTTGCATGCCTGCAAAAGTAGTAACAAATAAGCCAGCTTCAAAACGTTGAAATTTGATTAAATTAGCCAAATATTTTAACCCTCTTTTCATGAAGACTGTCATCGCATTGCTCACTTTTAGTTTATTAATGATTTCATGCGGCGAAGCACCCAAACCACTCCTAACGGCGAATGAAATCGTAACCCGTGCCATAGATTCTACCGGAGGCGACTTATACAAAAAAGCGCATATTGCATTCGATTTCAGAAATATGCATTACGAATCGATTCGAAATCACGGTTTTTACGAATACAGCCGCACGCAAACAGACAGTTTGAGTAATGCCATACAAGATATCATCGGCACCGATGGCTATCGCAGACTGATAAACGGTGCGCCGGTGCAAGTGATAGACAGTATGGCAAACAAATACAGCAACTCGGTCAACTCTGTACATTATTTCGCCTATCTACCTTACGGATTAAACGACAAGGCCGTTCAAAAAACACTACTTGATGATGTAAAAATTAAAGAGGTTGAATACTACAAAATAAAGGTCACTTTTACACAAGAAGGCGGTGGCGAAGATTTTGAAGATGTTTTTTTATATTGGATTGACAAAAAAGATTTTTCGGTCGATTATTTGGCTTATTTATATCATACAGACGGAGGCGGCATCCGGTTTAGAGAGGCCTTCAACGTCAGGCGCATCGGGGGCATTCGTTTTTCAGATTACCACAACCTGAAGCCGGCGTCGGAAGACATCAATTTGTTCACCATTGACAGTTTGTTCACATCCGGGTCTCTGGAAAAATTGTCGGAAATTGAATTAAAAAATATAACGGTAAAACCGGTTGAATAAAAAAGCGCTGTCCTCCTGTTTTGAGAAACCATCCAAAATCAATTTTTCTAAATCTTTTAGAGAAATATGATTTTCATAAATCGCCTTACCAATAATTACACCTTCACAGCCCAAAGCATTGAGTTTTGGCAATTCATCTATATGAGAAATACCTCCAGACGCAATTAATTTCAAAGAGTTATCTTTTGTATGCAGTTCGTCTATCATCTGTTTGTATAAATCAAATGCGGGGCCTTGTAGCATGCCATCTTTGGAAATATCGGTACAAATAACGTATCGAACGCCTTTTTCCAAATACGATTTCACAAAAGGAATCAAATCAGATTGCGAGGTTTCTTGCCAACCCGAAACGGCAATTTTTCCTTCCATAGCATCGGCGCCTAAAACAATTTTATCCGAACCATAGCTCGATAGCCAATTTTGAAACAATGTTGGGTTTTTAACGGCAATGCTGCCACCTGTGATTTGTGACGCACCCGATTCAAATGCAATTTGTAAATCTTTGTCAGATTTTATACCGCCCCCAAAATCAATTTGCAGCGAAGTGTTTGTTGCGATGCGTTCCAACACCTTGTAATTGACAATGTGCTGCGATTTGGCACCGTCCAAATCCACCACGTGTAAAAATTGAATGCCATGGGCTTCAAAAGACTTGGCCACTTCTAAGGGATCTTCATTGTATATCTTTTGTGTGCTGTAGTCGCCTTTTGAGAGACGTACACACTTGCCATCTATGATGTCGATTGCAGGAATAATGCGCATGCTATAATTCTAAAAAGTTTTGTAAGATTTTACTTCCGTCCAGGCTACTCTTTTCGGGGTGAAATTGCAAGCCGTAAAAATTATCTTTTTGTAAAGCAACGGTGTACTTGATGCCGTAGTCAGATACAGCAGTTGTATAATCGGACAGCGGTGCGTAAAAACTGTGAACCAAATACATAAACGCGCCTTCTGATACGTTTTTAAACAAGCTCCCTTGTAGGTTTGTTATACTATTCCAGCCAATTTGAGGCACTTTTAAGCGGTTGTCAAATTTTTTGACATTCACATCAAAAATACCTAAGCCTTGGGTATTCCCTTCTTCTGAGTGGGCACACATGAGTTGCATCCCCAAACAGATACCTAATACGGGTTGTTGCAGTTTAGGAATCAAACGATCCAGACCTGTAGCTTGCAATTTTGCCATGGCACTGCCCGCTTCGCCTACACCCGGAAAAATCACCTTGTCAGAAGCCTCAATTTCCATAGGATCATGACTCAACGTGGCCAAATAACCCAATCTTTTTAAGGCAAAAAGTACACTTTGTGTGTTGCCGGCTCCGTAATCTATCAGGGTGATTTTTATCATTTTCACTTAATTAATACACATCAAACAGCATTTCTTTTATTAATATTCACAACCCACTTTACAACATGCCTTTGGTGCTCGGTAGAATCAATTTTTCTACATCGCGCTTGACGGCCATTTTGATGGCTTTGGCGAAGGCTTTAAAAACTGCCTCAATTTTGTGGTGTTCGTTGGTGCCTTCGGCTTTAATATTTAAGTTGGCTTTTGCGCCATCGGAAAACGATTTGAAAAAATGAAAAAACATTTCGGTAGGCATCTCCCCTATTTTTTCTCGTGTAAACTGTGCCTGCCACTCTATCCAGTTTCTTCCGCCAAAATCGATAGCAACTTGTGCCAAACAATCGTCCATGGGCAAACAAAATCCGTAGCGCTCTATGCCGCGCTTATCGCCCAAGGCTTTGGCAACGGTTTCGCCTAGCGCGATGGCAGTATCTTCTATGGTGTGGTGCTCATCCACATGTAAATCGCCCACTGTTTTGATTGCTATATCCATTTGTCCGTGACGGGCGAGTTGGTCGAGCATATGATCGAAAAAGGGCAAGCCCGTTTGTATATCGCTTTTACCCGTGCCATCGAGGTTGAGCTGAACAGTTACATCTGTCTCGTTGGTTTTTCTGTGGGTTTCCGCTTTTCTATTTCCGCCGGCAAGTAAGGTGTAGATATCATCCCAATCTTGGGTTTCCAGCGCAATGAGCGGCGCTAAATTTTGTTGTTTTTCATAGAGTTCTGCTTTGCCCAAATTCGGATTGTTATTTATATAAATGGCTTTACAGCCTAAGTTATTAGCCAATACCACATCGGTCATTCTATCGCCAATTACGTAAGAGTTTTTCAAATCGTAAGCATCAGAAAAATATGGTTTAAGCATACCCGTTCCGGGTTTACGCGTTGGAAGATTTTCATGAGGAAAACTCCTGTCAATGCAGATTTCATCAAAGATAACACCTTCGTTTTCAAATGTTTTCAGAACTAGTTCTTGTACAGGCCAAAAGGTATTTTCCGGATAACTGTCTGTACCCAAACCGTCTTGATTGGTGACCATCACCAATTCAAAATCTAGATTTTTCGCAATTTTGGCCATGACAGTGATCGCCTTCGGATAAAAGGTTAATTTTTCAAAAGCATCTATTTGTTCATCTGCCGGCTCGTTGATGAGTGTGCCATCACGATCGATAAAAAGCACTCTTTTAGGTTCTTTTTTCATGATTTAAGTAGCTAAAATATCTTTTATAGTTTTAATCAAAGTATCGTTTTCTTCCGGCGTGCCCACTGTGATGCGTAGCGTGTTTTCGCAAAGTGGCTGCGTGCTTCGGTTTCTTATGACAATGCCTTTGCTGATAAATTGACCGTAGCGCAGGTCAGCATCGTCCACGCGAATCAAAATAAAATTGGCATCGGAAGGAAAAACGTTTTCAACAAAAGGAAGGTTTGTAAAAAATTCAATCAGTCTTTGGCGTTCCTTTAAAATGGACTGTACCTGTTTGCCGATTTGTTCGGTTTGTAAGAATCCTTGCAAAGCACGTGTTTGCGTGAGTTGGTTCACATTGTAGGGCGGTTTTATTTTGTTGAGCACAGCCACTATTTCCTTTGATGCAAAGCACATACCCAATCGAATACCTGCCATGCCGTAGGCTTTTGACAAGGTTTGAACCACCACAAGATTTTCAAATTCAGTCAATCTGTTGAGCCAGCTTTTTCTAGTTGTAAAATCGATATAAGCCTCGTCAACAATAACCAAACCCGAAAATTGGTTTAAAATCATTTCAATTTTCGATGGATCAACATCATTGCCCGTGGGATTGTTTGGCGAACAAATAAAAAGCAATTTGCTCCGCGAATCTACCACTTTAAGTACATTTGAAACTTGGGGTTGAAAATCATCACCGAGCCAAATTTCTCTGTTTTCAATATTGTTGGTTGCTGCCAACACGCCATACATACCGTATGTTGGCGGCAAAGTGATGATGTTGTCTTGCCCCGGTTCACAAAAGGCCCGAAACAACAAATCAAGAACTTCGTCGCTGCCGTTGCCAAGCAAAATTTGATTGGCAGCTATTTTTTTTCTTTGCGATATGGCTTGCTTCAGCGTCAATTGCTGCGGATCCGGATATCGGTTTACACCGTTTTCGAACGGATTTTCGTTGGCGTCTAAAAAAACCATTTCTCGATTAAAATCCTTAAACTCATCACGTGCTGACGCATAAGGTTTTAGTTTTTTGATGTTAGGCCTCACCCATTTGTCAATATCGAAACTCATGTTTACTGTTTGTATTTATATGATGTCGCTTGCGCCTTAAAAAGAACAAATTTATTCATTAATTCTGAGGGTTACTGCATTTCTATGCGCTTGAAGCCCTTCGGTTTCTGCCATGATTTCGATAGCGCCACCAATCTGCTGAATGCCTTTTTTGCTAATTTTTTGGAAGGTTACTTTTTTGGTAAAACTATCCAAATTCACACCGCTATATTGCCGGGCAAATCCATTTGTTGGTAAAGTATGGTTGGTTCCTGACGCATAATCACCTGCGCTCTCCGGTGTATAAGGACCTATGAAAACAGAACCCACATTGATGATATGATTTGCATAAAAATCCTCGTGCCGGGCTTGTATGATAAAATGCTCGGGCGCGTAGGCATTGATGAGGTCAATGGCAGTTTCTTTGTTTTCCACAAAAATAAATCTGGAATTTTCCATGGCTTTTTCGGCTATTGCCTTTCTGGGCAACGCATCTATTTGAGAAGCTACTTCGCCGATTACTTTGTCTATCAAAATTCGACAAGTAGCAACCAGCAACACTTGGCTGTCTTTTCCGTGTTCGGCTTGGCTGAGCAAGTCGGCTGCCACAAAGGCAGGATTTGCCGTTTCATCTGCTACGACCAACAATTCTGACGGACCGGCCGGCATATCGATGGCTACGCCGTGCCTTGTAGCCAATTGTTTGGCGACGGTTACAAACTGATTTCCGGGTCCGAAAATTTTATAAACACTCGGGATGGATTCCGTACCAAAAGTGAGCGCTGCAATGGCCTGAATGCCGCCAACTTTAAATATTTTTTTGATGCCACAAACAGAAGCTGTGTACAAAATAGCCGGGTGAATGTGTCCGTTTTTGTCGGGTGGCGAGCAGATGACAATTTCTTTACAACCTGCTATCACAGCGGGTACAGCCAACATTAAAATGGTAGAAAACAAAGGGGCTGTTCCTCCGGGTATGTACAAACCTACCTTTTCTATGGGCCTGGCTTCTTGCCAACACAAAACACCAGGCGAAGTTTCTACCACACATTTTCCCAATTTTTGGGCTTTATGAAACGACTCAATATTTTGCTTTGCGAGAGATATAGCATTCTTTAAATCAGCAGAAATTTGATGATTGGCTTCATTGAATTCGGTTTCCGATACAGCAAAATGCTGTATTTCTACCTGATCAAATTTTTGAGTGAATTCTCTAAGCGCTCGGTCTCCTTGTTGTGTGACTTTTTCAAAAACATGGTTTACGGTTTCCTCTATATCACCAATCGTCTGTGTTGGTCGCTGTAAGAGTTGTGGCCAAGTAGATCTTTCGGGATTAAAAAATGTATTCATATACTTGTTTTATTTTTTTTCAGCGGTTATGCTTCAACCTGCGCATAGTACATCGGGATTAAAAAACCAAATAATATTACACGCGTGTAAAAGCAATTTCCATGCGTGTTTCACAACATAAAATTTACAATCTATATTTAAAGAACCATTTTTTCGATAGGGCAAACCAAGATACCTTCAGCACCTTTAGCCTTGAGTGCATCTATGATTTCCCAAAACTTGTCTTTGTTGATCACGGTGTGGACAGAGCTCCAACCGGCCTCCGCCAAAGGCAGTACAGTAGGACTTCTCATGCCGGGCAATAGTTTGATGATATCTGCTAGTTTGTCATTCGGCGCATTGAGCAACACATATTTTGAATCACGGGCTTTTAAAACCGATTGTATGCGGAAGCAAAGGGTGTTTAAAATGTCGTTTTTATCAGCCGACAGATTCGGGTTTATTGCCAACACGGCTTCGCTTTTCAAAATCACTTCCACTTCTCTGAGGTTGTTTTTAAAAAGCGTGCTCCCACTCGATACAATATCGCAGATGGCATCGGCAAGCCCGATGTTTGGCGCAATCTCTACAGAGCCGTTAATGATGTGTAATTCGGCCTGCACATTATTTTTTTGCAGATAGGACGTCACTGTATTTGGATAGGAAGTGGCAATGCGTTTGCCCTGAAAGTCTTTGACAGATGAAAATTCGGCATCTTTTGGTACTGCCAAAGATACACGGCATTTAGAAAAGCCAAGCCGCTCTTTGATGGGCAGATCGTCTCCTTTTTCAATCAACAAATTTTCACCTATGATGGCCGCATCTACCACGCCGTCTCTCAGGTATTGAGGAATGTCTCCGTTGCGCAAGTATAAAACTTCTAACGGAAAATTTCGAGCCTCTGCTTTGAGTTGGTCTTGTCCGTTATCGATAGAAATTCCGCAATCTTTTAAAATTTGAAGCGAATCTTCATTGAGACGCCCCGATTTTTGTACAGCAATTTTTAATTTTTCCATATATACTTATTAAAATAAAAAAACCCGTTTGATTGTACTCAAACGGGTTTGTATGAATGTTACGCATATCATACTACCTCGTCTGAACGAAGAAGAAAGTATGATGATGTGTGTTTTTGTTACTCATGATGGTGCAAATATAAATCGAAATGTGTTGCTTTCAAATAGATTTATAAAAATTATCAAATTTCTGCCAAAAAGTTAGTTTTTACCTTTTAATGCTTTTTTAGCCTCGGCCTTGTTGATGGTGTCTGTCATAATGGGTGTTGCCACAAATAAGGATGAATAGGTTCCAACTACAATTCCAACTAGGATTGCAAAAATAAACCCTCTGATTGACTCACCTCCAAACAGGAAAATGGTGAGCAATACCACTATAGTGGTCGCAGACGTGTTGATGGTTCGGCTAAGGGTCGAATTCAAAGCTTCGTTTACCAAAGTATCAAATTTCCTGCTCGAGGTTTCGGAAAGGTATTCTCGAATACGGTCAAATACAATAACGGTATCGTTGAGCGAATAACCAATCACTGTGAGTATGGCTGCTATGAAGGCTTGGTCAATCTCCATATTGAAGGGCAAAAACTTATAAAATATAGAGAAAACACCCATTACTACCAATACGTCGTGAAAAACAGCAGCTACGGCTCCCAAACTGAATTGCCATTTGGCAAAACGCATCAAAATGTAGATAAATACGATAATGAGCGAACCTAAAATAGCCCAAACAGAGTTTCGCTGAATATCATCGGCAATGGTAGGGGTTACTTTAAAAGTCTTCATGATACCGACCGATTTGTCTTCGGAAATCGTGGCAAAATGTGCCAAAGTGGTACCATCGGGTAAGTAGGGTTGTAAAACTGTAAAGAGTTTTTGTTCTATTTCGTCATCTACCTCGTTGCCCTCTTCTTCTACTTTGTATTTGGTTGTGATTTTTAGCTGTTCGGGCGAGCCGAAAGTTTTTACTTCACCACTGCCAAATTCAGCTACGATAGCTGTTTGGACTTCGGTAGCGCTGATGGGGTTTTCGAATCTAACCTGATAGGTTCGTCCTCCGACAAAATCCACACCCCAGTTGAGGCCCATAGAAAACAAAGAAATCAAGGCTACCACAATCATGCTCCCTGAAAACAGGTAAGCAATTTTTTTCTTACCGAGAAAATCGATAGACAGGTTGGTAAACCATTTTTTGGTAATCGGTGTGGAAAAATCGAGCTGTTTGCCTTTGTTTAAGAACCACTCAATAAACAATCTTGAAATAAAAATGGCCGAAAACAAGGAAGTTGCGATACCAATCAAAAGGGTGGTTGCAAAGCCTTTTATAGGACCTGTTCCGAAAAGGAACAAGATCAGAGCCGTCAATGCTGTGGTGATGTTGGCATCAAAAATAGAAGACATAGCACCTTTCCAACTAAATGCGTGTGCAACTGCTTCTTTGACATTTTTACCTGCAAAAAGTTCTTCTTTGGCACGCTCGTAAATAATGACATTCGCATCTACCGACATACCGATGGTCAACACAATACCTGCTATACCGGGTAAAGTCAGAACAGCTCCGAGGCCAGACATGACACCAAAAATAACCAAAAGGTTAAACAACAAAGCCACATCTGCAAAAGCTCCGGCGTAGCCGTAGTAAAATATCATCCAAAGTAGAACAATGGCAAAAGCAATCATAAAAGAACTCACGCCGCTGTCTATGGCTTCTTGACCCAGTGATGGACCTACCACTTCAGATTGAATAATATCAGCAGAAGCTGGTAGTTTACCGGCGCGCAATACGTTGGCAAGGTCAATGGCTTCGTTGAGTGTGAAATTCCCTGAAATTTCAGATCTTCCGCCAGAGATAGCTCCTCTTGATACGCCCGGTGCTGAATACACAACATTGTCGAGCACAATAGCGATGTTGCTGTTCTGTTGTGATGCTTTACCGGTGAGTTGTTCCCAAATTTTAGCACCCGTTCCGTCCATTTGCATGGTTACAGAAGGTTGGCCCAGTTGGTCATATGATTGTTGCGCATCTACGATAACACTTCCGCTAAGTGGCGGAATGGCATCGCGATTAGATTTTAAAGCATATAAATCAAGGGTTTCACTCAAATCTGTTTCGGGCTTGCTCCAAGCAAATCTGACAAATTTTTGCTCTCCTTGAAGCAGGTTGCGCACTTGAGGCATTTTTAAATATGCGTTGAAGGTAGCGGTGTCTTTAATGGCAACCGTAGCCACTACCGGACCACCCGGATAGGCTCTTGATTGTTCCATATTGAACAAATCGAAAAGCGGATTGTTGTTGGCTGCTTGCTCCAAAGAATCTTTTTTCACATCCACCAAAAGCGAATCGATACCGGTGGGTTTGACTACTTCTTGGCTGGCAACTTTTGGTTTCACGGTTTCTTTCAAATACTGATTGGCGGCACTGATAAAAGGCACCAATTCATCGGCTTTGTAGGTTTCCCAAAATTCTAATTGCGCTGTACTTTGAAGCAGTTTCTTTACACGGTCAATGTCTTTGGCTCCTGGAAGTTCAACCAAGATGCGGCCTGTACTTCCCAATCGTTGGATGTTGGGTTGGGTAACACCAAATTTGTCAATTCTCTTGCGCAATACTTCGAAAGCACTTACGACAGATTCGTCAACTTTGGTACGAATCACATTTTTCACTTCATTGTCGGCCGAATCAAAATTGATGCTGCCACTAAGCGATTTGTTGGCAAAGATATCAGGTGAGGCAAGCTTTACATTGGTGCCATTTTTGGCATTTACCTGATCAAACGCTTGAAAAAAGGACTCTACATAGGCATCTTGGGTTTGCTTCTGCAACTGATCTGCCAAAAGCAAAGCTTCGTTGAATGTGGGTTCTTTGCTGTAGTTGGATAGCCCTCTAATAATGTCTTTAACCGATATTTGAAGGATGACGTTGATACCACCTTTCAAATCGAGACCTTTGTTCAATTCACGGTCTTTAACTTCCGAATAATTATAACTCGTAAAACCTAAGTTGTAAACCTTTTCATTTTTAAGGGAGTCCAGGTAACTTCTCTCGGCTTGCTCTCTTAACTGTGTGTAATTTTCGGCGGATGCATCCACTTGGCCGGCTGCATACATTTTGGCTTTTTCCTCAATGCTGTTAGCCACAAAAGTGAACGATAGCTGGTAAATACTTACCAGTCCGAATAAAATCGCAAACAGCCTAATCAGTCCTTTATTTTGCATTTTAGTCTAGTGTTAAGGGTATTTTAAAAAACGGACAAATATAGAATTTACCTACTGATTAGACAATTAATTTTAAGGAAAATAAAAAAAGGCTTTCGGTGTATCCAAAAGCCTTTAAAAATTATACTTATAAAACCTTATTTTAAAACTTCATTTAAGGCATCGTTCATCTCCCGTACTTTAGCGGCACTGGCCTCAAAAAGAGATTTTTCTTGGTCGTTCAGGTTGATATCTACGATTTCTTCTACCCCGCTCTTTCCAATAATAACCGGGACGCCAATACAGATGTCTTTTTGACCGTATTCACCATTCAAATATACCGAACATGGAATAATTCTTTTTCGGTCATTCAAAATACTGTCAACCAAATAGGCGACAGAAGCCCCGGGAGCGTACCAAGCTGAGGTGCCTAACAATTTCGTCAGAGTTGCACCGCCCACCATGGTGTCGGCAGCAACTTTTTCCAGAGCCTCAGCACTTAAAAAGTTTGAGACAGGCAAACCGTTGTAAGTGGCCAAACGGGTTAAAGGAATCATCGTTGTATCGCCATGACCACCAATAACCATGCCTTGTATGTCGTTAGACGGCCTGTTGAGCGCCAAAGACAAATAGGTTTTAAAGCGCGAACTGTCTAAAGCACCACCCATGCCAATAATGCGGTTTTTGGGTAGGCCAAGCGATTTATGCGCCAAATAAGTCATGGTATCCATAGGGTTGGAAACAACAACGATGATAGCGTCGGGTGAATATTCGAGGATGCTGTCTGCAACTGACTTCACTATCCCTGCATTGATGCCGATTAACTCTTCACGTGTCATACCCGGTTTTCGTGGAATACCTGAAGTGATGACTACCACATCGCTGTTGGCCGTTTTGGAATAATCGCCGGTAGTGCCCGATACTTTGGTGGTAAAACCTGTGGTGGTGGCACATTGCATAATGTCGAGGGCCTTACCTTCAGCAAATCCTTCCTTGATGTCGAGTAATACAACTTCGCTGGCAATTTGTCGGTAAGAAATCACATCTGCACAAGTTGCGCCTACGTTTCCTGCGCCTACTATTGTAACTTTCATAAAATAAAATTAAGATTAGAATAATTCGTTTGGTGACGCACAAATATAAGACTTTTTGAGAATTTTTTGTTTGTCAAATCAGCTAAATTAGACGACTCAAACCATTATTCTTACATTATCGGATACCGAAATGAATACCTACACTCAGCGCGTTGTATTCTTGAAAATGATACTCGGCATTCATCTCAAAAAAAGCAATTTTTAAATTTGCACCCACCGTTGCTCTGGCACCGGACACGCTGTTGGAAACTGAAAAAGGATCTGTAAGCACTCTGGGTTGGGATAGAATATTGGATTGAATTTCGTAGGTTCCTTTTAAATCAAAATCGGATTCACCGGAGATATAACCTACACCACCATAAAAATTGATGATGGGCAATTTGGTTGAAGCAAACAGTTGAAACAACCAAGTATCTACATCGAGTTCGAGTTTTTGGTTTTGGCCGTCTAAGGCTGACCTACCCGTGAAATCGAATTCGGAGTTCAAATGCGTATATGCGCCCAAAACGGCTACATTTACCGGCAACAAACGCTGGAGTGGCAACCAAGAGGTCAATTCGTGCTGTATGCCTATACCAAACAAACCGGTTTCTACGTCTTCAGTTTCAAAATCAGGAACATACCGGACTTTTAAATCAGTACCTTTAAATATCCCCAATTCTGCCTGAAGAAAAGCTGCAGGCAAAACATCTATATTTTCAGAGGCAACGCCATCGGGCAAAAGAATTTCCACATCTTCAGAAAAACCGTTTTCAGTGAGGGTTACAATCACGGTTTCATTCGGGTTATTGTCGCCAAAAACGGTAGCAATTTTTTTTGATGTGCTTCCATCCGGAAATCGGATGTTTTGAAAATCATTGACATTCATATCAAAACTCTGATCGGAATCTTCCACAAAATGTGTAGCACCGATCAATGAAATATCAAAACCTAAAAATTTGTGTGTCGCGGCTGTTTTAAACCATCCACTGTTGATGCTATACATCAAACTTTCGGCACCCGGGCTGATGTAGGAACGTGCAAAAGTTTTAGTGTCTTCTATGCCTGAAAGCAACAATTGTTCAAAATTTTGCTGCGCAAAGCTGTGGCAAGAGACAAAAATACAGGTGATTACAGTGATTTTTTTAATCATAATTTGAAGTCTTCGTTTCTAAAAAAATAAGTGTGTGTGTTTTTAATAAACAGTATGCTCAAAAAAAACCCGACTTTAAGGGTTACTCAAGTCGGGTATGTTTAATTGTAAAACGAATTTTATGCGTCTATATTGGCATAAGAAGCATTTTTTTCAATGAATTCTCTTCTAGGTGGAACTTCATCGCCCATCAACATAGAGAAAACCCTGTCTGCCTCTGAAAGGCTGTCTATGGTTACTTGCCGGAGCGTACGCGTTGATGGGTCCATGGTAGTGTCCCAAAGTTGTTCGGCATTCATTTCACCCAAACCTTTATAGCGTTGTATGGCAGCGCCTTGGCCGTACTCAGCTATCAACGCATCGCGTTCCTTATCGTTCCATGCATAGGCTTTTTTGCTGCCTTTTTTCACCAAGTACAATGGTGGTGTGGCTATAAATACATGGCCTTGTTCTATGAGTTCACGCATATACCTGAAGAAAAACGTCAGGATTAAGGTTGCAATATGACTGCCATCCACATCGGCATCACACATAATGACAACTTTGTGATAGCGCAATTTTTCAAGATTTAAAGCTTTGCTGTCCTCTTCTGTACCGATTGTGACGCCAAATGCGGTGTATATATTTCGAATTTCTTCGTTGTCGAAGACCTTGTGTTGCATGGCTTTTTCCACGTTCAATATTTTACCGCGCAGGGGCAATATGGCTTGAAAGTTTCGATCGCGTCCTTGCTTGGCTGTACCGCCCGCCGAGTCGCCCTCTACCAGAAAAATTTCGCATTTAGTCGGGTCTTGCTCAGAGCAGTCAGAAAGTTTACCGGGAAGACCTCCGCCGCTCATGACGGTTTTACGCTGTACGAGTTCGCGGGCTTTGCGCGCTGCGTGCCGAGCCGTTGCTGCCAAAATGACTTTTTGAACAATGGTTTTGGCATCGGCAGGATTCTCTTCTAAATAAATTTCTAACATTTCCGAAACAGCTTGACTCACGGCCGATGTCACTTCTCGGTTGCCCAATTTGGTTTTGGTTTGGCCTTCAAACTGAGGTTCTTGCACTTTCACAGAAATCACGGCTGTCAAGCCTTCTCTGAAGTCGTCTCCGGAAATTTCAAACTTTAACTTGTCCAACATACCTGTTGTTTCGGCGTACTTCTTCAGTGTGGAGGTAAGTCCGCGGCGAAAACCGGCCAAATGCGTGCCGCCTTCATGCGTATTGATGTTGTTGACGTACGAATGCAGGTTTTCTGTAAAAGAAGTATTGTAGGTCATGGCAACCTCTACAGGAATGTCATTTTTATCGGTTTCTAGGCTGATCACGTTGTTGATTAACATTTCGCGGTTTCCGTCTAAAAACTTGATAAATTCTTTGAGTCCTTCTTCAGAATAAAAGGATTCAAATACAGGATTTCCTTCTTTGTCTAGGTATCTTTTATCGGTCAGGTTAATCCTGATTTTTTTATTCAAAAAAGCCAATTCGCGCATCCTACCGGCTAGGGTATCATAACTAAACTCGATGGTTTGCTGAAAAATTTGCTCGTCCGGGTGAAAAGTCACAAGAGTCCCCGTCTTATCACTTTCACCAACAGCCCTTACCGGATACAAACTTTTGCCGCGTTCGTATTCTTGTTCCCAAATTTTACCTTCTCTATACACGGTTGCCTTCAAATGTGACGAAAGCGCATTCACACAAGAAACGCCTACACCGTGTAAACCTCCGGAAACCTTATAAGAATCTTTGTCAAACTTACCGCCGGCACCAATCTTGGTCATGACCACCTCTAAGGCCGATACGCCTTCCTTTTTGTGAATCCCGACAGGAATACCACGTCCGTTGTCTTCTACCGTTACAGAATTGTCTTCATTGATAATGACGCTAATGGTGTCGCAATATCCTCCCAAAGCCTCGTCTATGGAGTTGTCCACTACTTCATACACCAAATGGTGCAAACCGCGTACGCCTACATCGCCAATGTACATAGACGGACGCATCCGCACGTGTTCCATGCCTTCTAATGCTTGAATGCTATCTTCAGAATAACTTTTGGGAGTGCCTTCTAAGGGCTTGTTTTGTTCTTCGCTCATAATAAAAAAATGCTTTCTCGGTTTTAAAAAACTTAACCCACAAATATAGCTATTCACATAGTTTTTGAAGTCAAACGTATGTAGGAATTGGCTCCAAGTTATTAACAAATAGCTGTGGAAAAATCAGCACCAAAAAAAATGAATATGTGTACCAATATTTTTTTTATTTTTAGAAAATTTTTAACCAAACTTTTAAAACTTTAATTATGGAAAATCAAAAACCTCCAAAATCTTGGCTCGTAGAATCCATTTTGGTAACTATTTTATGTTGTTTACCCTTTGGGATTGCAGGAATTGTTAATGCCGCAAAAGTTGAATCGCGGTTTCATTCGGGTGACAAAGATGGTTCTGAGCGCGCTTCTTCTGCGGCTAAAAAATGGACAATGATTGGCTTCATTATAGGATTAGTAGCCTATGTTGGTTACATATTGCTTGCTATTCTAGGTATAGCAGGCAGTCTTGCAGGTTTGGGTGGCGACTTCTAAATTTACATATTTTATAGGAATTCTCATTCTCGTAGGTATGTTATTTCTTTATTGGAAATTCGACCCGCGAGGATGGGATTTCTTCCCTAAATGCCCTTTCTACCACCTTACTGGTTATCAATGTAGTGGATGTGGTTCGCAACGCGCCATCCACAGTCTATTGCACTTAGACTTTCCTGAAGCGTTTCGGCAAAATCTCCTTGTGCCACTTGCCCTGCCCTACCTGGCATTAGGCTTTTATTTTGATCAAAAAAAACAGCCCGGGCCACAAGCACTTTTGTGGAGAAAGAAACTTTTTGGTGCCACAGCCATCAAATTAATTTTTATACTTGTGATTGTTTTTACTTTTATAAGAAATTTGATTTGATGAATTTATTTAATCACTTTGAAAGCCTCGATATTCGTACCGGCACAATTCTTCATGCCGAAGTTTTTGCAGAAGCCCGCAAACCGGCCTACAAGCTCATTATAGACTTTGGGCCCATTGGTATCAAAAAATCGAGTGCGCAAATCACTATGCACTACCAACCCGAAGCACTAATTGGTAAGCAAATCATTGCAGTGGTGAACTTTCCTGTTAAACAAATCGGTCCTTTTATGAGTGAATGTCTTGTGCTTGGCGTATATGATAAAGACGGCGCAGTGGTTTTGTTGACCCCAGACAAAACGGTGCAAAACGGTCAAAAAATAGGGTGAATTTTTCTTTGGGAACTTTTCTTCTTAATTTTACCAAAAAGAAATCTAAATTTATGTTCCGAATCTTAACTTTAGGGATGGTATTGTGCCTTGTGGCCTGTCAAGATCCCAAAACAACTGTTGATTTCATTGTATCCAATGCCAAAATTTATACAGTTGACGAAGCTTTTTCAACGGCACAATCCATGGCTGTATCTGATGGAAAAATTGTGGCAGTAGGCACAAACACAGACATCGACAGCAAATATGAAGCCTTAAATCGAATAGATGCGCAAGGAAATGCCCTTTTTCCGGGACTTATAGATGCGCATGCCCATTTTTACAACTTAGGCGTGCAGCAGCAACAAGTAGATTTGGTTGACACCCATAGCATCGATGAAATCCTAGAAAGATTAAAGCAATTTGCCGCCGAAAAAAATCCGCAGTTTTTGATAGGTCGCGGTTGGGACCAAAACGATTGGGAAATCAAAGAATTTCCTACCAAAGAAATGCTGGATGCTTTATTTCCGGATTTACCTGTGGCACTTACCCGCATAGACGGTCACGCACTTTGGGTTAACTCAAAGGCCTTAGATATGGCCGGCATCACCAAAACCACAAAAGTAAGCGGTGGCGAAGTGGTCTTAAAAAATGGCCAACCTAGCGGCATTTTGGTTGATGCGCCCATGCAACTCGTACGCAATGTAATACCCGAACTCTCGCACAAACAACAAGTACAAGCCCTTTTGGATGCGCAAGATATTTCTTTTGCTCACGGACTCACAACCATCAGTGATGCCGGTCTCAGCCGAGATGTTATCGAACTCATCGATAGTTTACAACAAACAGGAGACCTGAAGATGCGTCTCTATGCAATGGTCAGTAACAATCCCGACGAGTTGGCTTACTTCTTGGAAAAAGGTGTAATCAAAACGGACAGGTTACATGTGCGCTCTGTAAAAGTGTACGCAGATGGCGCTTTGGGTTCTAGAGGTGCTTGTTTGCACGAACCCTACAGCGATTTGCCCGGACATTACGGTGCCATGATTACTACCCAAGAAGCCTTGTTTGATTTAGCAGCACAAATAGCCCAAAGCGAATACCAAATGAATACGCATGCTATAGGTGATTCTGCTAACACTACCGTGTTAAAAGCTTATAAATCAGTGTTAAAAGACGAACAAGATCGCAGATGGCGCATAGAGCATGCACAAGTTGTCCGTTCTGAAGATTTCGATGCTTTCTCTCTAAATATTTTACCATCTATCCAACCCACACATGCCACCAGCGACATGTATTGGGCTGCTGATCGCTTGGGGGATGTACGTATAAAAGGGGCATATGCTTTTAAGACGCTTCTAAACAAAGCCGGAAAAGTAGCCTTGGGCACAGATTTTCCTGTTGAAAAAGTGAGTCCGTTTCTGACATTTTATGCAGCTACCACAAGGCAGGATACTAAATTATACCCCGATGGCGGTTTTATGCCCCAGGAACGCCTAAGCCGTGAAGAAACGTTGAGAGGTATGACTATTTGGGCGGCTTACTCAAATTTTGAAGAAACCGAAAAGGGCAATTTAGAAGTTGGGAAAGTGGCCGATTTTGTTATATTGGATAAAAATTTAATGGAGGTTCCTTTTTCAGAAATTCCCGAAACAAAAGTTCTCTACACAGTGTTAAATGGGGAAATTGTATTTAAAAAATAGGATGTTTGTTTGGGTGAGTTTTCAGAAAAAACAAGTTTAAAGTAATCTGTGGGAGAAAGAAAATAAGCGCGTAGGAATACAAAACCGTTTGGATTCTTTTATAATATGTTTTTAAAGTCTAAAACAGTTGCCGGATTTCATTGAGCTGATGGACAACGTGGTCGGGCGTCCATTCCCAAAAATCCATAATCTGCTTGTCGCTCCGCTGTAGCCAAATGGCTTTGAGTCCGGCTGCTTTGGCACCTAAAACATCAAAACTATTACTGGAAATCAGATAGGTGTTTGACCTGTCGGCATGCGTTGAATTCACCAAATGTTCGTACACCTCTGGATTGGGTTTGAATGATTTTACAGCCTCTACGCTGATAACTCGCTTGAAAAAATCGAGAATTTGTGCATGTTTCAACACGGCAGTGACATCTGCTTTGCTGCCATTGGAAAAGGCAACCAATTGGATGTCTTTGTCACGAAGGGCTTGCAATCCCGTGTGAACATCTGCATAGGCCGGTAGTGTTTTGTATTGCGCCAAAACCGCTTCGATGTCAGCGTCGGATAAATTCACTTCGAATGTTTGGCAAGAGAAGCGCAAAGCCTGTCGGGTACAAACGGCAAAATCTACGTATTTTCCCATCAGTCCACGACGGAAAGTGTATTCCAATTGTTTGGCTCGCCAAAGATCCATTACCGCTTGGGCTTTTTCCGGAATGCGTTCGGTAAGTTTTTGAAAAACCGCATTGGGGTCTATCAGCGTTCCATAAACATCAAAAGCAAGTGTCATAGAAAAAGTTTCTTAGTAGGAATGCCTTAAAAATCAGCCTTCATAGATTTATAGATTTGCAAGTTAGTAAATTTCCCCTCAAAATATCGTCCGGCTTTTTTTTTGGGAATTATTCAGTTCAGCATGACTGTTTATGAAATCAATTGGATATGATGATTCGTTGCCACGATGATGAGATAAAATATTTCTAATGCCCAATGCCTCTTATATTTTAGCTTGAAACAAATAACGAGTAACGTATAACGTATAACCCTAATGCCTAATGGCTAATGCCTAATGGCTATTGGCTATTGGCTAATGGCTATTGGCTAATAATGATTCGAAATTGTAATGTCAAAAACATCTAATGCCTCAAATTCATTGACTTTGACATATCCCTCACAACTACGGGTAGATTCTCTTATATTTGCAAAAAAAAATTGATGCCGGATACTATAAAACCCTACAAAGACAGCCAATTAGGAAAAAAAGCGCAAGTCTCTCAAATGTTTGATAACATATCTACACAATACGACGGACTTAACCGGGTTATTTCCTTTGGTATAGACAAACGGTGGCGGAAAGAAGTGGTGCAAATGGTTTTAGATGTTAAAGCTACTTCGGTATTAGATTTGGCCACAGGAACGGGAGATTTGGCCATTCAAATTGCAGCAGGCAGCCAGGCGGAAGTTGTGGGCATGGACATCTCAAAAGGAATGTTAGCGGTAGGTATTCAAAAAATTGCAGAACAATCGCTATCAAATCGTATAGATATGGTCTATGGTGATGCCGAAAACATTCCCTATAACGACGAAAGTTTTGACGCGGCTACAGTTGCTTTTGGCGTGCGCAATTTTGAAAATCTTGACAAAGGATTGTCAGAAATACTGCGCGTGCTTAAACCCGGTGGCCGTTTGATAGTGTTAGAAACATCGGTTCCGACGCGTTTTCCGTTTAAGCAAGGTTACAAATTATACACCCATTTTCTGCTGCCGCTCATCGGTAAAATCTTTTCAAAAGACCGTGTAGCCTATGCCTATTTATCCGAGTCGGCAAATAATTTTCCATACGGCGAAAAATTCAACAATATTTTAAAGAAAATTGGGTTTACAGAGGTGCGTCATTTGCCCCGGACGTTTGGTGTAGCTACAATATATGAAGCGAAAAAATAGCATGAATCGTCACGTTAGTCTGTTGATTGTTTTGTTTTGGGTGGGTGTTGTTGCTCAGGCACAATTCCGAAAAGAACGTATTCAAAATTTACAAACCTTTGACATGCCCCGATACAGTTGGGGTTACTACTTAGGTTTTAACGTCAATGACTTCAAGATTGATCTCAAAGACGATTTGGGGGAAATTTTAGTCGATACAGAATTGGGGTTCAATGTGGGGTTGATTGGAAACCTGCGTCTCAACAACCACTTCGATCTCAGATTCGAACCCGGACTTAACTTTACCAGTAGGGTGTTGCACTTTCCCGGTTTTGCGCCAGATAGCCCTGATGCCACACGCGATGTTGAATCTACATACATACATTTTCCGCTCTTGCTTAAATTTAGCGCCCTTCGCCTGAACAATTTTAAACCCTTTTTGGTAGCCGGTCTTTCAACATCTATCAACTTGGCGGCTGACGAGGACAACAAAGACGACAACTCCGCAGGGGTTTTCCGTATGAAAACCAATACCTATTATTACGAACTGGGTTTTGGTATCGATTTTTATACCAGTTATTTTAAATTCACGCCTTCTATTCGGGGTGTTTTTGCCTTAAATGACGAACTCGTCAGAGACGCCGACCCAAACAGTCCTTGGACAGGTAATATAGAGAGCTTAAAATCGAGAGGTGTTTTTATCAACTTTACTTTTCAGTAGATAATCTGCAAAACTCGCTGAGCAAAATGGCAGCTGCAGTAGCTACGTTTAAACTTTCTGTATGCCTGTGAAGGTTTTTTTGCGGAATCGTAATTTTGTGTTGTATTTGATTTGCTATTTTTTCTGAAATCCCGTTAGCTTCATTGCCCAACACCAAAATGCCTTCTTTGGGCAATTGGGTTTCGTACACATTTTGGCCATCCATAAAAGCGCCAAAGACAGGCATATCTTGGGGTCTTTCTGCTAAAACAATCGATAAATCTCGGTAGAAAACGCGTACCCTCGAAAGAGAACCCATAGAGGCTTGCACCACTTTGGGGTTAAAACAATCTACCGTTTCTGTAGCGCAAATGAGTTGTGTCACACCAAACCAATCACACAGACGAATGATGGTGCCTAAATTTCCGGGATCTTGAATACCGTCTAACAAAACGGTTAAACCCCTCAAGTTGAAATCTGTATCATCGGGAATTTCAAAAACGGCCAATACACCGGGCGGGTGTACCAAAGCACTCATTTTTTTAAGTGAATTTTCGTCTATCACTTCACAAGAAAAATCAGTAAATTCCGTTTTCATAATATCTGTTACCCACAGGTGTTTACAAGCAAAACCCGTCTCTAAAAACTCGCGTACAGACTTTTTACCTTCTACGATAAACAAGCCCGAAGATTTTCGGTATTTTTTTTGATGCAATTGGGCGATATGCTTTATAAATGCTTTGGTTAACATGCAAATAAAAGTGTAATTTTGATGCGTTTAATTCTATGCGCTTGAGAAGTCTTTCGGCAAAAATACTACTTCGTTTTATATTATTAGCTTTTTTAGCTTCTTGCAATGCGGTTAAACGTATTCCCGACGGCGCACTCCTACTTGATGAAAACAACATCAAAGTTGATGGCAAACTTAGCAGAAACGCAGATTTAAACAGCCTTCCCTATCAAAAACCCAATACAGATATTTTCGGATTTCCCTTTAGATTGCACGTCTATAATTTGGCCAAACCCATAGACACTACTTCCGCCAAATGGAAGCGACAACAAAAACGCATAGACAGAAAAATTGAACGCAAAACGGCTCGTGGTAAAGAAGTTGACACCCTCAGGCTCAACCGAGGCGGTCTCAACGGATGGCTAATACGCAACGGCGAAGCCCCCGTCATTATAAGCGAACGCACTGCCGAGCAGTCTGCCTTGCGCATGGAAGCTTTTCAAAAAAACAGAGGTTGGTTTGATGCGCGCGTAAACTATGAAATAGACACGCTTTCCAAAACCAAAAAGCGTGGTGCCGTTAATTACCAAATTGAAAATGGCAAACCCTTTGTCATAGATACCTTTAACTATCAAATCGAGTCTCAAGTTATCGATTCGCTCTATCAAAAAGCCAAGCCGGGCTCGCTCATCAAAACCAAAAAACAATTTGCAACTATAGATTTTGAAAACGAACGGGCGCGTTTGACCACTTTCCTGAGAAATTCCGGCGTGTTTCACTTCCAACAAAGTCTCATCAAATACGAACTCGACACCCTATCACAGATACCGGATTCACTCCAAAAAAAGGTTCAGGTATCTATGGTGATTCCGAACAGAATCGTTAGAGAAGGCGATACGAGGCGCAGCGAGCCTTTCAAAATTTTTACCATCAGCAAGGTCAATATCTTCACAGATTATGCTGTGGACGGAAGCCAGCAAGATTTTAAAGCCGTACGACGCATTGGTGATTTTACGATTTTCGGTAAAGATGAAATCAAATATCGAACAAGTGCCATGCTCAATCCTATTTTTTTCGAGCCCGGCAAGGTGTATCGAGATATTGACAGGTCACTTACGCTCAAACACATCAACGAACTTAAAACTTTCAGATATCCCAATATTGAATTTGAAGAAGATCCTTCAGATTCAATTCAAAATAGCCTGATTGCGAATATTTTTCTCTCGCCGCTCAATAAATACAGTCTTGGGTTTAATACAGACATCACACATTCCAACATTCAAGATTTTGGGATTGAGTTTAGCACTACATTGTCTGTCAGAAACGTTTTTAGAGGCACCGAAACCCTCGAAATCGGCCTTCGTGGATCTTTGGGTTCCTCTAAAGATTTAGCAGATTCTAACAACAACTTTTTTAACGTCACCGAATTTGGTGCCGATATCAGGCTCAATTTTCCGCGAATTTTGTTTTTTACGGATACGCAAAGTTTTATACCAAAAACAGCCTCGCCTCTCACGCAAATCTCCATCGGAGGCAGTTTGCAACAAAATATAGGACTTGACAGACAAACTTTGACCGGAAACTTCGGTTACCGTTGGAATCCCAGGCAAGGTGTCAACCACGTGTTGGATTTGCTAAATATTCAATATGTCAAAAACTTAAATACCGGAAATTATTTTAACGTTTACAGAACTTCTTTTAGAGATTTGAACGACATTGCACTTCAATTCAATCAGAACCCGAACAACCTCGACACGAACGGAAATCTAAGCATACCGGATGGCGCCAACAATTTCATCAATGAAGTACTGAACCAGCAAACTGCCATACAGCCCGGAACTGATGCTTTTGATGATGTTAGAAACATCGAAGACAGGCGCATCAGGCTCACAGATGACAACCTAATCTTCTCGGGAAGTTTTACCAAAACCATCACCAACCGATCCGGTTTTTCAGACAATAATTTCTATCGCTTCAGAGGCAGGTTGGAAGCAGCCGGAAACTTGGTTTCTTCCCTGAGTTCTGTCATGGGTTTGAAGGAAAATGACAAAGGAAACTTTGAAATTTTTAACGTCGCTTTTTCACAATATATAAAGACAGAACTGGATTTTATCAAATATTGGGACATGAACCAAAGTAAGGTGTTGGCTTTTCGCACTTTTGTAGGTTTGGCAGTGCCGTATGGCAACTCCCAAAACATCCCGTTCACCAAGAGTTTTTTTGGTGGAGGCTCCAACGACAACCGCGCATGGGCACCCTACAGTCTAGGGCCGGGCGAAAGCGACAACAACAACGAATTTAACGAAGCTAATATGAAGATCGCACTTAGTACAGAATATAGATTCCCCATCCTGGGCGGATTTAAAGGTGCGCTTTTTGCCGATGCGGGCAATATCTGGAATGTATTTGACGACAATGAAGTTGAGGCAGCAAATTTTGACGGTTTGAGTTCTTTGGAAGACATTGCCTTAGGCACGGGTGTGGGCATCCGATACGATTTTAGTTTTTTTGTATTGCGCTTTGATGCCGGCTTTAAAACTTACGATCCTTCCGAACCCGATGGCTCCAGATGGTTTAGAAAGTACAATTTTGGCAATGCCGTTTGGAATATTGGGATAAATTATCCTTTCTGATGCCGTATTTTTTTTACCTTTGCCTCTTGTTACCTTAAAACTAAAAACGCATGTCTCAGATTAAATCAGGAGTTGCCACAGGCGACGAAGTTCAAGAAATTTTTCAATTAGCTAAAAGGAAAGGGTTTGCGCTTCCGGCTGTCAACGTAATTGGATCCAGCAATATCAATGCTGTGATAGAAACCGCAGCAACATTAAACGCACCCGTCATCATACAATTTTCCAATGGAGGTGCACAATTCAATGCCGGCAAAGGGCTTTCAAACGAAGGGCAACGCGCAGCCATAGAAGGTGGTGTAGCAGGTGCTTTGCACATACATCAACTCGCCAAGGCGTACGGTGCCACCGTGATACTTCACACAGACCATTGTGCCAAAAAACTATTGCCTTGGATAGACGGCCTTCTCGATGCTTCTGAAACGCACTTTAAGCAATTTGGAAAACCGCTTTACAGCTCGCACATGATTGACCTTTCAGAGGAACCCATCGAAGAAAATATAGAAATATGTCGTGGCTACCTTGCCCGAATGAGCAAAATGGGTATGACACTCGAAATAGAATTGGGCATCACCGGCGGTGAAGAAGACGGAGTGGACAACTCTGACGTGGACAGCTCTAAGCTCTACACACAGCCCGATGAAGTCGCTTTCGCCTATGAAAAGTTAAAAGAAATCAGCCACAGGTTTACCATTGCGGCTGCTTTTGGAAACGTACACGGTGTGTACAAACCCGGAAACGTTAAACTCACACCAAAAATCTTGAAAAATTCTCAAGAATACGTACAGAAAAAATTCAACACAGCAGCCAATCCCGTAGATTTTGTTTTTCACGGCGGATCCGGCTCTACAGTAGAAGAAATTCGCGAAGCGATTGGTTACGGTGTCGTAAAAATGAATATAGATACCGATTTGCAATACGCCTATTTGGAAGGTGTTCGCGATTATATGAAAGCCCATGAAGCCTATTTACAAGGACAGATTGGAAATCCGGAGGGTGCCGATCAACCCAACAAAAAATATTACGACCCTAGGGTATGGATTCGAAAAGGAGAAGAAACCTTTAAAGCGCGCCTCAAAAAAGCATTTGAAGACCTCAACAACATACAAACGCTTTCTTAACGTTCCATCCAAAATTTCTCTGCTATGTCATCATGGTTTAAGCGAAAAGAAAAAGGAATTCAAACCCCTACAGAATCCAAAAAAGATGTGCCAAAAGGACTGTGGTACAAATCGCCAACCGGCAAGATTGTAGATGCCGAAGATTTGGAGAAACACTACTATGTAAGCCCGGAAGACGATTATCACGTCCGTATTGGCAGCAAAGAATATTTTGAAATTCTCTTTGACGACGGAAAATTTAAAGAGCTCGACGCAAGTGTAACTTCCAAAGACATGCTTCGCTTTGAAGACACCAAAAAATATGGTGAAAGACTAAAAGAAGCGCAGTCTAAAACCAAACTCACCGATGCCATACGCACAGCTGTAGGCAAGTCTAAAGGTCGTGATTTGGTTGTCGCTTGCATGGATTTTGCCTTTATCGGTGGTTCTATGGGCTCGGTGGTTGGAGAAAAGATTGTAAGGGCGGCCGATTATTCGTTGAAGCACAAAACACCGCTGCTCATTATATCAAAATCGGGTGGCGCACGCATGATGGAAGCAGCCTTTTCGCTTATGCAATTGGCTAAAACATCCGTAAAACTAGCACAATTGGCAGATGCAAAAATACCTTACATTTCATTGTGTACAGACCCCACTACTGGAGGCACAACAGCTTCCTTTGCCATGTTGGGAGATATCAATATAGGCGAACCGGGTGCACTGATTGGCTTTGCAGGCCCTAGGGTAGTAAAAGACACTACCGGCAAAGACTTGCCCGATGGTTTTCAAACCTCAGAATTTTTGCTGGAACACGGATTTTTAGACGCAATCGTACACAGAAAAGACTTAAAGAAAACCGTTAATCAATACATTGACCTCATTTTGAATTTGCCATTTAGAGAATAAATAAATTTATAAAGGTAATTTGTTGTAAATCGGATATTTAATTTTACCTTTGCCGCTCGATAAAATATCGATACATAATAATAATTTAAAACAATGTTTGCATGTATTTAGAAACAGAAAAAAAACAAGAAATTTTTGCCCAGTATGGCAAATCTGCAACTGATACCGGTTCTACCGAAGGACAGATTGCACTTTTCACGTTCCGCATCAACCACTTGACCGAGCACTTGAAAAGAAACAGAAAAGATTACAACACCGAGCGTTCATTGGTTCGTTTGGTAGGTAAAAGAAGAAGTTTGTTGGATTACCTCAGCAAAAAAGACATTGTCAAATACCGTAGTCTAATCAAAGATTTGGGTATTCGTAAATAAAAAAACAGAAGAGGCCTCGGCCTCTTTTGTTATATAAAGAAGGCTTACTTAGTTTTTCATTGGCGGACGCAACCACGACACAACAACATCTTAGTCTAATTTTGAAAAATTTAAGTAATGATTCCAGAAGTAAAAAGAGAGGTCATAGACCTTGGTGACGGGCGAAGCATTTCCCTCGAAACCGGCAAACTTGCCAAACAAGCACACGGCGCTGTAGTCGTGCAAATGGGCAACGCCATGTTGCTTTGTACCGTTGTGTCTTCCTATAAGGAAAGCACTATGGATTTCTTTCCACTAACCGTAGATTATCGCGAAAAATTTGCCGCTGCCGGTCGCTATCCGGGTGGATTCTTCAAGAGAGAAGCCAGACCCAGTGATGGAGAAGTACTCACCATGCGAATTGTTGACCGCGTTTTACGTCCTTTGTTTCCATCAGACTACAAAACCGAAACACAGGTGATGATACAACTGATGTCTCACGACGATGAAGTGATGCCCGACGCATTGGCGGGTTTGGCAGCTTCCGCCGCCATCCAGTTGTCTGACATTCCCTTTGAATGTCCCATATCTGAGGCACGCGTAGGTCGAGTTAACGGAAAATTCATTTTAAATCCGAGTAGAAGTCAGTTGCTTGAGTCAGACATTGACATGATTATCGGAGCTTCTATGGATTCTGTGATGATGGTAGAAGGCGAAATGAAAGAAATTTCTGAAGAAGAAATGACAGAAGCCATCAAGTTTGCACACGAAGCCATTAAAGTTCAATGTGCCGCTCAAATTCGCTTGGCAGAAGCCTTTGGCAAAAAAACCACCCGCGAGTACGCTGTAGAAGCAGGCGATGAAACCATTGAAGCCAAAGTGCGCGAAGCAGCCTACCAAAAAATTTACGACATTGCCAAAGCCGGTCTTGGCAAAAGAGAACGCAGCGAAGCATTTTCAGCCGTAAAAGAAGAGGTTATGGCCTTGTTTTCCGAAGAAGAATTGGAAGAAAAAGGCGGGCTCGTCAGCAAATATTTTAGCAAAATAGAAAAAGAAGCCGTCAGAGAGTTGACACTTAGTGAAGGGCTTCGTTTAGATGGCCGAAAAACAACTGATATACGTCCTATTTGGTGTGAGATTGATTACTTGCCATCTACCCATGGTTCGGCAATCTTTACACGTGGCGAAACACAGGCTTTGGCTACTGTAACCTTAGGGACTTCTCGCGAAGCCAATATGATTGACATGCCAACGCATCAGGGTGAGGAGACTTTCTATCTACACTACAACTTCCCGCCGTTTTGTACGGGTGAAGCTTATCCGCTTAGAGGGACTTCTCGGCGCGAAATTGGCCATGGAAACTTAGCCCAACGCGCTTTGAAAAATATGGTTTCGGATGATTGTCCGTACACTATTCGAGTGGTATCAGAAGTATTGGAATCTAACGGATCTTCTTCCATGGCTACGGTTTGCGCCGGAACTATGGCCTTGATGGATGCCGGTGTTCAAATGAAAAAACCGGTTTCGGGTATTGCCATGGGACTGATTTCTGACGGCGACCGATACGCGGTGCTTTCAGACATCCTTGGTGACGAAGACCACTTGGGTGACATGGACTTTAAAGTAACCGGAACCGAAGACGGTATCACGGCTTGCCAAATGGACATCAAAGTAAAAGGGATGCCTTACGAAATTCTTGTAAAAGCGTTAAAACAGGCACAGGCAGGTCGTTTACACATCATGTCAAAAATTAAAGAAACCATCGCACAACCCCGAGAAAGTGTCAAAGCGCACGCTCCTAAAATTGTGACCAAAACCATACCGGGCAGTTTGATTGGTGCCTTGATTGGCCCGGGCGGCAAAGTCATCCAAGAACTTCAAAAAACTACGGGCACCACCATCGTGGTCAACGAAGAAAATGAACAAGGCATTGTTGAAATCCTTGGAACCAGCCAAGAAGGAATCGATGCTGTGATTGCTAAGATAGACTCTTTGATGTTCAAACCACAAGTAGGAGAAATCTACGAAGTGAAGGTAATCAAAGTTCTTGATTTTGGTGCCGTAGTAGAATACACCGAAGCACCCGGAAACGAAGTTTTGCTTCACGTATCAGAGTTGGCTTGGGAACGCACAGAAAACGTAACCGATGTTGTCAATTTAGGAGATGTGATAGAAGTGAAATACTTTGGTTTAGATCCAAGAACCCGCAAGGAAAAGGTTTCGCGCAAAGCGGTATTGCCCAAACCCGAAGGTTATGTTGCCAGACCACCTAGAGACGACAACCGAAGCAGAGACAATCGCGGCAGAGACGACAGACGCGACAGAAGGCCAAGAGATAACGACAGAGACTAAGAAAGTCGTTTTCTGACTATATAAAACCCCTCAATGGCAATGCCTTTGAGGGGTTTTTATTTTAAGTACAGAAATTGGAGCTACCTCTTCTTACTCTCCTCCCAATACACATCCATCTCCGCCAAGGTCATCTCAGAAAGTTTTTTGCCGAGTTCTTTAGCTTTTTGTTCGAGGTATTGAAAGCGTTTGATGAATTTTTTATTGGTGCGCTCCAAAGCATCTTCGGGATTAACGCCGATAAACCGGGCATAGTTGATCATGGAGAAAAGCACATCGCCAAATTCGGCTTCTATGGTGTCTTTGTTGGCGTTTTTCAGTTCCACCCGCAACTCATTTAGCTCCTCCACCACTTTATCTAATACTTGATGTGGTTCCTCCCAATCAAACCCAACGGCTCGTACTTTATCTTGTATCCGGCTGGCTTTGACCAAAGCCGGCAAGGATTTAGGCACGCCTTCCAAAACCGATTTTTTTCCTTCTTTGAGTTTGAGCTGTTCCCAATTGGCTTTTACGGTTTCTTCATCGGCAGCATCGACATTGCCGTATATATGTGGATGCCGGTGGATGAGCTTTTCAGATATGGATTCTGCCACATCGCCTATATCAAAAGCCTCGCTTTCGGAACCTATTTTGGCATAAAAAACAATGTGCAACAACAAATCGCCCAACTCTTTTTTTATTTCCAAAAGGTCGTTATCTAAAATGGCATCGCCGAGTTCGTAGGTTTCTTCGATGGTAAGATGCCTCAGGCTTTCAAAAGTTTGCTTTTTGTCCCACGGACATCCGGCACGCAAATCGTCCATGATGTTGAGCAAACGGTTGATGGAATTG
The DNA here is from genome assembly GCA_018829465.1 of Bacteroidota bacterium. GTDB lineage: Bacteria > Bacteroidota > Bacteroidia > Flavobacteriales > Flavobacteriaceae > UM-FILTER-40-17. Next base: position 22,386 of record JAHJTN010000017.1, on the reverse strand, counting down.
AGTTGGGTTTGTCGGTTGTTCATGACTAAAAACTAAATCTTATTCCTCTTCATCCTTGGAAACAACCTCTCTATTTGCGTTTTTGCTCAGTTTTTCCTCAAAGTCTATTAAAGCATTTTCTGTAAGTGTATTGTACCACTGAATCACCTTTTTGGCATCGCTCGGATAGACGCGCTGTCGGTCAAAATTGGGGACGATTTCCTCAAAATATGCCATCAGTTTTTTCTTGTCGTCTTTGATACTTTTATCTACCAATTTGCCGCTTTCTTTGGCTTGAATGGCTTGTAAAACCTCTGGCAATGGAATTTCTTCTGCATTGGTGTAGATGGCAATTTCGGAAAGCACACTCACTTGGTCGCGCACGCCAAAAGTATGTGTCTTCCCGGTTAGTAATGACTTAGCGATAAATCCGGTGCGGGTTCTTGCAGATAATTCGAATAATCCGGGTTTGCCGGAAATGGCTAATATTTCGTCTAACTTATTTGGCATTGGATGATGATGGTTTTAAACGTTTGGGAAACGCATTTTATAGGACACTTTTATTTTTCCTTTACTGATGTTTAACAGCTTTCCTTTTAGGATTCTCTTTTTAAAAGGAGATAGTTTGTCAGTAAACAAAACCCCTTCTATATGATCGTATTCGTGTTGGATAATTCGAGCAGAAATGCCATCATAGACTTCCGTATGTGTTTTAAAATCTTCGTCTTGATAGGTGATTTTTAAAGCCGATTTTCTACTGACATCTTCACGTATATCAGGTATGCTGAGGCAGCCCTCATTAAAATCCCATTCTTTGCCGCTTTCTTCCACAATTGTAGGATTGATAAAAACTTTTTTGAAAGCTTTTAAGGTTTTGGCTTCCGTAGGCGTCAGGTCTTCGTCTTCAGACATGGGCGTGGCGTCCACAACAAACAACCTGATAGACAATCCCACTTGTGGGGCTGCCAAACCAACACCACTAGCCGCATACATGGTTTCGTACATATTGTCTATCAATTCCTTGAGCTTGGGATAGTCCGGAGAAATTTCTGCTGCTTTGGCACGTAAAACAGGATCGCCATAGGCCGTAATCGGTAGTATCATAACACTTTTTTCTGCTGCAAAAATAAGATTATTTTACATTTCGGTCACGACCGTTGTTCTTTATTGAAATATACCAGATAATAATACATTTGTTTTTCTTCATCCCAACCTTTTTCTACAAATTTTTCGGCGGAATCCGAATTGATAAAATCCATTTTTATCTGAATATTCGTGTCCAAATTGATAATGCCGCGCATGTTTTTCCGGGCCACAGAAACTGCTTTGTTGGCTATGGAAAACTCGCTGAGGTCTTCAATACTGTACTTGGGCCCACGTTCTACCTTGTAGTTTTTGAATTCCGGGATCAGATCAGGATTTTGGATGACTTCGTTGATGAATTTGCTTTCTTCAAAATCGTCATTCTTGGCGAAGTAGTTGACCGATTTGTTCAGAAACATCACTTCCTCTTTTTTATCTTCTGCCGGCAAGACTACATCTTTGGCGAAGTCTTTACAAAACTTCAGGTAGTTTTTGGTTAAAAAATTGTCGTCGTGCAGTTGGGCCACAGCCAAAAAACTTTCCAACCAATACTTGCTGTCGTATCGGTTTGCATCTACGGAGAGTACTTTGTATCCGTCTTCTTGGTTGGTGTTGAAAATCAGACAACCTTTGTCTAGCTTGTTCAGGCTGACGCCTTGTTGCAACATCAGATTAAGGTTGTTTTCTTTTTCTTCAAACTGCAAAAATTCGTGTTTGAGTTCACTTTTAAAAATTCCCAAGCCGTCTATTTTCTGATTGTCTAGCTGCAAATCTGAAAAATATGCTACATAAACTTCGCCACTTTTGATATGCGGATGTTGCGATTGGTCATATAGATGGAGTGTTATTTTTCGGGCAACGTCTTGAAAAGATTTCGGTTCTGCGAAAAGTTGTTTGCAGAGCTCGGAAAGCGTGTGAAATTCTAAATCGGTCTCATGTGCAAAGTGATAATAATTGTGCTCTTTGCCCCTAAATGGTTTCAGAAAAAACTCTTTGAGCAGTGGGGCTAATTCATCGCTATAAGCGTAGGGTTTTTCCGATAAAAAATACCCTTCACTCCTACTTTTGTTTCCCACGCGGTGAATGCTGAGCAATTCAATATGGGCATTATAAAGATTTAACATGTGTTTCTAAAATGGATTAATTCAAACTCATCCCGTAACTTGTGTCATCAAAATCATCAAAATCTTCGTCGTCGTCATCCAAACTGATATCTTCGTCAAAACCGGTTTCCGATTCGAAGAATGTTTCCGGGGCTTCTTCCGGAACCAGTCCGTGTGCTTGAACCAAATGTGGATACAACACAGCCGTATCGGGCTCGGCGATATCCATCAATTCGACCAAAAATTTCCACAGACTTAAAAAATCGTAGATATAAAGCAAGCGGTCGTGTTGTGCAGAAGCCACCTCATTGAGCTTGATTTCAGACATTTTGCGCACATCGTCCTCGCCCATATCAAAAAGCATGTACTCATCGCCCTGATTCCACTCGTCGTCGCTGTCATAAAAAGCGGCCATTTCACTGCCGTCAAATCCAAAAGCTTGGGTGATGGCATTGTGAAAATCTTCCAAAGTTGCCTCTTCTTGTATTTCGATATCCCTGAAGACATCATCTTCTACGTCCAATATCACTCTAAATCTGTAAATCATGGGTAAACACTTATAATTGGTGCGAAACTACACAATATTTGTTTGAATGGAAATATTTTGCGCGGTAAAACATTTTAGGCAAAACCAAAATTGGAAGCCGAAAAGTATAGATGCGAGCAGCATGTGCAGTGGTTGCGACAAAAACGGAAAATCGAAATAAGCCATCAAAATACCCATCAATACAACAGCGAGCATAGAAGAAACTATGCCCAGCATACTCACAGGAAGCTGTCCTATTTTTCGAAGTTCTACAAACATCCAACCGTTTAGAATCAAAAACAGAAGCGACAGCGATCGGTGTACATAAAACCAACTGTTTGTCAATGCCTCAGTCCAAAGGCTTTTATCTGCATACCCCACTGCTTTGACGGTAGTGTCAACTTCTTGCCTGACCAAGACACCGAGAAAAATTTGAACAAGTAGCAAAACCAAAGTAGCTAGTGCTAGTTTGCTGAATAAGGCAAACTGAACTACGCTTGGCTTGGTCTTTCGGGTGGTATGTAGCAAGTAGAGCTGCAAGGCTACAATGGCCAAAGCCATAAACATGTGGATCGAAATTTTGTAAGGTGTAAGTACGGAATAGACAACTACGGCACCCAACCAAGCCTGAAAAACCATCATGAATACCAACAGCCAAGAGAGCAGTGTAATGCTTTTGCGGTCTTTCCAATATGAAATTGCAAACACTGCCGTGAGCAAAACGGCAAGTCCGGCCAAGGCGCCAAAAAGACGGTTGATGTACTCTGTCCAGGTATGCAAAGTATTGAAAATAGCATAATCGTGTTTGGTGTATTTTTCAAAATTTGACAAATCTAAATCTGAACCGGAAACAAAATTTGACCTTGCAGACCAAAGTGCTTCATCGTGTATAATCATTTGTCCTTTTTCAAAGATTCTGTTGGGTTGCCAGGTTAAAACAGCCTCATCTGTAGGTGGAATGAGGTAGCCAAAGCATTTGGGCCAATCGGGGCAACCCATTCCGGAACCGGTCATTCGAACTACGGCACCGGCTAAAATCACAAGATAGACTAAAACCAAAGCGGTTTTTAAAAGTCTGATGTACCATTTTTTATACATTATCAGTTGTTTAGTGTACTTTTTGCAATCCCAATTTTTCGCCTAACTTGAGCATCATTTCATGGGCGGCTTGGTTTTCGTTGGGAATTTTTCCATCCAAAATAGCCTCTTTTATGGCATCTTTGATTTGTCCCACCTCTCTACATGGACCAATGCCAAAAGTTTCCATAATCTGTTCTCCACTCACGGGTGGTTGAAAATTTCGAACGTGGTCTCGCGCTTCTACCTCTTCTATCTTCTGACGCACCATTCTAAAATTATCGTGATATTTTTGAAAGCGGTTGGGGTTTTTGGTGGTGATGTCTGCTTCGCAAAGCGTCATCAAACTGTCTATATCTTCACCGGCATCAAAAATCAACCTGCGAACGGCAGAGTCTGTAACGCCATCATTGGACAAGGCGATGGGGCGGGAACTCAAAAGCACCATTTTTTGTACAAACTTCATTTTCTCGTTTAGCGGCATTTTTAATCTTTTAAAGAGCTTGTAAACCATCTTGGAGCCAACAAATTCGTGTCCGTGAAACGTCCAGCCGATAGGTTCCTGAAATTTTTTAGTGGGTGCTTTGCCTATATCGTGCAGAAGTGCGGCCCACCGCAACCACAAATCATCAGTGTATTTGGCTATGTTATCTACAACCTCAAAGGTATGATAAAAATTGTCTTTGTGGCGTTGGCCTTCAATTTCTTCGATGCCTTTAAGCGCAATCAACTCAGGCAAAAAATGTTGCAATAAACCGGTTTTTTCGAGCAACAAAAAGCCGACTGAGGGTTTGGGTGACAGTAAAATTTTATGCAATTCGTCCACTATGCGCTCGCGCGAGATAATATCCAATCGGTTGTGGTTTTGTTCGATGGCTGCATAAGCTTCTTCGCTGATTTTAAAACCGAGTTGGGTTGCAAAGCGCACGGCGCGCATCATGCGAAGCGGATCGTCTGAAAAGGTGATGTTGGGATTGGTTGGCGTTCGGAGGATTTTAGATTCCAAATCGGACAAACCGTTAAAAGGATCGAGCAGCTGTCCAAATGTTTTTTCGTTAAGACTCAACGCCATAGCATTTATGGTAAAATCGCGTCGCAATTGGTCGTCTTTTAAACTGCCGTTTTCAACAGCCGGTTTGCGGCTGTGCCGTTGGTAACTCTCTTTTCTGGCACCGACAAATTCTACTTCGAGTCCGGGAGTTTTTACCATGGCCGTGCCGAAATTCTTAAAAACCTGCACCGAAGGATTGCCGGAAAGCCGGGCTGCTACGCGCTGGGCCAAATCGATACCGCTGCCTATGGCCACCACATCTATGTCTTTTGGCGTGTTTCGTTGCATGAGGTAGTCACGCACGAAACCCCCAATCACATACGCTTCCGTTTCCATGTTGTCTGCCGTTTGACCAATAAGTTTGAAAATCGGATTTTGTAGGGCCGATGCGTATGTGGGTGGGTTGGGAATCATATAAAATACTTCGGGCGGTTTGTTTTTGGATTGCAAATTTACAACTTCGCCGGGCTAATGAGAAATTTGTAAGGATTTATTGATGTGTTGCCAACCAAAAATTGACTTTTAGAGAACCAAATAATTTCAAGATATTTATAAGACTGTTTAACAGGGAGATTGGTTATAGATAAGGCATTAGGCAATAGGCATTAGGCAATAGGCATTAGGCAATAGGCATTAGGCATTAGGCAATAGGCATTAGGCATTAGGGTTATATGTTATACGTTACTCGTTATTTGTTTTATGTTAAAAGTCAACAGACATTGGGCATTAGAATTACTTTATCTCATCATCGTAGCATCTTATCATCGAATCATCAAATCATCGATTTATTTACGTTTAGAAAAACGCCCTGAGTTGCATCGTACCGGTGTGAATGGTCCGAATGTTTTCGGATTTTCTTCCTGTATATTGCACATTAAAATCGAGAAATTGCGTGAGTCGTTTTTGTAAATTGAGTTGCCAAGTAAAATTGGTTCCGGGTTGCAATCCTTCCAATATTTGAAAACCGACAGGCGAAAAACTATCGCCGTCAAACTGATTGGAGAAAATATTAAATTCGCCCGTCACAGAGAGTTTTTGCATATTGGCATAGAAAAACGAAACCCCGGCTTTGTGCCTGTCAAGTGTCTCTTTCCCCCCTGTTTGATTTTCTTTATTTTGAAATTCGTAAAAAACGTCAAATTGAGCGCTGTTTGTAAACAAATACGACAGTTTCGGATTGAATACATAGGCATCGATATCAAAATTGCGCGTTGGAAAGTTTTCGGAAGTACTCTGCGTTTTTGAGGTATTCGTCAGATAATTGAAGAGCCAATACTTGTCAAATTTATGTGTAAATTGGAGTTGATGTGATGTAATGTCTCCTTCTTGAATGCCTGTGGAAAGAAAATTTTGTGTCTGCGTACGGTTGAAAGTATAAGAAGTTGTAAACTTTTGCAGACCGCGGTTGTAAAACAAAGTATTTCTCAAATTGAAATTCAGACCCAATAAGTCTTCATCACCCGTGTCAAAGGGGTTTAAATCGAGTTGGTCATCTTCTCGGCGCACGCGTCTGTCTATGAGGAAATTGGTTTGATTGTAGAAATGTGATAAGATTTTTTTATAGCCTTCTTCCGAACTCCAACTCATAGGATTCAGCGTGAGAATTTGACTGAGTTTATTTTGATGTGTTTTGATAAAAACCCGATTGGGCAGCAACACGCGTACAAAGTTAGCTTCGTCCTGAAAGGCCGCTTGTTCAAACTCATCGAGCTCTTGCAAACCGTTACCGTTAAAATCGAACCAAGTAAACGAGCCTGTACCGGGCTCTACTTCTACAAAAGTAAAATCTTGTTGGGGTTGCGTGCCGGAATTGGTTTCAAAAACTGTATTGAGTTGTACTTTTTTATCCCATAAAAACCGGTTGTAAAACAACCTCGAATTTAACGATTGTTCGTCGCTCACTTCCGGATCTTGGTTGTCAAACCTGCGGTAATTGACAAAAAGCTGCAATTGAGAAGTAGCCGAATTTAAAAGACGTGATTTTAAGAAATAGGTCTGCGAGGTATTCACTTTTTCGAGCAAATTGTTGCGAATACTGTCGTTGGTTCTAAACCGATAGCCCACTTCTGCGAAAATTTTTGTACTGTCGCCCACGCCTGTAAAAACGGTATATTCTTCGAAGCGTTGGCTCAACGGTGATAAAATGTTTGTATCCGCATCGCGTTGTTTGCTGTTTTCCAAATTCATTTCTGCACCAAACCACTGTTTTTTCAAACTGTAGGTGAGTCGCGAATTCCACCGCAAAAAACTGTTGTCGGCTAGGTCGGATGTGGCATCCAAATAACTACCGTTGGCGCGCAATTGCCATCGGTTTTGGTGCAGATTGGCCGTCAAAACATGGCGGCTACCCGAGTAATCTCCCTCAAAACTCAACTGTTGGAATTGATAGTTTAGCATGCCTTTTTCGGGATGAGAAAGCAACCAGCCTGTTCGCAAAAAATTTTGATTGCCAACGGGATTTATCAAACTCCAGTCGCGGTTAAATTCTACATTATACAAGCGTTCAATCGTTCGGAAATCTTCATTTACGTGGTCAAAATCAAAAGTAGCATCCAAGTTCCATAGTTTGTCAAAAAGTCTGTGTTTGGCCCGAATGGTACCGGCAAATCCCGTGTTGTTTTCATCATCTAAATCCGAAAAAAGATTCAAATCGTTGTTGCTGAAGGCACCTTCAAATTCGACCGAAGTTTTTTCAGACAATTCGTATTTGCCTTTTACGGTGGCCAATTGCAGTCTTGTTGGGGCAATGAGTTGAATAACGGGCTCAAAATTGCCCTGAGGCACGCCATTTTCGGGTAGGACAAAAGTAAAAATACGTCCGATGACGTTGGCATTGGTGAGGATGTAGTTTCCTTGGTTTGCGCCTACTTCGGTAAACCGTACTTCAAAAAGTTCTTCATTCGGGTCAGTCGAAAACTCAAAAACTTCCACGCCATTGATGTCAATTTTTCTGTAAAGAGCTTTGTTTTCGGAAAATGAAGAAGGTACGGCCGATGGAGCCACCATTTTAGACCTATCATCGCCGGCCAAGCTCAACGATTCTTTTTGGCTTTCAGTCAAACTCTGTTGCAGCGGTTGGTTTTTAGAATCGGATTCGGAATAAATGGTACCACTGAGCGAGAGTTTTCCCTTTTTAAAAGAAGCTCCGTCGTAGGTGATAAATCGCGTAAAATTGCGGTCGGTAAATTGATACTCAATCACAATACGCATATCTGAGGTTATTGGAAAAAGCGAGGTAAAAGTGAGTTCTCCTGCGTTGTAATCAATCACATAATCTCGGTCTTCTCCCCGCTGCAAGGGCAAACCGTTTACATAGACCGTTTCGCTACCTGAAATCACCAACACAAAAAGTTCGCCGTTGGGTCCTTGCAATTTGTAGGGTCCCTGGTTGCCTTCCCTACCTTGAAAAGTACTTCTTGTAAATTGTCCCCTAACTACGGCTCCCGAACCAAAAAATTTGGTTTCGGACGTGTTTTTTTGAATTTTACCGCCCACCAAAATACCTTGCACTCTTTTTTGAAAACGGGAAAAATAACTTTCGCTTTCCACCAAGTTGATATCGCCCGCTCTCACATTCCAATTGTCTGTGAAAAGTTCGATAAAGACTTCGTCAAATTCGTCTAAGCGTTGCGAAAAGCCATTTTCTTGCAGCGGAATGTTGTTGTCTTGTATGGAAGCGCGCAGGGTGACGCCGTTGCCCAAATCGCCAGAAATTTGCAAATCGAGTTCTGATTTTAGAACAGAATTCTGGTTGTTACCAATGGTTACGCCTCGGGTAATGCTCCCTGTGGTGTTAAGCCCGTCAAACGGAATACTTGTTTTTTTTCGTTTGTTTTCCAAGCTGTACACGCGTTCCAAACTTTGGTTGTTCTCTACAATTAAAGAATCGTCAAAAACCTGGTAGATCCGCGTGAGATAGTTAGGAAAACTTTGGTAGGAAACCCGAACCGAATCTGCTTTTTTCTCAAAATTATTTTGAAAAACAAGTATGGATTTTGAAAAATCAACCCGGTAAAAGAGCGTATCTAACCGAATGGAGTCATTTAGATACACTTCAAAATCTTTGGATTGGATACTGACCGAATCTATTTTCAGTTCCTTTTTGCCGTTTATTTTTAGCCATTTAGACTTTTTTAACGACGGCACGTCCTGCCCGTTCATCAGCATCGGGAAGCATAAAACCATCATGTAGAAATACTTGCGCAAAAGAATTCGAGGATAATTTTCAAAAATAGGCCAACAGCTTGATATAGTTTCTAAAAACGGACAGATTAACACATAACACACACGAGATAGTAACGCTTACTTGTTGATTATATTTGTTAAAATTGAATTCTTTACCCATTTATCAGTCGTTTTTGCTCGTCATTCATACATGAAAAAATGAGTTAAGAGATAATTCGAAACTTATAATAATTTGTAAAATGTTAGTTTTGTATTTAGAAATATGCAATTAAAGCAAGTGCGCAATCAAAAAGTACGCAAAAAATTATTAGACAACTGTAACGCTTGTTGCTTTATGAGCGTCTTGGTAGTATAGAAACTAAATTGAATACCTTGAAAGTTGTTCAGCTCCACTATAACGAAACACTCCTCATTGAAAAGGCTAAAGCCAAAGACCTTCAAGCACAACGGGCTATATACGAAAGGTTTGCACCTAAGATGTTGTCAGTATGTAGGCAGTATATTTCGGATATGTTTTATGCGGAAGACGTTCTGCTTAGCGGTTTTTTAAAGGTTTTCACCAAATTAGATCAGTTTGACAACAGAGGAAGTTTTGAAGGTTGGATAAGACGGATTATGGTAACCTCGTGCATTTCCCACCTTCGAAGTCAAAAAAGATTGGTTTTTTTGGAAGATTATCCGGAAACCCAACTCGTGGAGTCAACATCTTCTCACAACAATTTAGAAATTGAAGACATTCAAAAACGCATAGACGAATTGCCCGAAAACCAGAAAGTGATATTTCTGATGTACGCCATTGACGGTTATAGCCATCAGGAAATATCACAGGAACTCCAAATCACAGTGAGCGCATCCAAAACCCAACTGCATCGCGCTCGAAAATGTTTGCAACATCAGTTAAAAGACTTAAAAATTACAAAAAATGAAACTGTCGGAATTTGAAAATATCAGCCGCGAAAGCCTTCTCCGTCGGACAATCCATCCAAACGAGAAGACTTGGGATAAGTTGGAGAAGCAACTCATCGCAAATAAGAGAAAAAAAAGATTTCACATCGTGTCTCGTGTAGCTGCTGCCAGCATCGTTTTGTTGGTGTTGATCAGTTTATTCTTAAAAAACGAAGCGCTTAGCGATGCTAACCAACGAATGGTGGAAATATCAGAACCGGTTTTGACGCCCGAAACCAAGAAGGAAAACACCTTAACTAAACCCGATGCCAAAACAGCACAGACAACTGAAGATGGAAATAAAACCGACACACATTTGTCATCAAAAAAATCGACTCCTGTGGTGGTCTCGCAGACAGTTAAAGTAAAGGAGGACATTGAAAAACCATTTCAAATACCGGAAAACAAGAATATTGTTGACCAAAAAGTAGATGAGGTTGTCTCAAAAATACTTGACTTCCAAAAAGACAAAGCCAACTTTTCTGATGCTGAAATCAATGCACTTTTGGCCGAAGCCCTCAAAGAAATCAAATCGCAACAATTGTTGACAAAAGCAGGAAAAAGCGTTAATGCTGAGGTGTTGTTGGCTGAAATTGAAGAAGATATAAACAACACCTCCTTTAAAGAAAAAGTGCTCCTCGCGCTGCGAGAAAGTTACCAAACTGTGAAAATAGCTGTTGCACAAAGCAATAATTGAATCTCCATTAAATATTTATAATCATGAAAACTACATTTTTGATTTTCGCCCTGGTGGCGCTCACCCTCTGCATGCCTAATCTGAACGCTCAGGAACTTGGCAAAGAACAACAGATTGAAAACCTAAAACTGACCAAAGAGAAGATTGCAAACGAAGAACGAGAACTGCTTAAAAAAGAAGTGAAAGCGATAAATAACCGTCTTCTTTCCGGAGAAATTACAGAAGAAGAAGCCACAGCGCTCAAAAAAGAAGCGGCTCAAAAACACGCACTGAACATCGACAACCGATTGGCCATCATCGACAATCAAATTGCCTTATTGGAGAGGGGCGAAATGCTCCATATCAAATATTATTCTTTTGAAGATCGGATGGACAGCATTTTTGATGATTTCAAATTCCGTAAAATATTTCACCGCGACAAAAATTTTAAAGAAAGTAGAAACAATGGCTATTTGCTGCTCGCCTTTGGTTTTAATAACGCCATAGAAGAAGGAAATTCGCTAGGTAATTCTCACTTTAAGTTTTTCGGCTCTCGTTTTTTTGAAATCGGGTTTGGAAATAAATACCGAGTATTTAAAAACTCTAATTTTCTTAAACTTAATTATGCTTTATCTTTTCAAACCAACAACTTAAAACCGAAAGATGATCAATTTTTCGTTGAAAACGACAACACCACCGAACTTCAAAAATTTGATACAGATTTGGACAAATCAAAATTCAGATATACGTACTTGGTAATGCCTGTACATCTAGAGTTTAAGCCATTCAACACCTCCTTCAATCCCGACAAGCATTATTTTGACCGGGTGAAAATCGGGCTCGGTGGGTTTGCAGGATTCAACATCGGAAATATGCAAAAACTGAAATACGACCGTAACGGCGATAAGATAAAAGAGAAGCAAAAAACAGACTTCAACACCAACGATTTTGTTTACGGGCTCAGCGGCTACCTAACAGCAGGCGATAGCATGTTGTATGTAAAATATGACCTTTCACCCTTATTCAAAAATGCACAAAATGAAATTAGGAGCATTTCGTTGGGGCTCAGATATGAACTGTTTTGATAACAACACATTCTAATTAAACTGCCTCGAGACAAAGCTCAAGAGGCAGTTTATTAAGAAATTCTACCAAATTTTTACCCTTTGTTCCGGCGGTAAAAACATAGCATCGCCGGGTTTCACATCAAAGGTCTCATAGAAAGCCTCCACGTTTTGAAGCGGAACACTGGCACGATACATCCCCGGAGCATGCGGATCGGTTTTTACCTGCGTTTTGAGTGCTTCATCTCTGGTTTTTACACGCCAGATGGTTCCCCAAGAAAGGAAAAATCTTTGTTCGGGGGTGAATCCGTCAATCAGGCCGGGCGAACCGTTTTTGGCTAGATGAATTTGCAAAGCTTCAAAAGCAGCATTAACGCCACCCAAATCTCCAATGTTTTCGCCAAGGGTAAATTTGCCATCTACAAAAGTATCCGGCAGTGGCTCTAAACGGCTATATTGTGCAGCCAAGGCGTCTCCGAGTTGGGTAAATGCTTCTAAATCTGCAGGTGTCCACCAATCTACCAAATTGCCCTGGGCATCGTAGCGCGCACCCGAATCGTCAAATCCGTGAGAAATTTCGTGACCAATTACCGAACCAATACCGCCATAGTTGACAGCATCATCGGCCTCAAAATTGAAAAATGGCGGTTGCAAGATGGCTGCCGGAAAAACAATTTCATTATAAGCAGGATTGAAATAAGCATTGACGATTTGCGGTGCCATAAACCATTCGTCCTTATCTACCGGTTTTTCGAGTTTGGCTACATCTTCTTCAAAACGCCAGCGTGACAGGTTGTCCATATTGGCGTAGTAACTGCCACCGGCTTCAGGACCCTGAATCTGTAATTTGGAGTAATCTTTCCATTTGTCCGGATAGGCAATTTTTATGTTGAGTGCGTGCAGTTTTTCCAAGGCTTTTTCTTTGGTCTCCGGACTCATCCAAGGCAACTCTTTGATGCGTTTGTCATAAGCTGCGATTAGATTTGCAATGAGCTCCTCTGCTTTTTGTTTGGCCTCGGGCGGAAATTTTTTATCTACGTACAATTTTCCCAGGGCTTCGCCCAAGGCTCTATTGAGCATACCCAAAGCTCTTTTTTCAGGTGCTTCTTGCGCTTGAGCCCCGCGGAGCGTTTTGCCGTAAAATTCCCAATTAGCGGTTTCGATTTCATCACTCAACCTGCCCGAAGCACTATTGAGCAAAGACCATTTCAGATAAGCTTTCCAATGATTTAGGTGACTTGTTTGCATCAGCGGTTCAAGTGAAGCGATATACTTAGGCTCGTTCACGATGACAGTGTCCACAGTGGCAAAACCGAGAGCTGAAAAATATTTTTGCCAATCAAACACTTTGTTTAGATTGCTAATTTCGGCTATGGTCTTAGGGTTGTATGTCAGTCGATCGTCTCGGCGTTCTACCCGTGTTAAACGCGGGGTTGCCAAAAGGGTTTCAAAAGCGAGTACCGCTTCTGCTTGTTTTTGTGCATCTTCCGAGCTGTATCCCAAAAATTGCAACATCTGCCCCACGTGCAGTACGTATTTATCGCGCGTGTCTTTGGAATTTGGGTCGTCTGAAACGTAGTATTCTCTGTCGGGTAATCCCAATCGACCGTTTCCGAGACTCAACACATTTTTATTGCTGTCTTTTGAATCTGCAAAAACCCCGACACCAAAAAAACCGGTCCCGCCAACAGATTCATAAGCAATCAAATAATTTTCTAAGTCTTTGACAGTTGTCATCTTGTCAATTTCATCTAAACGAGATTGGATGGGTTGTAAACCTTGTTCGTTTCGGGATGTAGAATCGAGGATGGTTTTGAAAAGATTCACGGCTTTCCCTTGGTCTGAATCAGCTGCATACTGACCGGAAGCCATAGCTTCTTTAAGAATCTCCAACACGTCTGCATCGGTATTTTCGCGCAGTTCGTTAAAACTTCCCCACGAGGTTTTATCGTCAGGAATTTGGGTTTGATCGAGCCACTTGCCATTGACATAGCGAAAGAAATCGTCCTGAGGACGCACAGAATCATCCATGTAACTGGTATTGATACCCGGAGTACCTGCTTGTTTTTCTTCATTTTTACAGGCAGTAAAAACGAGGGCGCTCAGCAATGAGGCGCTTAAAAGATTTTTGGTGTATTTATTCATTTGATTACTATTTATTAAAAACTTGACTAATTTATAAAAGAATTTTATGGATTCTTAAAAATTTCAAAAATTTAGCTTTTTGTTAGCAGTCTGATGCACAAAAAAATATCAAAGAAATTTTGAAGTCAATTCGGGTGTGGGCATCATACAAGAAGCTTTTTTACCAAACCACCGATACCGGTTGCGTGCGATGATGTCATACACCACATCGCGCAAGGCTGCCGGCAAAATTGAAAAAACCTGCATCAATTGCCACGGAAAGCCTATTTGACCTGCTATTTTCAAAGCAGCAGCAGATTTGTAAAAGTAAGCTTCACCGGGTTTGTACCAAATGATAGAATCCGTTTTGGACGTATCCACGCCTATGTATTCGACAATTTCTTTTCCCAAATCACTTTGCAAAGCTACAAACCTAAATTGATCTTGGCTGTCTTTACGAATGAGCCAATTAACCGCGCCATTACACAAATTACAGACACCGTCGAAGAGGATAATGGTTTTATTTTCAGGAAAATTCATGATTGCATTTAATAAATCCAAAAGTATGTAAAATCCGGCATTTTGTTATTTATAATTAATTTACTTTAACAGAAATTAACGCGGACGTTCTACTTTAAAATTTTTAACTTCGCACAAACTCAAAAACTTCAACACATGATTTATAAAGTTGTTTATAGAATCTTTATTCCAGCCGTTTTGCTCCTGTGGTCTTCAAAACTCATATCACAAAATGACGGGTGGAATATCAGCGTTGGAAAGGTAGATGCCTACACCGGAATCGTTTCAGCAAACGGCAGAATTGGCATCTTGCCCGAAGACAAACCTTTTGTGGTAAAATCTATCATACTGAACAACGTTTACGACAAAGAATCGCCTTTAGGCGTGAGTAAAATACTGTTAGGCATCAATTTTGCCAATTTGGATATCGAAATTGACGGTGAAAAGATTACGGAACAAAATGTATCCAATTGGCAACAAACCCTCAATATGAAACACGGCGGTTTTAAAACTTCTTTCATCTTTAAAAACAAGGCCGAAGTTTCCTATACCATTTACACGCTCAGGCAGGTGCAATACTCGGGCTATATCGATATCAAGATTAAACCGCTACAAGACATCCAAATAAAAGCCACCGGAAAAATCATTACGCCCGAAGAATACTTGCAACCCATCAGCACTTTTCGGGTTTTGCAAGATTTAGAAACCACCATGCCAATTTTGCAAACCGTGGCCAAAAGTAGGCTGGGAAAACATACGGTAGCAGCATCGGCTACTTTTGTTTGGCACGCCATCAACTCGACTCGCGAACACCAACGTCCTGAATTGCATCACAACAAAATATCTGACTATGACAACAGGCTTTCTTTCGAACAAAAACTAGAAAAAAATAAAACTTTCGAATTTGCTTGGACAGGCGCTGTTACTTCTACACAAGATTTTGACGATCCGCAAACAGAATCGGAACGTTTTGTGATTTTTAATCTACTCAACCACAGAGATGTGTTATTGGCACAACACAATAAACTTTGGGACACACTTTGGGAAGGCGATATAGAAATTGAGGGCGATTTGCAATCGCAACAAGATGTGCGTCTGGCGTTATATCACTTATATGCTTTTTCTCGGGGAGATTCCAACTTGAGCATTGCACCTATGGGACTGTCTTCTCAAAACTACAACGGGCATATTTTTTGGGATACAGAACTGTGGATGTACCCACCTTTGCTTTTGTTAAATCAAGACATTGCGCGTTCGTTGGTGAACTACCGATCGGATCGGTTGGACAAGGCCAAACAAAAAGCGATAAATTTTGGCTACCAAGGTGCGATGTTTCCATGGGAGAGTGACGAAACAGGAGAAGAAGCTACACCTGCCTGGGCACTAACCGGAACTTTTGAACACCACATTACCGCTGACGTGGCCATAGCATTTTGGAACTATTACCGCGTGGTAAAAGACAAAAATTGGCTCGCCACGCGCGGCTATCCCATGCTCAAAGAAATTGCAGATTTTTGGGTGAGCCGGGCTACGCCCAATGCCGATGGCACTTACTCAATTAACAACGTAGTAGGCGCCAACGAATTTGCTGCTAATATTGATGACAACGCTTTCACAAACGGAGCAGCAATTACAGCACTTGAATTTGCTACTTTGGCTGCAAAAACGCTGGGACACACGCCCAACCCGATTTGGCAAACGGTGGCATCCAAAATTGTCATTCATCAGTTTCCCGATGGCACAACCCGGGAGAACAGAACTTACAATGGAGAAATCATCAAGCAAGCAGATGTAAACCTCCTCTCCTATCCGCTACACGTGGTTACGGACAAAGAAGCCATCATTCGAGATTTAAAATATTACGAACCCAAACTCTCCCCTGAAGGGCCTGCAATGGGACAATCGGTTTTTGCTGTTTTGTATGCCAGATTGGGCGATGCCGAAGAGGCTTTCAGACTCTTTAAACGATCGTATGAACCCAACAAAAGACCCCCATTTGGCGCGTTGGCCGAGGCTGCAACAAGCGACAATCCATACTTTGCAACTGGAGCCGGCGGCATGCTTCAAGTGGTTTTGTTTGGTTTTGGTGGGCTCGATATCACAGAAAATGGCATTGTACAAAAAAATCCGATTTTGCCCAAAGCATGGAAATCACTCACGCTCAAAGGCATTGGACCGGACAAGAAAACCTTTGTCATCAAATGACCAAAAACGAACTACATATTGCCTTGATTCAAGCCGATTTGCACTGGGAAAATCCTGCTACCAATTTGGCAATGTTTACAGATCTGATAAACGACGTTCACCATGTTGATTTGATGATATTGCCGGAAATGTTCAGTTCGGGTTTTACGATGCATCCGGAAAGCGTGGCCGAAACTATGGATGGCAAATCCGTTAGTTGGATGCGAGAAACCGCGCAAAAGAAAAAAATTGCACTCACAGGTAGCTTGGTCATTGAAGAAAACGGAAACTATTACAACCGCTTGCTTTTTGTGAAACCAAATGGCACCATAGAAAAATACGACAAAAAGCACTTGTTTACCCTTGCAGGAGAAGATGTGGTTTACACAGCCGGAACAGACAGACTCATCCTTGACTATTTGGGGTGGCACATCTGTCCTATGGTTTGTTACGACCTCAGATTTCCGGTTTGGGCACGAAACACAGCCGATTATGACTTGCTCATTTACGTAGCGAATTGGCCTAAAGTACGCGTGTATGCTTGGGACACTTTGTTGGCGGCACGTGCCATAGAAAACATGTCGTACGTGGCCGGCGTAAACCGTGTGGGCAAAGATGGCAACGGCCATCCGTATGTCGGGCATTCGGCGGTGTACGATATGTTGGGCAAAGGTGTGTTGCCAAAAATTTCCGGCAAAAAAGATGTTTATTTTGTTACATTGAACAAAAAAGAGTTGGAAAGCGCTCGAAAAAAACTCAGGTTTTTAGACGACAGAGACCACTTTACTTGGGTGTAAAGGTTTCAAAAACATCCCAGTTAGCCCTGATGTCTATGGTTTTGTTCATATAGTCTATACGCTCGGGTTGTCGCCTTTTGAAAAAATCGCCCGTATCCCATTTTCCATTGGCATTGGTGTCGTAAATCATTCGGATGGTATATACCATGGGATCCAACAGCGTAAAATCTACCGTTCTTCGCGTAGTGGCAATTTTTTCGGTTATGACTTTACCGCTACTGTTTAGCAGCTGCACTACCACTGGAAAATTGCGAACCAACTCCAAATTCAGACTCAGGCGTCCATATTCCCGATCGCTTTTGGTGCGTGCCGTGACGCGTATCGTATCGTTCTGTCTGTCAAAAAAGTCAGTAACAGCACCCGGAAGAAATTGTATTTTGTATCTATTGATCTCTGATTTTGGAAAATCGACAACCAATTCCTGTTCGTTTTTTAAATCGGCTTTAAAATTCACCACTACAGAATCCTGGTCTAAAACAGAAATTTTGTTTTCGTCAAAAGCCAATAACGGGACTTCTGATGTAAGCACATAAGGCTTGTCAAGCGGTAAAAAAGTAGTGTATAACGGCTTGAGCAACAAAGTGTCGCCCTTTATTTTTTTGAATGCCACATCAAATGTATCAGCCTTAGAATCGTTTTGATAGACTTTAAATTGAAGCGTATCGGCCTCGTAATTTTTAAACCAATAAAACAAAGTGTCTTTATCGGGCTGTTTGGTGATGCGGTAATCGAAAGTGTCCGGAACTTTGTTGAGCAACTCTATTTTGATATTTTCCGGCGCACCTTCAAAACCAAAAAGGTATCTTCGGCGCGCAGCTTGAGTAGGCCTGTAAGCTTTGAAATTATTGATTTCTTTAAACAGATTTAAAACAAAAACACTGTCTGTGGGCAAGGTGACAAACGCTTCTCTGAAAGCTATTTTTTCTGTTTTTTGGTCGTACAAATAATTGTTGTTGATGTCTTTGATTGCATATAAAAAATATGTGCCGGGTTTGATGTTTTCCATTTGAAATACAGTCAAACTGTCGAGGGTATTGGTGATGTAAATGGGCTTTTGCTTATAAATGGTGGAGTCGTTAAAAGTGCTGTCAACTTCCTGAAGCATCACACTGATAAAATTTTCCGGAACTTCAAGCAAAGCGTCTTTTATGGAGCCACTTATCTTTAGGGAATCAATATAATTGCCGGTAGAAAAAACATATTTGAAAAACGAAAGCGGATTGGACTCGTTGTTGTCTTGAATACTCTGACCAAAATTGAACGTGTAAGTGGTGTTTTCCTTGAGTGTATCCACTATAAGGATATCGATAAAATTTGTCGGCAATCCTTGTGGCCTGATTTCAGGAAAAAAGTTCATGGGCGGCGAAATAATCAGTTGCCGTTGCACATTTGTCAACCGAACATATTCATTGAAGTAAATTCTAATTTTTTCTGCATCAAAATTGGTGCTGAAAGTATCCGGAATAGCCTTAGTCATCACCGGTGGATCCAAATCACGTGGACCGCCATCGGGCGTACCGCGCCGGGCACATTGGGTAAGACCCAGAACAACCAAAACAAAAAGCAACATTGCCCGAAGGCTTCTTGTGAACATAATCCCGTAAATTTTTACAAAGAAAATCATTTTTCACGAGAGCATCATCAAAAGAAATAAAATAGCCTTTCTCCATTGGACAGCTTATATATAAGATTTTAAATTATGTAAAGAAGGATCAGGTAGTCTAAAAATAGAACGCTGCTTTGTCCTAACAAACTAGGAATTTCAAGAATTTGAAAAAATCCAATCACCCCATCACTTGATAAAATATTTCAGCGACAGGCACGGGTTCGCATTCCTGTTTTGAAGGCTACCCACTCGGTTACCTTCGTCCTCAAAAGTGGTTACGAGCTAATAATGGGCTTTGGCCATCGTCAAAATACTGATTTTAACATTCGGAATTTTTCTCAATGCCAGGGCGCAAGATTCCAGCGTTGCACCGGTAGTCACCACATCATCTATGAGCAAAATGTGTGCATCGTGCCACTTGTCAAGAGTTTTTACATCAAAAATTTCTTTTACATTCACCCACCTGTTCAGTCTGTCTTTAAGGGTTTGTGATGCTTTATGGTTGGTACGGATCAAAACATCTTCATCAAAAGGCACCTGCAGATACTTAGACAGGCCTCTCCCAAAAGTAGTCAATTGATTATATCCGCGAAGTCGAAGTTTCTTGGGATGCAGCGGAACCGGAACAATGACATCTACATCCTGAAATCGACCGCTTTCATTGAGTTGAGGGCCAAACCAATCGGCTAAAATAGTACCTACTTCCTGCCTGTTCTGATATTTTAATTGATGGATAAGTCTTTGCACTTTTCCGTCTTTACGGTACAGCATCAAATAGGCACTTTCTTCCACTTTTATCCTGCCAAAAAATACTAAATCCAACAAATTTGAGTTATTTGTGAGTAGTTCTACTTGTGAAATACTATGCCGACAAGAAATACAAATATTTTTCTCATCTTTGTTTACTAAAATATTACACGCCAAACATTTGGATGGATTAAAAATATACTTCAAATCGTAAAACAAATTACCAACCATTTTTACAACCATTTTTATTATGTCAACCGAATCGAACAACAAAAATTTAAAGATTACCGTAGGTGTCCTAATTGCTTTAGTCGCACTACTTGGCATTTTCACACTTAAATTTTACTACCAAGGTGAAGATACCAAAAACCAACTCACCAATGAAAAAGAGCAGGTTTTGATGGAACTCAACGAAATCAAAGTCAACTACGATAAGGCACTGCAGGAAAATACTGTAATAGACGACGAACTCAAAGCTGCCCGAGACCGCATCGAAAAACTCATCGATTCTGTAGAAACTATGGAAGCGGATATCGCCGTTTTATCGCGCTACAGGCAAGAAGTTTTTAAGTTGAAAAAAGAGCGTGAAAGTCTTTTAAGGCTCAACGATTCTCTACAGAATGTGAATTACACGCTCAATGTGGCACTTGACAGTACCAGCACACAACTGGCTAGCAATATTAAACTGTCTGACTCTTTGTCTGTAAAAAACACAGAATTGTCTAAAATGGTAGAGGTAGCTTCAGAACTCAATGTTTTAAACCTTCAAACTGTGGGGCAAATCATCCGTTCTAACGGAAAAACTGTCGAAACAGACCGTGCACGCCGCACAGACAAACTCAGCGTTTGCTTTACTTTGGCTGAAAATAAAATTGCCACACCCGGCACACGTGAATATTACGTGCAAATCATCGACCCCAAAAACAATTTGATAGGCACCAAAAACGCCATTGAATACGGTGAAGCAACCCTGTATTACAGTACCACCGTAGCTGTGGAATACAAAAACAAAAACACAGATGTCTGCGTAGATGTGGCCAATCCCAATTCGGATACCAAATTTGAAAAAGGCTTGTATGTTGCCAATATTTTTGACGGTCCGCAGTTGGTTTCTTCCAAAACTTTTGAATTGAAATAATGCAAAGTATTTCAATCTGTGGATAATTAAATGATCAGCACTACCTGAAAAATCACAAAATCCCTTCAAAGCTCTTCATTAAAAATGCTTTAAAAATCTTATTTTTGCAACCGCTATCTCAACTGATAGCGGTTTTTTTATTTTAAAAATTATGGCCCAACAACCCGAAGATCATTTCAAAAAAGTAATCGCCCATGCCAAAGAGTATGGCTATATTTTTCCATCGTCCGAAATCTATGACGGCCTCAGTGCTGTGTATGATTACGGACAAAATGGTGCTGAACTCAAAAAAAACATCCGCGACTATTGGTGGAAAGCCATGGTGCAGCTCAACGACAACATCGTAGGGATTGATGCGGCTATTTTTATGCACCCGACCACCTGGAAAGCGTCCGGCCACGTCGATGCGTTTAACGATCCGTTGATTGACAACAAAGATTCCAAAAAACGCTACCGCGCCGATGTGTTGGTAGAAGATTACGTAGCAAAAATAGAGGCCAAAATCGAAAAAGAGGTTGAAAAAGCACAAAAACGCTTTGGCGAAGCCTTCGATAAAGAACAGTTTATGACCACCAATGCGCGTGTGGTCGAATACAAAGAGAAAGGCGAAGCCATTCTGAAACGTTTGGGCAAATCGCTGGAAAAAAATGATTTGGCCGACGTCAAAGCCCTAATAGAAGAATTGGAAATAGCCGACCCCGACACCGGAAGCCGCAACTGGACCGAGGTGAAACAATTCAACCTGATGTTTGGCACCAAAATAGGTTCAACCGCCGAAACGGCCATGGATTTGTACCTGCGCCCCGAAACCGCTCAAGGTATTTTTGTCAACTTTTTGAACGTGCAAAAATCCGGGCGTATGAAAATCCCGTTTGGCATTGCCCAGACCGGAAAAGCCTTTCGCAACGAGATTGTGGCGCGGCAGTTTATCTTCCGCATGCGCGAATTTGAACAGATGGAAATGCAGTTTTTCATCAAGCCGGGCACGCAAAAAGAATGGTATGAACACTGGAAAGAGACCCGGCTCAAATGGCACCATTCGCTCGGTTTGGGTGCCGAAAACTACCGTTTTCACGACCACGAAAAACTGGCACACTACGCCGATGCCGCTTGCGATATAGAGTTTAAATTCCCGTTTGGCTTCAAAGAATTGGAAGGTATCCATTCCCGCACGGATTTTGACCTGGGCAACCACGAAAAATTTTCCGGCAGGAAACTGCAATATTTCGACCCCGAAACCCAGGAAAGCTATGTGCCTTATGTGCTCGAAACCTCTATTGGTCTGGACCGTATGTTTTTGGCAGTCTTTTCCAATTCGCTCCGGGAAGAAACTTTGGAAGACGGCTCGACCCGCACGGTTTTGCGCCTGCCTGCCGTTTTAGCGCCCGTAAAAGCGGCTGTATTCCCGTTGGTAAAGAAAGACGGGTTGCCCGAAATTGCCAAAAAAATCATCGATGATTTAAAATTCGATTTCAACGTGGCCTACGACGAAAAAGACGCGGTCGGGCGGCGCTATCGCAGGCAGGATGCCGCCGGGACACCGTTTTGTATTACCGTCGATCATCAAACCCTCGAAGACCAG
>JAHJTN010000016.1 GCA_018829465.1 Bacteroidota bacterium | reverse complement strand
GATTGAAAAAAATAGCCCTTGAAAACCGAAGAAATGAGTATTTAAAATCAAAAAAATCAACTAGTAAAAAAAATCATTTATATTTGAAATAATTAACAAACACTCCTTAAGGAAAAGTCCAAATTAGTTTGAAGACATACAAGTGTGCATAATGATTATAGGAATATCCTTGTATGAATCTGATAAGTTTTTCAGTTTTTTAAAACTATCTAATTCATGACTATTCCAAGAATCAAGGATAATTGCTTTTACATCAGACAATTTTAACCCAGGGGCTTCAGTCTCCCGAACAACAGCATTATGTATGTTGTGAGATTTTGCTTTGTGAGAATCTAGATAAAGCCAAAAATTTCCTCTTTCCCAAGATTGAAGAACCATATAATGGGCCAACGAAGTTAGCCCGAATTGTGGTGGTGCATTGAAAATAATTGATTCAGGGTTATTGATTATTTCAATTACATCAATCCGTCTTGTGTAGTTCTCGTCAGGATTTTGGGAAATTTCGTTTGTATTACTAATAACAGGGTCAACCCAAATTATAGGCTGTGAACTAAATGCTTGTAAAGAGTTGTCTAAGTTTTCTTTAAATTTAGCTCTAAGAACTTCAAATTGAACATTTTCCTTTGTTGAGCCTGATTTTTCTTTGCTGTAAAGTTTGATGAAATAATCTGTCAGATGAGTTCGAAAAGTATTTTCAAAATCATTAGCTCCGTTGTATGTCCAATGATACCCACCTAAATCGCCAACTCGCCTTTTAAAGTCTCTAACTTTGTCAAGGTCACTTGTGTTAATTGCACTTGGTTTGACAGGTGCGTCATTGAAGTAAAACATTATTTCAACGCTTTCCTTATTCTTTAGTCGTTCGTATGCGTTATTAAATTCTTCTTCCGTCCCTGAACCTGCAACTTTTGTTTCTGTTCCAAATTTTTGGTTCATTATTCCAACAAAGACATCATAATCATTTCCTAATTGGCCGCTAATTGTAACTTGACTATATTTACCAGAAAAACTTGGTCGAGTGTTATGCTCCCACATTCTTTCTTCAATAATGAAACCAAAACTCTCACCAATCCCTTTGTTTAGTTCCTTGAAAATTTTTAAGCACAAACCTCTTTCGTCCTTTGTGTCGCCTGGTGAAGCAACTAAACATTTAAAAATTCTCTTTTCCATTTTCTTCTTGTGTTATTCGTTTTTTTGTCTTGACGGAACTGTCTGTCAGCATTGCCACCAACTCACAATCACCACCAAAAACCCACAACTTTCCCATCGCATCATCATCCGCATTTGGAATAGCCGCAACTTTTGCAGGTGAGGCAACCTTCTTGATACACCAGCGAAGGCTCGCTACACTTTTCGCAAGTGTTTTCTGAAGGAATGGTACCATCCGGGATATAACTCTTTAGCGCGCGCGCCAAACCGTTTTTCCAGGTGTTGAGCGTGGCATCGCTCAGGTGTAGGTTGTTCACCAAGTCCACCACATAGGGCAGGGGCATGCCGTGGCGCAACACACCCGAAATAAGCTTGGCATAGTTCCAGTATTCTTCGTTGAAGGTGCGCGAAAGACCCTCAATAGTGGTCTTATAGCCGGCCGTGTCTTCGTGTTGAAAGTCGTAGCGCGATCGGCCGTCAGCCGTTTTGGTTTTAATGACCCAACCTTTGTTGATGTGCGAAAGTATGGAAAAAGATTCCCGAGCCGGACCTGTGAAAATTTCGTAAGGACGCCCTTCAAAAAGCCCCACCACAGCTATCCATTTTTCGCCTTCGTTGTTAAATTGAATAATGTCGGCTTCCAATTTTTGCGGACGCTTGGGCGCGTTGGTCTCTGCAAAACCAGGTTCCTTTTCAGCTTCTTTGTTAGACACCAACACACCGCTACGCGAACCGTCGCGGTAAACGGTGATGCCTTTGCAGCCCGTTTTCCAGCCGGTCATGTAAATATCGCTCACCATTTGTTCGTCCACGTCTTCGGGTACGTTCACCGTCACGCTGATGGAGTGGTCCACCCATTTCTGCACAGCGCCCTGCAAGCGTACTTTTTCTACCCAGTCCACATCGTTGGCCGTGGCCTTGTGGTAGGGCGATTGGGCTATGATTTTATCGAGTTCTTCTTGTGGCAAGGCAGCCACTTCATCGCTGTTGTAGCCATTGGCATTGAGCCAAGTGACAAACTTATGGTGGAAAACATGAAATTCTTCCCACGAATCGCCTACCTCATCAACAAAACTCACCGTGACATTTTTGTCGTTCGGGTTTACTTTTCTGCGGCGTTTGTAGGCCACCATAAATACCGGCTCAATACCCGAAGTGGTTTGGGTCATGAGGCTGGTGGTGCCGGTAGGCGCAATGGTGAGTAGCGCAATATTGCGTCGGCCAAATTGCTTCATCTCCGCATAGAGTTGTTCGTCGTGCTTTTGGATGCGTTGGACCATTGGGTTGTTGGCTTCGCGTGTGGCGTCATAAACGGGAAATGCGCCACGGTCTTTGGCCATTTCTACAGACGAACGATAGGCATTGAGCGCCAAAGTGCGGTGAACCAAAACCGAAAAGTCGGTGGCCTCCTTGGTGCCGTATCGGTAGCCTAAAGCAGCCAACATATCGCCTTCGGCGGTGATGCCTACACCTGTCCGCCGGCCTTGCTCAGCTTTTTCTTTGATTTTGTGCCAAAGTTCAAATTCGGTTCTTTTAACAGATTCCAATTCGGGGTCTTTGGCAATTTTATCTATGATTTTATCCACTTTTTCCAGCTCCAAATCTACAATGTCATCCATCATGCGTTGCGCCATGCCCACGTGTTTTTTAAATTTTGAAAAATTGAAAGTGGCACTTTCGGTAAACGGATTTTCTACATAACTGTACAGGTTGATGGCCAGCAGGCGGCAACTGTCATAAGGACACAGCGGAATTTCCCCGCAAGGGTTGGTGGAAACGGTTTTAAAACCCAAGTCTGCATAGCAATCGGGTACAGATTCATTGATAATGGTATCCCAAAATAAGACACCCGGCTCAGCCGATTTCCACGCGTTGTGTATGATTTTATCCCAAAGTTTTTTGGCGTCGATGCTTTGTTTGTATTTGGGATTGTCGCTGTCTATGGGAAATTGCTGTTGGTATGCCGTGCCCGCTTCCACGGCCTTCATAAATTCGTGATCAATTTTTACAGACACATTGGCACCGGTTACCTTGGTGCCGTCCATTTTGGCATCTATAAAATGTTCGGCATCCGGATGTTTTATCGACACAGAGAGCATCAAAGCACCCCTACGGCCGTCTTGGGCCACTTCACGGGTTGAATTAGAATACCGCTCCATAAACGGCACTATACCGGTTGAGGTGAGCGCACTGTTCATTACCGGACTGCCTTTGGGGCGAATGTGTGACAAATCGTGTCCCACACCACCGCGGCGTTTCATGAGTTGTACTTGTTCTTCATCAATTTTCAACACGCCGCCGTAGGAATCCGAAGAGCCGTCATTGCCAATGACAAAGCAATTAGACAATGAAGCAATTTGATAGTCGTTGCCGATGCCGGTCATAGGCCCGCCCTGGGGTACGATGTAGGTAAAATCTTTGAGCACCTCATAGAGGTCTTCTTCCGAATACGGATTGGGGTATTTCTTTTCTATGCGTGCAATTTCGCGTGCAATCCGCCGGTGCATTTGGTCGGGGTTAGACTCGTAGATGTTTCCGGCCGAATCCTTGAGTGCATATTTGTTGAGCCATACGGTAGCCGCCAAAGTATCGCCCTTAAAATAGTTTGTGGCATCTGCCAATGCTTCGTCAAAAGTATAGACTTTTGATTTTGTAATGTTTTCAAAATCAGATTTTTGTGTGGTTTTTGCTTCGTTGTTCTCCAAGTCAAAAATCGATAAGGATGCCTCTCTTTCCATAGTTGTCTGTTTTTTTAGTATAAAACGTGGGTGTTTTTGTGTGAATCTTACCCATGCAAGTTAATCAGCTAAGGTTGAAAATTCAATCAAAACAAAAGGAATATTTTTCAACAATCGCAACGCATAGAAATGCCCCAATTGGGTGAGTTATTAACAAAAAATTTACATTCGAAAGGCTTACGAATAGGTTTTCGTTGTGATAGATGTTCTGAAATGGAAACCAATTTGAGCAGACAAATCCTTTTTTACGACAACGATTGATGTTTTAGATCAACCTTCTTTTTTCTATTGAAGTAAGCCTTTTTCTCTGCGGCATCTTTCGCTGCAATACACCACTTCGGGCCAATTCCTTTCCCACTTTTTACGCCACGCAAAAGGGCGTTTACACACAGGGCAGGTTTTATAAGGAAGTCGTGTTTTGTGATGCGTCATTTAACAGCGATTGTACTTCTTGATGCGGTCGTGCGTAGGCAAACCGATCCATGAGTTTTGGCATGGCATAGCCATCTAATCCATTCACAGCCACCACATTTCCTTTATCCAATTGCAGCCAACCGTCGGGCTGCAACAAATCGGCATCCACATATATTTTTTCGATGGCGGCGATGATGTGAATGGTACCGTTTTCCTTGATGGGATATTCGTTGAGGTACTTGCAGTAGAGTTTTACAGGACTTGCTGCGACAAACGGAACCGGTAAGCCGTCCATAAAAACGGCTTCCATGTCGGTTTTATCAAATTCAGATTCGTAGGCTTCGTACTTTGCTGACGACTGGTGCGCCGGTTTGATGAGTTTGTCCGTGATGTGGTTGACCGAAAAATGACCGGTTTCTCGTATGTTTTTGTAGGTATCCCGCGGCACCGTAGTCGGACGCAAAATAAAACCCAGCATAGCCGGTTGGCTTCCCAAATGAGTAACCGAACTAAAGACAGCCACATTGAGTAGGCCATCCGTTGAGCAAGTGCCCAGTAAATTGGCCGATTTGTATCCGGTGCAACTGTTCACCAAATTTAACCGATATATCTTGTCGAGGTTTTGGAGGTGGACCTTGTCAAAAGTGCGCATGTTTTTTTTACAAAGATAATATTGTTTAAATAAAATAATGAAACGTTAAACAAATTATCTTTTCAAGCTAAAATGTCCCCGCACATTTCGGCCATCAGCAAATTCAATTCTGTACCAATAGTCTGTGGATGGCATGGGCGTTCCGCGATAGGTACCATCCCAACCGGCACTGTTGGCAGGCAAATCTTTGAGCAGCTTTCCCAATCTGTCAAAAATAAATATTTTCATACCGGCTCTCAGCGCGGCAGGTACGCCACCCACTTGCCATCGGTCGTTGAAACCGTCGCCGTTTGGCGTAAAGAATTTGGGCACACCAAATACAGCGACTTCTTGGCTCACCATGCCACATCCATTTTTATCGCGCACAAAAACGGTGTGAAATCCAAATAAAACACGGGTAAACAGGTTTGCATCTTGATAGGGTCCATCGATAAAGTCTAAAGCAAATTCGTAGTCTCCCGGTCCCGAAACATTGACTTCTATGGTGTTGTTATCCGAATTTTCAAGCACTGCGATGTCTGTTATGGTAGCCCGGGCCGATCCTGAAACGTTGATGGTTCTGCGCGTGGCACATCCAAATGTGTTAAAAACATCAACCGTAAAAATACCGGTTTGGTTTATTCGAATGTTAGGCGTGGTTTCGCCGGTTGACCATAGGTATTCAAAATTATCAAATTGCGAGGGCGGCACACCTGGCGACAAGAGAAGCGATGTGTTGCCGTCCACACACAAAATCAAATCTTCTTCTGTGTCAATTTGCGGAAGAGGTCTCACAAAAATGTCGAGCATGCCAATGGCAAAACAATTTGTTCCGTCGTTTACCCGTGCAAAAAGGGTCTGCATGCCCGGAGTGTTGTTGGTATAAAAAGTGGGCAAACTGTTTTGTTCGCGTAATGCATCGTTAGGATTTTCATAATATCGGACAGAAAGTCCGGCGGGCAGACCGTCGAGGAATTGTTCGTCAGCCAAAGACAAATTAAATGTAGCAAAAGCCGTTTCGGCACATGCATCCAACTGGGCCGATTGTATGTCGTTAAAAGTGGTCTGTAAAGTCAGTTCGGCAATTGAAATGCAACCAAATGGGCTTTGAATGCGCGCAAATAGCAATTGATTGGCCACAGTATTCGAAAAATTTTCCGGATTTGGTATAGGATTTTGATTGTTCTGAGCATCCGCCAAACTGAGGAAAAAATCGGTGACGCTCAGGTTCTGATTTTCCCCGGTGAGGTCTGCAACGGCTTGGTTGAGGTTAAAAAGTGTGCGTCCATCGGTATCTACATCACACTGAAGGAGAACGGTATTTTGTACCGTTGGTGGCGGGACGAATGCTACCAAAACACTTCCTTCAGACAGGCATCCGCCACCGGCATCAACAGCTACGCTATATTGGCCTGCGGTGCTTACAGTCAGTGTTTGTCCTGTTTCGCCGACGAGCATATTGCCATTTAAAAACCATTGAAAAGTACTGCCTACTACGCCTATGGAAGCGTCCAATATAAGGGTTTCACCTTCACAAACGGCATTCCCGTTGGCAAGCGTTCGGTCCGGCCCCAAATCGGTTTCTATGGAAAAACTGCCACCGGCAATAAAGATTGCAGAATCAAACAGCGCATTGGTTTCATCGGCTATCACCAATTTAATGCGATAGGTAACATTGGGTATCACATCTGCTGAGGCCGTCAAAACAGCGGTTTGACCATTGAAATTGATGGGCGAAACGACGCCGTTTAACCTTCCAAAAAACGCCTCGTTTTCGGCTGGGCATCCAAAAGCACCCGGAAAATCGGGATGAACTGTGGTCACCTTCACCGGGATGTTTGTGTTGGGCACAACCGCCAAATTCTGAAAAGGCTCATCCACCCCGACGCGTTTTAGCAGAAACGCAAAACCGTCAGAAAAATCGCAGGGGCGCGGACTGTTGTATTCTTCCGAAGCAAACAAATAGTCAAAACTGATGCGGTTGGCCACCGGTGTAAAATCGAATTCGAGTAGGGTAGCGTTGGTGGTGTTTCGCACGCTTAGAGCGGTTTCCAAATCGGGGTCACCTACCCAGCCCGAGGCGGTTTCGCTCAGCACACTATCGTTAGGCCCCACCGCGGAAGTGGCCCTGCCGGTGCTCAATACAATGCCGTTTTCGAATGGAAAATCAGATCCGTTTCTTTCAAAAAATCCGTAACTCAAACTGCCGTCGCCAAAATCGCCACTCACAGCTTGCACATTAGACACCGAGGCGCAGTTGGAATTGACCAACACATCTTCAATCAAAACGGTTGGTGATACATTTTGATTGACAGTGATGTTTTGGGCCGTCAGATAGAAGCAAGAAAAACATAACAGCGGCAATACAATGCCACATAGGTGATGGTGTAATTTTTGTGGGAACACTTGCCTCAATATAGATTAGAAAAATCAGTTTTCTTGCCCGTCCAGCAATTCGTAGCCGTAGTCCAAGCCCTTTTCAGTAATGGGTACACCTTCAACCATCCATTGGGGTTGTGGGGCACCTTTGAGGTAATGGTCAAAAAACTGCATCATGCGTATAGACAAATCCATGCGGTTTTTCATTTTGGTCAGGTTGTGGGCTTCTTTGTTGTAAACCAACAGCCATACCGGTTTGTCAAGTCGCCGCAAGCCCATAAAAAATTCGATACCCTGATAATACGGAACGGCACCATCGGCATCGTTGTGCATCATCAAAAGCGGGGTGTTCACATTGGGAGCACTGAAAAGCGGTGAGTTTTCTATGTACAAATCGAAGCCGTCCCAAAGATTTTTGCCAATTCTGGTTTGGGTTTTTTCGTATTGAAAAGCGCGATTGAGACCCGATTGCCAACGAATACCGCCATATGCAGAAGTCATGTTGGATACAGGCGCACCTGCCATGGCTGCGGCAAACTTATCGGTTTTGGTAATCAAATAGGCGGTTTGATAGCCACCCCAACTTTGCCCTTGTAGCGCCATTTTGCTACTATCCACAAAAGGTAACTTTTCTAATGCTTCCACGCCCGATACGATACAATTATAAGCACTCTGTCCCGGATATCCGTCTTTGTAAACAATGTCTGGCACAAAAACCAAGTAGCCATTGCTCGTCAGGTAGCTCATGTTAACGGTAGAGCGACTTGGCGAGGGTGTGATGTAACTGTGAAGCGTTTCTGAACGTTTTTCATAGAAATACACCACCATCGGGTATTTTTTGTTTGGGTCAAAATTGGCAGGTTTGTAGAGTAAACCTTCCAGAGGCACACCATCGTAGGCATTCCACTTGACCAATTCAACAGATCCCCAAGCGTAGTCTTTTTGTTGCGGATTGACATCGGTTAAAATCTTGGCGGTTTTAAAAGTTTTGTCTGTCAGGATGACGTCCGGATAGGTTTGGAAATTGTGTTTTCGATATACAAAAACATCTTTTTCTTTGGCTTTTTGAATGCCTTGGATGCCAAAGTTGTCGAAAGCGACTAATTTTTCAAGCTTGAGATTTTTTAGGTCGATGGTATAAATGCCATCGCCTTTGGTTTTTTCGTCAAAAGCGCTGAGTAGCAATTTGCGTCCCATTTGGGTGGCAAATTCTCTTTCTTCCGGATCCAGGCGCAGGGTTCTGAAAACGGTTTTGCTGTCTCTGCCTGTTTGGGTAAGGTTTACGGGTTTTTCTTTTCCATGGATATCGAGCATCCAAATGTCGTACTTGTCATAAACCAAAGCCTGTCCGTCGGCTGTCCATCCGCCAAATCCGTGGGCCGGTGGTGCAGCCGGATGGTCGTCGTCTTCGTTAAAAAGCGGGGTAGGGATAGTGGTAGTAAGATTTTGGGTGGTACCGTTTTCCAGGTTTACTACAAACCATTGTCTGTTGATGTGGTCGTAATAAACGGCTTTGTTTTCTGTTGGATGCAATTCGGGTCGTCCGGCGATGCTGTCCAGAATTTTTTTGCGATTGCCACTTGGTGTGTGAACGGCGTAATAATCGCTGAGCCAAGGGAAATCCCATGACCGCGCCACGTCGTAGGCACGCGAATCGCTTCCCAGTATGTAGGCTTTTTCCCGGGCTCTGTCAAATGTCAAATCATCCATTTCAGGCAGATTTAATTGGACTATTTGCTGAGAAGTCAAATCAAAATAGAAGGTGTAGGCTTTTTCTGTAAGTTGTTTTTTGCGCGCTTGTTGTTCCGGCTGTATCATTTTGTCGGTCCACACCCAAACGTCCACTTCTGCTTTTTCGTCTTTGAGCATCGTGGTGTCCACGGTCAGTTCTTTGTGTGGTTTGGCATAGAAATACAGGCGTTGGTCGCGCTTAGAAAACTCGGGAGATTGATACATTGAAATGCGCCAATTTTCAGGAAGAAGGTCGTAATCCTGATTGACTATGGTTTGTGTGTTTCCCTGCTTCCAAAGTGTGAGTTCGTAGCGGAGCGAATCGTTTTTGATGGAGTCTTTAGCGGCCAAATAAGCCACAGCCGATCCCGATTTGTTGGCGGCGAGATGTTTGTAAGAAACCTTGCCTGTGTCGATTGGAATTTCTGTGTAAGTTTTAAAATCGTATGCGAATACACCGCCGTTTGTTTTTTTCTTTTCAGGTTTTTTAGAGAAGAAAAAGCCTGGTTTTTCTTCGGAAAATTCGTAATCGGCTGTGCGAAACAGACTGTCTTTTCGATTGTTTTTTAAATCGATAATAATGATATAATCATCTTCCGATGCAGGATGCTTCTTTTTGGTAGCCGTGCTGTCTTTAGGTTTCTTTTTGTCGGCGGGCTCTTTTATTTTTTGTATGGCCACCCATCCTTCATATTTCTTCGGCGTTTTGAAGTTTTTAATGTTGGGTAGCGAATCTATCAGCTCTCTGCGCTGTACGTCAAAAATAAAAAAGACATCTTTTTGCAGTTTGTCTTTTTTTACTTTGTCTTTTTTCTCCTGTCTTTGCACTTCATAATCGGGTTTTCGTTTAAAAAAAACGTAATTTTCGTCAAAGCTCACCACGGCTTGGTAGCCGTTGTGAAAGCGGTTTTTATAACCGGTTTCGGTGTTGTGTATTTCGAGGTAGCCATCACCCCAATCTGTGGCGGTTTCTACTTCTATGAGCAACACTTTACCGTTTCGAGACAGGTCTGTTTTAGATATGTTTTTCCAAGCGTGGTAATCCTCGTGTGTTAGAGGCTTTGGGTTTTGTGCCCAAGCGACGGTTGAAAATAACAGAAGAAATGTGAGGGTTTTTAACATGTTCATTTTAGTTGTTTTTTAATTTTTCTATAAGTTGTTGTTCGTTTGCTTGTTTGAGTTTGGTCAGTGCATCTACATGTTCGTTGGGTACGGCGATAGACAAGACATAATGTGCGATTTTCCAACCCGAGTCCGTTTGTATCAGCACGCCCGAACCGCGGCAAATCCCCATTTGTGTGCTTAAAAGTTCATCAAACCAGGCCGTGTTTTCCGCTGTATTAAAAAAAATATGACGTTCGAGTTTCGAAAAAGACCAAGCTTTGCCACGGTCGAAATAGGGCTTAGCAAAATCCCTGAACGCTTGTCCTTTCCAATTTTCGGTAGCATCTGTTCCAATAAAAACAGCATCTGCAGTCATTAAATTGGTATAGGTTTCAAAATCGGCTTCCGAAGCGGCTTGGTGCCATTGCGACAACAAGTTATCGAGGTGTTGGATGTTGCGTTCTTGTGCTGTTAGATGAACCGAAAAAATAAGAAATAAGAGTAAGTGTAAAATTGATTTCATGAACAACGAATTTATGTGTCTAAAATACGATAATATTTAACATCTGCAGAAACCGCATTTGTTTTTTGGTTTTGTTTTCTTTACATGTAAAGAATGCCTTGTTGAAGAAGTAGGATTTGAAATTTTATAACAAAAAGTTAGTTTTTAAAAAGACAGGAAGACTTATCTTTGCCAAAAAACAACCTGACATGAACGATTTGCAGCCTATCATAGAAAAAGCTTGGAACGACCGCAGTTTATTAACACAAACGGAAACCCTTTCTGCCATCAGGGAAGTCATCAATTTGCTCGATTCGGGTAAGTTGCGCGTGGCCGAACCGATCGAAAACGGCTGGCAAGTGAACGAATGGGTAAAAAAAGCCGTAGTGCTTTATTTTCCCATCCAAAAAATGGAAACTTTTGAAGTGGGTATTTTTGAGTATCACGATAAAATTCCGCTCAAAAAGGGCTATGCCGAAAAAGGAATCAGGGTGGTGCCGCACGCAGTGGCACGCCACGGGGCCTATATATCAAAAGGGGTTATTTTGATGCCGAGTTATGTGAACATCGGTGCCTATGTAGATGAAGGTACGATGGTGGACACTTGGGCAACGGTGGGCAGTTGTGCGCAAATTGGGAAAAATGTACATCTTAGTGGCGGCGTGGGCATCGGTGGAGTTTTGGAGCCGTTGCAAGCCGCTCCTGTCATCATAGAAGATGGCGCGTTTATTGGTTCGCGCTGCATTGTGGTAGAGGGCGTTCGTGTAGAAAAAGAAGCGGTTTTGGGTGCCAATGTCTGCTTGACGGCATCTACCAAAATCATTGATGTGACCGGGAACGAGCCCATAGAAACGAAAGGGATTGTTCCGGCGCGGTCGGTGGTCATCCCCGGAAGCTATACCAAATCTTTTGCAGCTGGGGATTTTCAGGTGCCATGCGCACTCATTATCGGCAAAAGAAAACCATCTACTGATTTAAAAACTTCTTTAAACGACGCGCTCAGGGAGTACGATGTGGCCGTCTAGTATTTTAACTGTATTTATTTTGTAGCGGTTTAGATTATTCTATCTTTGGAGCATCAACATCTTAAGCAAATCTTAAGAAATGAAATGCCTATTAGCAGTTTTATCAAGCCCGTTAATTTGAATCAACCGGTATGTGATTTTTCATGGCGTTTTGTCTAACTTTGACTGATGTAAGATTTTGATTTTGAATTAATTAGTAGTGATAATTAGAAGCGTATGAAAATCATTATTCTCGCTGCCGGAATAGGTTCTCGCCTAGGAAATCCTGCACCCAAACCGCTCACGGTTCTTCAAAACGGCAAAAGTATTATGGAAATGCAAACCGCGCATTTGTCCAAATATTTCAATCCGGACAACATCATGGTGGTAGTTGGTTTCAAAAAGGATTTGATTATGGAGAGTTTTCCCGAACTGGCTTATGTTTATAATACATTTTTTGACACGACCAATACTTCCAAAAGTTTGTTGCACGCCCTGAAAAAAAATAAAAACCAAAAAGTTTTGTGGATAAATGGCGATGTTGTTTTCGATGAAAATTTATTGTCTGTATTGAAACCGTATATCAAAAAGAAGCAGTCGTTTGTGGTGGTCAACACCGCAAAAGTAGGAGAGGAAGAGGTAAAATACACCTTGAAAGACGGCTACATCAACAAACTGTCAAAATCAGTACAAAACGCCTTGGGCGAAGCCGTAGGTATCAATTTTATCGCAAAAAAAGACATTAAAACGCTCATTAAGTGGTTGGAGAAATGTGAGGATCAGGATTATTTTGAAAGAGGCATTGAAATGGCCATTGAAAATGACGGACTTAAAATTGTACCGGTGGACATTTCTCAGTTTAATTGCGTGGAAATTGATTTTCAAGAAGATTTGGACAACGCCAACAGCCTATTCCATACAAAATGAGGCATATTTTATTCTGCAAAAACCCGTATGCGTTTGATGTGCTGAACCAAATCAAAGAGGTTTTGAAAGCGCAGAATGAAGATTTTTTGTGGTATGTGTACCCCAAAATCGCCGACAAATTTCCCTTTTATGGCGAGCCTTTTACCACAAAAATGGAAGATTTAAAAGCCTATAGGAGTGATGCTATTTTTGTGCCGGGCAACGAAGTGCCACATAATTTGCGCGGGGTGAAGGTGCAAGTTTTTCACGGATTGGCGGGTGAAAAGAAAAGCCATTTCAAAATCCGTCATTATTTTGATTTGTATTTGACGCAGGGCTCCTATTTCACAAACAGGTTTTTAAAGCTAAAAGAAAAATACAAAGATTTTGAAGTCATAGAAACCGGTTGGTCAAAATTTGATATCTATTGGAGCAACCCCAAAAAATATCAGCCCGTTAAAGAAGCACTTCTTATAAAATACCAAGCTGATAAAATAATACTTTACGCGCCCACTTTTTCGCTTTCGCTTACTTCTGCACCCTTTCTGAAAGAAGAAATAAAGCGTTTGGCCGAAAATAAAAACTATCTAATTCTCATCAAATTTCACGATTTGATGGGCAAAGAACTCATAGAAGATTATATAAAACTGGCCGAAAGTATAGATAATGTGCGCTTCGAATCGGAGCGAAACATCACCAAATACCTGATGGTGGCCGATTTGCTCATCAGCGACACTTCTTCCGTTATCTACGAATTTCTCTTGTTAGACAAACCGGTGCTTACCTTTAAAAACATATCAACACAAATCTTGTGGGACAACCGTTTGACGTATGACAACCTGGCTGAAAGTGTAGCTGAAAATTTGCAAAAAGATACCTTTAAACCGCAACGAAAAATCATATCCGATACCTACCATCCCTACAAAGATGGACATTCGGCACAGCGGATGGTTGATGCTGTCCGGTTTTACATCAAAGCATTTGGAGTTCCCGAGCGCAGAAAATTGTCGCTTTTCAGAAAATTTAAAATTTATAAGGAATTTGGTTTTTAATCCTTCTTGCCACCTCTGACAATAGACTTATCGTTTTCAAAAGTGTTCCAGATGGGTTCCGGTTTTTTCCAATTTCCATAACGGTGGGTTAAATAATCTGCAATTGGACTTGGCGCAGGAAAGTCAATTTCTCTAAAACGGATGGTTTCTTCCTTTTCATAAAAAGATACCGGACAGGATTTAAGCACACCATTGCCAACCAGCCAATATAAATTTTGGCCCAATTGGTATTTGATAAAAACATCCAGCGCAACCTTCCCCTTCAGCAAACCCAGCCATTTCTTTTTTCTGATTTTAAGTATGCGGATGTCGCCCTTTTTAAAAAAGGGTTCTTGGTCAGTTTTAAAATATCGTACTCTGAGCCGAAACCCATTTTGATTTAAAACCTTGGCAAGTTTTTTTATTTCAGGCAGGTGCACGCGTTGCATACTGAAATCCACATCATTGTCCCAAGGCAACAAATGACCGTCTCTGCGGATGCCTAAAAGTGTGCCGCCTTCTAAAGCATAGGGGATTTTCAGTTGATTAAGAATCTGACTTACCTCGCAAATCAACATTTCGGCTTCTATTAAATTTTTGCCGGTAAGTTTAATGTTGTAAGCCATTTATTGCGAGTGTTTTACCATTCTTTTTTTGTCTTTTTTACTTTAGTTTAAAAATATTATCCTCTGACACAAAAATTAATATTTGATTAAAGTAACATTCTTGCAAGACTTTCCGAGTAGGGTAGTCGTTTTTAAGTCTGTTAAATTACTGAATAATTGAGACGCATCTCATGCCAAAACTTTACTAAATTATCCTTTTAAATCCTCTAATTTTTATCCATTCGTGAATTCTGTAAAAAAACGTCTTGCCTTTCTGTATTTTGAAGAAATTCATCATATCCCACATTTCATAGGAATAGCCTCTGAGTTGTCTGGAAATCAAGATTTTAAAATAGATATATTGACCTATGAACTCAAGCACGAAGTTCTGTTTTATTTTTTAGACCTACTCGAAGCTAAAAATATAAGTGTTATCCAATTGGAGAAGCCCTTTGTAAGAAAAATTATCGACTACATTACAGGAAGGAAAAAACCGAGTTCCGTATTCTTTTATAAAGCCTACAAAAAAATACTATTGAGTTATGATGCATTAGTTTTTACCGAGAAAAACCACAAATACCTTTTTAAGGCGAGGAAAAAGGCTCAAAAACCCTTTTTGATTTTTACGGGTCACGGCCCGCTATACCTCAAGAATTTAGAAAAACTCGGCATATTAGCCAAAAATACCGAAATCATTGGTTATCCCAAATTTGATCTTATCAATTTTAATTATAAAAAGACACTGTTTAAAGATGATAAACCCGTAGTGATTTACAATCCGCATTTCAATAAATTGACATCTTCGTGGTACAAACACGGCTTGGAAGTATTGGAATACTTCTATCAATCCAAAGAATTTAACCTGATTTTTGCCCCGCATATTTATTTATTCAACCGCAAAGGTTTTTTAAAACCAGCGGCCATTCCGAAAAAATATTTTGAAGCCAAAAACATCTATATCGATTTAGGATCCGTAAGCAGTTCGGATATGTCTTACGCCTTGGCAGCCGATATTTATTTGGGCGATGTGTCCAGCCAGGTTTTTGAGTTTGTCGTCAGGCCGCGCCCTTGTGTATTTATAAATAGCCATCGCACGGCTTGGCAAGACGACCTGAACTACCGTTTTTGGCAAATGGGATTGGTAATTGACGGGGTCGGGCAACTGCACGAAGCGTTGCAAACCGATACGGAAACACTAACCGCTTTCAAAGAAAAACAAAGCGCATTTTTGGAGGAAAATTTTTTGATAGATACTAAGGAAACTGCCAGCCAAAAAGGCGCAACAGCTATCAAAAGTTATCTGGAAGGTGCATCGAGTATGGCAGTTAATTTTAATTGATAATGAAATTCATCAACAGATGCAGTATCGCTTTCTTATCCATATTTCTTACGCCTACGGCATTCCCATCGGTAAACCCTTAGAAGCCGAAATTCTTCGCAGGGGTTATGCGGTGAGGTGGTTTGTAGAAGAAGATGAAACCCTTTCACATCTATCGGGCTCTGAAACTGTTTTGCCGGGCGTAAAGGAGGTCATTCAATACGACCCGCATATCGTCCTGTGTGCGAGCAACACCGTCCCCGATTTTTTCCCGGGCATCAAAGTGCAGGTGTTTCACGGTTTTTCGGTAGGCAAAAGGGCAGAAAACATCGGGCATTTTCGCATCCGCGGCTTGTTCGATTTGTATTGTACACAAGGGCCTTCCACCACGGGTAAATTTGAAGAATTAGCCAAAGAACATGGTCATTTTGAAGTGGTAGAAACAGGATGGTCAAAAGTTGACCCGCTGTTTCCGCTTGATAAAACGGTCAAAAGTGAAAAACCGGCAGTATTGGTTTCATCGACTTTCACGCCTCGGTTGAGTTTGGCACACTCTAATGATGTTTTCAATGAAATAAAAAGGCTTTCGTCGTCCGGTAAATACCAATGGATGGTAGTTCTGCATCCAAAAATGGACGAAGCTATCGTCAGAAAATTTAAAAATATCCAAAGCGAACATCTCAGCTTTCACGACACAGTCGATTTGATTCCCTTATTTAAAAAGGCAGATATCATGTTGGCAGATACCACTTCTGCCATTTATGAATTTTTGTTACAGGAAAAACCGGTGGTGACCTACCGAAACAACCGTCCGGGAAATCATCTTTACAACATCATCAACCCTGAAGAAATAGGGATGGCAATAGAAAGTGTCTTGCAAAATCCCGATGATTTGATTCTTAAAATCAAAGGTTTTATAGCAGAAATGCACCCTTACACCGATGGAAAATCGAGTGAGCGGATAGTTGACACCTGCGTTGACTTTTATGAAAACAAAGAAAAGTATGTTAGCGGAAGAAAACCGCT
Organism: Bacteroidota bacterium; assembly: GCA_018829465.1. GTDB lineage: Bacteria > Bacteroidota > Bacteroidia > Flavobacteriales > Flavobacteriaceae > UM-FILTER-40-17. The sequence goes on along the minus strand of JAHJTN010000016.1, from coordinate 20,113 downwards.
AAACATCATAAGGAAAATGCAGGCCAGATTGAAGCATCATTATTATAGGTTTTGAAATTCGTTGAAATCAGTGAAGCTGACTTGAAAGTTGGCTACAAGCTGAAAAAAATCTGACTCAAAAAAATATTAATTTGTATATTTGATAAAAATCATAGGAATGGATATTCACACTAGAAAAATAGAATTTATTCAAGAGTTTTTAAAAGTTCAAAACGAAGAAGTCATTAATCGTCTTGAAAAAATTTTACGGAAAGAAAATAAAACTTCTAAAAATGAAGATTTCAAACCGATGACCATTGAAGAATTTAATGAAAGAATAGACAAATCAATGGATGATTCTAAAAATGGAAGATTAACCAAAGAAAGTGACTTAAAAGCCAAAATAGAGAAATGGATTTAGAAGTTTATTGGACTGAATCTTCTGAAAAGGAACTTGAAAAAATATTTGATTACTATAATAGAAAAGCAAGCTATAGAATTGCTAAGAAACTAATTGACGGTATTTTTAATGAAGCACTAAAACTTAAGCGACAACCCGAAATGGGACAAGTCGAGGAATTGCTAAAAAACAGAAAACAACAATTTAGATATTTAATTTACAAAAACTATAAAATAATTTACTGGATTAATAATTCTGAGAATAGAATTGAGATAAATGATGTTTTTGACACACGACAAAATCCACTTAAAATGAAAAGAATGAAATAAAGACAGTTGCTAATAAAAGATATAAGCGACTGTTGCTTAGGTGTTTAAATTAAACAAAAGTTAATAAAATATAGGATAGTGCTAAACTAAAAAGCTAGGGCATAAAAACCCCCAACGACTCATAGCCACGGCACGTTGCCTAATTTGTGCATGAATCCACCGACGCTTCCTCCGGCCGAATCGCATCCAAAGGCTCAAACTTCCGGATGCCGTAAGGGGTTACTTTGATGTGTTTGTTGCGGGTGTATTTCCGGATTTTTTTGTTTATTTTGATGGATGCTTCCGTTTTATAAGCGCGTTCGTGGTCGAGGTGCAAGCAAATGGCGCTATACCTGATTTGTTTGCCTTTGATGCCCAAATTTTTGAGCCGTTCGCCCATTTCCCTGTCCTGCCCGCCATATTGCATGCGCTCGTCAAAGCCGTTGACTGCTAGGATGTCTTCCCGCCAACCCGAAGCGTTGTGTCCGTTCCAAGTAGCCTTGGAGGTTGTGAAACTGTTCAGGAATTCTTCTTTGATGCCCTCCGCATTCAATTTGTTATTTTTAAAAGACGCTCCCAAGCCGTTTTTGAGCAGCCATTTCAGTTCAAAACAACGTCCCGATTCAATATCTTCTTTAGTTATTAGTTTTGAAACAGACATGGGCAGTTTGTAATATCCACCGGAAAGAAACCGGCCTTTTTTTCTTTTTTTGAGGTGCTTGGCCACAAAATCTTCACGGACAATGCAGTCGCCGTCGCTCATGATAATATAATCGGTACGGCAGGCCAAAATGGCTTTGTTCAATATTTTTGATTTTTGAAAGCCTTCGTCTTCCTGCCAAACATGGATGACCGGAAAATTTGCCTGCGCTTTGAAACCGGCAATCAACTTGGCTGTTTCTTCACCGGAGCCATCGTCCGCAATGATAAGTTCAAACGAACTTTCGGTTTGCCCGGCATAGCTCCAAAGTACCTTTTCGAGCCATTCCGGTGCATTGTAAGTACTGATAATAACAGAGGTTTTCATGGGTTTATATTTATTGTTTTTCATCATAATTTGGTTTAGTTTAATGCGAAACTACTTCCTAATGTTTAACTTTGTGCGGGCTTAACTCAAATTTGATGAAAACACAAAATATGCCTAAAATATCTGCATTGCTCATCACTTACAATGAGATTTTACACATTAAAGAAGTGTTAGAAAACCTTTCTTTTGCAGACGAAATCATCGTGGTTGACTCTTTTAGTACAGATGGTACGGTGGAGGCCATAAAAGACTTTCCGCAAGTACAACTGTTTCAAAATCCCTTTGTAGATTTTACTTCTCAACGCACTTTTGCTTTGACAAAAGCGAGTTTTGATTGGATACTTTTTATCGATGCAGACGAGCGACTTCCGGCCGCTGCCATAGCAGAAATACAAGCAGAAATACAAAAACCCAATGCGCACGATGCTTATTGGATGCGTAGAAAAATATATTTTAAAGGCCGACGTCTTCGCTTTGGTGGCCGAATGACTGACAAAATCCACCGTCTTTTTCAAAAGGGCAAAGCCCGCTACAAACCCGGGCGGCTCGTACACGAAAAGCTGGAAGTAAACGGGAGCACAGGCTTGCTCAAAAACGCATTGAATCATTATCCCTACCAAAGTTTTGCACACTACGAAGCCAAACGCATCCACTATGCCAAGCTCAAAGCGCGCGAACTCAAAGCGCAAGGCAAAAAACCCAACGCTGTTTGGTATTTTTTAAAAGCGGTTTACAAATTTGTACGCCACTATTTTTTAAAACTCGGCATTTTTGACGGTTTGTCGGGCTTGGTTTTAGCCTATTTGACCGCCAAATATGTTTATATGAGGTATGTGTATTTTAAGCAGCTCGGTTGAACTTTGCAATAGGCTAGTATTAAAGCAAAGTCAATATTGTTTAAATTTAAGAGAAACCGAAACAAAGAAGAGGCTTAATCAAAAAAAATGGACAACCGGAATTGATTTTAAATTGTATTTTTACTAAAGGATAAAAAAAGGATGCAAGCAGGGAAAAATGTTAAAATTACTGCATTACTTATCGTCTATAATGAGGTTTCGCACATACGGGAAGTGCTTGAAAACGTTTCTTTTGCAGACGAAATCATCGCGGTCGATTCTTTCAGCACAGATGGTACTGTAGATGTCATTAAAGATTTTCCAAAAGTGAAGCTTTTTCAAAATCCTTTTGAAAATTTTACAGACCAACGAAATTTTGCTATTTCTAAAGCAAGTCACCATTGGATTTTATTTATTGATGCCGACGAGCGCTTACCCCAACACACTATAGCTGAAATCAAGGCTGAAATTCGCAAGCCCGATGCGCACGCAGCTTATTTTATTCGGAGGCAAATTTATTTTCAGCATAAAAGGTTGCGATTTGGCGGCAGAAACAAGGATAAAATTGAAAGACTTTTTCAAAAAGACAAAGCACTATACAAAAAGGGCAGGCTGGTTCATGAAAAATTAGATGTGCAAGGGACTGTTGGCATTTTAAAAAATGAAATGCTTCATTATCCTTACAAGAATTTTAGCCATATAGAACACAAAAGAAGACAATACGCACAACTCAAAGCCAAAGAAATCTATCAAAGAGGTGAAACCACGTATGCCGTTTGGTTCGCTCTAAAAGGTTTGTATAAATTTGTCAGGCAGTATGTTTTAAGGCTTGGTTTTTTGGATGGTGTTTGTGGATTGGTCTTGGCCATTCTCAACGCCAAATACGTATATATGCGCCATGTGTATGTAGTGCGTATAAAAACGAATTTATAAAAAAAGGCCTTTTTCAAAACAGAAAAAAGCCCTTTGCGATATATTAAATCAATAATCCTTAGGAAACGGACTACTTAATAGCTACCAATTCCAATTCAAAAGTAAGGTCTTTGCCGGCCAACGGATGGTTGGCGTCAAGCAAAACGGTTTCTTCTTTAACTTCTTTCACCACCAATTGAAACTCGCGTCCGTCCGGCGCGCGGGAAACCAAAGGCAAGCCCACGGCGAGTTCAATTTCAGCCGGAATATCAGCTTTGGGTACTTCTTGTATCAATTCTTCCAATACCGGGCCGTATGCTTCTTCAGCAGGAATATGGATGGTTTTTTGTTCGTTGACGCTCATGTTTAGCACGCCTTGCTCGAATCCGGGGATGATTTGTCCCGAACCCAATGTAAACTCTAAAGGTTCGCGATCAAAGGAATTGTCAAAAACTTCTCCGTTGCCGAGTGTTCCTTTATAGTGAACTTGTACGGTGTCTTTTTCTTTTACTTGTGACATAAATGTAAATGATTAATAGCCAATAAATTATTTAAACAATAAGTTGCGAAGGTAAAATTTATATGAAGAATCACAAGGGAAAGTGCCCGACTTAGCGTTTCCTTAACATTACAAACGTTGGTCTCTAGGCCTGTTTTTTTCGTATTTGATTTCGCTGAGCACCGACGATTTTATCCCTATAAAAAAGAACCAAGATTGGCGTGCACCCAAGGGCGTCCAATTGAAATTGATCCGCCAAGTTTTCAAATCTCTTTCAAAACGCAATTGGGTAAACGTAAATCCATTGTTGATAAAATCGTAACCGGTAGAAGCACCAATACGCCAACCCGGTGTCAAATCGATATTTCCGGAAACCATCAACGAGTTGTTCGTCACTTCGTTTTGCCGGCGTGCATTGTTGTAACTAAAAGAATGTGCCAGTCTCAAATCCCAAGGCATATTGGCCATATAGAGTTTGGTTTCCTTTTCCTCTTCTTCGCCGTCTTCTTCTTCGCGCAAGCGGTTGTCCGAAAAATCATCCGAAACACCAAACAAATCATCGTCGCGCGAATTGTTTTGCGATCCGTCTTGCACCCGATTTTCACGGGGCTTAAAATCTTTACTCGAAAAAGCGTAATCCATAGTAACATTTGCGCTCGTAAGTCGGAACAAACTACCGCCGTTGTTGATGTTGAATGTATTGAACTTGTTGTTGTTATTGTCCAAGGCATACGGATCCAATACCATACCGAAATTGACACCCAAAGTGTTGTTGAACAACTGTGTGCCACCGCGCACACTCAACGGACTCAACTTTAAGGAATCGGCTTCAAAATTGTATCCGGTTGAAAAATTTAGGCTGCTCAACAATGTGATTTTTTTAGGCTCGGTTTTGGTCGTGTCTCGGTCTCGCACCTTGGCTTCAAAAGTATTGGCAAGTGAAAAGCCCATAAAACTGGACGCCTGATTGCTCGGTGCACCAAAAATACCGCCTTCAAAACGTGTAAATTCATTGTTAATCAAAGGAAGCGGATTGCCACTGGTATCGGTTTCGGGTAACTCAAATTCCTCAAAAAACTGATCGAAAGCCGGCCGATAAGAGTAACTCACAGAAGGGCGCATCACGTGCCGAATGGCCTGTATGCGTTTGTCTTCACCAAAATTAAACGTACCGTAGATGGTGGTACCCACGCTGGTAGAAAAATCATAAGTTCGGTAAGTATCAAAACCGTCCACTTCAATAGTCTCTACGCGGTTGGTGAGCGTGTCAAATTTTTTGTCGATAGTGTTGAGCGTCCACACCTCATTGTAGTTGGTGCCCATAGAAACACTAAAATATTTAAACACTTTAAAGTTGGTCGCAATCGGAATGGTGTGTTGAGCAGCTACCTTGGCATCGTCAAACATTTCTTTTCTCAAAAACAAAGAATCGAAGGTTTGGATGCGATTTTCTGCCCTGAGGTTGTATTGAAAGTTTATGTTTTGCAATGCTCCCCTTTTGACACCCACACGAGGCGCAAAAGGAAATATGCGTTCAACGCTGCCCTGAAAGGTAGGCAAAGTCATATTGACCACATCCGTATTGGTGTTTTGCGAATGGGTCACTGTCATCGACATATTGATGCTGGGCGGTCCGGGAAATGTTCGGGAATACGAAATGGAAGAGCTGAGTGTGTTTGACAGAAAATTGCTTGTGTTCAACTGGTTGATGCTTTCTCTAAAGAAGTCGCTCGAAGCGATATTGACCGATGCCGAAAACGATGAATTCGGACTCGATTTGGGGTCGCGGGTATGCGACCACCTAAAATTTCGGTTGGTAGATTTGGAAAAATCGGACAGGCCGCGTTCGCTGGTGATTAGGTTTTCATTTCTGAAACTGATATTTCCTCTGTATTTGTATCGCGCTGCATATTGCGATTCAAACCGCAAGGCCCAACTGCCGTTGGTAAAAAAATCGCCTACGATGGCCAAGTCATAATAGTCGGACAGTGCAAAATAATAACCGCCGTTCTGCAAAAAGAATCCCCTTCTGGCGTCGTCACCAAAAGTGGGAACAATCACACCCGACACTGATTTTTTACTGCTCAAAGGGAAAAAACCAAACGGAATGCCGATAGGTGTAGGGATATCGGCTATATACATATTGGTGACGCCTACAACCGCCTTTTGTCCGGGAACCACTTTGAGGCGTCGCGCCAAGAAATAATACTCCGGGTCATCCAAATCGGTTGAGGTGGTCAGTTTGGCATTTCGTATGTAAATCACCGAATCGTTTACCCGTTTGCTGATAGGGCTGATGATGTTAATTTCACCTTGTTTGGTTCGCGAGTTAAAAATGAGTGCTTTGCCCGATTTGTAATTGTAAATAATAGAGTCGGGTTCTACGGCGTTTGTACCCTGCTTAAAAAACGGATATTGTACATAATTGCCCGCCGTGTCTTTTAGCCTTCCGGCATACACCAGATTTTTTTCGTAATCAATGATGATTTGTCCCGCTTTCAGTTCTACGTCCGTGTAGTACACTTCGGCTTCGTTGTAGAGAAAAACGCGTTTGTTTTTTTGGTCTAAACGCCTGTAATCCTTCGCTTTGTAGGTAATGTTGGCATCTAAGATTTGATTCTTTTTTACGGTGTCTTTTCGGATAGAATCCACCTCGGTGGTATCTACGCGTACCGTATCTAAAATCACACCTTGTAGCACCTCGGGTTTTGGCGTTTGTATGCTGTCTGATCGTACAGATAAGGTATCTTTCTCAGCAGGAATGTTTTGCGGTTCTTTTGTGGGAATTGGGAACTCCTGTGCATGCGCCATCCATGAGAAAAGCACGCATATAGTTGTTAGTGAATATATGTGAAACAAATTTGTCCGCAATTCTTTTAGTACTAAATTTGTAAAATTATGGCTCAATATTTGAAGCCGCAAACTTACGCATATTTTTTCGGTATAAAATGCGTTATACCTATACAGAACAAACGAAAACAAATTTTTAAATTGTATGCATATCCGGTTTTTTGGACCTTTAGTTTTTTTGAGTCTTCTGTGTTTTTTTTCGTCAAGGGCGTTGGCACAGTCGCAAACCCCTTTTGTCGTTGTTTTGGATGCGGGCCACGGCGGTAAAGATCCGGGCAACTTGGGCAACGGTTACAAAGAGAAAGACATTGCGCTGAATATTGTTTTAGAAGTTGGGGCAACACTCGAAAAAATACCAAACGTCAAAGTGATTTACACCCGCAAAACGGATGACTTTGTAGAGCTCATAGACCGGGCCAATATTGCCAACAAAGCCAAAGCAGATTTGTTTGTGTCGGTGCATTGCAACGCACACAGCAGTCAAGCACAAGGCACAGAAACTTTTGTGTTGGGAATTGCCCAATCCAAAGAAAATTTTGAAGTTGCCAAAAAAGAAAACTCAGTCATCTTTTTGGAGGACAATTATGAAGTAAACTATGAAGGCTTCGACCCGAACGCCCCCGAAACGGTGATAGGCCTTACGCTTGTCCAAGAAGAATATCTGGACCAAAGTATCTTGTTGGCATCTAAAATACAGGACCAATTTACCAACAGTTTCAAAAGAGTCAACAGAGGCGTCAAACAAGCCAATTTGTTGGTCAACAGGCTTACTTTCATGCCAAGTGTGTTGGTAGAGGTCGGGTTTTTGACCAATAGGGCAGAGGGAGCCTATTTGCACTCGACGCGTGGACAAAGCGACATGTCCGAGGCCATTTCAAAATCCATCATCGAATATCGCAACCAACTACTGGGCATGGTTGGCGAAGATTTATCTTACGAAAAATCACATGATGAAACACCCCAAGCGGTTGCCGTAAATTACGAAAAACGAGCCGATTTGGTTTTTAAAGTGCAACTCTTTGCCAGTTCAAAAAAACTCGCGCTGCGTGCCAAAAACTTCAACAACCTCGAACCCGTAACTTCGGAAAGAACGGGAAAATTGTACCGCTATCTCTATGGCGAAACCACTGACTACATCCAAACGGAACAGTTGCTCAGAAACGCCAAAAAAGCTGGCTATAAAGATGCTTATTTGGTAGCCTATTTTCAAAACAACCGAATCACTTTAGATGAGGCTTTGCAAAAGCTCAAACAAAATTGATTGAAAATTGAAGGCAACTTACGGGGTTCATTAATAAAAGATTACAAACGACACCAATAAAGGAAGTTGAATTGACCTAAAAGTTCACTACTTTTCATAACCAAAAGCGGCAGCATCCCTTTGCAAAACGCAAACCGTGTAAAAACCAAAGCGCGGCAGTTATTTAACAACTTCGTATGCTTGGGTTTTCTTTTATGTCGATGAGATTGGTATCTTTGCCGGTGTAAATTTTTTTAATCATTCAATCGAAATCTTATGCGAACCAAAATAGTTGCCGGAAATTGGAAAATGAACAAAAACGTATCAGAATCCAAATCCTTAACCCTAGATATTATTGCCAACCTCAATGCACAAAGCCAAACCCGCGTGATTGTTTCACCGCCCGCCACCAATTTAGCCACCGTGGCCGATACCGCCCAAGGATCTAAAGTAGAAGTGGCTGCACAAAATATGCACCAAGCAACCTCAGGCGCTTACACCGGCGAAATTTCTGCCGATATGATTAAAAGTACAGGCGTAGAAATTGTAATTTTAGGCCATTCCGAACGGCGCGAATATTTTCACGAAAACGATGCCCTGCTCGCCGAAAAAGTTAATGCAGCCTTGGCCGCAAAACTCGAAATTATCTTTTGTTTTGGCGAAAAATTGGAAGAACGCAAAGCCGGAAAACATTTTGAAGTGGTCAAATCCCAATTGTCCAACGCCCTTTTTCACCTCAATGCCGACGCTTGGAAATCCATCATTCTGGCATACGAACCTGTTTGGGCCATCGGCACCGGCGAAACGGCTTCGCCTGAACAAGCACAGGAAATGCACGCCTTTATCAGACAGACTTTGACTGAAAAGTATGGTACAGCCGTGGCCGAAAGCGTCAGCATCCTTTACGGAGGCAGTGTAAAACCTGAAAATGCAGTCGAAATTTTCTCAAAACCTGATGTTGACGGCGGGCTTATTGGAGGTGCATCGCTCAAAGCGGCGGATTTTATAGCCATTGTAAACGCCGCTTAACATGCCGGCAAACTATGTAGCGGTTCGTTTTACGGTGACACCCAAAGAACCCGGTGCGGAAATCTTGTTGGCTTATTTAAGTGAACTCCCTTTTGAAAGTTTTGAAGACGACGAAGCTGGCCTAAATGCCTATATGCCTGAGTCCTTTTGGGATGAAGCACAACTGAAGCAATTGGAAATTTTTCAACGCGACGATTTTCAAATAGCATATCAATTTGAAACCATACCAACCGTCAATTGGAACGAAGATTGGGAAAAGAATTTTGATCCTATTTCTATCGACGATTTGCTGCACATTCGGGCACCCTTTCACCCCAAATCCAACGCCACTTTCGAGATTGTCATCATGCCCAAAATGTCTTTTGGCACCGGGCATCACGAAACAACGCACATGGTTTCGCAGTTGCTACTCGCCGAAGACCTAACCGGACAAACCGTTTTAGACATGGGAAGCGGTACAGCCATTTTAGCCATTTTGGCCGAATTGCGTGGCGCTGCAAAAATTGATGCCATAGATATAGACCGTTGGTGCTATGAAAATGCCTTGGAAAATATCGCGTTGAACCAGTGCAAAAATATAAGCGTTTGGGAAGGCGATGCTGCCTTATTGGGCGACAATCAATACGATACCATCATCGCAAATATCAACAGAAATATCTTGTTGCAAGACATACAAACCTATGCCACGGTATTAAAATCGGGTGGTAAACTGTTTTTGAGCGGCTTTTACGACGATGATTTGGAGGCCATCAAAAGATGTTGTGAAGCATCACATATTTTTTATGTAAAACACCTCACGCGAAACCATTGGGTGGGTGCTGCTTTTCAAAAGTTGTAAATAAAGGGATGATTTTTTAAGTTTGTATAAAAAATTAATATGAGTACCCAAGAAAAAGTATTGCCCGAATTTGCCGAAGAAACGGATGTGCTTTCTCTGAACGAAATCATCCTGTATAACGATGATGTCAACACCTTTGATTATGTCATCGAGACCCTTATGGACGTTTGCGAACACACCCAAGAACAAGCACATCAATGTTCGCTTATTGTGCACTACAAAGGAAAGTGCTGTGTAAAAACAGGTACATTCAACGAATTGGAACCTCGTTGCCAACAATTGCTCGATGCAGGGCTGTCTGCAGTATTGGTTTGATACTTTAGCGCATATCTTCCCGAATTTCCTTAAGCCTATTTCTGTAAAAGAGGTTATCTTTGTGCAAACATATCCCTTAGTCATGTCCGAACAGACTTCCAAACGCTATGCACAAAGAGGCGTTTCTGCCCAAAAAGAAGATGTCCACCACGCTATTAAGAATATAGACAAAGGTCTTTTTCCCAAAAGTTTTTGCAAAATAATTCCGGATTACCTCACCGGTGATGACCGGTATTGCATTGTGATGCATGCAGACGGTGCGGGTACCAAATCGGCTTTGGCCTATGCCTATTGGAAAGAAACCGGAGACTTGAGTGTTTGGAAAGGTATTGCCCAAGATGCTTTGGTCATGAATCTGGACGATTTGCTTTGCGTGGGCGCCACACAAAATATACTGTTGTCATCTACCATCGGCAGAAACAAAAACCTGATTCCGGGCGAAGTGATTGCTGCAATTATTCGGGGAACTGAGGAGCTTGTTGAAAAACTTCACCAACACGGCGTAGCGTTGTTTACCACAGGAGGCGAAACGGCTGACGTGGGCGATTTGGTCCGAACCATCATCGTCGATTCGACCGTCACCGCGCGGATGAAAAGGGCAGATGTTATAGATAATGCACATATTGAACCGGGTGATGTTATTGTGGGGTTGGCTTCCTTTGGTCGGGCAACCTATGAAGACACCTACAATGGAGGCATGGGTAGCAACGGTCTCACCTCGGCACGACACGATGTTTTTTCAAAATATTTGGCGCAAAAATATCCCGAAACCTTTGATGCGGCTTTGCCGAACGCATTGGTTTATAGCGGCAGTAAAAAACTGACAGACCCCGTTACAGACAGCCCTGTTGATGCCGGAAAGTTGGTGCTTTCACCTACGCGTACCTATGCACCCATCATCAAAAAAGTATTGACGGAAATAGGTTGTGCAAACATACACGGCATGGTGCATTGCAGTGGCGGCGCACAAACCAAAATACTTCACTTTGTGGATAAGCTGCATATTGTCAAAGACCAACTTTTTGAAACACCTCCGCTGTTTAAGCTTATACAGCAAGAATCTCAAACCGATTGGAAAGAAATGTATCAGGTATTCAATATGGGACACCGCATGGAATTGTACGTTTCTTCGGAATTTGCGCAAACTATTATAGACATTTCCCATGAATTTGATGTTTCGGCACAAATAATCGGCCGTGTAGAAGCATCGGATCGGAAAAAATTAACCATCAAAAGCACGCACGGTACTTATATTTACACTTAATTCATCAATTATGCAACTCAATGCCTACATAGACCACACCATACTTAAACCCACAGCTACCCAAGCAGATATTGCGCAGCTTTGCCAGGAAGCCATTGCACATGGTTTTTACGCCGTTTGCGTCAATGGTTGTTGGGTAGATTTAGCTAAAAAATTATTGTCTAAAAGCGAGGTGAAATTGGCAGCCGTTGTGGGCTTTCCATTGGGTGCCATGCATACGGACGTCAAGGTTTTTGAGGCGCTCAAAGCCGTTTCGGACGGTGCCGATGAAATTGATATGGTCATCAATATAGCATGGGCCAAACAGGCAGATTGGCAAGCCGTGACCCAAGAAATAGACACCATCAAAAAAGCAATTGGCGAAAAAATTCTGAAAGTCATTATAGAGACCTGCTACCTGACCGATGCGGAAATTATAAGCGCGGCAAAAGCCTGCTTAGAAGCTAAAGCTGATTTCGTAAAAACTTCAACAGGTTTTGGTACCAAAGGCGCCACCTTAGAAGACGTGAAACGCATCAAAGATACCATAGGAAATCGCGCACAGATAAAGGCGTCCGGAGGCATTAAAGACAAGGAGACCGCACTCAAGTTTTTGAGTTTGGGCGTCAGCCGACTCGGCACGTCATCCGGGGTAGATTTGGTGCAGTAAAGCAAATAGACTTCTTTTGTAAACCGCGTTCTTTTAAGCATAATTCTCATCGGTTTATATTATTTATCATTGTCGTCCGGTAAAAATTAACACAATTGTTTGAATCCTTGCAATCACTTGGCTTATAATAAACATTCCTTATTTTGTCGAAAAATTAAAATTATTTATTTCGTCTTTGCGCTATACAAGTGTTTTTTTTAACATTTTTCATTTTTCAATTTTAAAATATTGTATATCAAGCTATATTTGTCTTTTCTAAACAACTATGCTATGCATTTAAGAACTACTTTCTCAGCCCTGTTTATTTTTACGCTTTTCTTTGTTGCACACGCACAAGAACCTCAACCCGAACAGTACAAACGGGTTAAAATCAATGGCAGCGGTGCCGCTTTTGTAAACAAACTTGCCGAAACGGGTGTTGACCTCCGTTGTGGTGTTGTTTTTTCAGATACAGACGTGCAATTGGAACTTTCAACACACGAACTTGCCGCTGTAGAAGCAGCCGGTTTAGGCTATCAAGTTATTATTGAAGACTTAACCGCCTTTTATGCAGAAAGAGCCCAACGCATGTTGCCGTTTGCCAAGCGAAACTTAGAAATTGAAAAGCAATTCTCTCGTTTGCAAAGGGCTCAGACTACCCAAGGAGCTTCCGCAGTGCAGGCTCTCGATAGGGAAATCACCGAAGCTTTACTCAACAATGTGGCACAACCCGAAACCTTAGTGCAAGAAATAGATTGGGCGGTTCCACAAAATTTTAGCCTAGGTTCTATGGGGGGGATGCTTACCGTGTCGGAATTGGAAGCAGAACTCGACAAAATGCGCGCTTTGTTTCCAAATTTAATTACAGCAAAAGCACCCCTTTCTACAACAGAAACTACTTGGGGAGGACGAAATGTTTGGTATGTTAAAATATCCGATAATCCGGACACTGATGAGAACGAACCCGAAACGCTAATGACCAGTGCCATACATGCCAGAGAGTCTGCCAGCTTGATGAATAATATGTTTTTTATGTGGTACCTGTTGGAAAATTATGCCACAGACCCTTTTGTAAAAAACATCGTGGACAACTCAGAAATGTACTTTATACCCATGGTCAATCCTGACGGGGTTGCTCGAAATCAAACCATCAGTGCCACAGGCGGCGGGATGCAACGAAAAAACCTGAGAAACGTTTGCGCGGGTCCTACTTCATCTACCCAAGGCGTTGACCTCAACCGCAATTTTGACTATTGGTATGCCTTCCCCGGCGGTTCCTCCACCAATATTTGTTCTGATTCTTACAGGGGGCCTAACGCATTTTCGGAGCCGGAATCGCGGATGTTGCGCGATTTTGTGCTGGCTAGGCAGTTTAAAACCGTGCAAATGCACCATTCCTTTGCCAATTCTATTCCACATCCGTATGGGGGCAATCCTACAGCAGTAAGCGGCAGAGAAGCCGAATACCACAAGTTTCACGAAGACATGACCCAATATAACCGTTACATATTTGGTGCTACGGTTTTCTCACCAGCTGCCGGTATTGTTGACGACTGGATGTTGGGTGGCGCACCCGACAACAACGGGCGCACCGGCTCGGGATTGGCCATACTGGGCACCACACCCGAAAGCGGTTCGAGAAGTGGAAGTGAAGGCGGCTTTTGGCCCGATCCGGCATTACTGGATGACATAGCCAAACGCGCCATGCGCATCAATTTTATCAATGTGTTGTACGCTATGAAATTTGCCGTATTGCACGATTTGACGCCTACACATGTTTCCACGCAAACGGTCGATTTAAAATTTGGTATCGAGCGATTGGGACAAACCCCCGGCAATTTTACACTGACTGTCACGCCCGTGTCCTTAGACAAAATTGTTTCGGTTACCCAACCGGCCACCCAAACCGCTATGGCGGTTTTGGAACAAAGAAATGTTTCTGCAAGTATGCAATTGGCGGCAAATGTCATCCCCGGCGACACCATACAATTTGTGGTAAAACTCAGCAACGAAGACCACGACCTTTATGAAGCAGACATCATCAAAATATTTGGTGCCAACCGCCTGTTTTTTGACGACGCCGAATCCGGCAACGTGAACAATTGGGCTTCCTCAGGCGGCTCGTGGGTAAGCACCGCAGCAGACAAGTTTAACGGAAACCGCGCTTTTAGCGATGCCAACACCCTTGCCTACGGCACCAATCTCTCAAAAATTTTACGCCTCAACACCTCGTTAAATTTGACACCCGATCCCGGAAATGAATTGGTGAGTGCCATGGTGCAGTTTTACACCCGTTGGGATTTGGAACGCAATTTTGACTTTGTCGAGTTTCAAGCCTCTACAAACGGCAGTACTTGGGTGCCCGTACAAGGTATATACAACAAACCGGCTACCATTTTCAACTCAAACGACCATGCCGGCAAAAACACAACCAACGAAAACTTTCAGCCCAACAATGGCACACTGCTTTATGACGGCGACCGTATGGGCAAATGGGTTTTGGAGCAATTTCTCATCAACACTTCGCACAATAGCTTTTTGTACAACCAGCCCAACGTGCAGTTTAGATTTGTGTTCAGATCGGATGGTACTAATTTAGGCGAAAACTATCCGACCCAATTTGACGGTTTCTTTTTTGATGATTTTCAAGTTTTTAAAGATCAAAAACCAACCCTGTCAAACGACGATTTTATCGCTGAGCAAGGCCTGAAAATTTTTCCAAATCCATTCGTGGATCAAATCCAAATTGAATGGAGCAGCTTAGTTGGCAAATCTTTTTCTGCGGCATTGTATGACTTACAAGGCAGGCTTATTGTCAAACAATCTTTTGATCAAAACAGTTCGCAATTGTCCATAGGCGTAAGTACATTGTCAAACGGTCTTTATCTTTTGAAATTGGAAAGTGAAGATGGGAAAATATTTAATCAAAAAATGATTAAGCATCAATAGTGTACATGTTTTTTTTGATTAATGTTTGTTAAGCACTCGTTTTAGTTCCAAAATTAAATATAGATAGCTTTGGGGGTTCGAATTCGGCTTACTTAAAAATTGTTATAAGTAAGTTACTTTTAAAGGTAACACCCTGCAATGTAACCAACATTGTTACGCTCAACTTGTTTCAGGGTCATGTAACTTCTATACAAGATGCTGAAATACTAAGATACACTCGGCACAAACAAGTTGAGCATAATCGGCGAAGCTGCTTCACAAAACCACTATTAAACATGAAAGTTGTGCGTAAAAACGTACATCTTAATTTGCCCAGCATAGGATAAGTAATCATATCTTCACTTTATCAGTATGATTATTTCTTTAGACCGTTAAGATTATGTTAATTTTAAGTTTTTAAGTGTTTTTTTTTATTTTAAATTAGCATAGTTATTTTATTTTAGCCCTCGTTAAATTAAATAACTACTTATGGGGACCAAACTATCTATTAAAATTTTTTTATTGTGCTTTTTCCTTGGTTTATCGCTAGTTAATGCGCAAGACACTTACAAGCGAGTGAAAATAGCCGGATCGGGGCAGGCTTTTCTACAAAAATTATTGAACGCAGAAGTCGATTTGACCTGTGGTGCCGTTTTTCAAGAGAACAGCGTACAACTCGAACTATCCGAACACGAACTAGCCTCTGTTGCCCAACAAGGGTTGACCTACGAAGTCCTCATAGAGGATCTCACCGCTTTTTATCAGGAAAGGGCGCAACGCTTTCTACCCTTGGCGCGACGAAATTTAGAATTGCAAAAAAGTTTTAAAAAACTCGGAGAGCCCACTCCGCTCACCAATGGCGCGCAAGCCTCCCAAAGCGTTTCTCAGGTATTTATCGGCAATATAGCCCAACGTACCGCCCAAGCGCAAGAGACGGACTGGGCTGAACCAACAAACTTTGTACCTGGTACTATGGGCGGTGCTTATACAGTATCAGAGTTAGAAGCAGTTTTAGACGATATGCGGGCAAAGTTCCCAAATTTGATTAGTGTAAAAGCCAATATTTCGCCTACCAACCAAAAAACTTGGGAAGGCCGTGATGTTTGGTATGTAAGGATTTCGGACAACCCCGACAGCGACGAAAACGAACCGGAATCTCTTATCACCGGCATGTTGCACTCGCGCGAAGCCGTGGCACAAATAAACATAATTTACTACATGTGGTATTTGTTAGAAAATTATGCCACCGACCCCAGTATAAAGAATTTGGTGGACAATGCCGAGCTGTATTTTATTCCTACCGTAAACCCCGACGGGCTTTTTCGCAATGAAGATGTTGCACCCGGTGGTGGCGGTATGCAAAGGAAAAATTTGCGCAATGTGTGTGCCGGACAATTCAGCCAAATCCAAGGCACCGACCTAAACAGAAATTTTGGTTACTTTTACAATACCGGTGGTACTTCTAGTAGTACTTGTAATGATACCTATAGAGGCCCTAGCGCTTTTTCGGAGCCCGAAACCCAGATGTTCAGGGACTTTTCATTAGCCCATGATTTTAAAACTGCTCAAAACCACCATACTTCTGCAAATGTTATGGTGCACCCGTTTAGCGGGATTACTGCCAACCCGCAGGCGATAGATGAGTTGACAAAGTTTTCGCACGATATCACAGAGTTTAACCGCTACGTAT
Organism: Bacteroidota bacterium; assembly: GCA_018829465.1. Lineage (GTDB taxonomy): Bacteria > Bacteroidota > Bacteroidia > Flavobacteriales > Flavobacteriaceae > UM-FILTER-40-17. The sequence goes on along the minus strand of JAHJTN010000016.1, from coordinate 3,370 downwards.
ATGGTCCGGTGCAGCAAATATTAACCCTTGCTTCCGGCGACTCTAACGAATGGATGCGCGGCGGTGTGAATGACGGTACAGGCTCAACTGGCTCCGGCAGGGGAACTTGGGCGGTAACCGCAGAAAGCGGAAATTCTGCTCAAGAAGGCAGTTTTTGGCCCAATCCTCTACAGATTGTCGATATATCGAAGAGAGCCATGCGTATGAATTTTGTCAATTCGTTTTATGCAGGAAAGTTTGCCAAACTGCACGATTTGACCCAGTCAGACATCACCACACTTACCCCAACCCTTCAATTTGGTATTGAGCGCTTAGGACAAACAGACGGCAATTTTACCTTAGAAATTATTCCTGTTTCTGCAAATATTTTATCGGTAACCAACGCCCCTACGCAAACCGGTATGACCAAGTTAGAAATGCGAAATATCAACGTTGGCCTGACGCTCAGCAACAGCATTACACCCCGCGAAGAAATCGTGTTTAACGTAAGACTCAGCAACGAAGACCACATCATCTATGAGGCCGAAATGGTGAAATACTTTTCGCCTATTGTTTTGTTTTTTGAAAATGCCGAAGCGGGCAACCTGAGCAATTGGACAACCGCTGGTGGCAGTTGGGCCAACACGAACGCCGATGCCTTTAACGGCAACCGCGCCATAGCTGATGCCAGTACTGTGGCCTATGGTAACGGTCAAGCTAAAGCAATTATTTCGCCCAATGTTTCTTTTACGCCCGCCCCGAAATTTGACAACATCAGGTTTTTGGTGCAATTTTACACCAAATGGGACTTGGAAAGAAACTTCGATTTTGTTTCTTTTCAAGGTTCTACAGACGGCAGCAGTTGGGTAGATCTTTTTGGAAACTATACCAAGCCTGCCGCCGGTATATTTGTAAATGATAGGCATACCAATACAAAATCGGAAACAAGTCAAGCCTTCCAAGATCTAGCTACCCATGTTTACGATGGCGACCAAATGAACAAATGGGTGATGGAGGAAATATTGATAGACCCCAACCACAACGCCTTTTTGTTTGATCAACCCAATGTTCAATTCAGGTTTTTGTTTAGATCTGATAGTAACAATGTGGCAAGCGGGGCAACTACCTCGTTTGATGGTTTCTTTTTTGACGATTTCAAAATCACTAAAATTGACGAGCCTACTTTATCCTTAGGAGACGAATTGATTGCTGAAGAAAGCATAAAAGTTTTCCCCAACCCGTTTGTAGAAGAAATTCAAATCAAATGGGCACAGGCCCAAGGTGAGGCTTTTACTGCCAATATATACGACATACAAGGACGTTTGGTTTATTCAAAAGCATTTGACACACAAAATGGCGTAATAAACCTTCAAAACCAAAGTTTATCAGGTGGGCTTTACCTCCTAAAACTAAAGAGTGAAAGTGGTTTGGAACAATCTCAAAAAATAGTAAAAATTTAAACATATTAATTTTTAACCGCCCCAATTTTTACCATAGCTAAATTTAATAACCATGGCAATCAGGATTAACCCCCAATTTTTTTGCCATGAAAACAAGATTAAACATTTTATGTAAGTATATTTTTTTAAAATCACTTTTCGTGTGGATTCCTTTGTTATCAATAGGGCAGTCACACACAATTTATTACGAAAATTTTGACGCCGACGGCGGCGGTTGGGTAAGTTCTACACAAAGAGGCAGCGGTAGTTGGAATTGGACCAACGGTACATTTCCCGCAGAGGGTGGTTTTTTCCCCGTCACTCTAGTGGGCGAAGGTAATTATTGGCATGTGGCTCCCTACAATAATTATAACAACAATATGCTTATTAGGCTTACTAGCCCAACAGTAAGCACATCCGGTTTTAACAATGTAAACGTAGCCATAGACATACGTTACAATACAAATGCAGATCCAAACAATGATGGTGCTCAAATAGAATTTACTTTTGACCCAAGTGGTGTAGGCGGTTGGCAAAGGCTGGGAAACGTAGGATCTGCCAACACCGTTAATTGGTACACCAACACCGATTTAGACGGTATTGCCAACAACCAACACGGTTGGTCGGGTCTCAATTTTGAAAACGTGAATTCCGGCTCTAAATTCGTACAAGCCAGTATTTCTTTAGCAACGCTAGACAATCGACCATCCATTAGGTTTAGGGTGGTATTCGGCAGTAACAACAATCGAACAGATGATGGTGTTGCCATTGACAATGTCATCATCAAAGGCGACCCTATAATCCCCTTTGCAGATCCTGTTTTAGCTCCGGCCAGTATTAATAACGGTTTAAAACTTTGGCTTAAAGCCGATGCCGGTATAGCCAATGCCGATGGTACCCCGCTGAGCCTGTGGGAAGACCAAGCCTTTGACAATGATGCGGTTGGAATAACAACCACCATGCCTGTTTTTAGAAACAACGACACGCGCAACATCAACTTTAATCCGATTGTTGATTTCACCAAAACCTCTAGGCAACTCATGAAAGGAAAAGGTGGATATTGGTCGCAAGATTACTTTATCGTAGCGCGAATCAACAACAGCATTAGCGCATCGACCAGTCCGGGACAATACATGTTGGGCGGAAAATTCTCTACCGATGCTTTTGGGGTTGATGCAACAGGAGCAAGTTTAGGAACAGGTTCCGAAAGATATACAAATGCTGTAGTTGCACATTCCGTTAGCTCATTTCCCAATGCGCCAACATCTGCGCCCAACAACACATCCTACGGCAGGGCTTTTCAAGATGCGAGCGCCACCATCGACCAAGTAATGATCCTCAACATCAAATCGAATACCTCGGTATCGCCTGCCATTTCTGAGATTTACCTCAACGGCAAACGCATTGACAATGCCAATGGAATAGCCGGTAATGGTATGGATTTATTACACTTAGATGTTCAAAACCTTGTGTATTATTTAGGGGTTTCACCCAACACAGTTAACGGTAGCGGTTTTAATGGTCATCTCGACGGCCGCCTTGCCGAAATTTTTACTTATTCCTCACCCCGTTCGTCCAACGAACAACAAAAAATCTTGTCGTACCTGTCTCTAAAATACGGCACCACCTTGCAAAGTGCGGGCAGCGCCTTGGCTACAAACGAAGGGGATTTGGACTTGCTCGATTCTCAGGACAACAAAATATGGGACATCTCTGCCGGCAGTGGCGGTTTTAACTTCGATGTAGCCGGTATTGGCCGCGATGATGCTTCCGAACTCAACCAAAAACAATCTTTTAGCCAAAACAATGGTGCCAACCCACCGGTGCTTACCATCGGATTGGGCGATATTGCCGCTACCAACAGTGCCAACGCCAATAGTTTCCCCACCAACCGTAGCTTTCTGGTTTGGGGATCCAACGGTCAAAACATGGACAATTCGGGTGCGCCCATC
>JAHJTN010000015.1 GCA_018829465.1 Bacteroidota bacterium | reverse complement strand
GATTGAAAAAAATAGCCCTTGAAAACCGAAGAAATGAGTATTTAAAATCAAAAAAATCAACTAGTAAAAAAAATCATTTATATTTGAAATAATTAACAAACACTCCTTAAGGAAAAGTCCAAATTAGTTTGAAGACATACAGACGAGACCAAATCGAATTGTATTTTGGTGAGGAAATGGTCATCAGCTACAAAGTTATCTCTCTGACAAACAACAGAATTATAGTAGAAACTTCTACCGATTTTGATGAGAACGGCAGCTTGGATACCGTACTGATAATTGCTTTTAGAAATGACCCTTACGGATGGTTTTCCTAACAAAGTCTTTGTTCTTTTTAAATGTGGATGTTATTTATTTCGACTTCGCTCAATGCAGGTATTTTGTCGTACGTTTGTTAACCTATATCAAGGACTTGGATATGTATCGTACAACAAACAGTATAAAAGAATTTGCTGCTCTTATTAGTTGAACACAGCTCTTACAACGATTAAATCTCCGCAAAATGAAATATAAAAAATACTTCAAAGGCGCTATAAACGTCTCCGAAATTGGTTTTGGTGCCTGGCAATTGGGACAAAATTCGGGTTGGAAAAGCATGACAGAAGCGGAAGCAATCAACCTGGTGCATGCATCTCTGGATTTTGGCGTCAATTTTTTTGATACTGCGCCAAACTACGGACATGGCAGCGGTGAAGAAAGACTCGGCAAAGCACTTAAAGGCACAGACAGAAGTAACATCGTTATCAATACCAAATTTGGCCACACGCATACGGGTACTTTAAATTTCGATTCCACTTATATCAGAACCTCTTTGGAGGGCAGTTTAAAAAGACTTCAAGTAGATTATGTGGACTCTCTCATCATACACAATCCGCCTTCAACATATTTGGACGGAAACCAAAACGATCACTTTGAAATACTCGAAAAGTTGATAGAAGAAGGGAAAATAAAAGCCTATGGCGCTTCTTTGGACACCTATGACGACATGAAGTTGTTGATGGATACAACGAATTCTAAAGTGATGGAAGTTTTTTTTAACATCTTCCATCAGGACAGCTTGCGTGGCTTTGACGAAGCACGGCAAAAAGAAGTTGGCATCATTGTAAAAATTCCGCTCGATTCCGGGTGGCTAACAGGTAAATACGACGCCGAAAGCCGGTTTGATGATATCCGAAGTCGATGGTCTAAGGATGATATTGAAACCAGAGCCAAACTGGTAAACCAACTCAGGTCTGTGGTCGGACAGGGAGAAGACCTCGCGCAAATAGCCTTATCCTTTTGCTTGGCTTATGAAGCCGTTTCTACAGTCATCCCCGGCAGTGTAAATATAGAACAGCTCACAAATAATGTAAAAAGCTCAGATAGGGTGATTTCAAAAGATCTTGTAAAGAAGCTTGAGAATTTATACCAGTCTGAAATCAAAGACCTAAAACTGCCTTGGTAGGAAGAGCTTGCGCTGAATCCCAACGACTTGTCATGCTGAACCCTACCAAACTGTCTTGCTAAACCTCACCAAACTGTCATGCTGAACTCTCCCAAACTGTCATCCTAAACCCCACCAAACTGTCATGCTGAACTTGTTTCAGCATCTCACTGAAGACAATGTCACCCCGAGCGCAGTCGAGGGGAATGTCACCCCGAGCGCAGTCGAGGGGCAAGACCCTGAAATAAATTCAGGGTGACAAATCGGGGTGTTGTTGGGTGACAGATTGGAGTGTAGTTGCGAGACCGATCGGGGTGTAGCCGGGTGGCAGTAGCATGCAGCTTGTGTTTATAAAGGTTACGCCCTTAATTTTCAGAATTTATCTTTCGTCAATTCAAATCCTCGGGGCATTCAATTTATGATTGTGTCCAGTAATACTAATAGCCATCAAACATCCTTCAAAACCGACTTGCACGCAACGGACAACGAATCCTAAAAAACCATCCGCTTTAATGGTTAATTTTCCAACGCTCGTGGGTTGAAGGTTTTTTAAATGGGCTCAAAATCCCAAGATTCACCTTACAAGCCTCACATATTAGTTGGTCGATTCAATATCTACATTCCAAAAGTCACAAAATCATCTATCGGGATGTCAAAAGATTTCCCGGAAATATTTACCTTCATTTTTCCAACCAATTTGAACTTGGCCGACTGCGAAGTCAACCATGAAAGTTTTGAACTTTTAAGCAAATTAAAGTGATTCACTTTTACACTTACCGGCAAGGAAGTTTCCGTGAGTGCTTTTTGAAATAGTGGCGTTTGCAATTGCCAAGTGGCTAAGTTTTCACCCCCGGAATCCGCAAAAAAACCAAGTGACATGTCCTCCAAAACATAGTCGATAGGCAAGGTGTTTTTAATCAAAATCTTCATTTCAAATTCTGACTCGTTCAAGCCCGGAAATCGGCTCATGGAAAAATTTTGCACACTGAAAACACGGTTCGCGTTTAGACTCCGTCTCACCTCATCTTCAAAATAAGATTTGGTGTTTAAGTGAATTTCCTGAGCCACTTTGTTGTTGATGCTCAGCAAGGAAATTCCGATTTTATTGTGCCCTCTCAGCTCAAAAACTGCACTGTCTGCTGCAATGAGCTCTGAGTAAAACGCATGCAGCTTATTCAATGAAACTGTACATTTTACAGGCAGTGCTACAGTATCGTTGGCAGGGAGCGCCACCGTTTCTTGTATTGTTCCGGTTCCTACCCACTGTTTTCTAAAATAGACATCTATAGTTGACGATTTGAGTTTCGCCGAAACCCGGTTTGGGTTAAAAGCTATATAATCTAAATCAAAAAGCAACAGACTATCTTTTATACCAATGATTTTTGCGTGCTGAATCCCTATAAATCGGGGTTCTTTTCCACAAGCCTGAAACACCGAGCTCACTACCAATAGCAAGCCCAAAATACTGATGAGTTTTCGCATATATATTTATAAACTGTCTTTCTTTTTTAAAGAAAAAACGATGAGTACATAAAACAAGACATTAAGCCCGGCTATGGCCAACAAATTGGCATCCATACTGTTGAAAAAATCGCCGATAATTTTCCCTTCTTCAACAAGTTTGGCATTATACAAATCGAGGCTGTCCATAGCCCCAACGGCCATCGTGGTGTCTTCTCCATTTACGGGTATGGTGGTGAGCAAGCTTTTGACGCTTTCGCCTTCCTCGGCTTTGTGGTGGCTGTCTTGTATGCGCGCCAGCCCTTCTGTGCCCCAACGACCAAGCGTAAAGAAGCTGACCAATTCTATGGGGAGTTTGTCTATTTTAGTCATGACACCGGCCAGCATAATTTGTGGCATCAAAGCAATAGGGACTACAGTCATTACTTTTTCTGTGGTGCTAAACCAAGAGGACAAAAACAAACCCGTAAGTGTGGCCGAAGCCGAAACCCAAAACATAAACATCCAGGAAGGCAGAAAACCGCTGAGGTAAATGTCTTCAAAATCGGCTGATGCTTGCCATTTAAAATTGAAATATATAATAACCGTAAAGATTAGGGTTTGTATCAGTGCAATTAGAGAGAGCACCAACCATTTTGAAAATATATAGGTGTGCAGATTCAGGTTAAACATGCGCTCTCTTTTATAAACAGACAATTCGCCTACGATCTCTTTAGCGGCATTGCTCACCCCAAACCAAATGGCGGATATGGCAACCAAAAACAGCACGCCCAATTGAAATTGTTTAAACACCAAACACACCAAAGACGCAATAATGATGGGTTGTGCGAGCAACAGCAACAAATTTTCTCGGTCGTTAAGCTTTATCTTAAAATAGCGATTGGTCAACCAAAAAAGCTGAAGCAAGAGCGAATCGGGCTTATCTCGTTTTAAGTCTGAAGTCTGATTTTTTTCGAAAATTTGATCAGAAGGCTTCCTGTATTTTATTTTCACCTTGTCAATATCGCTCATCTGCGAATACACCTCTACTATGTTTTTTGCGTCAAAATGTTGTGTGAGCTTGGTCGCATCTCCTTTGTAAACAAGATGTCCTTGCACCCCCAAAAAGATTACTTGATCTACATAATTCAAATCTTCAGGCTTGTGCGTCACCATGATGATGGTTGTCCCTCGTTTGGAAAGTTCACGCAGGCTTTGCAAAAAACTTTCAATGGTTTCAGGGTCTAAAGGCGAAGTGGGTTCGTCTAAGAAAAGTATGGTAGGATCGGTAAGCAACTCCACGGCTATAGAAACCCTTTTGCGCTGCCCACCGGACAAACTGCCTACTTTTACTTTTCTGATGTTTGTGTTAGCATCCTGATCCAGTTTGAGGTCTTTAATGACTTTATCGATACGGCTGTCTATTTCTGCATCTGTGGTATCGTCCGGCAAGCGGAGTTTGGCCGCCAAGTATAGGGTTTTGTAAACAGAGAGTTCTCTGTGTATAATGTCATCTTGCGGTACATAACCGATTTTCTTTTTCACCAAATGAAAATTCTTTACCAGTGAAAGTCCGTGAATCAACACCTCGCCGGATGTTGCCGGATTGTCACCGTTCAAACATTTTAAAAGCGTAGATTTTCCACAACCTGAAGGCCCCATGAGGGCCACAAAAGATGATTTTTCTACATCTACGGTCAAGGTTTGCAGGCCTATTTTGCCGTTGGGGTATTTCTTTTGAATGCCCACGGCACTGATAGATGCACTTGTTTCCCGCAAATCTGTAACCCCTTCTTGTAAATGAATGCGGAAAAAAGAAATGGTGATGCTATCCGTTTCTTTGACCTCCGTTTTGGAACGTATTTCCAATCCGTTTACAAAAGTTTTGTTGACCGATCCTAAATCTTCTATCCAGAAGCAATTGTTCTCATAAGTCAGTACGGCGTGTTTTCTGGAAACAGTCGGGTCGTTGAGCAGGAGTTGGTTTTCGGTAGCGCGTCCTATCTGTATCTTGCCACGCTCAAGAAGTTGCGCATACAGTGAAGATTTTACAGGGTTTCTGTCCTTGGCTGTTTGATTTACATTCGGGTTGTGAAGCACAAACTCAAATGATGAAACGGCTACACGGTCACCCGCTTTTAGCAAAACCCAAACCTTGGGTTCGAGTTTTTTGCCATTGACAAAAGTACCATTGGAACTGCCCAAATCTTTCACGCTGATTTCCGCAGAGGCAGGATCCTGTTTGAATGAGGCATGCGAACGAGAAACTGCGGTGTCATCCAATTCTATGTCGGCACCAAATCCGCTTCGCCCTATTTGCCAAACTTGTTTTGCAGTAAAATCTAAGGGTTGATTTTTAAATAAAAGTTGCAGCATTTATCCTTGGTTTTTGATATAATCGTTGATACAATTTTCCCTGTCCGATGCAAAAGGGTGCGTAGAAGATAATTTATTGAGCAAAGTTTTGTTTTCGTTTTTGGCGAGTTTTCTAAAGAAATCGGCAAAACGGTGTCTGTCATATCCGGCTTTCAGTGCGATTTCAAACCCCAGTTTGTCCGATTCGTATTCGTCTATTTGATCGAAAGGAGCCGACAGCACCCCATTGGTATTTAGTGCAATGTTTGTAAAACCCTCAAGACCGGTCATGTTGAGCAAATCTGCAGTAATTGCCATCTTGGTAATCTTTCTGCGCGAGTGTCCGTAATGTATATGGGCAATTTCATGGCCAATGATAAAAGCCAATTCGTCATAAGTATCCACAAAATCCAACAAGCCTTCTGTGACATACACATAACCACCTATGGTAGCAAAAGCATTGGGCTGATTGGTTTTTAATACGCTCATTGTGAATTTTAAATCCGGATTGTTCAGTTCCCGAGCCAACTTATCGAGCATATTTTGCAAGGTGGGCAATAAGGAATGTGAAGTAATGAGCTCACCTTTGGACAGCCTTTTTTGATAGATTTGGTAACCTATGTCGCCTAAAGTTTTGCCCGAAAGCGAAAGTGCTGCATCGAGGCCGGCATTTTCAGTTTGCTTGGCAAAATACGTAAAACTGTCCATGTAATGCCCGCAACCAATGATAGTGGTGCCTTTGTCAAATTCTTTTTTATAATTGTCGAGGATTTCTTGCATTTTGACATCAGATACTTGCCCTAAAATCTGGGTGCAAAACAGCAATGCAAAAATGTTTGTAAAAATGAATTTCATAGTTGGTTAGTTTGATGTGTTAAATTTATTAAAAAAATATGCTAAATTTCAAAATGTAAATTTCCATAAAAGAAATTTTTAAAAAAATACCTAAATGTTGGTATTTTATGAGTTAAAATTTTTAATAATTTTAATCCCTCTAACATCAACTAAACAAAACTGCTAAGTATGAAACAAGAAGAATTCCTCAAGCGTTATGAATTTAACATTCGAACCGATAAAGTTGGAGGCGGTAGCTTCGGCACCGTGTACAAGGCATACGATACCGTATTGGACAGAAATGTTGCTATTAAAATTTCAGAAGTAAAGCGATTAGGCGACAAAGAGTTCTCACTCCGAGAGGAATTTGAGGCCATTTCTAATTTGCCGCCACATGCCAATATAGCACACTATGAAGAGGTTTTTACTTTCGAGTCTTTTCAAGGTGTTTTTGACTATGCGGTCATGCAGTATTATCAAGAAGGCAATTTAACCGAGTTTATTAAAAACCACCCCAACTTAAATTTTGAGCAGCGAGAAGACATTGCCCTACAGTTGCTCAATGGCATTGCGCACCTTCACAAGCACAAAGTGGTTCACCGCGATTTAAAGCCCGGTAACATCCTTGTCGTCATTAGAAAAAATGGTCCAATTGTTCCGAAGATAACCGATTTTGGCCTTTCCAAACAGGCCGAAGACGGACAGGGCTCGCGTTTTCAAAACAGTTTTGCCGGAGGCACCATACAGTATAGCTCACCCGAGCAAATTAAAGGAGAGCCTTTAAAGCTCAACACAGACTTGTGGAGTTTTGGGGTGATTGCCTACGAAATTTTCACCGGTCAAAAGCTATTCGATGTCAACGGATTCAGTTCGGCCACCATTGAATGGCAAAACCAAATCACGCAGCAGATTCTCAAAGAAAACATTGAAGAAAAGATTAAAGATTTGCCCGAAAAATGGCGTGCAACACTAATGTCATGTCTGCAACGCGATTTGAGCAAAAGGGTACAAAACACAGATGAAATCATAAAAAACCTAGGCAAAGAATCGGCTACCATAGTCCAAGAACCGGCAACAACGGTGACTCCGACTTATGAAGCAACCCAAGTGCGTCGATCCGAAACAGAATCTGCACCTACCCAAGTATCTTCGCCAAGAGCAATTAACAAAAAAGGGACTCCTTCAAAAAATCACACCTTTAAATATGCTTCTTTTGGTCTTTTAGGTGTTGCGGCCGTGGCAGCAGGAATTATCTTCTTTCCCTTAGATAAAAAAGAAAATCCGGACGAATCCGCAAATGAGACTCCTGTGCCATATTTTGAAAAAGACCTAATGGGCTACAAAAAAGGAGACAGCATCGTCATAAAGCCCAAATTCATTTCAGCCGGTGCTTTTACAGAAGGAAAAGCCTATGTAGTGGACAAAGACAGTTCCTACTACATAAACGAAAAAGGCCAATGGTCGGGTTCTGTCAATCTACAAAAGAAAGATATTTCAGATAATGACAAACCGGATGGTTTAAAAAATAGTCAAGGAGAAGATAAACAAGATCTGAAAGATAATGAAGACAAGCAAAACAAAATTCCCAAAAAGAAAGAAACCAAAAATATAGCCGAAAGTGATTTTGAATTAGGTAAAAAATTCTATGACGAACAGAACTATGAAGATGCTTTTCCGTTGTTGTTGCCGTCAGCCAAAAGTGGCATTGCAGATGCCCAACACCGTGTGGGATATATTTATCATTACGGTTTGGGAGGACAAGCTCAAAATTACGCAGAGGCCAAATATTGGTATGAGCAAGCGGCCAAGCAGAATTTATCTGTCTCCAAGAATAACTTAGGCGTTATGTACGAAAATGGACAAGGGGTTGCTAAAAATTACGACCAAGCCATTGCGTGGTACACCGATGCAGCCAATAACGGCAACGCACTATCGATGAGAAATTTAGGACAGATGTACAGAGATGGCACAGGGGTTGAAACAAATTATTACAAAGCCAAAGAGTGGTTTGAAAAAGGTGCCGCAAAAGGCGATGCAGAGTCGATGACCAATCTGGGTTTCCTATACCACAATGGCTACGGCGTTGACAAAGACTACACACAAGCAAAATCTTGGTATGAAAAAGCCGCCGACAAAGGTAATGCTTGGGCCATGCGCAACTTAGGTTTGCTGTATGACAATGGATCGGGCGTATCGTACAATTGGGCAGAGGCTGCAAAATGGTATCGAAAAGCATCAGACAAAGGTGAAAAAACAGCCACCAGACTTTTAGGTGAATTTTATCTATTTGGTGTGGGTGGAGTGTCCAAAGACGTCACCTATGCCAAACAGCTTTTTCAAAAAGCGGCAAACCAAGGCGATCAAATTGCTAAAGACCATCTGAAAGTATTGGGGGATATCGAAAAAAAGAACTATTTCAGACCGATAGATTCCCAATTGGGCAACAGTTTATATCTGACCGTAGGTGAATTAAACGAAGAAATGGCACTCCTTCCCGCCTTGGTTGACCAGCACGACAACTCGTGGGTGTTTGAAGTAAACTATGCATTGGGAAAATCAAAAAGTGTGCGAATTTGGCCTAATGATGCAGATGTGAACTACGATGACGAAATCACCTTCACCAATTACACCTCCTCTCCGCTTTTTACGCAAAGTTCAGGGTCGCACTCCTCGGGTGTTAGCATCAAAGGAGGCAGTTATGGCCAACGCACCATTGGATATATTTATTACAGGGCGTTCTTCTACAACGATCTCAAAGGCAGCGTTTTTGACGAAAAGGTGGTGATAAAAATCCCTTTTGCCGTTTGTTGGTTGCCCAGATAGCATCTTAAATATACGAAAACACCAACTTAAGTGTGCACACCCCATGACGGGCAGACAAATCAAACCATAAAAATTGATGAACGGCCTATTGCTGTACGAATCTGAATCGGGACATACATGGTGATAAGCGCTTGTGTTGAAATAAGTCTAACTAATAAAGAGAAACAGATGAAGATTTTTGAACACCACCACATTGGCAAACGCCCATATCAAGAAGACGCCCTTGGTCATCATCAAAGTGCTTTTGTTGTTTGCGATGGTGTGGGCGGACATGGCAATGGCGATATGGCCAGTAAAACCGTTTTAAATTTTATTCTTAGCAATTCCTCACAAGAAATATTGAAAAACATTCAAGACATCGCTGTTCTAATTGAAAATGCAAACCGGAATCTCAACGAACTTTTGATTGAAAATCCGGAAAAAGAAGGGATGGGTACTACTTTGGCGGGGATTTTCAAAATAAAAGACGATTGGTTTTCTGCACATATAGGCGATAGCCGTATCTATACCGTCAGGCCCCAAGAAAAAGTCTTTTGGCACACTTGGGACCATTCTTTTGTTGCCAACTTGGTTAAAATGGGAGAAATCAGTCGCGAAACCGCTCGGAAGCATCCGCGTTCTAATGAAATTCAAAAAGCTATACTTGCCAATGCTGCAGGAAATGTGGCAAAACCGGAGATACAACACTTGGGCAGTCTAAAAACCGGAGACCTCATCCTTATTTGTTCGGATGGTGTGACCGAAGCGTGGCCTGACGAAGCACTTATTGCGTTGCTCTGTGATACATCGGTAAGTACTGAAGAAAAAGCCAACACAGTGTTTAATCAAAGTAGTACGCAGGCTTCAGACAACAATACGGCTTATTTGCTCGAAATAGCACCCGGTGATGTGGCTTCGGTAGAAAAAAACCAACCCGGCTTGAACTGGCAGGCTCTCGACTCGTTAACAACGGTAACCCATAGCCCGCGGCCTATGTTGGATAAGAAAAAACCGTGGTGGAAGGTGTTTTCAAAGTAATGCAAGCCCTCAGAAATAGAAAATCAATCGGCCATCACTAGGCCCTCAGTGTTTTCGAGCAAAGGCCACAATTTAGTGAATCCCAACAGGCCGTCTTCGGTTACTATTTGGTAAATAAATTCAAAGTTTTCGTTTTCCGTTTCCCATAGTGTTGCCGTTAGCACTTGGATGTTGGTTTGGGGCTTGGCTTTGACAAAAGGTTCGAGGGTGTTGAGGTCGTTGTAGAGTTGCAATGAACTTTTGACGGTGGCCTGAACACCTACAAAATATTCGTTTTTGAGCGGAAATTTTCCCAAACTTAAAACCTTATGATTCAAAAACCACACATCGCGCCTGCTCCAAAAACCTTCGCCCTTGTCTGTATAAAGCGTTCCGTCTCCATTTACGGTAATCCACCCTTCCAAATGCCCTAAAAGGTGCAAGCGGTTATCCTGATAGCGAAAAATTTCATATTCATAATCGTCGCTGGGCCCTGAGGTGAATACGGCTATTTCTTTAAATTGGTCAGTGGTGTCTATGTCGATGAGGTAAAAACCTTCCATACCAAAGCTTACTTTTTCGGTCAAATCGTTAACCTGCAACGAATATCCGTAATGTTCGTTTTCAATCAATTGAATGTTTTCGGGAATGCCATCGCCATCCAAATCCTTCGCCGTTTTGAATACGGCTTCTTCTTGGGCATAGCTTTGTAAGTTCATCAGAACTACAATGAAGATAAGGAATCGTTTCATAACTTTTATTTTAAAGAGATTTTGTAATAGGTTTGTTCCAAACTATGTAACTTTTTGAGTATTAAATCTCTGTTTTTGGCCGATTTGACCCACTGTGGCAGGTTGGTAATCATTGAATATTTGTGTCTGTTGTCGTCTTCGCGCAGGGTGGCAGAAACATAGTCTCTAAGATACTGCAAATGTTTTACATTGTACAACCACAAGGTATGGTTTTTTACCGCTATTTGCAGATAGATGTCCAATCCAAAATAAGGGTCTTTGGCGTGGTCTTTTTTATACCTGAACCATTGTGGCTCATAGGCTCTTTCTTGCTTGCAGGTAGTGCAAGTCAGGCAAATATTTGGTGAAATTTGCTTTACAGGTTCTGACGAAAACACCATTGAACTGCCGCAATTTCCGCAAGGAATATTGACGAAAGCCTGATAATCGCCAAACCATTTTTGCCCTGCTGTGCTGACCAACCCACAATGTTTGCAACTCAAAACCGATTGTTTGGCTGAGGATGCCGATTTGCTTTCATTTTCAAAATGGGTTTCAACCTTGGCAACCTGTTGACACTTTGGACATACGACATAAATTAAATCGCTAAAAAAAACTGTCGGATAGGCCGGTTGGTCAAATCGTATCATTTTAGTTGTTCTCCAAATAATTTTGAAAATCATCAAATTCTACCACCACTCTAAAGCCCAAATCTGCTTGATGGTTTTGCATTAAAAAAGGTTTTTGGCTGTTAACCTTTACGGCGCTTTCATCTTCCAAATAGCTTCCGCCCACTATCGTGGTTTCAAAGCCTTTTAGCTGTTGTTCCGTCCATTCCCACACATTGCCACACAGGGCGTATAGGCCTATTTCATTGGGCTGCATACAACTGATGCATTGGGGTTTGTCTGTTGCGTACACCACCCATTCGTTGGGCAAAGGCCGGTTATATCTAAACGATTCTGACCCGTTACTTGCCGCGCGGGCAGCATATTGCCAGGCTTCTTTGGTGGGTAGTCTGAACTGCATTTGGTATTTTTCGGTCAACCAACCGCAGAATGCTATTGCTTGGTCATAATTTACATTGACAACCGGCATCAAACCATTGCTCCAGAAGGGTTGTTGCGGCATCTCCGTATTTGTTTCTTTACAAAATTGTTCAAATATATGCACCTGCATCTCAAATTTGTACATATAAAAAGATGCCATTTCGTGCGTAGCCAGGGTGTCATAGGTTTTGGTTACCGCATTGTATTCTGTTTCAACAAAAGTACCGCCTTTTACTAGCGAAAAGTGTGCAGGAATGTTCAACTGGGCAACTGTTTTGACAGGACTACTACTTATGAGAATCCATAAAATAAAGAACTTAATCCGATGCATTGGCGATTTTTTTAAAGTATTGTTGAAGTTTTTTGAGTTTTCGTTGGGATAATTTCACCGGAAATTTAGGCACAAAAGGCGCATCGGTAAATTGTAATTCAAAATCGGAATCGGAGTATTGTTGCGATTCCCACAGGGCGTTGTCCAGGTAATAATTGTTTTGTTTGGCGCAGACCTTTTTTAACATCCAAAATCCCAAGTACGTAAGCGCCGGTTCGAACCGGTCGGTGGCGCCAAAGGTAAATTGCAGCGTTGATAAATAGTCCACACAATTTAAAGGAATGATCAGTTCGATTTTTTCTATTATGATGCCGCCATATTCATTGAGCCGTTGCATATAAGAAAGAAAAAGCGTGTCATTTTTGATGTTCACCTCAGGTGCATAAAAGGTGTAACTCAGCGTGTCTTGCGGTATCTTTTCATCGTATTCGTGATGCACAAAAGTGGTGTTGGCATAAAAACTTGCTTTCAGTAAATTCTCAAAATCTTCTTGGGCTGTTTGTTCCTTTTTTTGAGCAAACAAGAGCAGCGGCAAACAGCAAAAAATCAAGGAATACTTCATATAACTATCAACATTATTATTCTTTTAATAAGGACAAATTACCCGGTTCTACATTCAACAAATGCATCAAATCGAAAACCCAATCCGAATTTTGTTGGGGTACTTTATAGCCCACTGCCGACCAAGTTGTCACTTCTTGTTCCGGGTCAAAAGCGGAAACACAACAAAAAAATACTTCAGAGGTTTCTACGTCATAACTCAAGGCCGTGTCACCCGGAATATCCTGCCAGAGAAAAACCATTTCTTCCGTGTAAATACCCGCACTATTGGCCATTACCGATTGGTCTTCAAAAATTTGATTCAGCAGGGCATTTATTTTTTGTAGCAACAGTGCTTTTTTATACTCAACAGCATCTACTGCCACTCGAAACCCTACGTCTTGCCTGCGGGCAGCTCCCGAAATGGGCCTAAAAACACCAGGCTGAACCTGTGTAGCGTCTTCAAAAAAACTGCCGCCTGCCCAAAGGGTTTCTTGTCGAGCATCCTGTATGTAAAACAAAGAATCGGTCGTATAAAAAGTAGTTTTGGTGACCCACTCCCACACATTTCCCGCAGTGGCGTACAAGCCCAAGTTGTTGGCTTGCATACAGGTGGTGCATTGGGGTTTTTCGTTGCTGTTGCCGGCATACACTATTTGATTTGAATCGACTTCTGTAGATTCGCGTGGGTCAAAATCGCCTTCGCGGGCGGCGTATTCCCATTCGTCCCATTCGGGTAAACGGAAAGGTATGCTGTATTTCTGGTACAGCCAACGGCAATAATCGACCGCATCTTCATAGTTTACATTGACCACAGGCAGCTTTGGGTCGTCCCAACCCCAAGCGGGAGCGGGAGGCATCGCGCGCTTGGTGGCTTTACAAAAAGCTTGAAAATCTTGTACGCTTAGCTCGGTAGCGCTCAGATAAAAATCTTTGACCGGATGAGTCAACCGGGTTTTGGTTGCTCCTGTAAGGCTGTCGTAAACTTGCATTCCAAAATCTCCACCGGGAATGAATTTCAGATCAAGTGGCAGGTTTTCTTGCGAGATAACAAGCTTGGGAAGCAGCCAAAAACAGCTTACACAAAAAAGAAGACTTCTTTTTATTTTGAAACCATTGCATATAGTTAAGGGAAAATTCATCGTGGTGGTTTTAATCCGAATCTATTGTTTCGATGAGTTCCCTGCCCTTTTTGGCATCGGCGATAGCCCCTAAAAAGGTGAGAAAGGTGATGCCGACAATGGACAAAAAGTAAAGAATTTTTAATGCCAAGGTGCCTTTTAAAAAGGAATACAAAGCCCCAAAAGGTATCAAAATAAAAAACACCCGAGTGCTATTGTTGATGCTGTCGTAGCTAAATGCACAAAAGCCCATAAACACCCAAAAGGCTATAAGCGCAAATAAACCAAACCCCAAACTTCTAAAGGCCCATTTCAGCCATTTTTCTTTCAAGTCGGTTTCTGTTGAAGACTGCGCGGCCATTTTTTGGGTGCATTGATGGAAGTCGGTAAGCACTACATTTTCCGAGTGAAAAATGTTGCCACTGAAAGCATAACCGGGTGTTGAAAACTTGAGTACATACTGTCCGGAAAGGTTGACTTCTTGGCTCAAAACCGCCGCGTGGTCGATACGCACCAAATCGAACTGGTATGAGAGGAGTCCTTTTTTAAAGTGATATAAAACCACCGCAAAATATTGGTCTGCATACAAAACCGCCGATTTGAAATTTTTGACTTCAATGGGTTTTTCGTTTACTTTTAAATCATCTGCCTGCAACACGCCACGAAACTCGATACCCTCTTGTTGTTCAATCGCCGCTTTTAAGGTGTTGAAAATGGCCTGCTTTTCTGAGGTGTTTGCGATATTTTGGAGCGGGATGGTTTGCATTTAAAAATATTTGTTTAGGGTCTAGTTAACTGTTTTATAAAGGCCTGTCTGAAATCCATAGTGCCCAAGAAGAATACCCATGTTTGGTAGTTCCCTTTGATCCGTTTGAATAATATCCGCTGATACACATATATGATTCATACATTACTGATATTTTTCCCCCTTCTGCTGCCCTTACGTAATTTTCAGGAACTTGAATATAGTAAGATCGGGTTTCGGGTGTTTTATCCTTACACTCAGTGATGATTTTACTAATTTGAAGATAACCATACATAGGCTCATCTTTATATGGGGTTGTAACGATTACTTTCTTAGCGTTTGATTCATTAACTTTATCAAAACCACCTGTACTTAAAGCAAGTGCTGCATTATTTGTGTACCAATTGAAAAAAGGGTAATCTATGGGTACTTGGTACTCATTCCCGTACTCCCACTTAAAACTACCGTCAACGGCTTCAATGATGAGGCCTTTAGTTCCTATAGCCAGTGTCTTATTGGGTACTTTATCGTAAAAATTATATTTGGGTGCTACCGCACACCCTAAAAAAGCAAGCATAAACAAGAGTAAAATCAATTTTTTCATAATGTTAGTTTTAAATAATTGAATTAATAAAGAATAAGCATATTGTTAGATTTATATAATTTACCACGGTAATAGTATAGTACTTCTGCATTGGGATTGGCGTTTTTTATGGAAAACCCGTTTTGTTCTTTGAGTTTTACACAAATGAGTTCGGTTATGTCGCCACCCAGTTTGCGGTCTTCCACATCGCCACCCAGTTTGCGGTTTTCAACATCGCCACCCAGTTTGCGGTTTTCAACATCGCCACCCAGTTTGCGGTTTTCAACATCGCCACCCAGCTTGCGGTTTTCAACATCGCCACCTAGTTTGCGGTTTTCCACATCACCACCTAGTTTACGGTTTTCCACATCGCCACCCAGTTTGCGGTTTTCAACATCGCCACCCAGTTTGCGGTTTTCCACATCGCCACCTAGTTTGCGGTTTTCCACATCGCCACCCAGTTTGCGATTTTCAACATCACCACCCAGTTTACGGTTTTCTACATCGCCACCCAATTTGCGGTCTTCAATATCGCCACCCAATTTGCGGTCTTCAATATCTCCTGAAATCCTCCTTACATCCAAGCAATCCAAATCGGGCAGATATACTCTGTTGGCAATGATAACCAAGGGTACTTCATATTTTAATGACAATGTTGAAATGGCATTCTCATCATATTCACCTATGTCTTTTAGAATATTCTGAGCCAGCATACCAAATGGCAAGAGAGAAGTTATTAAAATGAACGAGAATTTTATTATGGTATTCATTTTTATTGCTTCACTATATCTTCCCATAAAACCCGTTTGTTTCAGCCAAAAATTGAAAAACAATGTCTTGGTCATTAAACCACAAAACCCCCATGGCTTGCGCATTGTCTCTTTGTGCACTGATAAGTGTTCCTTTTACATCATTGCTCAACGGCACACTCATATACGTAATTTTGAGCGCATAACCTGTTTCATTTCCTCGTTTTGCCAATTGTAAGTCGCCGTTTTTATCAATCATGGCTTCCCAAATAAAAGAAACCTGTTCGTTTCCTGAGCGAAGTCCAACACTCCACGTGCCCGTGCCGTCATCTCTAAAAGTCCAGTGGCAAGTATCGCATACGTTGCTCACATACTTTCCATAAAATTTTGCAGGCAATTCCTGCCCTTTTACCTCTAAAGTGCCGAAGCACATTCCCACGACCAAAAAGAAGGTTAAGTGTAATTTTTTCATCGCATGTCATTTAAAAGTTTTTGATATTTCAAAACTACTAAGCGTATTTCATAAAAAAATACCTAAAACTTGGTATTTTTAACTTCATTTTACTTCTCAAATTTGCTTTATGATGCAACTCAAACCTTTTGCCAGCTTTTTTTTACTCTTATTTTTGAGTTCAAATTCCGTTTTTGCCCAATCCGACACTTTAAAAATAGCCGGCCCAAACTTAGAAGACCTATCAGATTATGTAACTTATTGGGTGGACAGCACCCAAATCGGCGGAATAAAACATGCCTTAAAAAAACTCGATGAAGGTGCGTTTAAAAAGTGGGCGCCTGCTGCGACCTTAAACCTTGGCACCAACCCCTACCCGCTTTGGTGGCAGCTAAAAGTGCAACATACCGGCAATTCTCAACAAGATTATTGGTGGAGTATTTACACCCAAGCCGACAGCTTGTTTGTCTATCGCTTTACCGACAGCCTTTGGTTACCCACCGATACACTGGTATATAAAACCCATTTAGATGATAAAAAAATCCGCGCGCGTTTTCCGGTCATTCCTGTGAGCCTTGATGCCGGTGAAAGCCAACAATTGTTGGTTAAAATCATTAACCCTAGGCATACGCAAAATGCCTTTACCGATTTGACTACTCCTGCACACAACCTCTTGTGGGAAAAGCGTTTCTATTTGAAAGTTGGATTTTTTTTGGGGGCATTTTTGTTGTTTGCCGTTGTTTCGCTCATCCTGCACTTTTTCATGAAGTTGCGCGCCTACCTCTTTTTTTCGGGGTATTTGGTTTGTGTAGTGGTGATGATGCTACACGAAGAGCTGCTGCTCACCGTGGCTCCGGATAAATGGATCTATTTGCTTATCAAAGACTTACACCCGCTGCCTTTGTCGCTAGTAGCACTTGGGCTGCATTATTTGGCCATCGCTTTCCTTTTGGACATCAAACGTTATTCAAACAATTGGGTTCGCATTTCTAAACAAATCAACCTGATTATCATCAGTTTTGGAGCAGTCGCCACCTTACTCTGTGCTTTTTTACCCGAGCAGATGACTTTTAAAAACCCTTTGTTTTTACTCATGTGGAACCTTTGTATCGTTTTGGTTTTCATTATGTTGATTAATACACTTTTTATTTTCAGTTATTTGATGCATCTAAAAAAGAAAGGAATTATAGGTTTGGTTTTCGGGCTATTATTGGTCTATTTTAACGCTGCCGGCTATTTTCTGAATTACGCAGGTATCTTAACCTATTACAGCATCACTTACCCTAATTATTTTTATTGGATTGTGAGCTTGGAATTTATTTTGTTGGGGAGTTTTCTGGCTTGGCGATACGACAAAACCCTAAAACAAAATATCAAACTCCTCAAGGAAAAAAATCAAGTTGAAGAACTCGCCCATCTCCGAACACTCTCTGTGTTAGAAGACGAGCGAAAGCAAATAGCCCGCAATCTCCACGATGATTTGGGCACTACCATTAGTGCCGTAAAGCTAATTGTGAGCAACAATTATAAAACTGACCAGCAACTCTCCGAGATGATCCACAGGGCCACTATAGAAATAAAAGATTTCTACAAAAAGATAGCCGGTATGGGCAATGAGCTTCTCTCCTTAAAAGAAAGCTTGAGCCTAAAGGTTGCAGATGCAGAGAAACTGAGTAACATTAAAATTGAATATATATTTACAGGTGATGAGCCCATTTTGGAACCTCCTCTTAAAGATTCTTTACTGCGCATCGTAACCGAATTGTTGAGCAATTTGGTGAAGCACAGCAAAGCTAAAACAGCAAGCCTTCAACTCATCGCAAACCCCGAGCAATTACAACTGCTAATAGAGGATGACGGTGTAGGATTTGACACCCGAAAAAACACGAACAGCATGGGCATATATAACATTTATAGCCGTGCCGAACGCTGGGGCGGAAACGTCTATTTTTCTTCAAACCACAAAGGAACTGTTTGTATTGTCAACATTCCATTAAAAAACACACCTTTATGAAACACACCATAGCCATAGTGGACGACCATAGCCTTTTTGCCGATGGCTTAGAGAGAATTTTGCAAGAACATAAAGATTTTGAAATTGTTGCAAAATGCACTTCTGCCGAAGATTTTGAAGTGACACTTAATCATAAAATACCCCAGTTGGTTTTGCTGGACATCAGGATGAAAGGTCAAAATGGTTTAGATTTTTGCAAAGCAATGAAGCAAAAATTTCCTTCTATAAAAGTAATCATCATATCGATGTTTGAGGCCTTAGAAGTTATAGAAAAAGTAAGGCTTGCCGGTGCCGATGGTTATCTGCACAAATCTACCGATGCGGAGTTGGTGCGATCCACTATCGTGGATGTGCTTAACGGACACCAAGTTTTTTTGATGACTAGTGATGTAAATGAAAATATCGATAAAAACACGCTTAGCAAGCGCGAAAGGGAAATCCTGAGTCTTATCAAAAAAGGAATGGGCACTCAAGACATTTCTAAAACCTTATTTATCAGCCAATACACCGTAGAAACACACAAGAGAAATATGATGCAAAAACTGAACGTAAATTCTCAAAGAGAACTTATTGTGTACGCTTTTGAAAATATGCTTTAAAGATTATACCATTTAGTCAACCCATCACCGATCCAAAATCGCCCTGGATATTACAATTTTTTGAATTTCTGAAGTACCTTCGTATATCTGTGTAATTTTAGCATCGCGCATCAAACGTTCTACGTGGTAATCTTTTACATATCCGTTTCCGCCAAAAATTTGCACCGCTTCTACGGTTACTTCCATAGCCACTTGCGAGGCATATAGTTTGGCCATAGCACCGGACAGGGTGTAGTCCTTATTTTCATCTTTATCCTTGGCCGCCCGATACACCAACATACGTGCCGCTTCAATCTTGGTGTGCATGTCTGCCAACTTAAAGGCAATTGCTTGGTGGTTGCAAATTTCCGTGCCAAAAGCTTTTCGTTCTTTAGAGTAGGCAAGTGCCATTTCGTAAGCGCCGGCTGCTATTCCTAGGGCTTGTGCAGCAATCCCGATGCGTCCGCCGGTAAGGGTCTTCATCGCAAATTTAAAACCAAAGCCATCTTCGCCAATTCTGTTCTCTTTGGGCACTTTCACATCGTTGAATTGTAGTGAATGTGTGTCTGAACCCCGAATACCAAGTTTGTTTTCCTTAGGCCCAATCTGAAAACCTTCCCAACCTTTTTCCACGATGAAGGCATTGATGCCTTTATGCCGCTTTTCAGGATGGGTTTGCGCTATCACCAAATAAATTCCGGCCGAACCACCATTGGTAATCCAGTTTTTAGTGCCATTCAACAAATAATAATCATCTTTCTCTATGGCCGTGGTTTTTTGGCTGGTGGCATCACTACCTGCTTCTGGTTCAGAAAGACAAAAGGCACCAATCTGCGCACCCGAAGTGAGTTGCGTGAGATACTTTTGTTTTTGCGCTTCCGTTCCGTAGGCATCTATTCCCCAACAAACCAATGAGTTGTTAACAGACATCACTACTGAGGCAGATGCGTCAATTTTAGAGATTTCTTCCATGGCCAACACATAAGAAAGGGTGTCCATACCACCACCGCCGTATGCAGGATTCGCCATCATGCCCAAAAATCCCAATGCGCCCATGCTAGCAATTTGTTCGGTTGGAAATTGTTGTTTTTCATCCCGCTCAATCACCCCGGGTAAAAGATCGTTTTTAGCAAACTCTGCGGCGGTTTGCTTGATGAGTTGCTGTTCATCAGTAAGATTAAATTCCATAAAAATTGTATTTGTTTGCCCTCCAAAAATACAAATTTCTATGCGTGCATAGTAATTTTATCAGCATAATTTTATTAAAAAAATAAGCATCAGTGCATTACTAAAAAAAATGGAAATTCTAAAAAACCCAAAACAAAATTCTATATTTGTGAAGCCGGTTGTCGCACGTCTGAAATGAAACCAAGTATTTTAAAGCCAACCCGCGCGATTGGTCGTGTTTTTCTGAGTTGAATACAGGTTAAACAAGACCTTTAAAAATAACAAACACAAACAAATGAAAGACCTGCTTCGCCGATACGAAGAAAAGAAACCCGAAATTATTTTTCATTGGAATGATTCCGAAACCGAAGCCGAAGGCTGGGTAGTCATCAATTCTTTGCGTGGCGGCGCTGCCGGCGGAGGCACGCGCATGCGCTTGGGGCTAAATGTACACGAAGTGATGTCGCTGGCCAAAACCATGGAAGTAAAGTTTACCGTCTCCGGTCCTGCTATTGGTGGCGCCAAATCGGGCATCAATTTTGACCCGACGGATCCGCGCAAAGAAGGCGTCCTCAAACGCTGGTTTCAAGCGGTTTCTCCTTTGCTTAAAAGCTATTACGGCACCGGTGGTGATTTGAATGTAGATGAAATCCACGAGGTGATTCCCATCACGGAAACTTGTGGTGTTTGGCATCCGCAGGAAGGTGTTTTCAACGGACATTTCAAACCCACTGAAGCCGACAAAATCAACCGTATTGGGCAACTTCGCCAAGGCGTCATCAAAGTATTGGAAAACCCCAACTTTTCTCCCGATGTTTCCAAAAAATATACGGTTGCCGATATGATAACCGGATACGGCGTGGCAGAATCTGTACGTCATTTCTATGAACTAAACGGCAAATCGGTAATGGGAAAACGTGCCATTGTACAAGGCTTTGGCAATGTTGGAGCTGCCGCAGCCTTTTATTTGTCTAAAATGGGCGCGCGCATTGTGGGAATTATCGACCACCGAGGCGGTATTATGAGTTCGGAAGGGTTGACATTTGAACAAGTGAAAAATATTTTTTTAAACAAAAAATCCAATGCGCTTTCGGACGAAAAATTGGTTCCGTTTGACGAAGCCAACGAACAAATTTGGTCGCTTTCGGCAGAGATTTTTGCCCCTTGTGCCGCTTCTCGACTGATTGAGCAACAACAGGTTGAAAAAATGTTAGCTGCCGGTTTGGAGCTGATTTCCTGTGGTGCCAATGTACCTTTCGCAGATGATGAAATCTTTTTTGGCTCCATCATGGAATTCACGGACACGCGCGTAAGCCTGATTCCGGATTTTATAGCCAATTGCGGTATGGCACGCGTTTTTGCTTATTTTATGGAAAGAAAAGTACAAATGACAGATGAAGCCATTTTTTTTGACACCTCAGAAACCATCAAAAAAAGTATTTTGCGTATCTTGGAGCGCAATAAAACAGGAAAAAACATCAGTGCAACCGCTTTTGAAATTGCTTTAAAACAATTATTATAATAAAACCCTCTAAATCTTAACTTATGGAAATTTTAGTTGTCGTCATTTTTATTTTAGGCTATCTGGCTATAACCCTTGAGCACAATCTGAAAATTGATAAACTTATTCCGGCTTTGGGGATGATGGCTTTGCTCTGGGCCATTATCGCGCTCAACCACATGCAAGTGTTTGAAGTAAATACCGAACTTCTGGAACTGGAACCCGCCGAGCTTGAAGGAACCTTGTTGCATCACTTAGGCAAGACAGCCGAGATCTTAATTTTTCTGATTGGTGCCATGACCATTGTTGAAATCATCGATTACTTCAACGGTTTTGAAACCATAAAAAACTTTATTAAAACCAAAAGCAAAAGGAGGTTGCTCTGGATTTTTGGCATCTTGGCATTCATCCTTTCTGCAATTATAGATAACCTGACAGCTACCATTGTTTTGATAACCATACTTCAAAAAGTGATAAAAGACCGTGAACTGAGGCTTTGGTTTGCCGGTATGATTATTATTTCTGCCAATGCCGGCGGCGCTTGGTCCCCCATTGGAGACGTAACCACTACCATGTTGTGGATTGGCAAAAAAGTGAGTGCCGCGCAACTTATTGAGCACGTGTTGGTACCGTCCATTGTTTGTTTTGTTGTACCCATATTCATCGCCACAAAAATGAAAATATTTAAGGGAGAGATTGAACTGGAAGAGCATATTGAAGCCGAACAGAAAACACCGAGTGGCGCTTTCATGCTCTATTTAGGCTTGTTGTCTATCGTTTTTGTACCCATTTTTAAAACCCTTACCCACTTGCCTCCCTATGTAGGTATGATGCTCTCTTTGGCTGTAGTTGCCACTTTTGCCGAAATCAAAAGCAGGCGTAAATTTTCAATGACTACCCACGACGGCGAGTCTGACGCACACGCGCACCACAGCCCTGTACACCACTCACTGGGGAGAATTGAAATGCCCAGTATTTTATTTTTCTTAGGAATTTTGATGGCTGTTGCCGCTCTTGAATCTCTAGGACAACTTTTCCACTTTGCCGAAGGACTTAACCAAACCATTCCCAATACGGATATCGTAGTCGGACTATTGGGTGTAGGCTCTGCCGTGATAGACAACGTGCCATTGGTAGCAGCCAGTATGGGAATGTTCTCTCAGCCAATGGACGCGCCTTTATGGCACTTCATTGCCTACTCTGCCGGAACCGGTGGCAGTATGCTGATTATTGGTTCAGCCGCTGGTGTGGTGGCGATGGGCATGGAAAAAATTGATTTTTTCTGGTATCTTAAAAAAATAGCCGGCCTGGCCTTTATTGGCTTCTTTGCTGGTGGCGTCGCTTTTGTGTTGATTCGCGATTTTATTTTAAACGTTACACCATAATTTTTTAAGATTTTCAGAGTTATCATTTCCTAAACAACATACATAATGCTACAAGATATGGCTCAAGAAGGACTTGAAAACGAAGTCGTTCAGGAAAAGACTTTATCTATATTAGAACTCATTTTTAACGGTGGCATGGCCAGTACCATCATCATAGGCGTGTTGGTAGTACTCTTGGCCGTGGCACTTTTTATCTACTTTGAACGCGTTTTCGCTTTAAAAGCAGCATCCAAAATCGATAAAAATTTCATGAGTCAAATCAAAGAAAAGATACAAGCCGGCAAGTTGGAAGATGCTAAAGTGCTCTGTGCCAAAAATGATTCGCCCATCGCCAGACTAACAGAAAAGGGAATTTCTCGAATTGGCAAGCCGCTGGAAGACATCAACAAAGCTATCGAAAATGCAGGTACGCTCGAAGTATATAAACTTGAAAAGAACGTCAGTGTTTTGGCTACCGTAGCGGGTGCCGCTCCTATGATTGGCTTCTTGGGCACGGTGATTGGCATGATTTTGGCCTTTCACCAAATGGCAACCAGTGGCGGACAGGCAGAAATGGGCCTGTTGGCCAGTGGAATTTATACAGCAATGACCACCACCGTTGCCGGTCTTATAGTCGGGATTATCGCCTATATTGGTTACAACCATTTGGTAGTCAAAACTGATAAAATTGTACACGGTATGGAAGCCAATGCCGTTGAGTTTCTCGATCTGCTGGACCAACCTTATTAATTTCGTTTATGAAACTGAAGGGAAGAAACAAAGTGAGTCCGGATTTCAGTATGTCGTCTATGACAGATATTGTTTTTCTGCTACTCGTATTTTTTATGTTGACGGCAAATGCACCAAACGCTTTGGATTTATTACTCCCAAAAGCTAAAGGAAAATCGACTAACAAGCAAAATGTATCGGTCAGCATCAACAAAAAAATGGAATACTTTATCGATAGTAAAAAAATAAATCAAACAGAGATTGAAGGCTTGTTGATTCAAAAAGTAGGAAAAGAAGACAACCCAACCGTTATTTTGCGTGTAGAAGAGGGCGTTCCTATAGAAAGAGCTGTAGAAGTGATGGATATTGCCAACAGAAATAATTTTAAAATGATATTGGCCGTGAGGCCACAGTGATGTCAATACTCAAAACAAATTCGGAACGAAAGTCCTTTGCGGTCACCACCGTACTGATGTTGTTGCTTTTTTTATTGATGTTCTTTTTTGGACTTCACTACCTGATTCCGCCCCCCGAAAGTGGCATCGCCGTCAATTTTGGCACATCAGAAACCGGATTGGGCCCTGTGCAAACGGCCACGCCTATTCCGGAACAAATTCAGGAACAACCCAAAGCGGTATCGCCGCCGGTTTCAGAAAAACAACCCAACGCCTCACCTGAAGATGTTTTGACACAGGAAAACCAAGAGAGTGTAGTCATTCCAGAAAAGAAAAAGACAGAAACACCCAAAGAAACGCCCAAAAAAGAGGTAAATGAACCGGTTAAAGCCGAAAAACCCGTTGAAAAACCAAAACCGACACCGGACAAATCCACCACTGACGCGCTAAACAACCTGCTAAACGCCCCGGCTACTTCCGGCGAAAACAACAGCAAAAGTGACGGCATTACAGGTGGCAATGGCGACCAAGGCAATCCGAACGGCGATAAGAACGAAAAAAACTACTATGGCAACAGCGCGTCCGGGGGAGGTGGAAACTACCAACTTGCTGGCAGAGATGCCATATCCAAACCCAAACCCAAATACATTTGCAACGAAGAAGGGATAGTTGTAGTTCGGGTAGATGTCAATAGGCAAGGCAACGTAGTCTCTGCGCAAGCAGGTGTAGAAGGCACAACTAACAACCCTCCCTGTTTGCTGGAACAAGCCAAAATTGCCGCAACGAAAACCAAATGGCAGCCCAAAGCTGACGCGCCGGCTGTGCAAACCGGATTCATTATCTATGAATTTAGTTTAAAGAATTGAGCTATTGGGACAGAAAAATCAAGTAGCTATCACCCTAATTGTGCTTTTTACCTGTTCTGCAATTTTACGCGCTTCGCTCACTTCTTGGTGAACAATGGTAACATGACCCATCTTTCGAAAGGGCCGTGTTTGTCTTTTTCCATAGAGATGTGGTGTAACACCCGGCATGGACATGATGGTTTCGATGCCTTCGTAAACAACATCGCCCGAAAATCCTTCGGCACCGACCAAATTCACCATCACACCCGCACAAAGACTGCTTGTATCGCCCAAAGGCAAATTGAGTATGGCCCGCAGATGTTGTTCAAATTGCGAAGTAACCGAAGCCTCTATTGAATAATGGCCGCTGTTGTGCGGTCGAGGTGCCACTTCATTAACCATCAAATCATCCGTTTGTGTCTGAAACATTTCTACAGCCAACAAACCTACAAAATCAAAAGCTTTGGCCACCCGAACGGCAATATCTTGGGCCTTAACACGAACAGATTCAGGAATTCTGGCCGGACAAATCACATATTCTACCTGATTGGCCTCCGGGTGAAATTCCATTTCTACTACCGGAAAAGTTTTGATTTCGCCCAATGCATTCCGCGCTACAATAACTGAAAGCTCATTTTTAAAGGGAATCAACGCTTCAATAATGCAACATTCATCGGGCAAATGATCCAAGTCTGAAAGCTTTTTAATGACTTTTACACCAAATCCGTCATAGCCAAAACGCGCTTTTTTCCAAACGAAAGGATAAGAAAACACCGCACTTGAAAGTGCTTCTTTAAGATCTGTTAACGACTGAAAAATTTGAAAATCAGCCGTCGGAAGCGCATGGTCTGCATAAAACTGCTTCTGGGTAGCTTTGCTCTGTATGATTTGAAGGGCATCGGGTTTTGGAAAAACTTTTACCCCTTCGGCTTCAAGTTTTTTTAAGGCTGCCACGTTTACATTTTCAATTTCGATAGTCAACACATTCACCTTTCTGCCAAAATTCAAAACCGCTTCGTAGTCCATTAAGTCGCCTTTAATAAATGCATGCGCCCCTACCCTAGCCGGAGCCCCATCAGACGGATCCATCACAAGGGTTTGTATGTCCCATTTTTGCGTTTCGGCAAGCAACATTTTACCGAGTTGGCCACCGCCGAGGATGCCAAGTGTAAAATCAGAAGAGAAATATGTCATTATAAGTTACTGTTTATTATTGTTTTGAAACCATTAAGTGGAAAAAAAATCATATTTGCATCCGCTCTGTGGGATTGAAATTAAAGCCTTTTGTATGCATAGGTTTGTTTAGGCACACAAAAATACAAAGTCTCCAAAAATACACCTATTGAATTTTAAAATTCCCGACTCAAAGATATTTTCTACTTTTGTAGCAGTAAAATTCCCTAAAAAAATTAAAATTGTACGATTTGAAGGGTATTTTACACTGCTGCCGAGCGCAGTTGAAGTACGATCCATGCAATCTAGAATTAAATCAACATACCAACTGATGCGTAAAATGTCAATTGTCTTATTCGTCTTACTCTTTTTGAGTGGCTTACACGCTTGTGACAACGGCAAAAAAAAGCTAGCCGAACGCGTGGAACGGGCACGACAAGACAGTTTGTGGAAAGCCAAACCCTTGCCAATAGTTCTTGAAAAACCAAGCTTGAGGCCCAATGCAATTCAGGTATTGGACAGTTGGCCTTCTTTAGATGAGTTTGATGCCTATCTCAACCGATACGTAAAACTAAACCGCGGCGAGGCTGTTCAAGGCATCGATGCCTTGGTTGAGGCCACCGAAACACTTTTTGAGGGATATATACCCGAGGATGCAGATATTCCGCACATTCGAAGTCGGCTAAATTTGTTGCGAAATTTTATCTTAAAATACCAAGACAATTTATTGGATGCCGACATCACAGATTCGACCTTGCAGAGAAACTTGGCTGAAATCAAATCGGCTTACCTGGGTATTTACACGCAGCTGAACAAGGTAAACCAATACAACCCAAACCAAGAATTGTTAGATACGATTGAGTAAATGGGTTGTTGTAGCTGATGCAAAAAAGAACTCATGGAAAAATTGTAACTTTGTGAGTCAGATAAATAAGAGATGAAAATTTCAGAGAAAAATATAGAACGGATTAAACAACTTTGTAAAGAATACAGAGTTAAGAATTTTTCAGTTTTTGGTTCTGTCTTGACTGACAGCTTTTCATCAGACACTGACATTGATTTTGTGGTTGATTTTGACGAAAATGACCCAATAAAATATACTGATTTGTATTTTCAACTAAAAGAAAAATTGGAACTGATTTTAAAACGCCAAATTGACTTGATAGAAGAACGTGGAATAAAAAACTCATTTTTCAGAAAAGAAATTGACGAGTCAAAAGTTGTGATTTATGGATAACAAAATAAACGCTTGGCTTGAGGACATTTTAAGGTCGATAGATGAGATTTTTGACTTTTTGCCGGGAAAAAGAGATTTTTTTGAATTTCAAAAAGATCTAAAAACAAAAAAGTAGGTAGAACGAAATATAGAAATTATTGGGTAAGCGGTTAACAGGATAATAAACTACAAGAACGCTAAAATTGACATACAAAACGCAAGACAGATTATCGGAACAAAAAACAGAATTGCTCACGAACACGACAATATATCTGACGAAGTTATTTGAACAATAATAGTAAGAGAACTTCCAAAACTGAAAGAAGAAATAATAAAAATGAGAGAGTAAAGCACTTGCCGCAAGCTTTGTATAGCACATTGCGGGGTAAGTGAACGGCTCGAAAGTTTGCGTTTTTTTGCAAACACCTCGACTTGTTCAAAAGAATTCGTTGTTTTACACACAACGAGCCATATACGAAAACCGTTGCGCTGCAGCATAGAAAAACACTCTGCAAATGAAAACACTCAGAATTTGAAAAGATTTATTATCTTTAATGAATGAGAAAATTAAGACTATATTTTGACACCTCAGTTTTCGGTGGAATTTATGACGTTGAATTTCAGGAAGAAACTGAAATGCTATTTGAAATGGTCAAAAATGGAGAAATCATTTGTGTTTACTCTGACCTTTGTGAATTTGAACTTGAAAACGCACCAGACATAGTAAAAGAACATTTTTTAAGTCTCGACAGAAATCAAACTGAATTTGCCGAAATAACTGAAGAAATTAATGAACTTGCCGAAGAATATGTGAAAGAAAAAGTTGTTGGACAAACAAGCATTGATGATTGCAGACATATTGCTTGTGCTACGATAAATAAAGTGGACTACTTAGTAAGTTGGAATTTTAAACACATCGTAAATGTATTCAGAATAAGAGGTTACAATGCAATTAACATAAAAAACGGACACATACAATTAGATATTCGTTCACCTAAAGAAATAATACGCAATGAATAAATCAGAAAAATCAAAAAAAGAGTTTGACACCGTTAAATTCTTTAGAGAAGTAAAAGAAAAAATCGCAAGAGAAACCAAGGGAATGACTTTTGCCGAATTTAAAGAATACTTAAATCGAAGAAAATTGAAACTCGCGAAATAGAATGCCGACCGCACAACATCGGCTATAGCAATTGCGGGCTTAAGTGATGATATATAAGCAATTAAGTAAATTTTTCGATAAGTGAATTGTTTAGTGTCTTGAAATCTCGCACTACGCATAGCCAAACCATCACTAATAACCTTAAAACATAAAAAAATGGCACGAGTTATGGCGTTGGATTTCGGTTACAAACGGACAGGTATCGCCGTAACAGACGATTTTCAACTGATCGCATCAGGTTTGACAACGGTGGACACGGCCCAATTGATGCCATTTATCAAGACCTATACGGCGTCGGAAAATGTAGCGCTTGTCCTGATTGGTCTGCCCAAACAGATGAACAACACTTTGTCCGATGCTGCGCCGGGTGTGCTTGAATTTGTGAAAGCTTTCCGAGAAAACTTTCCGACATTGCCCATAGAAACTGTAGATGAGCGTTTTACCTCCAAAATAGCCATGCAAAGTTTGCACACCCAAGGCGCAAAAAAGAAACAAAAACACAACAAAGCCTTACTCGATGAGATTAGCGCCACACTGCTACTGCAAGACTATCTAAACAGAAAATCTTAAGAACGCCTATTGTCGAAGCGGGCATCAAAGGAACGGTGGCCCAACAAAATTTCGAAAAAGAGTTTAAAATCCGAAATGAGGCTCCAAAACGGATATTTAAACGTAGCCGGCTTGTTTTTTTCAAAAAAAGCGTGCCCAAACCAAGCAAAACTATAGCCCAACACCGGCACCAAAAACCAAAGCCATTTGTTATCGACAGACAACATAATACTCGCCCAAAGAATGGCTAAGAAAGTCCCTATAAAATGAAGGATGCGAGAATACTTGTTACTGTGTTCCGTCAAATAAAATATATAAAATTCGCGAAAAGTTTGAATGCGTCCTTCTGCCATAATATCTGAGTTATGCATTACGAATGTAATAAAAAACTAAATATCTGACACCTAAAAACTGTGAATAAATTAATTTTTAACACTTTTGAAAATTCGTTAAACTGATGCAAAATCCCTTTTTAAAAGTTCATAAATCCTGAGTTTTTACTATCTTGACGTGAAATTTAAAAACTACATGATGACGACAAATCAGAAAACCGCATACATCACCGGTGGCACCAAAGGCATCGGTTTCGGCATTGTAAAATCGCTCTTGGAAGAAGGCTATCAAGTGGCATTTTCCGGACGCTCTGAGCAAGGCGTTGACAATGCTTTAGCAGCCTTATCAGACTACAAACAGCAGCTTTTAGGCATTGTTTCCGATGTCAGAAAATATGCAGATGAAGAGGAAGCTGTTGCCAAAATCTTAGACAGATTTGGCGGTTTGGATGTGGTGGTGGCCAATGCGGGTTTGGGTGTTTTTGCGCCTGTGGACGAACTCGATATAGAAGCTTTTGACCAGATGATTGCCACCAACCTCAACGGTGTTTTCTACACCCTCAAGGCCAGTATTCCCGCCTTGAAAAAAAGTAAAGGTTATTACATCAGTATAGCCAGCCTTGCCGGAACTAATTTTTTTGCAGGCGGTGCCGGCTACAACGCATCCAAGTTTGGGGTAGTCGGGTTCACGCAGGCAGCAATGATAGACCTCCGTGCCTACGGCATTAAAGTGACCACCATTATGCCGGGTTCTGTTACATCAGAATTTAACAACCACCAACCCAATGAAAATGACGCTTGGAAAATACAACCCGAAGATATCGGCCAACTCGTTTTAGATGTATTGAAAATGCATCCGCGCGCCTTGCCGAGCAAAATTGAAATCAGGCCCACACAACCCGGGGGTAAAAACTAGCGGGCTTAAATCGATTTAATCATTTCCGCATAGGGAATCACTGTTTTACAGCCTTTAGCTTTAAAATAAGCTGCTGTTTTCTCGTCGCCCACAGCCAACACAAAATCGCCTCCCCAAGCTCCCAAACTCTTCATCGCATACGGATAATCTGAAAACATTTGTGCTTTTACGCTTGGAATGCCCAAGGCTTCTGCTAGCAGGTTTTCGTGTTGCGTCAATGCATTTGAAAAAGACTCGATATCCTTGCTTTGCAAGATAGATTGCGTGCAAGCCGTCACCGATTTTAAGAAAGATTCCGGATGCTTTTTTTGTCGATACCAGGCAATAGCCGAACGGCTGTTTTGTTTCTGATTGAGGTACACAAAAAACAACTGACCCGAAAAAGAAGGTTGAAATAAAACGGGTTTCCACCGAGGTTTTCCCGCATCAAGCTCGTACAATATGGGTGCCGATTGTTGCGCAACAGCAACGTCATAACCGCTACCACCAAATGTTTGGAATAAGAGTTCAAAAGCATCTACCTTAGCCCAGTTTGCCAAATTTGCTACCAAAGTAGCAGAAGTCCCCAGGCCCCATTGCCTTGGAAAATCCAAGTGTGTTTCTATATAAAAACCCTCACTAGCTTTAAAAAAAAGTGGGTTTTGTCTTTGAATTTCAGTAAAAAGCGACAACAAGCGAACGCTGAAATCATCAGCATAAACTATCTTGTTTTTGATGATATCCGACAGAGAAAAAACGGCTTCGTACCAAATTTTACCATCGTTGTCAAAACTCTTCCATGTCAATTGTTGGGTAGCCGCGGGGCAAACTGTCATGCTTTGACCGTATTTGGTAGGCAGTGCCAAACCTGTGGCACCATCCAGAATAGCGTATTCGCCCGTGAGCAATAACTTCCCGCAACTTTGAAAAAAGGATTTCAACGGTTTAATTTATGGTGGATACTTGGCGCAACTTCTCTAACTGAACAGAAACCTCTGTAAAACTGACGATGTGCGTTTTAAAATATTCTATAAGTGTCAATTTTTCAACTTCATTGGCTTTTAGTTGATTGAGTATATTGAGCAAATGCATCTTCATATGACCTTTTTGAATTCCCGAAGTGACCAAAGCATTCAAAGCCGCAAAATTCTGAGCCAGCCCGGCAACCGCTGTTATCTCCATCAGTTTTTTGGCGTTGGGATGTCCCAATATTTCATGCGATAGCTTCACCAACGGATGCAAACCCGTGAGACCTCCCACTGTACCTAGTGCCAAAGGAATTTCTATCCAAAAATAAAAAATGTCATTCTCAATTTTGGCATGCGTCAGGCTTTGGTAACGGCCGTCTTTGGCTGCAAAAGCATGTACGCCTGCTTCCACCGCTCTAAAGTCGTTTCCTGTGGCCAATACCAAAGCATCTACACCGTTCATAATGCCTTTGTTATGCGTGACCGCCCGGTAAGGCGATGCTTCTGCAATTTTAACCGCTTGAACAAATTTTTCAGCAAAGGCTTTGGGCGACAAATCTTCTGTGGCTTCTAAATCGGCTACCGGACAGCAAACCGTAGCGCGCACCAAACAATCGGGCGTATAGTTAGACAAAATACTCATAACTATACTAAAATCGGCATTTTGTGCCTGCATCTCGGCATCTTGCTTGTACACATATTGCCACGATTGCGCCAACTGTTCTAAACAAGAATTGATAAAATTGGCCCCCATGGCATCGCAGGTTTCAAAAGTGGCACTGAGCTGAAAATAATTTTCCAATTCGTGGGTTTTGTCCACCAAAGTGAGATTTGTTAAGCCCCCGCCGCGTTTTTGCATATTGGTAGTAAGCGGAGCTACTTCGGCCACTAGCCTATCTTTCACCCGAAGAAAAAATGCTTGTAATAACTGATGGTTCCCGTTGTAGGTAAAATGAACTTGACCTGTTTTTGCAGTACTGATGACCTCTGTTTTAAAACCACCTCTTTTGAGCCAAAATTTAGCCGCACGAGAAGCCGCCGCCACAACAGAGCTTTCTTCAATGACCATAGGCAAAACATACAGTTCATCATTGATCAGAAAATTGGGTGCTACACCAAAAGGCAAGTAAAAATTGGACAAAGTATTTTCTATAAATTCGTCGTGCAATTTTTGCAATGCATCATCTTGATTCCAATATTGCTTGAGTACTTGTAGTCCGGCTTCAGGATTGTCGAAAAAATTGCGGGCAACCCACACCATTTTTTCCCCTTTAGATAGTTTTGAAAACTTTTCAATGGTTTTCGAATGCATAGCTGTATTTTTGACAAAGATAAAATCTTTTTGGCGTTCTTTAGGTATAATCGATTGGATGCCTTTAATACCCAAACCAAATTTGATTAAAAAAGCAAACCACTTCGCATTGTGTTAAAATATCTTATTTTTACATAAAATTTAATTCATGGAGTTAGCACTCAACAAGCCGATTTGTTTTTTTGATTTGGAAACAACCGGAACACAGATTAGCCAAGATAGAATCGTAGAAATATCAATCCTTAAAATATTTCCCAACGGCAACAAAGAAAGCAAAACCTGGTTGGTGAATCCAGAAATACCTATTCCGGAAGAAGTGGTAAAAATACACGGCATCACAAACGAAAAGGTAGCTAACGAACCTACTTTCAAAGAATTGAGCAGCACAATTTGGAATATGATTAAAGATTCAGATTTGGCCGGTTTTAATTCTGACCGGTTTGACATACCGCTTTTGGCCGAAGAAATGCTGCGCGCCGAAGTGGATTTCGATTTAAAAAACACCCGTACCATTGATGTGCAAATCATTTTTCACAAAATGGAACAGCGAACACTCTCTGCGGCTTACAAATTTTACTGTCAGAAAAACCTAGACGATGCCCATTCGGCAGCCGCAGATACCATGGCCACTTATGAAATTTTAAAAGCGCAGATAGACCGATATCCCGAGGCATTAAAAAATGACGTAAAACAACTTTCCGAATTCAGCCAGCACAAACGTTTTGCAGACTTTGCGGGTTTCATTGCGTATGACGAAAATAACGAAGAATTTTTTACTTTTGGAAAGTATAAAAACCGAAAGGTAACCGATGTGCTCGAATCCGATTCGGGCTATTTCGGATGGATTCAAAATGCTGATTTTCCGCTTTATACAAAAAAAATACTCACAAGCATAAAATTGAGAAGTTTAAACACCAAAAATTGATACTTTGAAACTTATTTGCATCGGCAGAAACTACGCTGACCACATTACCGAACTCGCCAACCAACGGCCTACAGAACCTGTGATTTTTCTAAAACCCGACACCGCTGTTTTAAATGACGAATCTCCTTTTGTGATTCCGGATTTTTCCGAAAATGTACACCACGAAGTAGAATTGATCATCAAAATCGGCAAAACAGGCAAACACATAACTCCCGAATTTGCATCCCAATATTTTGACGAAATCGGCTTGGGTATCGACTTCACCGCGCGTGATTTGCAAGATCAACTCAAAAACAAAGGATTGCCCTGGGAAAAATCGAAAGCTTTTGACAGTTCGGCTGTGGTAGGTGATTTTCTTCCAAAATCGAACTTTGCTGACCTGAATAACATTCCTTTTTCACTCCAAAAAAATGGTGAAACGGTGCAAGACGGCAATTCTTCCTTGATGTTGTGGAAAATGGAAGAACTCATCTGTTACACATCTACTTTTTTTACCCTCAAAAAAGGAGACCTCATTTTCACCGGCACGCCCGCAGGCGTCGGAAAAGTGGATGCAGGAGACGTGTTAAAAGGTTTTATCAACGAACAACTCATGTTTACAACAAAGGTTATCTGATGGAAAATAATTATAAATTATACCGTATTAGGGAGATGGCTTCTGGTGACGAAACTTTTGTTTTGGCGCTAATCGATGCTTTTTTAGAAGAAATTCCATCTGACCTTAACCATTTGAAAGAGGCAGTATTAAACTCCGATTTTCGCAATATTAAATACTACGCCCACAAGATGAAACCGACTCTGGATTTGTTTGAAACCGGTTTGGTTGGTCACGCAGTTACTTTGGAGAGTACAACAGAAGACGGAACCAAAAATGTCGATATTCAGGAAACTTTCTCTGAACTGAATGCTCGAATCAATCAAATTCTACAAGAACTCAGAACAGATTTTAATCGTTGATGCAGGCAACACTCATTACTATAGGCGATGAGATACTCATCGGGCAAATTTTGGATACCAACTCCGCCTATATCGCACAAAAGCTGAATGAAATCGGGATAGAAGTTCACGAAATCATCTCTGTACACGACAGTGAAAAACATATACTGGATGCGCTCGAAAAAGCGAAAGCCAATAGTGACATCACCATCACAACCGGAGGTTTAGGCCCAACCAAAGACGACATTACCAAACAAACTTTTTGCCGGTTTTTTGACGATACACTCACATTGAACGAGGAAGTATTAGCACATGTGGAGCATTTGTTTGCCAATTATGTTGACACACCTATATCAGAAATGAACAGGCGGCAAGCTTGGATACCTGCCTCTTGTGAGGCGCTTTTCAACCGTTTTGGTACAGCCCCGGGTATGTGGTTTGACAGAAATGGCCATGTGACCATTTCTTTGCCCGGTGTTCCCTATGAAATGAAAGCACTTGTAGAAAACGAAGTGTTGCCAAAACTCCAAAAAAGATTTCAAAGACCGTTCATCTATCACAAAACGATACTCACCATCGGGCTTGGTGAAAGTGCAATTGCCGAACGCATTGAAAAATGGGAAGACGCTTTGCCCGCACATATCAAACTCGCTTATTTGCCCAACTTGGGCAAAGTAAGATTGCGGTTGTCGGCCAAAGGTCTACATGGAAATGAAATTGAAGAGGACGTAAACCGCCAGATTGACACCTTGTTACCTTTGATAGCCGATATTTTTGCGGGTTTTGAAGACCAAGAAAGTTTGGAAGTACGCATTGCGCGATTGATGTGTGAAAAAAACTTAACACTGTCTTTGGCAGAAAGTTGTACAGGCGGCCAACTGGCCACTTCTTTTACCAAACACCCGGGTGCCTCAGGGTTTTTTAAAGGAGGCTTGGTGACCTACGCCACTTCCGCAAAAACAGAAATTTTGGGTGTTTCAGCGCAAACCATTGAAAATTTTAGTGTGGTAAGCAAAGAGGTTGCCCAAGAAATGGCCGTAAACGCCCGTGCATTATTTGCGACAGACTTCGCAATTTCAACTACCGGTAACGCCGGGCCAACCAAGGGCGATTCGGACGCGGAGGTTGGCACGGTTTGCATTGCAATGGCCAGCAAAGCAGGCGTTGTATCAGCTAAATTTTCTTTTGGAAAAAACAGGGAACGCGTGGTTGGAAAAGCTGTTAACAAAGCCTTAGAATGGCTTCTAAAAGAAATTTCAAAAAAGTAGTAAAACCATTTTGCACATACGAGAAATATTTCGTTAATTTGCACCCTGTTTTTAACAACGTAAAAATACACGCATGTCTAGAGTATGCCAATTGACCGGAAAAAAAGCGATGACGGGAAATAACGTTTCCCACGCAATGAATAAGACCAAAAGGAAATTTGACGTCAACCTCATTAAGAAAAGATTTTACATTCCGGAAGAAGACCGTTGGGTAACACTTAAAGTGACTACTTCAACCCTAAAAACTATCAATAAAAATGGCATAGCTGCCGTTTTGAAAAAAGCCAAATCCCAAGGATTCATCAAATAAACGCAAAGCATCATGGCAAAGAAAGGCAACAGAATTCAGGTTATCATGGAGTGTACGGAGCACAAAGCTTCTGGCATGCCGGGCACATCGCGATACATTACCACCAAGAACAAGAAAAACACTCCAGACCGTCTGGAGTTGAAAAAATTCAATCCTGTTCTTAAAAAAGTAACGGTTCATAAAGAAATTAAATAATATCAGGTCATGGCAAAGAAATCAGTAGCAACCCTGCAAACGGGCTCAAAAAGATTGACAAAAGCGATTAAAATGGTGAAATCACCCAAATCAGGTTCCTATATTTTTATGGAAAGTATCGTGCTTCCCGAAAAAGTTGATGAATTTTTGAAAGGCTAACCACCGTTCACATACAAAACTCAAAACCACGTTACTGTAGCGTGGTTTTTTTTTGCTCAATTCTCTGCATAAAAAAACCGCTCAGCTTTGCAAAAAAAGAAACAACATCGCTGCCAGTGAGGCACCCAAAAAAGGGCCTACTATGGGTGTCCAAGCATACTTCCAATCATTTGTGCCTTTGTTTTTGATAGGTAAAAGTGCATGTGCAATTCTAGGACCCAAATCTCTAGCAGGATTGATTGCATAGCCCGTGGTGCCACCCAACGACAAACCAATACCCAAAACCAACAGAGCTACCGGCAAAGCATCTAAAGCACCTAAGGAAGCCGACTGTCCATCAATGGTCGCACCTGAAATATAAAAAACGGGGAAAACCAACGCAAAAGTTCCGATGGTTTCTGAGAGTACATTTTGAAAGCTGTGTTTAATAGCCGGTGCTGTGCAAAAAACCGCTTTGATAGCAGCAGCGTCATCAGTTTTATGAAAATGGGGTTTAAAATGAATCCACACCAAAACAGCACCCAAAAATGCACCTAACAATTGGGCCAAAAGATAGATCGGTACCATTGACCATGCGAAGGAACCTGCCAAAGCCAAACCCAGAGTAACAGCCGGATTGAGGTGTGCTCCCGAAATAGATCCTGCTACGAAAACGCCGACGAACACGCCTATTGCCCAACCAAAAACAATGACAATCCAACCGGATTGATGCGCATAGGTTTCTTTTAAATTGACGTTGGCAACGACACCACCGCCAAACAAAATCAACAAAAATGTACCTAAAAGTTCTGCAAGGAAAGGTGTCATAGTCAAAAAAATTTTGACTAAGCTAAAAAAATAATGTCAAATATGAGCTGCCACAAACAAATAAAACGTCGAGACTTGAATTGAGCAGGTAACTTACAAACAAAAAATTAATCTT
Source organism: Bacteroidota bacterium (assembly GCA_018829465.1). Classification (GTDB taxonomy): domain Bacteria; phylum Bacteroidota; class Bacteroidia; order Flavobacteriales; family Flavobacteriaceae; genus UM-FILTER-40-17. The sequence goes on along the minus strand of JAHJTN010000015.1, from coordinate 21,008 downwards.
TGAAGTACTTTAAAGGCACTACCAACATCCCAAAACATTCGCCTTTGTGTTTGCCGAGGTGTTTGTGGTGAATTTTGTGTGCACGTCTAAGAGCACGGGCATAACGATTGTTGGCGTTCCTAAAAATTTTAAACCGCTGATGGATAAAAATATCATGTACCATAAAATAGGTAAATCCGTAAGCAAAAATTCCAAGTCCTATAGGTAAACCATACCACCAATCTTGGTTGTGCCACAAAAACACACAGACCATACTAACAGCGGCATAGAAGAGAAAGAAAAAATCGTTGCGCTCAAACCAAGAGTCGTGGTCTTTGCGATGGTGATCTTTGTGTAAAGACCATAAAAAACCGTGCATTACAAATTTGTGCGTGAACCACGCCATAAATTCCATACCGGCAAAAGCGCCAAAAAAAACCAAAATCCAACCAATTATTTGCATAGGTCAAATTTATAAAATATTTAATCGATAACGCATATAACTCTGTGCCAAGAGTCCTATTTTCTCATAATTGGGCACGCGTATTCTGCGGGTTTTAATTTGATGTGAAGGCGTTCTTTTGAGTTTTCGCAAAAGTCTCTGGTAGTAAACATAAGCCGTGTAAACGCCCAACCTGGCTTCAACAGGTAGCTGAAGAATGCCTTGGTAGGCGTCTCTAAAATCGGCTTCAATTTCCAAAATAAGTTTCTCCTTTGTCATCTCATCCATATTATCCAGATTCACGTTCGGAAAATAGGATCGGTTGAGCAACTCATGGTCGGCTTTTAAATCTCTCAAAAAATTTACCTTTTGAAAAGCAGAGCCGAGCTTTTCGGCCTTGTTCTTAAGCCGATTGTAAAAAGCTTCATCGCCTTTTACAAAAACTTTTAAACACATCAAGCCCACTACATCGGCAGAACCATATATATATTTTTGGTATTCTTGACTGTCTTCATATATCTTTTTTGAAAGATCTGCACGCATACTCGCCATAAAAGCCTCTACAGCATTTATATCCAAATCGTACTTGTGATAGGTTTCCTGGAAAGCGTTCAGTACAGGATTCAGGCTTATTCTCTTGTGAAGCGCATCGTATAATTGTTTTTCAAAGTCGTCAAAGAGCGCGGCTTGTGGGTATTCAATAAAAGAATCAACAATTTCGTCAGCCAACCGGACAAAACCATAAATATTGTAAATATCTTGTCTGATGCTTCCTGCCAAAAGTTTTGTAGCCAAAGAAAAGGAGGTGCTGTAGCTGTGCGTCACCTGCCTGCTGACTTTTTGTGATACGATGTCAAATAAAGATTTCATCTGTCTATTTTATTTTTTTTTATCGGTCAGATGGAACACCCCTAGGATAATCATACTCCTATGTATCAATCTTTTACATGGGTGTTTCATCTGTCTATTTTATTTTTTTTATCGGTCAGATGGAACACCCCTAGGATAATCATACTCCTATGTGTCACTCTTTTGCATGGGTGTTTCATCTGTCTATTTTATTTTTTTTTATCGGTCAGATGGAACACCCCTAGGATAATCATACTCCTATCTGTCAATCTTTTACATGGGTGTTTCATCTACTATATTTATTATTTTTAATTCAGATGAAAAACCATCATCATTTTTTTCTGTTCGACTGCTATGCGCATGGATATTTAATCTACTATCTTTGATTGGTTTAATTTATTTTCGAGCTCATTAAATTGTGAGACTTTGGTGCATTTTCGTAATAAAAGGGTGATGTTTGACAATGAGTTCGGAAACCAATTTTCCGGAAATCAGCGCAGGAGGCACACCGGGTCCGGGTACTGTTAGTTGACCTGTGAAATACATATTTTTTAAGGTTTTACTTTTGAGTTTCGGCCTCAAAAAAGCGGTTTGAAACAAGGTATTTGCCATGCCGTAAGCGTTTCCTTTGTAGGAGTGATATTGCTCTACGAAATCATTGACACAGAACGATTCTTTAAAAATAATATTTTGCCGGAGCGATTGTTTAGTGAGCAATTCTAACCGATGCATAATCTTGTTAAAAAATACATTTCTCATCTCGGCATTGTCTTCAAGACCGGGTGCAAGCGGAATTAGAAAGGTAGCAGCTTCACATCCGACAGGTGCAAAAAAACCATCTGTTTTGGAAGGAAAACTCGCATAGAATAAAGGATTTTCGGGCCATTTGGGATGGTCATAAATATCTTGTGCATGTGTGTCAAAATCTACATCAAAAAAGAGTGTATGGTGCGACACATTTTCTATTTTTTTATCGAAGCCCACATAGAAAAGGAGCGATGAAGGTGCAAAAGTTTTTTTGTTCCAATATTGCTCAGAATACATCCTGAATGATGGAGGCAAAAGGCTTTCGGTATGGTGGTAATCTGCTCCGGAAAGCAAAATATCTGTGTGAAACACATTATTATTTACCAAAACACCGGACACTTTGTTTCCTTCTGTCAAAATTTCTCTTACTTCGGCGTTTTTATGCATTTCCACACCCAAACTTTTGCACAAGTTTACCATGGCTTCAACCACGCTAAACATGCCTTTCTGCGGATGGAAAGTACCGAGACCAAAATCTGCTTGGTTCATAAAACTGTAAAAGGCGGGTGTGTCGGAGGGTTTGGCACCTAAAAACAAAACAGGAAATTCGAGTATCTGGATCAACCTGCGGTTTTTAAATCTCTTGCGAACTTCCTTGCTGATGGTGCTGGTGAATTGCCCTAACTTCTTGATGGTTTCAGGCGTAACCAACTCTAAAGGAGAGACTCCGGGTCTGTACACCAAATCTTTGATGGCAATTTCATAATTGTCGTGTGCCATCTGCATAAAATCGTCTAGTTTTTCTGCAGCACCGGTTTCTAAAGATTCAAAGACTGCTTTTATTTTTTCTATACTGTCTGATATAACTACAGAATCCTGGACATCAAAATAGACTTCATAGGCCGGATTTAGTTTGTGCAAATCGTAATAATCGGTAGTTTTCTTGTCAAAATCGGCAAAAAAACGATCAAAAATATCGGGCATCCAATACCATGTTGGCCCCATATCAAAAGAAAAACCGTCGCGTTGCAACCTTCTTGCCCGACCGCCATAGCTGTTGTTTTTTTCGAGCAAAACAACTTTATAACCCGACTTTGCGAGGTAGGCAGCAGCAGAGAGTGAAGAAAATCCGGAACCTAAGATGGTTACTTGCATAAATAATTTTGTTTAACAAATATATCAAAAATTTAAACAAATAAATGTTTTTAACTAAACTTTTTGAGTTAATTGATAAAGCGTGTCAAATATTCGGACATCGGGGTATTTTTCATAGTCTGTAAAGTATTGTGTTTGCCTTCCAAGCAGCCAAAGTTTATGACGACCTTCGGGATTTACTTCATTTTGAAAAGTCTGCACATATTCGTTAACCTTTTCGGGCTCGGGTTGAACGGTAAAATAAGTCACAAAAATGATATTTTCATAGAAACTATTAAAATCTTTGAGAAATTCAATACCCATAGATTGACCAAGGTAAATAGTTTTGTGTTTTTTACTCAGCAGGTGGTAATAAATGTAAGTAAGGCCAATGTCGTGAATTTCATTGTTGGGCAGGTACAAAACATACACGCCATTGTGAGCGGAGTCTGCTTGTTCGACGTGGTTTTGCTTGATGTTTGCGATAATGGTTTGTTTGATCAAACCGGTAATAAAATGTTCGTGTGAAGGGCGAACAACTTCGGCTTGCCAAAGGAGCCCTAATTCATTGAGAAGTGGTACAAAGGTTTCTAAAAAGATTTCTGAAAAGCTAAATTTCTTTGCTAAATCCAAATAGGTATTGTGAAACAAGTTGGCATCAAAATTTACCATGGCCATCTTAAAAGAAGCTATAGCAGATTCCTGCGGCGATTGTTCGTTGGCGATATCTACGACAAGCTGGTGAATTTTTTCGTTTGAAAGCTTGGCAATTTTTGAGATTTTATAACCGTGGTGATAAAGTTGTGTCACATTCAGCAACTTCTGCAAGTTGGAGAGGTTATAGTGTCTGATGTTGGTATCTGTGCGCTCCGGCACCAAAAGATTATACCTCTTTTCCCAAATACGGATGGTATGCGCCTTGATGCCGCTTAAATTTTCTAAGTCTTTTATACTAAAAACAGACTTTACCATGTTTAATATTTTTTATGCAATATTAAACAAATATTTTGATAGGCATAAAAAAAGGTTATCTAACTTTAGATAACCTTGTTAAACAAACGTGCCCAGAACAAGAATCGAACTTGCACGTCCTAATGGACACATGGCCCTCAACCATGCCTGTCTACCAATTTCAGCACCTGGGCTTTGGTGACCCGTCTGGGGCTCGAACCCAGGACCCCAACATTAAAAGTGTTGTGCTCTACCAACTGAGCTAACGAGTCTTTCTTATTCTAGTGATCCGTCTGGGGCTCGAACCCAGGACCCCAACATTAAAAGTGTTGTGCTCTACCAACTGAGCTAACGAATCTTGCTTAAAAGCGGGTGCAAATATAGTATGTATATCTTCATTATACAAGATGAAATTATTTTAAATTTGCCGTCAACCCAAAAACGGTTTACATGGCTTTAGAAAATTCAGACAAATTGCAGGAACACATAGTCTTATTGGGCTATATGGGTTGCGGTAAATCAGTAATAGGCAAAAGTATTGCTAAAATCGCAGCTTATCCGTTTACTGATTTAGACGAATACATAGAAGAGAAAGCGCAACAAAAAATTGCACAAATATTTGAATCTAAAGGTGAAATATACTTCAGAAAGCTTGAAAAAAAATACCTTCGGGAATTGTTGTCGGGTTCAAATCCGCGGGTTATTTCATTAGGAGGCGGCACGCCATGCTACTTTGATAATATGGAAGATATACTTGCATCCACACGGTATGTAATCTATCTTAAGACAAGTGTATCGGCCCTAGCTGAGCGGCTCTTATCTGAAACTGCCAAACGACCAATATTGCAATTTCATCAAAGCAAAACAGCATTGGAAACTTTTATTGCCAAACATCTATTTGAGCGTCAATCGTTTTATTATCAAGCCCCAATTTTGGTATCTACAGACGAAAAAACGCCGGAAAATATTGCGAAAGAAATCTTGGAAAGCCTAAAAAGTCAGGATAAATAAACCTCTTTTCTGTCAAAATCCACCTCCACGTGTTCTTGCAAAGAAGTTGACAGTGAAAGGCCTTTAAAATCTGCTTTTACAGGATAGCGTTTGTGATTGCGATTGATGAGAACGGCGGTTTTAAATTGCTTTAAAGGCACATCCAAAAAATGGCGAACGGCATACATTAAAACCTTTCCCGAATTTAAAACATCATCTACCAATACTAAAGATTTGTGCTTGTATTGATCGGGCGTCAGTGATGTTTGTATCGCAGATTCGGGCTTGTTTTTGTCGATATCTACCCGGCAAAGTATCACGTGGAGTGTTGATATTTTTTCTAGATATGTTGCCAATTTTTCAGCAAAAACATAGCCGTTTTGATGTATTCCGGCTAACACAATACACGATTCGTCTATGTTAGTTTCATATATCTGATAAGCAATACGGCGAACTTTATGTTCTATTTGAATGGCATCCAAGATGATGGTTTTGCTTTCGGTTTGCATATTATTTTTTTTCAAAGATAAAAAAGAGTTCCCTTCCTTGTCTGGGTTTTACTGAATTGTGACAAGGCGTCAGGGTAGAAATCTTAAAATAAGGAGAAAAGAGTGCTTTATACGTCTGTATATCGCCACCAAATGGCGGGCCTTCATTTGAAAGAGGAAAGTCAAACAAAAGTCCCGCAAGTTTTCCTCCGGACAAAAGAAGTTCATTCATTTTTGTTGCGTATTTTTTTCTGAAGGATGGCTGTAAGGCACAAAAAAAGGTTTGCTCGAGTATTAAATCGAACTGTTCATTTAGCTCAAAAAAATCTTGGTTGATGAGCGTCAGGTAATTTGAAGCATACTGTTTGGCCAAATTATTTATTGGCGAAGGTGCAATGTCTACAACCGTGACCTGCGTAAATCCATTTTTCAGCAAATAGGCAGCCTCGTAGGCATTGCCGGCGCCGGGTATCAAAATTTTGAGATTTTTATCTTCAATTTGATCAACATAATTGGTTATGGGTGGCGAAGGCGCGCCCAAATCCCAGCCCGTATCGCCACTTTGGTATTTTTGTTCCCAAAATTCACGATTCATGATGTGTACCATTTTCGGGTTCATCCATAAAATCGTCTAAAACACGGCGGTCTTTTTTGGTGGGCCTTCCGGTGCCTAAGTTTCTGTAATAGGCAGAAGTTTGTCTGATTAGCTTCATTTTTTCGAAAGCGTCTGCAGGTGTTTGGTCTATCACATACAAGCCAACCCATTTGGCTCCCAACCTATTTTCGGGTATATCCTGCACTAAAAAGATGCGTTCTATCTGATCTTTCCTAACTTTGATTTCATCTGTAGGGATTACTTCTCTGGAGGGTTTGACCGGCTCATTGTTGATTTTTACGTGGCCTTTCCTACAAGCTTCGGTCGCTTGGGTTCTGGTTTTATACAACCGTATGCACCACAAAAACTTATCCACACGCATAATTCAAAATTTACCTTTCAAAGATAACGGAAAATCGTAAATTGCGCCAAAATTAGAATCTATGTATAGGCTTTTTTCTCAAATAAGACTTTTCTCATTGGTCTTGATGACAATTTTCGTTTCGTCTTGTGGCAGTGGTGATGATGGTATAACCACAACACCCGTTCCTCCTGTTGATTTAGGTGAGCAAGCCCTTATCGATGACGCTGCCATACTTGAGTTTCTCAATACACATTTTTACAATCAAGAAGATTTTGTAAATCCGCCACCCGGTTTCAATTTTGACATTGAATTTGACACCATTGCCGGAGAAAATGCCAATAAAACGCCACTTATCGACCTTGTAGAGAAAAAAACATTCGCCATAGATTCTGTCACGCTCAACTATTATGTCCTCAAGGCGCGTGAAGGTGTCAATAAAAGACCTCATTTTGTAGACTCAACACTTGTCAATTTTAGAGGTACACTCTTAAATTCCAATCTGTTTGACTCAAACGCAAATCCAATTTGGTTTGATTTAACCCAGGTAGTGGTTGGATTTCGTTTAATTTTAACTGAGTTAAAATCTGCTGACGGTTTTGATTTAAACCCCGATGGCACTTCTACTTTTTTTAATTTTGGCGTTGGTGCCGTGTTTTTTCCATCTGCTTTGGGTTTTCAAAACATCACACAACCGGGTATTCCTGCAAATTCTCCATTAATCTTTAGGGTAAAACTCTTCGCAGCCATAGAAGCCGATCACGATTTGGATGGAATTCCTTCCTTCATCGAAGATCTGAACGGAAATGAAAATATCGGTGATGATGATACCGATGGCGATGGATTTCCAAATTTTATAGACACCGATGACGATGGCGATTTTATATTAACCATAAACGAAATCACCATCAATGCTGACGGCACAATTACCTTCACAGATTGTGACGGAGATGGCATACCGGATTATTTAGATGAGGACATCTGTCCTAACTAAAATAAAAAAAATAAATATCTTCTATCTTGCTTTACAAGTTTTGATCCCGAAAATGGCGTAAAGCGGACAAAAATTTATCAAAGCGGTTAGTAGCAATACGCCTCCAGCTGCCAATGCCATGTATGCCCATATTCCCTGAAGCATACCTGTAAAAAACAATGTGACAGCAATGATGGCTAAAAGAATTCGCATTGCTTTGTCTCGGTTTCCCAGATTTTTTCTCATGTTTTAAAATTTTAATACAAACATAAGCCAAAGTGGTTTTGCAATTGGTTACTTTCGTTACAGACAGAGAAAGAAGTTTATATTAATTTCGTACGGTTTAACTTATAAAAAAACATGGATATTCAGTTTATTCTAGGCTATCTTGGTGCTGTACTTATCGGTTTTATTCTAGGTTTGCTCGGTGGGGGTGGTTCTGTACTGACACTGCCTATTTTGGTTTATTTACTTAAAATAGAACCCATTACAGCCACAGCCTATTCTCTTTTTGTGGTGGGCACTACATCACTTACGGGTGCTATTCGAAGCTATCAAAAAAAAATGGTAGAAATCAAAACAGGTCTCTTTTTTGCCTTTCCGGCTTTTGTGGTGGTTTATACCATACGAAAATACCTGATTCCATGGTTGCCCGATGTATTGTTTCAATTCGATGAATTTTCCGTGACTAAAGAAATTGGCATCATGACATTTTTTGGTTTGGTGATGACGGTTACTTCCATTTTTATGATTGTGAGTAAGCAAGAAAAAGTGCCCGATTTGGCAGTTTCTAAAATGCATTACACGTTGTTGTTTCTCCAAGGTATTGCCGTGGGTTTGATAGCCGGATTGGTCGGTGCGGGTGGTGGTTTTTTAATCATCCCAACATTGGTGTTGTTTGCCAAATTACCCATGAAAAAGGCCGTGGCTACCTCCTTGCTCGTAATTTCGGTGAATTCGCTAATCGGATTTATGGGCGACATTCAAAACCTACCTATAAATTGGACTTTCCTATTGACTTTCACCGCGCTTTCTATAATAGGCATCTTTATCGGAATGTTTGTTTCCAACTACATAGCGGGTAAAAAACTCAAGAAAATGTTCGGTTGGTTTGTCTTAGGAATGGCACTTTTTATTTTTTATCAAGAATTATTTCTCAACTAGACTGTTTGACAAGAAGCTCGCCACTAGCCAAAGCTTTCTCTAAATCCCTGATATAAGCCAATTTATTTGCGCCTAAAAACAGATTCCCATCAGCTCTTTTTAAAACGATTAAATCGCCTTTAGAAGAAGATTGAATGTCTGCAACAATCACTTCCTGTCCTACCAAGGATTTTGGATGGTAAATGCCTCCTTTTTTGATGATTAAATTAGGCTTCCCGACATTGAGATACGAAAAGGTATGATGCGTATTCGTATCACCTATCACAAATACATCACCCGGATTGACAACCATGCCATTGTTCAATTTCAAAGATAAAGGACGGTCTTGGGCTTGGCCATACAAAGAAAAGACACTAAAAATTGCAACAAGGTAAAATACATTTTTCATCTGTTTATATTATTTATTTTTATCGGTCAGATGGAACGCCCTAGGATAATCATACTCCTGTGTGTCAATATTTTTACATGGGCGTTTCATAAGTTTACATTAAGTTGTTAAACGTGTGTGAGATGTTCTAATTTGAAAAATCTATCAATTTATGTGATAAATACTCCGTAGAACATTCACTATTCTAATTCGTTAGCTAACACCATAAAATTACGAAAAAAAAATATTTTGTACTTAAAAAAATTAATAATAACAACAAATTAACACAATAAAAGAATATACTTCAATTTTTAATCATTTCAGCAAACGCACCCTCTGTTAAAATGGGTATGTTTAATTTTTTAGCTTTTTCCAATTTGGAAGGCCCCATATTTTCACCGGCTACCAAATAATGGGTTTTTGCTGAGATAGAACTCCCCACTCTCCCGCTATGTGCTTCAATCAAATTTTTGAGTTCTTCCCTCGAATACATCGTAAAAACACCTGAGATAACGATAGTTTTGCCGGCTAATCTATCTGAAACAAAATGTGTCTCATCGCTTAAAATTTCGAACTGCAAACCTGCATTTTTGAGCCGTTCTATTAAGATTCTATTTTCTTGTTTTTGAAAAAAAGAAACCACACTCTGTGCGATGCGTATGCCAATTTCATCTACCTCAATTAAATTTTCCTCTGTTTGCTGAGCCAACACATCTATATTTTTATAATGTCTCGCCAATTTTTTGGCCACCGTTTCGCCCACATAACGAATGCCCAAGGCATACAAAACCCTCTCGAAAGGAACATTGACCGATTGCTGAAGACCATTGATAAGATTTTCTGATGACTTTTGTGCCATACGTTCTAAAGGCAATAACTGCGATACTTGTAAATCGTATAAATCTGCGTAATTCTCAACCAATCCGTTTTCATAGAGCAAAGCTACCGTTTCGCCACCCAAACCCTCAATATCCATCGCCTTGCGGCTGATAAAATGCTGAATACGACCAATGATTTGAGGCGGACAACCTAGGTAGTTTGGACAGAAATGTTGCGCTTCGCCCTCATTTCTGACGAGTTCTGAGTCGCATTCCGGGCAATTATCTATAAAGACCAAAGGTGTGCTACCGGAAGTTCGTTTAGACATATTCACGCCTGTAATTTTAGGAATAATCTCCCCTCCTTTTTCTACAAAAACCGTATCACCCAAGCGCACATCTAATTTTGACATCTGATCGGCATTGTGCAGCGAGGCCCTCTTTACCGTGGTTCCTGCCAGTAAAACAGGCTGCAAGTTGGCAACAGGTGTGATGGCACCTGTACGCCCTACTTGATAGGAAATTGACTCTAAAACAGATTCGGCTTGCTCGGATTTGAATTTATAAGCCATCGCCCAGCGCGGCGACTTGGCTGTGTAACCCAGCTCCTGTTGGTGCGAAAAACTGTTTACTTTGACTACGACGCCATCGGTCTCGTAAGGCAAATCGTGACGGTGAACATCCCAATAATCAATATAATCAAAAACCGCTTGCATATCTTGTACCAACTTTGCCTCTCGGGGTACTTTAAAACCCCAATTTCGGGCAGCTTGTAAGGCTTCAAACTGGGTATTGAAAGGCAAATCTGCACCAATAATAAAGTACAACAAACAATCTAAAGGTCTTTTGGCCACTTCAGCACTGTCTTGCAATTTTAAACTTCCAGAGGCCGTATTTCTGGGATTGGCGTAAGGGGCCTCTCCGATCTCAATCAAGGCTTCGTTCATCTTGTTGAACCCCAAAATCGGCAATACTATTTCGCCGCGAATATCAAAAGTATTCGGATAATTGCCTTTCAAAACCAATGGTACCGAACGAATGGTGCGTACATTGGCTGTTACATCATCGCCTTGAAATCCATCGCCGCGTGTTACTGCCTTAAACAATTTCCCGTCGTGATAGGTCAAACTAATGGAAGCGCCGTCGTACTTGAGTTCACATACATATTCGAGTTTGACATCACCCAAAATTCGCTGCATCCGCGCTTCCCATTCCAACAAGTCTTCCCGAGAATAGGAATTGTCCAAAGAATACATTCTATGGCTGTGTACAACCGTTTCAAAGTTTTTAGTTACCGCCCCTCCCACACGTTGCGTGGGCGAATCGGGATCAAAATATTCCGGATTTTGACTTTCTAATGCCTCCAGCCTTTTGAGTTTCTGGTCAAATTCAAAATCGGAAATCGTAGGCGCATCTAACACATAGTACTCGTAATTATATGTTGTCAAAGCTTCGCGTAGCGACATGATTTCTTCATAAACGGACTTGCTCATCTGTTTGATTTTTTTTTAAAATATAAAAAAATAATATTTGAAAGATACCACTAATGGTACCGCGTAAACACTTTTGTTGCTTCGTTGTAGGCACTCTCAAAACTGAGGCTATTGATGCCCGTTTTTGCTTTCTGACTCGTGAAATAGGAAACCAATTTTTCGGTAGGCATGTTGCCTGTGAGTTCATCTTTTGCCATTGGGCAACCGCCAAATCCTTGGATGGCGCCATCAAATCGGCAGCATCCGGCTTTGTAGGCAGCATCTACTTTTTCGTACCATGTATTTGCCGTGGTGTGCAGGTGCGCGCCAAATTCTACTTTTGGATAGGCCGGAATCAAATTTGAAAACAAATAACGGATGACTTCAGGCGTGGACGAACCAACCGTGTCTGATAAGGATAGAATTTGCACACCCATGCGCGTCAATTTCTCCGTCCAATTTGCGACAATTTCCACATCCCACGGATCGCCATACGGATTGCCAAAACCCATGCTCAAGTAAGCTACCACTTGCTTGCCCGAGCGGTCGGCTATATGTAAAATTTCTTGTAAAACTACTAAACTCTCTGCTATGGTTTTGTGTGTGTTGCGCATTTGAAAGTTTTCTGATATGGAAAACGGATAGCCCAAAAAATCAATTTCCGGATGTATGGCCGCATCTTCCGCACCGCGAACATTCGCGATGATAGCCAAGAGTTTGCTTTGCGTAGCAGATAAATCCAAACCTTTCAAAACCGCTGCCGTATCGGCCATTTGCGGAATCGCTTTTGGCGATACAAAACTCCCGACATCAATGGTGTGGAAACCAACGCCCAACAGCGATTGTATGTATCGAATTTTGGCAGCAGTCGGTATCAAAGGTTTAATGCCTTGCATGGCATCACGCGGACATTCGATAATTTTGACTTGTTGCATGCTTCAAAGATAATTATTTCGCATTTTTATAATCCTACTCCATACAAATTGATTGAGAAAATTTTTAACTTCCACAGCATATAAACCAAACAAACGCAACTTATTATTAGAAAAATTTACGCCGAAAATAGCTGGACATTAAAATATGTTCCGGTTTTAGGCTCTAGCTAAAATAGCTTTATTGATTTTTTTAATCAAGCCCGGTCCTTCGTAGATAAAACCTGTATAAAGCTGAACCAAATCTGCACCGGCTTCTAGTTTGGAAATAGCGTCGTCTGTAGAATGAATACCGCCTACGCCGATGATGGGGAATGCTTTTTTGCTGTTTTCTGCAATAAACCTAATCACTTCCGTACTCCTATCCGTAAGGGGTTTACCGCTCAAGCCGCCCGTTTCTTTTTGGTTGGGAGACTGCAAGTTTTTACGCGAAAGTGTTGTGTTGGTTGCAATGACGCCGTCTGTCTGAGTAGAAATCACAATCTCTATAATATCGAGTAGTTGCTCGTTTGTCAAATCGGGTGCAATTTTAAGCAAAACCGGTCTTGGCTTGGCTAACTGATGTACTTTTTGCAATTGCTGCGACCTGGCCTTCACCGTTTTGAGCAACTCGCGCAAGGGTTCTTTGTCTTGCAATGAACGCAAACCCGGTGTGTTGGGTGAACTTACATTCAGCGCAAAATAATCGACAAAAGGGTAAAGTTTTTCCAAGCAAAAGAGATAATCGTCTAGGGCATTGTCGTTGGCAGTCATCTTGTTTTTGCCAATATTGCCGCCAATAATTATATTTTTTTGTTTGTTTAACCGCAACACAGCCGCCTTTACGCCTTCGTTGTTGAAGCCCATGCGATTGATGATACCCGAATCTGCAACCAACCTAAACAACCTTTTTTTCGGATTGCCCGGTTGCGGTTTAGGGGTGAGCGTACCAATTTCAACAAAGCCAAAACCAAAATGAGACAACTCTTCATAAAGTTTGGCATCTTTGTCAAAACCGGCGGCCAAGCCTATGGGATTTTTAAAACGAAGTCCGAAGATTTCGCGGTGCAAGCGTGGATTGTCAATCACATATATTTTTCGAATCAAAAAGACTAGGAATGGTATTTTACAAATGGATTTAATAGCTTTAAAAGTCCATTCGTGAACTTTTTCAGGATCAAAACAAAAAAAAACAGGTCGAAAAAGCAGTTTGTACATGTGATAGAAATGTTGCACAAAAGTACATAGAAAATTAGAGTTCTGCTTGACACGGGTGCAAAGTAAACCGTATTTTTACCAAAAGATTTGATATGCAAAATTTATTGAAGCGTTTTCTGCACTATGTGCAAATGGACACCCAATCTGATGCCAATTCGGATACGACACCAAGCACAGAAAAACAGTGGAAACTGGCCAAATATTTGGCAAATGAGCTTGAAGAAATCGGGATGCAAGATGTGACACTGGATGAAAACGCTTATGTGATGGCTACATTGCCTGCAAACGCCAATGGCAAAAACATCCCTACGATTGGTTTTATTGCTCATTTTGATACTTCTCCCGATTTTACTGCTGCGCATGTAAAACCGCAAATTATAGAAAACTACGACGGAACAGACATTTGGCTCAACAAGGAAAAAAATATTTTATTGTCGCCATCTTACTTCCCCGAATTGCTTGCCCACAAAGGCCAAACACTCATCACCACAGATGGCAACACGCTTTTGGGCGCAGACGACAAAGCCGGCATTGCCGAAATTGTCACTGCCATGGAATACTTGCTGTCTCATCCGGAAATAGCGCACGGAAAAATTAGAGTTGGGTTTACTCCCGATGAAGAAATTGGACGCGGCGCCCACAAATTTGACGTAAAAAAGTTTGGCGCCGATTGGGCCTATACTATGGACGGCAGTGAGGTTGGTGAACTGGAATTCGAAAATTTCAACGCTGCGGCGGCCACTGTCACCATAACAGGAAAAAGTGTACATCCGGGCTATGCCAAAGACAAAATGGTCAACTCGATGGGGTTGGCACACAAATTCCTGAGCCTATTACCCGAAAATCAAGTACCTGAAAAAACGTCGGGACGCGAAGGATTTTTTCATCTCACTTCGCAAAACGGCAGTATAGAAAAAACGACACTTTCTTTCATCATTCGCGATCACGACAGCCGGGCTTTTGAAGAAAAAAAATTATTTCTAAAAGAACTGACAGAAAAACTCAACACAGCACACGGGAATTTTTTTAGCTGTCAAATCGAAGATCAATACTTCAACATGCGCGAAAAAATAGAACCGGTTTTTCATATCGTTGACATAGCCGAGCAGGCCATGAAGGATTTGGGAATCAAACCTATAATAAAACCTATTCGCGGTGGTACCGATGGTGCTCAGCTCAGTTTTAAGGGACTTCCATGCCCAAACATTTTTGCCGGCGGACATAATTTTCACGGAAAGTACGAATATGTGAGCTTGGAAAATATGGAAAAAGCAGTAGCCGTCATTGTGCGCATTGCAGAACTCACTGCAGGCAGATAAATTGTTGTCCTCTTTAAGTTTTAGAGTCAATAGCTATCTTTCTTTAAACCATTTTGTACCTTTAACGTCTAAGCTTAAAAAGTTTTGCAAGACTCCGCACTCGTAGCGCAACTTCAAGATGAGCAGACCCGAAACGCTGCTTTTGAAACCTTGTTGGAATTGTACCAAAAACCCTTGTATTGGCACATCCGAAAAATTGTCATTTCACATGACGATGCCGATGATGTTCTGCAAAATGTTTTTATCAAAGTATTTCACCACATCCAAGAGTTTAAAGGCGAATCCAAATTGTTTTCGTGGCTCTATCGCATCGCTACCAACGAGGCTTTGTCACACCTGCGCAAGGAATCCAAAAAGACGCAAATCACTCCGGAAGTTTTAAAACAACAGCGGGTGAGCAGTTTGCAAGCCGATGTGTATTTTGACGGAGACGAAATTCAATTAAAACTTCAACAAGCTGTAGCACAATTGCCTGAGAAGCAACAACTCGTTTTTAACATGCATTATTTTGACAACCTGAAATACAGTGAAATATCAGAAATCCTCAACACCACAGAAGGCGCGCTGAAAGCATCATACCACCACGCTGTAAAAAAAATTGAATCATTTTTAAAAGAACGTTAAACCTTATGCCTTTTGATGCGTCAAAACCTTGATACAAAATTAACTAAACAACCATAGACACAGAAATAATACACAAACCACACACAAAATGAAACTGAACAGACAACATAATACCCCCTCAAAACAAGATTCCGGCTTTGTGGTTCCGGAAAATTATTTTGCAGATTTCAATAAAAAAATGTTGTTAAGAACTGATTTAAAAAATTCCGTTGAAGGATTTTCCAAAGAAAGAAATACAGGTTTTGAAATCCCTGTAAATTATTTTGAAAACAACCGCATAGAAATCCTTTCCAAATTACATCCCACTGCACCAAAAGTCAGAAAACTAACGCCTCGTTTTTGGCGTGTCGCAGCTATTAGTGTAGCACTGTTAGGACTGACATATTTTCTGAAAACACCAACCGCAAATATCCAAACAGAAGTGGTTGTGGGAGAAACTGATATCAAAAATTATCTGGAAACCGACATCAACCTTTCAGCGTTTGATTGGGAGCAATTGTTGTCGTCTGATTTTACTTTTGATCCTTTTGGGAGTGCTGAATTGAGTGGTGACGAAATGGCACAATACCTTGCAGAAAATCTTTCTGCCTTTGATTATGATGATGAAAACTGATAATATTAAAAATTCAAATTTAAGCAATCGCTTCAAAATAAAGCGTTTATGCATTGTTTGCTCACAGTAGCAGTTTATACACCTGTAAAAACTAATATCAATCACTTGATAAATATAAACACATGAAAAAATTATTCATTCTTATTGTCATTTTGTCGGTTCAGACCTTCATATATGCACAAAAAAATGACTATCACGATCGGGTGATGGCCATGAAGACAGCCTTTATTACACAAGAGCTCGAACTGTCTGCAACCGAGGCTGAAAAATTTTGGCCGCTTTACAACGCTTTTGAAAACAACATCTACAGACCCAGCCGTCACGAACTGAGAGAAATCAGAAAAACGGTTCGGGAAAATGCGCAAAACTTCAGTGAACAAGAAGCCAAAAACTATCTTGAAAAAATGTTTCAGCTCGAGGAAACCATTTTAACTGAACGCAAAAAAATGATGCTCGCCTTGGCAGGAGTGGTTTCGCCCAAAAAGATTCTGCAGCTACAAAAAGTAGAGTACGACTTTGACCGAAAAATGCTGGAAGAATACCGAAATAGGAATCGTAAAGATTAAAAATTTACACATGTAACGGTCGGTCAACTTTTCGTTAAACCTTCATTTTATAGGTTTTCAAACCCGCAAACCTTCAAATCTTTCGTATCTTTGTATTTCAAAAAAAAGAAACGAAAATACCATGCATAAAAAAGTTATCCTGATGATACTTGACGGTTGGGGCATTTCTCCGGATCCTAAAGTATCGGCCGTAGATCATGCAAATACACCTTTCATCGATAGTCTTTATAAGAAATTTCCACATACCACACTTCGCACCGACGGACTCAACGTAGGGTTGCCCGAAGGCCAGATGGGAAACAGTGAAGTGGGCCACATGAATTTGGGTGCCGGACGAATCGTATATCAAGACCTAACCAAAATCAATCTTGCGGTTCAGCACAAAACCCTTACGCAAGAGCCGGAATTGGTCAAAGCATTTGAACATGCTAAAAAACACAACAAACCCATACATTTTTTAGGATTGCTTTCAGACGGTGGCGTTCACTCACACATCGACCACCTCAAAGGTTTGCTCGATGCTACAAATGCACATGGTTTGACTAACGTCTATGTACACGCCTTTACAGATGGCCGCGATGTGGATCCAAAATCCGGATTGGGCTATATACAAGATTTGCAGCAACACATGAAGCAATCGGGCGGAAAATTGGCAACCGTTATCGGGCGCTATTACGCCATGGACAGAGACAAACGCTGGGAACGCGTCAAGCAAGCTTATGACCTGTTGGTATTGGGCAAAGGAACACTTTGCGAAGATGTAGTTCAAGAAATTCAAAAAAGTTATGACGAAGGTGTAACTGACGAATTTATCAAACCTATAGTACTGACTCAGAACAACAAACCCATTGCAAAAATTCAAGAAGACGATGTAGTCATCTTCTTCAATTTCCGAACCGATCGGGGTCGTGAATTGACACAAGTGCTATCTCAACAAGACTTTGCGGAATATCAAATGCGCAAAATTCCCCTCTACTATGTAACTTTGACCAACTACGACGATACTTTTGAGAACATACACGTGGTGTACGACAAAGAAAACCTCACCGAAACCTTGGGTGAAATTCTGGAAAAACACGGCAAAAAACAAATTCGCATAGCCGAAACAGAAAAGTATCCGCATGTTACTTTTTTCTTTTCCGGTGGACGCGAAAATCCTTTTGTGGACGAAACCCGCATTCTGAAAAACTCGCCCAAAGTAGCCACCTATGATTTGAAACCCGAGATGAGCGCATACGAACTCCGAGATGCACTTGTACCGGAACTACAAAAAGGCGAAGTAGATTTTGTCTGCCTCAATTTTGCTAACGGAGATATGGTAGGACATACCGGAGTGATGGAAGCCGCCATCAAAGCATGCGAAGCTGTAGATGCCTGTGTTAAGGACATTGTAGAAACGGCTTTGGAAAATGAATATACAACCTTAATAATAGCCGACCACGGGAATTGTGAAACCATGATAAACCCGGATGGATCGCCCAACACGGCCCACACCACCAACCCGGTGCCACTTATTTTAGTAGATAAAGAAATCAAAGAAATCAAACCGGGCGTCTTGGGTGATATGGCACCAACCATACTTAAACTCATGGGCATTGAAAAGCCCGAAGCCATGACCCGACACGCATTGATTTAAACTCAAAAGCAACTACCGACATGAAGAAAATCACAATTTTATGCCTTTCGATCCTTGTTTTTGCCTGCAAAAACGAACCCAAAGAAGCTGAAAAAAACACCCAAGAAGTTCAACAAGACAGCATCGTTTCCTCATTTGAAGACGACCCTGTGTTGATGGGATATCAAGACATATCGGTATTGAAAGAAGCGCCTTATAATCTTTGGTTTAACAGGGGCTATGAGTCCTACCAACCCAATGCGGAAACCTTGAAAGCCATCAAACCACACCTGCAAGGAGATGTCAGTATCAAAATGTTTATGGGTACATGGTGTGAAGACAGCCACCGGGAAGTACCCGGTTTTATCAAAATATTGGATGCGTTGAAATTTCCAAAAGACAAATTGACTACCGTGATGATTAATGAAGACAAAAACGAGCCTGCTGATTTATTGGAAGGATACAACATCACCAACGTCCCTACTATCATTTTTTATAGAGATGGAGAAGAAATTAACCGCATTGTGGAAATCCCGATTGAAAACGTTGAGAAAGATATGCTGACCATACTTTGTGGACAGTTTTACAGACACGCTTACGATTTTTAATAATTGGTTGCGGCTCTATGAAAAATCTAATTCTTTTGTTGATTTCCCTCTTCATGATCACACCAATCCAAAAACCAAAAAGAATTGTATTTTTTGGCGATTCCATTACCGAAATGGGGACGCAAACCAATGGCTACATTAGCTTGCTAAAAGCAAAAGCCAACGCACAAGTATTCGAGTTTATTGGTGCCGGAATCGGCGGAGATAAAGTGTACGATTTGTATTTGCGGTTGGAAAATGACGTATTGAAACACCAACCGGATATTGTCTTTATTTATGTTGGGATTAATGATGTTTGGCACAAATCAGATTTTGGAACAGGTACAGATTTGGATAAATTTGAAAAATTTTACCGCGCCATTATTAGAAAAATTCAGGCACAAGGCGCACAAGTAATTTGCGTGACGCCCACCTTTATCGGCGAAAAATGGGATGCGAGCAATCCGCAAGACGGCGACCTCAATGCCTATGCAAAAACCATCAAAAAAATTGCGAAAAGCACAGAAAGCGGCTTGGTAGATCTCCGCACTATTTTTCTTGAATATAGCCGCACGCACAATCCGGAAAACTTGGAAAAAGGCATCCTGACTACCGATCGCGTCCACCTGAACGAAACCGGAAATCAACTTGTGGCCGAAGCATTTTTAGAAGCCTTGCAAAACCACAAATAGTTTTTTCTTCGTCCAACAGAACTTGTATTTACAGAAAAAACATCGGTATGTGTAACGTGAGGTTTCGCAATGTGTTTTTTTTTATTTTTTTAACTATCTTGTAATCAATTTGATACAACAGATATGTTAAAAAAAACCATTTTTATCACGCAAAAAAGTTCGCTGAAAGTAAAAAACCGGCAACTTCTCATCCAATCCGAAACCCGAGAAGGCAGCATTCCGATAGAAGATATTGGCTTTGTTGTGGTTGAAAACCAAGAGAGTTTTTTGAGCCTTCCGGCTTTGAATTTACTCATTGAAAACAACGCAGCAGTTCTCATTTGTGGCAACAACCACCTGCCTAATGGGATGTTTCTCAACCTCAACAGCCATCACATACAACAGGAAATTTTTAAAAATCAAATTCAAGCATCACAGCCATTAAAGAAACAGCTCTGGCAGCAAACTGTGGTAGAAAAGATTAAAAACCAAGGCTTGCTTTTAGAAAAAATTTCCGGTAGCAAAAACCACTTTCGTTTTCTGGCAGACAAGGTACTCAGTGGAGACAGCAGCAATATGGAAGGCGTGGCGGCACAAGCCTATTGGAAAACCTATTTTGAGAAAGACATTAAGCGAGCACGTTTTGGTGAATTTCCAAACAACTATCTCAACTACGGTTACGCCATTTTGCGTGCTGCAGTGGCTAGAGCGCTTTCGGGTAGCGGACTTCTTTGCACGCTCGGCATAAACCACCGAAATAAATACAACGCTTTTGCCTTGGCAGACGATATCATGGAACCTTTTCGACCCATTGTTGACGAAAAAGTGTATGCATTAATGCAAGAAAACTGCACTGAAGCACTCACTACCCAATCAAAAGCAGCGCTACTGGAAATACTTACCCGAACGGTCTATTTCAAGGACGAAAAAAGCCCTTTGATGGTGGGTTTGTCTAAAACAACTGCTTCATTGCAGCAATGTTTTTTAGGCGACAGAAAGCGCATCAAATATCCAAAATTATGGAACTAAATGCCTACCGTATTATGTGGTTGTTTGTGTTTTTTGATTTACCGACCGAGACTAAAAAAGACCGAAGAAACGCGAGTTTGTTTAGAAACAACCTGCTAAAAGACGGTTATAGTATGATGCAATACTCTGTGTATATGCGCCATTGTGCGAGCAGTGAAAGCGCAGACGTACACGAAAAACGCGTCAAAAAACTGTTACCGCCTTTGGGAAAAGTGAGCGTGATGCGCATCACAGACAAACAATTTGGAAACATTATGAATTTTTGGGGGAAGTCGGTTGTAGAGAAAGAGCCGCCGCCCACGCAGTTGGAATTGTTTTAAAAAAAAATGCTCCAATCACGGTTATCACTACCGTAAAAGAAGCATTTTTTATGCACGATATTTTACTTTAAAACGGTGAATAATAGAAGGGTGCAGCCCAACTCATATCGTGTTTTCCAATGCTTCGACTGCGCTCAGCACAAGTCTTTAATCAAACTGAACGAAGGGAGATTCGCAAACCAACTTAGAAAACCGAAAATACCTC
>JAHJTN010000014.1 GCA_018829465.1 Bacteroidota bacterium | reverse complement strand
TTCAATTTATACAATCGAATCCTATAGTCGCTGGCTCCGAAAATCTTCAAATCGAAGATTTGTTAGATTTTCGAGAGTCCTCGTAACTTCTCAAATCTCCGATTTGCAAGTTACGGGATTCGAGTCCAGTCACCCCGACAAGAGGCTGTCTAAGAAGGTATTGTATTTGTCATGCCGAACTTGTTTCGGCATCTCAGCCCATAAAGCCCCTGAAACAAGTTCAGGGTGACAATTCAAAAAGAAACATGGGTTCAGATAGACAAAAGGGGTGCTTGTTAGGCAGCCTTTTTTATATCCCTAATCTTATCTATAAAGCCGGTGGGTGTGGTTCTATATCGGTCAAACGCAAGGTTTGATATGCGATAAAGAATGCCTACTTCCCTCTCCATTTGCTGACACAGGCGTTATTCTGACTTTATTCTGAATATTTCAAAACATCCATAATTGCTGTCACTGATAAATTTATTAATCTCATCCGAATAACCAATCAAGATATCAACTATGGCTTGGGTTTTAAGATTACCAGTCCGTATCCATACAATTTTTGGGGGAAATCCATATAAGGTATTTAAATCATTGAAATCTGAATCCTGTGTTACTATGATGTAGTCATTTAGTTTAGCAAATTCCCATATTTCTCTGTCAGGGACATTCGTCAGTCCTTCATTTTTTACTGTGGTCGAACCAGAATATTTCTCAGGAATTAGTTTTAAAATCCTATGGGAGATATTTTGGTCAAAAAGCAGTTTCATCTGTTTATTTTATTTATTTTCATTGGTCATACTTCGACCCCGACGCTTCGGGGCTCAGCACAGGAATGGAATGCCCAATAATCACTTCGGCTAGTTTGAAAAATCTTCCAAGGGCATTTCATACAGCAATCTGATAAACTTTATTTTCCCTGTCAGCCGCGTAACTTAATGCAGCATAAATATCTGTCTCGGTCAGTTCGTCAAAATCAGTTAAAATATCCTGAATGCTCATCCCGGCGGCCAACCAGCCAAGTATATCATTGACCGTTATCCTCATGCCCCTGATACATGGCTTACCGCCACGTTTCCCGGGTTCTATCGTAATTATTTGCTTGTAATCTACCATTTTACGAATGTTTTAGTAAAGATACATCTTTTTTCAATTGCAAGGTTATCGGTTACACTTTCACACAACAAACAGATAAACTTACTGCTGTGTTTGTTTCCGCCGTGCATTTACTTACAAATCTAACGGATTTTTTATCAATTCAAATTGCTGGTGGAGGGTGTTAATTTTTGTGGCTTTGGTACTTTTATCTTGTGGCCGCTGGCTCCGAAAATCTTCAAATCGAAGATTTGTTAGATTTTCGAGAGTCCTCGTAACTTCTCAAATCTCCGATTTGCAAGTTACGGGATTCGAGTCCAGTCACCCCGACAACTGAAAAGCCTTATCGAAAGATGGGGTTTTGTTTTCTGTACCGGTTATTGATAGTCTTGCTGGGCGAGAAGTCCAGTCACCCCCGACCAGTAATAACAAGGGTTTCAGGCTTTTTAGTCTTTAACCCTTTTTTTATTGCTTACGATTGATATCCAAACAAAACCTTATCTTAGTGCAGAAAAAAGCTGTTTATGAACATCCAATCCTACATCCGCGACATCCCCGATTTCCCAAAAAAAGGCATATTGTTTAAAGACATCACCCCGCTTTTGGGCGACAAAAAAGCATTGGTTTATACCGTCGATGCGCTGTTTGAGCTGATAGACGGGCAGCATATAGACAAGGTTGTCGGGACGGAAGCAAGGGGGTTTTTCTTCGGCATGCTGTTGGCGCAAAAATTGGATGCCGGTTTTGTACCGGTGCGAAAGCCGGGCAAATTGCCCTACCACACTTTTGGCGCGTCATACGAACTTGAGTATGGCACCGACCGGTTAGAAATGCATCAAGACGCAGTCCATAAGGGCGAGCGCGTGCTTATCCACGACGATGTGCTGGCAACGGGCGGCACGGCCAAAGCGGTTTGCGAATTGGTCGAACAAGCCGGCGGGGTGGTGGTGCAATGCAATTTCCTGATTGAGTTGTCCTTCTTGAACGGCAGGGAAAAACTCACCGGTTATGAAGCAAAATCGCTGTTGAAATACTAAAAAAGGCATGAGGCATTTGCCATTAGGCATTCGTGATTTGCGCGATGGGTTAATAAGGCATGAGGCATTTGCCAATAGGCACTAGGGTTATTAGTTATACGTTATTTGTATAAAACCATTAACCATGAGTGTTTTGCGCTATGGGTTAATAAAACATGAGGCATTTGCCATTAGGCATTAGGGTTATTAGTTATACGTTATTTGTATGAAACCACTAGCCATTAGGATTTTCGTGATGGGTTAATAAGGCATGAGGCATTTGCCAATAGGCATTAGGGTTATTTTTATACGTTTTTTGTATGAAGCCAATAGCCGTTGGTGTTTTGCGCTAAAACCGGAGTTCGATTTATCTTTCATGCATAAATTGCTCATGAACCCAGCATTGTCGGGCCGGGCGCAGTTGAGGCCTAATCTTAAAGACCCCAAAGCAAAAATAACCGACCGACTGCGCTCGAGGAGATATTTACTTTTATCGTAAATTACATATAATCAACAGCATACATTTTTTTTTTAATCGAACTTAGGTTTATACGTCATGTATTTTAAATACTTCATCGCAACAAAGCAACTCGCAGTATGCGTCTATAAAAAAAGCCCCATAGAAAATGAGGCTTTTTTTTTATAATCTGTGTCGCGTTTACTTAATCTCTCCACAACCGATTCTCGCCCCGGCATTGCCGGTAGGCTGCGTGGTAAAATCGTCGGGATCTGCGTGCACGATGAGTCCGTGTCCGAGGATGTTTTTGGTAGCGTCCTCACATCCGATACACCATTTATCGGTTTCAAAATCGAGAGAAGCTTTGCCGTCTGCATCGGCTGTAAAGTTGCCGATGTCGCCCGCGTGGTGGGCATTTCCTTCCATCCACTGTCCGTGGTCAACACCTGTGGGATTCCAGTGTCCTCCGGCTGATTTTCCATCTCCGGATGAGCAATCTGCTACATCGTGAATATGAATGGCGTGCTCGCCGGGGGTCAGTCCTTCAAACATCACATTCAAAGAAACTTTTCCTTCTTTTTCTACAAAAGTGGCATGACCAACCATAGCGTTTCCTTCCGTAGAGTTAATGTGAACCTCCACTTTTTTAAGCTCGGGCTTGGGAACTTCAACAGTTTTAACTTCCTCTACTTCTTCTGTTTTTTTGTTGTCCTTGCACGCAACTGTAAAGACCAATGCAAAGGCCGTTAAGAAAATCGATATTTTTTTCATGATAATTAGGTTTTTGAAATGAATCCGCAATTTACAAAAACGCGTTTCCAATACGAAACAATTCTGCTTATTATTTGTTTAAAATAAAAACTGAGCAAAAATAAGGTGTTTTTATCTCTAACATTAAAGAGGTATTTACCGTGCATTTTGGTTTTAAACTCAAGATTACACACCTAAATTTGGAATTTTATCACATCCTGAACTGCTATTTGGCAGGGTTTCTTGCTCAAAAAGTATTAAACTGCATAATCTCAGACAGGACTCTCGAGTAGATTTTTTTTAGAAGAATTGTGACTTAACTTTGATGAAATATTTTTCTCAAGTCGGTCTGAATAAATAGCATAAAAATAATTCTTTCAAAATTTCGCCCTCTAAAATGATTTTTGAAATAACCGGTTTCCACACGTACATTTTTATCAATTTGATAGCCAAACCCTCCAAACAATCTGTTTTGGCCAAAGACGTCATCTTGAAAATTGAGAAATATCTCATCATAGGCTGATAAGAAAAATGTATTGGCTTCCATTTTACTGTGGTTGAGTGGCATACGCAACCATAACCACTGCCTATATCTGCTTTCAAAGTCATCGCTTCCGGGTGCAGACAACCATCTTTCTTCTATGCGAAACCGATGGTTGAGCTGCAGCCTTCCCAAAGAACCGTTCACCCCCAATTGTTGTACCAATCGTCGCTCATGCGACACCCTTTCTTGTTCACCCTTGACAAAGGATTTGGTTTCAATATAATTGCCCGCCAACATCACGTGAACTTTTCTACTCACTTCATACCTGAGTCCAAGCAAAGCAAAGTGTTGTTGCAAATTATCGAAAAACTCATAATCTCTGAGCTGAAAGGTGGTGTTGAGTGTAAACTTTTCAGTTAGGCGACTTTTGTTATTGAAAAAAAGCCAAGTCCCTAATTTGTCCTCAGCACCTTGGGCATACACAGCGTGTGAAGAAAGAACGAAAAAGGCAATATAAATAAAAAATAGTGTGCCTCTGTTTGATTTCATGTGTTTATATTTATTTTCAATGGTCACATGGAACACCCTAAATAATCATGCCCCCTGTGTGCAAAATTTTTACATGGGCGTTTCATGTGTTTATATTATTTGTTTTTATCTGTCACACGGATCGCCCTAGGATAATCATGCGCCTGTTTGTGAATATTTTTACATGGGCGTTTCATATAAAAAATGTGGACTGCAAATGTAAAAAAGACTGTCTTAAACACGAGTGTAAAAGACAGTCTTTTTATAATTGCTAATTGTTAATTAGTTCGTGCTAAAAATCTTCGTCTCCTTAAACGGCGATGGAATTTGAGATTCTACGGCAGACTTGAAATTGGCCCAATCGGTTTGGAAAAATGCATTGGTTTTTTCAATGGCTTTGTCCAATTCGGCTTTGGCATGGTCTATCAATCTTTGCTCGGTGGCGGTAACAGCACCTCTTCTGCTATTGATATATCTATTGGCGGTGAACAGTCGATTGGTCACATTGGGCTCCGGACTTCTTACGATGCCTTGCCTTTTGTCTTCTTTGGCAAAATACAAATCTTGTAACTCGGTAATTTTCTTCAAAATGTCTTTGGTTGCTTTGATTTGATCTTTGAATTTCTCTTTGTCGGCTTTGGTCAAATCTTTTTGAAGGTCTTCGGCGGTTTGTTTGCTCTCTGCCAATTGTTTGGCGGCATCCGCAGCCACTCCCATATAAGACTCCAATTGTTTGGCAGCGTCGTATTTACTTTTGAGGTCATTAAGGGTCAACCCCAACCTCGGATCTGCTTCAACTTTTACAGTAGTTTCATCTGAAAATGCACCATACGAAATTTTAACCTTGTATGTGCCCGGCAAAACATCTACGCCACCAAACTCACGGTTGTTTTTCCTGAGATTACGTGAAGGGCGTTCGCCGCTTTTCTCATTTAAGCCCCAGTAGATTCTGTGAAGTCCGTTTTCTTTAGGCACCGGATTTTTTAAGGTTCTGATGAGTCTATCGCCATCATAAATATCTACTTGTATCGAATCTTTCTTGGATTTTTTCTCTGCTACCGAGTCTTTCTTCTCTGTATCATTTTCCGATTTTTTCATAAAGAAATAAGATATTGCAGCACCGGAACGCCTGTTTTCGCCCTGAAATTCAGCATCGCCTGGAAAACGCAAACCGGTGGGTTGCTGATAAGTTGCCAAATAAGCCGTAGGAACCGGAAAAGCTTTGAGGTTTTGATTGAGCACTGCCGAATTGGAAGCCATGGCTCGCAAAGGTCGAATGTCATCCAAGATGTAAACTGCCCTGCCAAAAGTGCCAATGACCAAATCGTGTTCACGTGGGTGAATCACCAAATCTTTGGTTGAAACCGTCGGAAATCCGGCTGTCCATTTGTTCCAAATTTTTCCGGCATCAAAACTCACATACAGTCCGTCATCTGCACCCAAAAACATCAGGTTCGGATTTTCTGTGTCCTCCACTATGCTCAAAACAAAGCTTTTGATTTGGCTGTCATCGGCGATTCTTGTCCAAGTTTTTCCGTAATCTTTGGTTCGAAAGGCATAGGCAGCATAATTAAACCTTCTGTAGTCATTGGCCACCAAGAGTGCTTCTCCGGGATTTTGAGCAGACGCTTTTATTTGCGGAATCCAACTGCCCGAAGGCAATCCTTTGATATTTTTGGCGACATTGGTCCAGCTTTGTCCGCCGTCGCGTGTAATTTGCACATTGCCGTCATCTGTACCCACCCAAATGACACCGCGTTCGGCTTTGGATGGTTCAATAACCAAAATGGTCGTGTGATTTTCGGCACCTGTAGCATCCATCGTAAGACCGCCACTTTCGGATTGTTTTTGCTTTTCGGGATCGTTGGTTGTCAGATCCGGGGAAATGACAGTCCACGTTTTGCCTTTGTCGGTACTTTTGTGTACAAATTGGCTCCCGAAATATATGGTATTGGAATCGAAAGGATCTTGACCAATGGCTGCATTCCAATTAAATCTCAAAAACATTTCAGGATCCGGATGAGTGGGTTTCAAAAATTCGCTGTATCCGGTTTCTCTGTCATAACGCACCACGTTTCCTTGCTGAGACATCGCATAACCGTATCTGGAATCATCCGGGTCGGGTACTACATCGAAGCCATCGCCAAAAGCCAATTCTTGCCAGTATGAATTCCGAATGCTCTGCGCTTTCCACACATAAGCCGGACCGCCCCAAGAACCGTTGTCTTGCAAACCGCCATAGACGTTGTAGGGCAATTCGTTATCAACATTGATGTGGTAAAATTGCGCCAAGGGTAAATTTTCAATAAATCGCCAGGTTTTGCCGCCATCACGTGTCATATTAAAACCGCCGTCATTGCCGTCCATCATAATGTCCGGATTGATGGGATTCATATACCATGCATGGTGATCGGGATGTATGCCATTGTCCACGCCATATGCAGGCATCAAGGCTTTGAAGGATTTGCCACCGTCTTCGCTCACATTTACGAAAGTAAAAACACTGTAAACAATGTTTTCGCTTTTGGGATTCACAAAAAGATCGGAATAATAAAAAGGCCTGTCGCCAATTTCTGCTTTGTCATTTATTTTTTTCCACTTAAAACCGCCGTCTTCAGATTTGTACAGCGCATTTTTCTTGGCTTCTATAAGGGCGTACACAATTTTGGGATTACTAGCGGCTATGGCGATGCCTATACGGCCTAAATCGCCTTTGGGAAGACCGTCTTCATCGGTTCTTTTTTCCCAATTCTTACCGCCGTCATGGGTCACATACAACCCGGAACCGGATCCTCCGGAATTGAAAAACCAAGGGTCGCGCTTGTGCTCCCACATCGCTGCAAGGAGCTTGTTGGGGTTGGTGGGATCTATCACCAATTCTGCGGCACCGGTTTTGTTATTTACAAATAAAATTTTGTTCCAGGTTTGTCCGCCATCCGTTGTTTTGTAAACACCGCGCTCCGGATGTTCACCCCAAGGAGAACCAATCGCTGCTACATAAACTACATCCGGATTGGTTGGATCTATCACCACCCTGTGGATGTGTCGTGTTTTTTCCAAACCCATCAGCTTCCAGTTTTTGCCACCATCCAAAGATTTGTATATGCCGTAACCGCCGTTGAGGCTGTTGCGCGGATTGCCTTCGCCGGTACCTACCCAAACCACGCTGGGGTTGGATTGTTGAATGGCAACAGCACCGATTGAAGCCGTGGCTTCCTTTTCAAAAACAGGCGTCCAAGCAACGCCACCATTTTCAGATTTCCAAAGGCCTCCGGAAGCCGTGCCTACATAAATAATATCCGGGTCAGTGTGCACAGCGTCTATGGCTGTGACACGGCCGCTCATACCGGCAGGACCAATGTTTCTGGCCTTGTAGTTTTTAAATAGCTCCATGTCCACTTTCTGGCCAAAAGCCGGTAGCGTCAACAAAAAGCAGAGTAAGAATTGGATAGGTTTGTTCATTTTTTAAGGATTATATTGGTTATAAAGTGCCACTAATTTACTCAAAATGAAAACACAGTGTCTTAAAGAGATGTTAATTCAACCTTTTCAGACTCATGTTTTTTCTTTCTAATACGCTTGGGATTATACCACAACCAAAAGCCGCTGAATGAAAGCAATATCAAACTAGATGCGCTCAGTGTGGTGTAAATCAATTTTATTTCATCGCCGGGAGTTCCTATAAAATAGTCTAAGATAGAACCATCGTGTATTTTTTCAATGATATCCGAACCACGGGTAGAAACTGATAAAATTTTACCTGTTTGCAGGTCGAGTTGTACTTCTTGGAAATGATCTACAAAACGCATTTTAACAATTCCTTTATCGGGCCTAACGTCCATTCTGTCGATGGTTTCATCTAAATGTAAAGAATCTGAAACATAATTTTGAGCAATGTCTGTGAGTTTGTCCAAAGACAGCCAAGCCGATGTTTGGGCTGTTATTCCTTTTTGTGTGGGCGGCAACAGCGTGGTTTGTTTTTTCCAGCCAAGCAACAAGCCGGTGCTGCCAATGATAAACATAAAAACCAAGGCCGGTAGGGCTATCCATTTGTGAATGGCTCTGTACGTACGGGTTCTTTTTGATATGATTTTAATTTTTTTGTCCATGTAAAATCACAGTCTTATCACATCAAAACAAGGTTGAAGCGGGTTGAACGTCTCTGTTGCTTTTTCTATAAAAGCCGGGCCGTATTGCAGGTAATATTCGGAGAAATTATCGTGTCGTTCTTGTAAACTTCCAGCTGGAAAGAGTGATTCTTGCAGTTTTTCAAGACGGCTTACCTCATCGTGCAGCTTCTTTTTTTGAGCCTTGAGCAATCTTTTTTCCAATTTTTCAAGTCCTTTGATTTGTTTGGCCTCCTGCGCGCGTACAGCACCCAAAAAAGATGCATCTGTTTTTTCGGCTATGTCGTACAAAGCCTTGAATTGTTCTTTCAGATGGTTTTTTTGAATGGTAAAATCGATAGGAATATCAGAAATCTGACGGATCTTTTTATCGATGAGTTCCTCTCTGCGCAAATACAAATCGGAAACAGATAGCCCAATCTTCTCTAATTTATCAATTATTTTCTCAGAAACAATCAGTGCCGCATTTCTGTGTAATAAAATCGGGAATGGGATATCAAAATGCGTAAAAGTTGATTTGAGCTGCAACCAATAGGCCAATTCACCGCCACCGCCTATATAGCAAAGATTAGGTAAAATAAGTTCCTGATATACAGGCCGGAGCATCACATTCGGACTGAATCGTTCCGGATGGTCATTGAGGGTTTTGAGTATTTCTGCTTCGGTAAATTTGAGCGAAGTACCTTCCACAAAATACAGCGATTTTTGCACGTCTTTCTCTATGCGTCCTCTGTGGCTTTCTGTCAAATAAAACAAGTTTATTTTTCTGGGATTCACTTGTATGTGGTAACCGGCAGCTTCTATGTTTTTTGCAGTTTCCGAAACATTGTCAAAGGTGGGCGAGTGCAATAGTTCATTTTTCACTACCGAAGCGAAAAGCGATTTAAGCTTCACTTCATCTGCATCAATGACCACCAATCCGGTTTCGCCAAAAAGCGCATTGACGAGATACCGAGTGGCATCTGCCAAGTTGTGATGTTTGACATAGGCGTCTTCAAAAAGTTGCTGTAATTGAAGTGCATTTTTGCTCCTACCGCTACAGCTTTTAAAAACTTCAAAGGTGTTCTTTAATCCTTCTGTAGAAAAATGCCCGACAGCCCCGGATGCCGAACTGTTCCAAGAAATTTTTTTGTGGTCAAAATGAAAGTAATTGATTTCTTCAAAATCGTGGTCTTCGGTAGCCATCCAAAAAACAGGGACTATTTTTTTGCCCGGATGCTCCTCTTGGAGTTTACGGGCCAACTTGATAGTTGAAATAATTTTGTAAATAAAATACAACGGACCCCCAAAAAGGTTAAGTTGATGACCGGTGGTGACCGTAAACGTACTTTCGGACGTAAGCGAAGCGATGTTTGCGGCCGTTAGTTCGCTGGTGGTTAGTGAACTATACTGCTCTTGAAGCACAGTAACCAGTATTTTCCTAATTTCGGCAGGAAATACTTCTTTTTTTTCTGCCAACTGCAAGCTAAATTCATGTAACTCGGGAAAACGCCCGTAAAGATTTTCAACAGCAGGCTGCCGAGTGAGGTAATCTTTAATCAGATTGGAAATAAATCGGGTTTGTTGAAGCGGAATACAATCAGCAGGCATGCAGGTGTTTGTTTGGCAAACAAATATAAGGTAAACTATGAGAGTCGGTGGTTTTGTTTAACAATTCTTTAAAAGAGGCATCAGGAAACGTACGCTTTTAAATACTGGTAGCGCGGGGAGAGTTGTCCGTTTTGGGTAATGCGGGCACGTTCTAAAATTCCGTCGGCATCTCCATCAAAAAAAGCCGGCACTATGCGTTCTACAAATTGCTTTGAAAAACCTTCACTGGCGTCTTTAGGCAATTCGCAGGGCAAATTGTCCACGGCCATTACGGCTATGGCGTCCGGATTGGTGAAATCTGTTTCCTTTCCTGAGTTTCGGTCAACGCCGTAAATGGGATCGGCTATGGTAGAAGCGCGCAAGGTGGTAGGAATAGGAATATGTATATCACAAGAAATGTCTGCGATAACCGATAGCTTGAATGTTTTATCTTTGATATCGGTCAAATTGAAGAAAACGGGTGCACCACTTCCGTAAAAATGACCGGCAATATATAGGTCGGCTACACGGGCATATCTCAGAAAATTGGCTTCGTACAACTCCGGATTTTTGTAAAACTCGGATTTGTTTCCGGGCTTTCCGTCTTTGCGCTTGTTGTACTTGAGCACATCTATATGGGCAAAGACGCCTTTCTCAAAGCTTTCATCTAAAAAAGATTTTGCAGACACTTCAGTCAACCCGGCAGCCAAGAGTATTTCTCTGACACCTGCGCCCACCCTTCCTTTGCCGGTAACCACCACTTTGGTTTGTTTGAGTGGCAAATCGGTAAGCTGCGCCTTCAGCGATGCCGCATCGGGCAAGTCTGAAGCCTTGGGTAGAGAAAATTCTTGTGTTTTGAGTCCGAATGTTCGCAGGCCGTTGTAGGCACCCACCAAACCTGCATAGTAGCCAAAGGCCACCAAACGAATACCGTTTGAATCGGTAAAAGTTTCGTGGTCGAAGAGTTCGATATTGAGGTCGATTATTTTTCTGAGCAAATTGCGGTTATAGGGTTGCTGCTTGATGGTATGTGAGAAAAAGATATATTTTTTATGAGGAATTAAATGATTTTCAGGCACTTCCTTTACGCCCAACAACACATCACAATCGGATAGGTCTTTGGTGACTTTGATGCCTTGTTCAAGGTAGGCATCATCCGAAAAAACACGGATGGCAGAAGGTTCTACACAAATTTCCAGTTTGGGGTAGGTTTTCATCAATTTTTTACAATCTTCGGGGGTGAGTGCTACACGTCTGTCCGGAGGTGATTTTCGCTCTGCAATGATGCCTATTCTCATTTGTTAATCTTTAAGATGTTCCTATTGGTTATAAAACCAATATTTAGTCGTCAAAAATAAGGATTTCATCTGTTTATTTTATTGTTTTTCAGTAGTGTCCGATAAAAGATTTTAAAAGCGGGATTTCCTTAATTGGATTTCCCGCTTATTTTATATCTTGGTTTTTACCACAAAACTGAGATATGAACAAAAGTAAAAATTTTAGCGGTCAACCCATTATCAAACAGGT
>JAHJTN010000047.1 GCA_018829465.1 Bacteroidota bacterium | reverse complement strand
TTGTTGTCAAAAGCGCGGGCGGTGTTCTGGATGCCCGGCAATTCGAGGTTGGATGTCAGGTCAGGTTCCGTAATGCTACAACCGGCGCAGTAATTGATGACAATGCTGGAGCTGGATTCACCGTATCAATAGTGGATTTGGTAACCGGTACGATTACCATCCCGGCGCTGCTTGTCGCAGTTCCTACTGGCTCAATTTGTGATGGCTTCGTTCCGACCGCTTCAGACGGTGGGTCCACAGTATTCGGCCGCTTGGGTTCTGCCCAGGAATGCCTTGCCGGTGGCTCGCTAGCTGACATTCTGATCTTTGACTCAT
Source organism: Bacteroidota bacterium (assembly GCA_018829465.1). Lineage (GTDB taxonomy): Bacteria > Bacteroidota > Bacteroidia > Flavobacteriales > Flavobacteriaceae > UM-FILTER-40-17. The sequence continues at coordinate 40,575 of JAHJTN010000047.1, read as the reverse complement.
CCATTGAGTTGACCAACAATTTCAAACTGAAGGCCAACGAAAAAACCAGTAACCTTTACCCGATCACCGCTTTCCGTGCTGGCAACCGTCAGGTAGCTTTTACCTGCGACAAGGTATTCAGGAAAGGCGAGGCTTCATACTATGCTGAGAGCAAGGCTCAGACACAAAAGCATGTTTCCATCCCTGTCGGCAATGTGGTTGCCTTCCGCTACACCCTTGATATGCCGCTGGTAGTTTATAACGATCCTGTCAGGAGTGGTGGTGAGGAGATAGGAATCGGCCTCACGGGTTCCGCGATTGCTTCATCGGCATTTGATAACGAACTGTCGTTGACCATGATATAGGGGACAACTTCCCCTTGGAGGATACATGGAGTTGACAAAGAGATTTGCAGACCAGGAGATCAAGTTCCTGGACGGTTCGGTTGTAACGTTTGAGATTGAAAATATCTCAAAGGATGAGAAGCAATTGATTTTGAAATCATCCAAACAAAATACCAAGAGCATCGAAAAGCAAAAGGATGACTTCCTTGACCGGATCGACTTTGAAAAATTCAATCGCCTGGTCATCCTACGGGCAGTCAAGGGGTGGAAGGGGTTAAAAAACAAGCATCTGCTTATCATTTACGATTGCACCAATAAGGGTGCGGAGTTTCAGTTCAAGGGCGACAAGGGCCGGGAAACCGAGATCCCCTTTACCGAAGAGCTGAGGCGCGAACTTGCGGAAATGCACTCGACCAACTTCATGTCCTGGCTGAACGATACCATGGATGGCATTGATGCAGAGAATGTCAAGGCTAAGGAAGCTGAACTAAAAAACTGATAGAGGTTGTCAACTTTCACAGAAAAGGTGGCGACCTCAGCGAGGGCCAGCGGAAACTCTTGCGAGAGGCCGGGCATGTCGCTCCTAATGCGCCCGCAGTTGAATCTGGGAATTCGCTGGCCTTTAAGGTCTGGAATCTGGTTGCTGACCAAGTTACTTTTTACGACAAGGGGAAAGCTATTATGAATTTGTCCAGTGTTTGCCCAGTGATTACCTTGCTCGGATTGCCGGGAGATGACTCGCTGGTATTGCTAGGCAAGATCAAGACCATGCGCCGCATAATGAACGGGGAGAATGTGAATGGCTGAAGCTGGACGCCTGAAATTTGTTATCGAGATTGACGACAAGGGCTCACCTGTCGTTAAGCATATCAACGGCGAAGTCCAGAAACTGGAACAGGGCACGACCGGTGCTACAACCAAGATGTCCAAGGGCTTTGGGGCGATGTGGGCGCAGATGGCCCTGGGCCAAGCCGCGTTTGCGATGGTGCAGACTGGGTTTCGGATGATCACTCAGGAGATCGGCAGTTCAATCAAAATGGCCATTGACGCCGAGGAAACGCATTCCAAGTTTGGGACCGTATTCCAGCAAGTAGCTGGAAAAGCGGCGGCGGCTTCCAAGGAACTATCCGATAGCTGGGGCGTGTCAAAGTTCGCTTCTGAGACTATGCTTTCCGCAACTGGAGACCTGTTGACCGGCCTGGGCCTGACCGGGGATGCGGCGCTCGATCTGTCATTACAGACCCAGAAGCTAGCCATTGACCTTGCATCATTCACAAACTATTCCGGCGGCGCAGCCGGAGCCAGTGACGCTTTGACCAAGGCCATGCTCGGAGAGCGCGAATCAATCAAGGCGCTGGGTATAGTCGTTACTGAGGAGATGGTTAAAGAGGAATTGATGCGGGTGGGTAAGGAAAAGCTAACCGGGATGTCACTTTTGCAGGCCAAGGCTGAGGCTACGCTACAAATAGCCATGAAGCAGAGTGCCAATGCCATGGGTGACTATGCACGCACCCAGGACAGCACGGCGAACTCGATCAAGCGAATGCAGGCGACTTGGGATGATATTAAGGTTGCGATAGGTAGCGCGATTGTTGAGGTTATTGGCCCTGCTTTAAAAAACATGAAAAAGTGGTTCGAGGAAAACAAGGACGCGATCGTTGCTGGAGCAAAAGATATTATAAAATTCATGGCTAATATAGCCGAAGCCGTGATTGATGTTATCGGATGGTTTTGGAAACATAAGGACGTTGTAATTGCTTTGGGAATTGCCTATGCTACATATTTTGCAGCAACAAAAATCATGGCCATGGTGTCTGGATTCGAGGCATTGGCTAGGGCAATCATGGCCGGTACGCTTGCACTCGGCCCGATGGTTATTGTTGTTACGGCTGCCGCTGCCGCATTCCTGTTGCTCAAAAACCACATGGACAAATTCAAGAATGTTGACAAGGAAATGGCGGCATCAGCAGCTAACACCACGGCATTCGTCGAGCGCCAGGCAGCACTGGAAAAACTGGGTGTGAGCTATTCCGTTCTGGATGATGCCCTGAAGGATTTTAAGACAAGCTCAAATTCCATGAATGAGGCGCTTGACCTGGCTATGGAATCGGCAAAAAAAGGTGATCCGTACCTGATAAAACTCGCTAAGGCATTTGAAGAGCTGGAGAAACAAGAAAAGGCTGCGATTGTTGTTACCGAGGATTTTAAAAAGGTGATCCCGCCCCTGATGGTTGAAACAGACAAACTGATAAAAAAGGAAAAAACTTTAATAGAGACTATGAACGAGCGCTGGGCGGCATTCAATATAAATCTTATTCAGGACGAAGCTTATTCCGCTTTTATTGAATCGAAGTTGGGGCCGGCCATAGAGAGTCATTCCGACGCTTGGGCGGACAATACCGATATCCTTAAAGCGAATGAAGAGATGGAATCGCGGCTTGGTCCTGCGATAGTGGATACAACGTTCAAAGTTAAAAAGAGCGCCAAGACTATCACCGAATCCTGGCAGGAAGTTGAGGCTCAATTTCAGGCCGTTGAACGTGCCATTGGATATGTCGATGATATGTTCTCAGAACTTGGCATCAATGTCGGCGGAGTTACCTCGCAGATAAGCAAGGGCCTGGGCGCGGCGAGTATGTATTCATCTGGTATGGCCTCCCTGAATAAAGAGGGCGGTTCATTGAGTGATACTCTGGCCGGGGTAACAAGTATTATTGGCGCTGTGTCAGCGGCTATTACCATTGCCGCATCAATAATCAAGGCCTTCGCCGGTGACGGAATCGGGGAAGCTATTAAGCGTGAAAATGAATGGATGCAGTTAAATAAGGAACTCACTAAATCATTGAAAGAACTTGCAAAACAGATGGGCGATACTCACGCCGCCACATCCGTTATGCTGGATGATATTATCGACGAGGCGGATATCACTATTGCGAATTTCGCCACCTATGCTTACAGGGTGAACGAAATCCTTTCCGACTATGACAGGAATACACTGTCATTGTCGCAAACACAAAAGGAAATAGGGGATAGTTTTACGGCACTCATATCCAAGGCGAAATCCCTGGGCACTGAAGGCTCTGCCAGCATTTTGAAATTGATGGATGATCTCAATAGCCGGGGAATTCGCGTCAAGGAAATCCAGGATTATATCAATGCCAACTGGAAGGCCGGGCTGGAGGGATACAAAAAATATCTCGAAGGTGATTTTTCAAAAGCCACAATCGGGGTATTTGAATACCTGTTGGCTTATGAGAAAAAGGTCGGCGCGAATCAAGCGCTCGTTGACGGGATAGAGGGGATCACCCAGGCATTGATCGGTATGAGCAATGTCATCAAATTGACGGAAGAGGAATTTGATCAATTTGAAATGGCTGGGCGCGATGCATATGACAAATTGATAGCGCAGGGGTTCACTTCGAGAGAATCATTAATGCAATTGCAACCCATGCTCTCCCGTTTGATTTATTTACAAAAGGAATATGGCTTGACCATTGATGCCGCTACCCAGGCATTGATCGACAAGGCTAAGGCCGATGGAGTTGACCTTTCGCTCGTCAAATCCCAGGACGAGATATTCGGGGACATGGCCGGTTCACTTGCTGAGTTAGTAGACATATTCAGAAATGTTTTCCCGCAAGCTATTGATCAAACAACGGCGGCTTTCAAGAAATTGAATGAGGCAGCCGATAATTTCGATCCCGATACAACTTATAATCCCAAGCGACCTGACGAGGAGCCCGCAGCTACTGGCTGGCAGGGTTGGGTTGCTGGCGGCAGTAACAAACGATTTATAACCGGGGAAACTGAACCTGAATATGTCAGCATAACACCGATGTCAAAAATGCGCGGGAGCGATGCGGCACCCGGGGTCGGTGGATCAAAAATAGTCAGTATCAATATCACCCTGGCCGGGACTATCACCCCGGAGAGTGCAGCAGATGCGATTACAACCGCATACCGAAATAATACAAGGGGTATAAGATCCCTGCTGGAGAATTAAGATGGCACTCGGCGGCATCCCTGTTAGCGGCGGCATAACTGGGCATGGCACTCTCATTCATACATCCCTGCTACAGAGTCCCTTGCTCTGGGCCACTACTGGCTTCTGGCGGCCCGCATTCACCCTGGGTGGCACTGCTGGAGTAGCAGGGTATGCAGCGAAATTTGTTATTGACGGAGACCCCAAAACTTTATATAAAACCGCATCGGGATTTTTAACCATTTCCGCTTTTGCTGATTATGGAGCCACGGTAGCTGGTACAGTACTGGCAACATCGGTTGGGCATGGACTGACTGGCACTACAACGGGTCGAATTTTGGGCACAGTGAATTACAATGGATTTTATACGATCACTATCGTTAACGTAGATACTTTTTATTTCACGGCTACCTGGGTTGCCACTGAAACGGGGCAATGGTCGCCGGATATTTATTTTACCATGATCCATGGAGCGGGTCCGCCTACGGCTTATGGAGTGATCATGGTCGGGCATAATCTGGCGGCATCGAATATTTCCCTTGCAAAGTTTGAAGGTGGCAACGGCAATTATACTGATTTTACCGACGACCTGGTACTCAATGCTGATACGCTAACTCCGGCGTATCATTTACTTGCAACTCCTATAACACATACAAATTGGCGTATTCGGGTTAATTTTGTTGCCGCTACGGCATTGCAATTAGGCGAAGTATTTTTAATTGGAGCGTCGCCGTTGGCATTTTCCAGGAACTTTGACTGGGACGGAGCGCTGGCCGAGGAGCTCGGGCAAGTCATTTCTGATGGTCTTGCAGGAGTTCCGCGTCGGAAAACAATGTGGGCGCGATACTGGCGGGAATTTGATTTTTCACAGTTATCGCAAGCTCAATATGATGCCCTTGTTGTGGCAGCCCGGAACGGTCAGGTTATTTTTTCCCCTGAAGGTTCCGACGGATGCGCCTATTATGGAGTAATGGATTTGCGACCGGCTAAAGATCAGAAGTTTAATAAATATGGCGTGACCGGCGCATTCACCGAGGCCCCAAAATGAGCCGGCTAGTTAAGGTCAGGCTCTCCCTGGTAGACGGGGATCATCTCATTGCTAACCGGAAGGTCGATGATGTCTCCGGGCAATGGGAGCGAAAGATAATCGCCTTGACCGCCTTGAAACGGAATGTATCTCTTGACCGGACATTTGAGCGCGGTGGGTTTACCCTCACGGTCGATGATACTGACGGCTCCTACAAGGCCATGTTTGCCAATGAGACTAACCGCAAAATCTATGGTAAGATCGTAACCCTCTATGCCTATAAGCGCGACGGGGTGACGATAGCCGAAACGGTTGTGGCTACCATTCGCGCCTGGCCGCGTGTCGAACCAAATATTGTTTTCATCTGTGTCCAGGAATTTTCCGGGGCCATGGACGCCATTCCACCGGCCCAAGACTTGGTCATAAACTCGACTAACTTCCCGGATGCACCTACCAGGGCGCTTGGCAAACCGGTGCTCTTTCCAACAGGAGTTTGCTATTCGCATTTTGGAAAGATCGAATGCTGGAAGGTTATCAAGCGAAATGCCGGTCTGGGTATCGATGCGAAATATTTAATAACCAAAAGCGAACCAGCTCCGGCTGCTGCTCGCATTATTTCGATCGATACGGTTTACGAGGACGGTGTCAGGGTGCTCCCTGTATCCCGCTATGAATTGGTCAAAGGCTTGGATGGGGCCGGAGTTTCCGACGGCTGGGAATATGTCAATTATAACGGGGACATGAACCGTATCCGAATTAATTGCACCGCGGTCAGCAACCCTGGCACGGCCGGGGCGAATCCCGTCGATGCCTTGCGCGGGGTGTTGACCGCCGCCGGGGTCACGCTGTTTGACGATGGCGCAGGCGGGGCAAATGATTTCAAGACATTCTGCGCGGCACAAACTTGGGCCATGGGCGGCGTCCCGGAGGGTTCAGTTACGACAAAAGATTATCTGGAAACATGGTGCCAGAACTTCAACTGCTTCTGGCGGCTCGATGCTGCCGGAGCGGTGCATATCAAACATTTCGACTGGGCCGCCATTACAGCAGACGGGGCATTAACTGAACAGCATTTCATGGAATTTGCCGAAGTGCCGGATATGAGCGAATATGCGAATCGTTCGCGGTCGAAGTTTGAATATGGTAACGCAGCCTGGAATTCCGAGGTTGTGACCGATAGCACTGACGGGGATTATCTCCCGGCCACGTTGCCAATGGAGCGGCCCGAGGAGTACCTGCTTGCCGCATTCGGCGGGGCCACAAATCCAATTGTTGAGAAACTACGATTTTACGATCGGGTAAAGCAAATCGCAAGCGGGATAGTTGACATGGACCAGTACGAAATAATTGGCTTGGAATTGCTCAAGGTTGCGAATGTAACTCATACCCGTCAAGTTGGCGGGACCGGGAAATACCTGATCATTTCTGAGACTCCTGATTGGATCAATGGCAACGTGGGCATCGAAATGTTGCGCCTCTGGGGTGCCTGATGGCGATTAAGGCGCCCATTGTAACATTTCATATCCACGACTCGTTGCCGACCGACCTTGACCCGGTGGTCAAGCCGCCACCGCCGCATGCTACATCTCACAATACCGCCGGTTCTGACCCGATCACTGCCTTGGCCGCTGAAATAATCACAACTGGCACATTTGACGGTGATCGACTTCCGGCAATTAGCACGACTAAAAAAGGTGCAGTACCTGCCACGGGTGCGCCAGCGGGGCACTTCCTGAAGGATACTACTGGATTATTCGAGCATATAGTGCAGGCCGATGTCAGCGGCTTGGAAGTTGCCGCCACGCCTCAATTCGCCGGGCTGGGGATCAAGACTGCCGGAGGTGACAATCGTATCAATTTGATCGAGGGCGCGATTGTCGGAGTTGCCGCCGGACCGTACCAAAAATATAACGCCGCCGCCAAACTATACGAAATGCTTAGTGGCGATGTTAATATTGGCAACACGCCAACACAGCCGGGGACGGGCGGGACATGGTCGATGGTGTATGATTCCGATACCTCGATAATTTATAAACTGTTGGAATTTAACGGCGATTTATACGCGGCCGGGGGCAATGGGGTTTACCGGCGCAGCGCTGGGACTTGGGCCCGGGTGCTGACGGTTGGCTCGGCTTATTGCCATACTCTGTGCGTTTTTAATTTACAGCTTTATGCGTTTTTCCGTGACTCCTCTTATATATATCGGACATCTAACGGGACCGATTGGACGAACGTAACGCCGGTCGGTTCTCCGACATCGATATCCGCTTCAATAGTTTGGAATGGCGTCTTTTATGTTTCCGCTCCCTGGGGCGAAGTCTGGTATACGACGAACGGAACATCCTGGACTCAGACTATGGCGCAAGCTGACAGTATGCTATGGGGCAGGGGGTTTGCGGTATTAGGATCGAATCTCTACGTTGCAATGGACGGCGCTACCACCGGCGCTATTTATAAATTTAACGGCACAACCTGGACCAGAGTTTTATTGATAACTTCGAACTATGGTTTTCAAGCAATTTGTGTTTGGAATAACAAACTGTATGCCGGGACTGCTTACGGTGATATTTATTCATCTGCGAATGGGACAGATTGGTCCGCTCCTGTTGCCTTGCCAGCCGTTGGCAATACCAGAGAATTTATAGAATATAATGGCAAGCTCCTGGCAAACTCGACCGATAAAGTTTACGAAACATCGGATGGTTTAACCTGGACACTGTTCTATGATTCCCCGGAAACTTCGGCATATTGTTTCGCCCTTTACGGCACCGTGCTTTTTCTCGGTACAAGCGCCGATGGGAAAATTTATGCCTATACCGACGCCACCTACATCCCCGCGCCGAACCTGCGAGTATTCGGGCACAGTACACTATGGGGCCAGTTCAGGCCGGGAGACGCGCCGGGGATCAAGGGCAGCCTGCTAATGTCTGACGTGCCATCCTATAATAAATGGCTCGCGCCGGGAGTTGCTAAAACATATATTGCCGCGCCTGCCGTGGCCGGAAATGATCCAGTTTACCAGGTTATCCCGGCAACTGATTTGTGGGCAACTGTCGCCGATAAAATCTTTGGTCGGGCAACTGCTGGGGCTGGGTACGGAGAAGAGATCGCCTGCACGGCTTTCGGTCGCTCACTCATAGACGATGCCACGGCAGCAGCGGCCGCTACTACGCTTGGCTTGGGGGCGACTGACTCTCCCGTATTCGCTACTGTAAAATTATCGGGATTGACAGACGGTTATATGCCGTTTCATTCCAACGACAGTACGGGGTTGATAAATTCTCCTATGCTTTATGATGGTACAGATTTTAAAATATTAAGAAGGTTCGTGATGGGGTCGGGTGCTGCTGTCGCGATTGGACAAAATGCAGCAGGTGGGCTTGATGTTGTTGTAGGGTCGGGAACTATCGCGTTACAAGTTTGGGATGATAATGATTTAGTTACACCGAGATTTATAGTCCAGCGTGGCGGCAACGTCGGCATCGGGACGACGGGGCCAAACGCAAATGCTATATTAGATGTTACTTCCGTAACTAAAGCATTTATGCCACCGAGAATGACTACGGCTCAGCGGGATGCTATCGCAAGTCCAACTGAGGGGATGGTTATTTTTAATATAACCACACATGTTTTGGATTCTTATTATACATCATGGGCGGCAGTTTAAGGAGGATCACATGGAAATAAAAGACACAACGGTTGACAAGATTTGGAATTATCTTGCTACCACACAAATTTGGGAAAATGTCGAACCATTGATGCACGAAATTAGCGACCAGGTCAAAGCGGCGCAAATGCAAAAATCGGAAGAGCCGCCTGCTAAAGATTTGAAAAAAAAATAGGAGGGCATGATGGCTAATAAACTGATTTTATCTGCCGGATATGGCTGTGACATGACGTTTTTCGACGAAACACCGGACGGCGAGGCGTTCATTCACCACGTCAATGAGCAATGGCTGTTCGACAAAAAGGTGTATTGGTCATGGATGCGCCCCATCGCTAATGCCGGGGCAAACTTACACAGGATATTCCTCTACTGCGTGGGCGGCGAACGGCTTCGTAGCGAGTGCTTCATGCCGTGGGAATTTGTCTTTGAGAGGGACGCATGGGATTTGCGGATAAAAAATCAGGTGTTTTTTGACATCCTGCGGCAACAAGTAATCGAAGCCAACAAAATGAAACTGCGAATCATGGTTTGCGTGATGAATGAGTGCGAGGAGCGCAAGGCAGATCGGCGTGAGCAATCGCCATTCTACCATAACGTCAATGGCGTTACTGGCATGTATGACCGCAAGGCGCTGCCGTTTGTTAGTGCACTGACCGACTGGATCACGGAAGCGCTGGCAGGAACAGATTATGGCATTGAATTTATAAACGAGGGGCACCGGCGCAAAAGTGGTTCGGTCGAGGCGGTCGAGGCCATGCTGCCGAAACTGCTGGCTGCCGATGTCAAGCCGTGGAATATTTCGCTGGGGGCGGATGTTATAGATTACACATACACTCACCCCGATGTGGATTTCAGGGAACGCTGGCCAAATGAATTACATCCACCGGATTTTGAAAACTACGATCTGTTCATGAACCGGCTGGTAAAAGTTTACGACAAAAAATACCCCAACGCAACGCATGAGGCGTTTTATGTTTCGCATTCATTCGCTGAAGGAGCGCCGATGGATTATGGCAAAGGGCGACCATACGGAGCCAGGACGGATTATACAAAGACCGTATGGGTGGATCGTAACCTTGCCAGCAATCGGATATGCTTTTCCACGGACGGGGCTAAGAACGCCGATCTGCCGGGGGGACGACCCTCAGCGGCTAGGATGAAAGCGGCCATGCTCTATGTCATGCAGAGCAATCCCCGCTACAAAGCCACCCCGCTAATTGACGGCAAGCCAAAGCTATGGTTCGATTATTTGCCGAACCACCAGACAACGGCGCAAATTGTCGAAGTCGTGCAGGCAATGGCTGAGGCGAAAAAGCAGTTTTTTGGTGATTGGCCGGAGAACTGGGGCAACGTCCCGACCTATGAGGAGATGTACCCGGAACCGGAACCGCCGATCCCGCCTGAACCGCCTGGGCCCGAGCCATTGCCGGAGATAAATATTACTTGGCAGGGCTGGCTTGGTCTGGTGGTGATATTCATTGTTGTTGTTTTAGCGATTATGTGTTAGGAGGTTAACATGAATTATGCACTGAAGGTTGTGGCCGGATTATTCGGCCTGTTTGCTGTGGCGGCGACCATGTATGGCTGGTTTCTAATTGGCGGTTATCCGCTGATTGCTTTGGTTCCGATCGTTGGTTATCTGGCTTATATCCTATGGCGCAAGGTGCTGTGATATGGGACGCTTAGGCGGTAGAAAATACCTGTTTCTTTGGGCCGTGTTTGCTGTGGCGTCTACAGCAATGTTTATTAAGATCGGAACTTTTGCCGAATGGACGGTTGTTGTCTTAGGTGCGATTGGATTTTATTTTAGCGCAAACGTTTACCAGAAAAAGATCGAAGTTGCGCCGAAATGAAATGCCACACTTCGACGTAATTGTTTATGCTTGCACCGGGTTGCTGGCAATCTTGGGTTCTGTTAAAATTGTCACAGGTGCCATAATGAAAAAAGAATCGGCGGAAATCAAAAAGCCATGCGGGGAAAAGTTTATAGATCACATTGATAAAATCAGGATAGTAAAACAAGAGATGCAGGAAAGTAAAGATAGAATCTTTGAATTGGAAATCAATTACGGCCACATCCTTGAAAAGATCACAAAGATTGAAATCATTGTGGACAGAAACGCCGAGCAGACCGCGCAGATATATAACTGGATGGCCGAGCGTAAGAGCGGCGGCAAGTGGAAAAAATAAACTCCTCCTTTGGCTCCTCGGATCGCCCGTGGTTCCGGGGAGCTTTTCTTTTAAATAATCATTTTGGGTATTGACATGGGGCGTGGTATGGCCTATAATAATGTGTCAATGCATTAACGCATTAGATAATGGACAGGAGGCACAATAATGGCTAAAGTGAGGACAAAGCGCTACCATGACAAACCTTGTCGAAATTGCCAAAAAATCTTTTCCCCGGTTACAAGCTGGCAGATGGATTGCAGCCCGGATTGTCATGATACTTTTTGGAAGGGGAAAAACTTGGCATCGAAAATCGTACAGGTTGAATCCCGCCTCGCCGCCCTGGAATCATACGTCCGGGAGCGGGAAACAATCTCAAAATAACTGTGTATATTTTATACACTCGCTAATTTTGTTGTTGACAAAAGTATAAAATTATACTATAATTGTTATGTAAGACAAAGGAGGTCAAGATGAAAAATTGGATTGGAATGAAAGGAATTGAAAAAAAGGAAATTATGTATGTCACCCCTAAGGGTGCGACTATCAAGGTGCTATCATCCTGGCGTGATAAAGTTGAGGTTGAGGTAATGGTCCCCTCTGAGGGCGGCAGTCCCAAGGGTGCAAAAGGAAATATGTTACTATCAACTCTGCCCGGGCTGGCGGAACAAATTAGGGCGGCAGAAGAAAAGAAGGAGAAAGATTTTGCGGCTAGATATCCCGGCATCGATGATCTCCTGGATATTATCCGCTTGCATGGAGATGCAGACCGGGCATTTGAGAAAATGATGGAAACCGGCGATAGCGTTCTCAGGGACAATCGACCGGCAATCAGTATTAATGACGCCCTGGCCAAGTATCCAATCGCCGCCGCATATTTGCACATCTATAATATGTCCGAGGCAGACCCATCATCTCAAATTGGTTTTATCCGCCGGTCAGAGGCAGAGAAAGCGTTTGCGCAAATAGAGGGCAATACGGATGTAATCCAGGCATCCATTGATATGGACGCGGCGATTGAAGCGGCAAGCAACACTCCTGCATATCGTAATAACGTTGCAGAATTATAAAAAAAAAGGAGAAGAATATGACAAAACAAGCAAGTACTATTGTGATTTATCGGCGTAGTAATGGATACTACTATTGTGACGCTCATGGATGTTTTGGGGGCGGCTATTCCGGTGCTTTTGCCGGTATAGCGCCGGAAGCGGCAGCAATTTTTGCAGCCAGGGAAAAAGGACGCTATATTGATACTAATCCTACGGGTGGTAGTATGATATTGCCGCGAGAAGTTAGATCGGCCCTGGCGGAAATTACATCATGACCATCACCCGCAAAATGAAAAACAAAACAATCGTCTATCCTGTCAAATTCGATGAAGCCGATTACCTTGACCTGAAGCAGAACGCCCTGGACGGCAAGGTGACTGTTGCTGCCATCATCAGGCGCTTGGTCAGGAAGTATTTGGCTATTGTCAGGCGGAAACCATGACCTGCCCTCAGTGCGGATTCGAAACGAAGGTCTGGCGAAGTGGCAGGACAAATACCAGCCATTTGATCGGCGCTCATTACAAGCTAATCTGCCGGACATGTTGGCGAAAAGCAAACGGCAGGCCGTGGCGGTGGTTCAGGGTGTTTCAAGCTTTACGGTTGTATTAAAAGGAGGAAATGATGACCTCCCGGCAATTTCTCACCCTCGAAATTCTCTGCGTGATCCTGGCGATTGTCAGCTTGATTCGCGGCCGTATCGAATGGACGATCCTGATGCTGGGCGCGGCGGCGATTTGTAATTCGATGATTAAGAGGATGCCATGAAATCCTATAAACAGCGCACGTTGGACGCACAGTTAGATTTGATTCGGCGGTATGAGGAGAATGATCCGCCGGAGCATTGTTCGTTTTGCGAGATATATCCGGCGGCGTTAATTGCTCAATGCCATGATGGATGGGGATGGATCATGGAACCGGGACTATGCCGAGGCTGTTTTATGAAAGATCGAGCTGATAGTAATTCTGGGTGCACGAGGTTCGATTCATATATTTCATCAACATATATGCGCCATGCCGATAAAGATCAGCGCCTTGCTCGCGCCGCCTTCCACCGCAAGGTTCGTAAAATACTGTTGAAACGTCCAGCCAAATATTTCACACCAAAGGGTTGGAAATATCTGGACATACCGAAGGAGTGGTAGCATGAACGATCAATATTTTGTTTCTACCATGCAGCAGGAATGCGAGACCGGATTCCTGGATGGGAAAAACGGAGTTTCCAGGGCTGGCCATTCTCCGCACAAACATGCCTATTTAAGCGGCCATCAGGACGGCGATGCGATACGGCAAAAAAGTATCAAAGCTAATCGAATTGAAAATCTAAAAAAGGCAAGGGCAGCGAAAGCATGACCATAACTATTATTTGCTGTTATTGCCACCGCATCAAAGTCGACGGCGAATGGATCGTAGTGCCAGATCGGCCGGCCACGGATCGGGAGAGTCATGGGATATGCCCGGACTGCGCCAAGGTGTTCTACCCGCCCAAGGCAACCCGGTTTGGTTGCCATTACTGCAAGCACGTTGAGAGAGATTTTGACGGCGTCCCGGAATCATGCGATCTGCCAATTGGCGGACCATGTGTAAAAAAAGATCGGCGTTATCCGTGGGATTAATTTGTTAAAATATTTCTAAAGGAGGAAATATAAAAATGAGCGAAGCTATTGAAAAGCGTGGTGGAGGACAGCTTGAATATGCTATGTCAGTTGAGAATGTCATGGCTCAAATTCAGGCCATCCAGGAATTGATGAGCAAGGCGATGAAGCCGGGGGAGCATTATGGCATTATCCCCGGCACGTCCAGGATGAAGGACGGCAAGGAAACGGCCAAGCCGACATTGCTGAAACCTGGGGCCGAAAAGTTGTCCATGATGTTTCGGCTTGCCCCGTCCTATGATGGGGTGAACCATGCTGTTGAACATCCTGGCGGGCATCTGGAATATCGGCTGACCTGTACTATGACCAACATTCGCACCGGCGAAGTCTGGGGCCAGGGCGTCGGGTCCTGTTCAACGATGGAAACGAAGTACCGTTTCCGCAAACAAGAGACGGATACTGGCGAACCGATCCCGGCCGATTACAAAGAGAACAAGGGGCATTATCGGGCCATGGGATTTCGGGCCGCGAAGGATGAGGCTGGGGCGTGGTACTGGGCAAAGGTAGAGCGGGTCGAGCATGACAACCCCGCCGACTATTATAATACCGTTTTGAAGATCGCCAAGAAACGATCTCATGTTGACGCGGTGTTAACCTGTACGGCGGCATCCGATTTCTTTACCCAGGACCTGGACGACATGGCGGACAATGGAGTTATTGGCGGGGATGAAAAACAATCGGCGAGGGCCAACATCAAGCCCGCGCAGTCAACCGATGACAAGAAGCAAACTGGCAAGTCTGGAGACAAAACCCTTTTTGATCAAAAGACAAAAACCAGACCGGAGGATAAACTTCCCTTCGGTAATAATGCTGATGATGTTTTCACTACCCTTGAAAAGGAGCTGGCCGATTTCTGCGGCGGTGACGCGGACGCCATACAGACAAAACTGATGGCGCTAACATCGTTTCCCCAGGTTGACAAGGAAACCAAAAAACCGACCGGTAAAATGGTAGAGGGGAAACGGCATGTCGCCGACCTGCGCATGAAGGACAAAAAAGCCTGGGCATGGTCTGCGCTCAGTAAACTTCGCGACGAAGTGAACGGCGAACGGTAACAATGGCGACCAAGCACATCTGGCGGGGGGTAGAAATACCCCCTTTCCCAGGCTTCACCTTTGACTCCGAGGCGCACAAGTACGCGCTGAGAGGGAGACCGCTGAAAAACATTACCGGCTACACCGGCAAGCTCAGGGACCATTCGTTTGTCAATCCAATTGACCTTGAATGGGGAAGCCACGTGCATGATTATCTCTATTTGCACGACATCGGCAAGCTGCTGCCTGGTGGAGATCCCCGGATGATGCCCTACATTTTGGGCTGGACGGAAAAGCGGCAAGAGATGGGCTGGGACACTGGCAAGATGTTGGCCGAATTTCCTAACTGCTCGGAGAAATATCTCATTGCTGGACGGTTTGACCGACTATTTGAAACTGAGAAATGGGACTGGCTGGTGGACGTTAAAACCGGCCAGCCCGACAAGGTGACGGGAATTCAAATGGCCCCTTACGGCCTCATGGCGATTTTACGCGGCCTGACTACTGTAGGACGCTTGAAGCTGGCCGAGGTGTGTATTGATAAAACAGGCCATTGCAAGATGCAGCAGTTCAATTACAAAGTCGAGCTGAATTACTTTTGGATGGTGTACAGTTTACAGAATCACTTGTCTTAAAAGGAGGACAAATGGAAAATTTCGCATTGGTAGAAAAGGAACTTGAAAAGAAAGTTTCGCCGGTGGTGTTGGCTGCGAGTGAAATTACTGTGGCTAATTTTGATGACAACGCAGCGGCAGCGGTATTTGTCGGAGATGCCAAACGCACTTACGACGAAATCGAATCCAGCCGCAAGATAATGAAAGAGCCATCTCTGGAATCATGCCGCAGGATCGATGTATTTTTCAAAAGGTTTTCTGACCCTGTATCCCTGGCCATCGATATCGTCAAGGGCAAGCAGCGCAAGTGGTTCTTGGAAGAGGATCGCAAGCGCCAGGAAGCCGAAGCTAAGGCTAGGGCTCAAGCGGCCGAAGCGGAACGCAAGGAACGGGAGCGCATACAGCGCCAAGCCGAAGCCGCCCGCGCCAAAGGCAAGGATGAAAAAGCGGATATGCTGGAAGAGAAGGCCGCAACCGTTTTCGTCGCGCCCATCGTCGCCGCGTCCGTCGCCCCGAAGACAACCCAGGCTAACGGATACGCAAGCACCTTTGTTGCCGACATTGAATTGCAGCTCACCGATATCAAGGCCGTGGCCCGTGCCGTTGTCGAAGGCAAGTACCCGCCCTATTTCCTTGGCGTGAACATGACCAAGGCCAAGCGGTATTTCAAGGACATGAAAACCGCACCCGGCCCGCAGCCTGGGTTCATGATCTACCCCGACGCTGGGGTCCGTAGTAGCCGCTCCCGATAGCCTTCCCCTGAACCGGCGTCTGGTCTTGCCGGGCGCCGTATTGAGGAGGAGGTAATATGGAAAATTGGTTACTTGAAAATATTTTAGCTGAAATCAAAGGATTGATGGTTGATATCACTGGGCAACCAGATTGTGAATTTGAGACCGTGTCGCAGGTTGACTTATTTATTGACGATATAGAAAAAATATTAAAAGAAAACATAGGATGAACTGGCCGACTGACTATCTAAACCAAACCATTTGCGGCGATTGCCTGACGGTTCTAAAAACCATGCCCGCCGAATCCGTAAACTGCTGCATAACCTCGCCGCCGTACTGGGGATTGCGGGATTATGGCGTATCTGGTCAGCTCGGCCTTGAGAAAACGCCGGAGGAATATGTTGCCAAACTGATCGAAGCGTTCCGGGAGGTTCACCGGGTACTGCGAAATGACGGGACGCTATGGCTGAATTTGGGTTCATCGTATGCTTCAAAACCTCCGGGAAATCCGGGGGCAATGCAATCTCATAGTAGAAAAGATGATATTGGTGGTATAAAAATAATAAAAGAATGTTCTGGACATCAAGGAGTTCCGACTGGTTGGAAAGAAAAAGATTTAATACCAACACCATGGATGGCCGCACTGGCCCTACGTACTGATGGCTGGTATTTGAGGCAAGACTTGATCTGGCACAAGCCCAACCCCATGCCTGAATCTGTTACCGACCGCTGCACGAAGGCGCATGAGTACATTTTCCTGTTGGCGAAATCGGCAAAGTATTACTACGATGCGGAGGCGATAAAAGAGCCAGCAAACGGCTGGAATGATAGTAAATTTGAAGACGGCAAAAATATTATAAATCATCCCAACGTTGGCAAAAAACGATTACGGCCGAACGGGGCGGCCACCTTTGAAAAATTTGGGCATGATACTGGATGTGGAGTTTCAGAAACCCGCAACCGCCGCTCCGTCTGGACGGTTACAACTAAGCCATTCAGCGAGGCCCACTTCGCCACGTTCCCGCCTGATCTGATCAAACCGATGGTGCTGGCCGGATGCCCGGAAGGGGGAATCATTCTCGATCCGTTCGGGGGAGCCGGTACGACCGGCATGGTGGCTAAACAGAACTATCGAAACTTTATCTTGATTGACCTGAATCCAAAATATACAAAAATGGCGGATAGGCGCATAGACGGTACACTCGTAAATAAAAAACTAAACTTCACGGAGGCAATATGACCGAGAAAATTTCTTGTATCCGTTATTTACTGATGAAGCTGGACGGGAGGCTTGAGTGCCATTGTGATTTTTTCCGGCACGTAACCGGGATGAAGCCCGCGACCGCTGAACGCCGTCTCCGCGAGTGGCGGCACGAATTCGATCTTTACTACTACGACAAGCCTTGGCCGAAGGGTTGCGGCTATCAGATCGACGGCAATTTCTGGGTATTCCGGCGGACATTCGTCGTCTGGCTGACTAAATAGGTAAAGATGGTGGAGAAAAAAGAAAATCAGAAAATGCTTGACAATGGGGATTTTAAGGTCTAAGATGTTGGTATGCGAGATAACTTGAGATATGAAACAATCAATTGAAACCAAAGGGAAGCCGGGTAAAAATCTATCTGCGTCAAGCGGCATAGCTCAAGTTTCTCGCAAAAACTTATCCCGGCTTCCTCTTTTTAAATCAGAAAATATAATGGTCAACGGCGGCGTGGAAAGCAGACACGCGGGTGACGTTCCCACCGTGGAAATGCAGATAGGCGGCCAAAGTAAAATTTGGCGAGATGGGTGCTACCGACCCATTATATCGGAGAACGGGCCTATCACATCATGGCAAAACAATCCGGTAGCCGGAGTAGCGCCCGGCTCGTTGACCATTTTTAAAAAAAATCAGGTTGGCTGTTACCTTCGCTCAAAAACAGCCTGGTGGGTCCCCCCCTTAAGGTTAGCCGTGAACCTTTACTTTACTGCAAGGTTGCAGAGTATAAAACGGCTTCAAAAGGATAAATAATGCCATTCGTAAAACTTGACTGTAAAATTTTAGACAAATCAATATGGCGTGAAAGTCCAGAAGTCTGCAAGGTGTGGATTACGATTTTAGCAATGGCCGACCAGGACGGATTGGTTGAAGCCGCTATTCCTGGAATTGCGGATCGGGCAAGGGTTTCTTTAAAGGAAACTGAAAAAGCAATTATGAAATTTCAAGCTCCCGATAAATACAGTTCAAACCCAGACCATGATGGAAAAAGAATTGAAAGAACTGGACGCGGGTTTAAGGTTTTAAATTATAATATTTATAGGGAATTTTCTTATTCATCAAACAAAGATGCTGTGAGAAAAAGAAAATATAGGGAATCTATAGAAGGGGACATTGTGGGACATGTCCCATTATGTCCGGGACACTCTGCTTCTGCTTCTGCTTCTGCTTCTGCTTCTGAATCTAAGAAATGTAAGTTAGAAGATAAGATTAAAGAAAAGATAGAAGCTCTTAAAAAGGCATGGTACGATCAAATTCAATATTACATGGTAAAATATCCTGGATTGGATTATAACCTTGAACTTGAAAAGATAGAAGAATGGATAAAGGAAAAGCCAAGTAAATCATTAAAGAAAAAAAGCTGGAATTTATTTATTCATAATTGGCTTGGTAGGGCACGTCCGAATTTTGGATTTAAAAAGCAGGTAGTTCAGAAAACGCCCGAAACTGATTACGAAAAAGAGCACAAGTTTGATTCTTGGGATGACTTAAACCCGCCAGGACAAAAAATACTGGAGCCAAAATGATCTGTACTTTACCTAAGCAGGCCGACCGTATCAAAAATGAATTTGACGAATGGACGGACAAGCGGACGGATGAATATTCTAGGTTCAGGGATATCGAGCACAGCCGAAATATGAAGCGCTTTGCCGGTGAGCTATTCAATGATGCCGAAAACAAAACCTATATTTTCTGCGATAGCAAATACCACTGGCATTATTTCGGCCTCATTGCCAGAACGGGGGATAACGGTCAAGTGCAAATATCGAATAAAAGCTTTTGTGATTCGATGTTTGCGCTTTGCCCTGACTGGGTTGACCGGAATCCTGAACAGGCGGTGCGGTCATCCTTGCGGGCCACGGTTCCAGATCCCTGGGCTAAGCTTTCCATTGACCCGCGAGATGTTGCCGCTTTTCATGTTGCAAAAGATTTCTATAAATCAGATTTCGGTTCGCTGATTATTTCGGGCTCCTGCGGGTTCGGGAAAACTTCGCTTGCCAAAATGGTGGAGAGTGATTTTTTACGGGACGGTAGGGACACGCACTTTATCGCTTGTGAACGATTAGTTCAGACATTTCTGGAATCACAACCAACTTTTGGAGAAATAGATATTGAATCCCGGCAGGCCATTCTCGATATGCGCCGGGCCGATGTCGTTGTGATCGATGATCTCGGGACCGCCGAAAGAGATTACTCAGAATTTTTCAAGGAGCAATTTAAAATGTTTCTGGATGAACGGCGCGGGAAAATAGTTATAACTACGAATCTCAGTAGGCCGCAAATGGAATCAAAACTCAATGACAAGATCGTGTCTCGCATATTCGAGAACTGCCGGGCGGTTATGTTGAAAGGCCGCGATTATAGGCGAAATAAATGACCTCCACGGCGAGGCGAAGGGGCAATAATGGGCGCAACAAGCAAAATTGAATGGTGTGATATTCCTAATTATTTCGGATATAAAGTAAATATTGTCGGTCAAATTATGGGACCAAGTAAAAAAATATTGAAACCCATGAAGAACAAAAGCGGCCATCTTTACGTTTTAGTACCATTGCCACGGAGACCAAGAAAACTTTTTATTCATAGGGCTGTTTTGTTTGCATTTATTGGGGAACCAAATATAAATCAAGAATGCAGACATTTAGATGGTAATCCACAAAACAACAATTTAAATAATTTAAAATGGGGAACAAGGATTAAACAACGTGAAGACGAAAGAATACATGGAACTAGATGTATTGGTGAAAAATCCGGTTCGGCAAAATTGAATAAACATAAAGTTGAATTAATTAGAAAATTATATCCATTTTATGTATCAAGGCAACTTGCTGCAATGTTTGATGTTTCACACACAACAATATTGGCTTGCATTAATAGGCATCATTGGAGAAATATAAAATGAAAAATTCAAAGTGGTGGGACATTTCATACAACCCAGTAACCGGCTGCACTCCGGTATCGGCTGGGTGTGATCATTGCTATGCCAAGCGACTGGCCGGGAGATTTCCGCAAATACATGGCCAAGAATTTGATGAACATTTGCCAGAGCGTGATTTTGTTTGCGATATTCCTTTTGGGAAAATCCAATTTCACCACGATCGCCTGGACATTCCCCTTCATTGGCGCAAACCGAAGCGGATATTCGTTTCCTCAATGGGGGACCTTTTTCATCCTGACGTTTCCCCGAAATTTGTGCATGATGTTTTCGATGTCATACTGAGATGTCCACAGCATACGTTCATAATTTTGACGAAGAGACCGGAAAATATCTTGGCTAAGTTGCCGCCCGATTATGGGACGGTATGCGGTGGAATCTTGCCGAACCTCTGGCTTGGCGTGACCGCAGAAAATCAGGAAATGTTGGATTTGCGTTGGTCAATTGCCAGTAAAATCCCGGCGGTAGTTTTATTTGTGAGTGGCGAGCCTCTGTTGGGGAATATTGATTTTTTAAAGCATGATCGTAAACCCGATTGGTTTATTGTGGGCCCCGAGACAGGCCCCGGCGCTCGGCCCATGAACCTGGATTGGGCGCGGTCTTTAAGGGATCAATGCGTTGCGGCAGACGTGCCATTTTTCTATAAACGCGGCGAACTGGACGGCCGGCTATGGCATCAGTTTCCGAAGGGGGAATGATGGAAAAGCATTGCGGGAATTGCGGGTATATTCCGTGCCCACGCCGAAGGGTTTATAGTCATCTTGCCAGCCATAATTATAAGTGTTGGCAGTCGGAAAAACAGACAATAAAATCATGGAAAGAATTTAAGGATAAAATATTTGACAAGCCCTGCAAGGGCAAGGGGGAATGATGAAAATCTGGATTGAGCAAGCCGACCTAACCGGCGAGGGGGAGAAATGAGTTACCTTGATGGAAGTATAACTGTTACGACTACCGGTAAAACGTATCACTACAAAACACGTGAGTACAGATGTGGCTATAAGCAAGCCCTCGCCGATGCGGTGGCGGTGGTAAGAAAAGTTCCGACATTATGGCAGGATGATGCAAGATTGATAGATTTAGATGAAGCAATCGCCGCCATAACGGCGTTGGAGGAGAAATGAAAATTATCACAAGTGAAAACATTGGTAAAATCAGAAGGTTTTTCTTAATGCCGTTTTCGTGTAAATGGAATTCCTGGATTAGGAATATAACGGCAAGGTGGGAGAAATGAAAATTGATGAATTATTTTGGAAAACAATTCCTCAAAATTTTGAGAGTCGGGGACACAAATGGGAAATCGGCACGTGGTATCATGTAAACGGCACGATTAAGCTTTGCATCCGCGGCTTCCATGCTTCACCGACGATCATAGGTGCTATGAGCTTCGTTACGCCAGGATGGGTGTGCCGAGTGAATGTGAAAGGGGAATCGGCAACCGATAGCGACAAGTCGGCATGGTCGGATATGATGATCGTTTCGCGTTGCAAGTGGACGAAAAAAATGTCCGTGGAATTAGCGATTTACGCCGCCGAGTTGGTTCTACCAATTTACGAAAAAGAATACCCCGATGATAAGCGGCCGCGCAATGCCATCGAAGCGGCAAAGGCATATCTGAGAAAACCTTCTGCCGCCTATGCCGCCTATGCCGCCCATGCCGCCTATGCCGCCGATGCCGCCGCCCATGCCGCCGATGCCGCCTATGCCGCCGCCCATGCCGCCGCCCATGCCGCCGCCTCTGCCGCCCATGCCGCCCATGACGCCCATGCCGCCGCCTATGCCGCCGCCTCTGCCGCCCATGCCGCCCATGCCGCCGCATATGCCGCCCATGCCGCCCATGACGCCCATGCCACATTAAAAAAGATTGAACGCAAAATCAAGCAGTTGGCCGGGATAACAACATGAAACTCAATAAGGCATACTACGTAAGTAAGGTTGACGAATTAATCTGCGCTATTGACTGGAAATGTGATGAGCCAAACGAAAGGAAATTTGAGGCAATAGTTAGGCAGATCACCCGTGACGGGGCGAAGGCGCAGAAGGTTGCAGATAGGAAAGCAGTGAAGAAATTAAAAACAAGTCAATTCCTGGCTGGTCAAATTATTACTATTATTGACGCCCTCGCCGCTATTAAGTCCGCTACCGTGGAGGCGACCGATGATTAAATTAATTCCGTGCCGATTTTGCAGTCATAGCGTCTTAACTACCGATCAAGAGCGAGATGAATGGTATGTCACTTGCGGAACATGTCATGCACGTGGGCCGATTTGTTCCACCTTTGATAAAGCACGGGAGGCATGGAATGTGTGGTGGCCCCCACGACCAGTTCCGACAAAAACGCTCAGAGAATTATTTGGAAGTATGCCGGATTTTCAGGAGGTGACCGATGACACAAAATGAAAAGATTGCCGAGGTTATGGGCAATGCCGGATTTAAATATTTTGATGAATGGGATGAATTAAAACAATTATGGCTCGCCAAGCTCCTTCAGGCCCGGATGGTGGCGGATGGGTGGTATATAACTAACCTACAATGGGGAATAGATAAGTTTTGTGCCTGGGCAAAAAAATCATATGTTTCATCTTTCACCCCCAATGATGATTTAAAGCATTCGCCAGATTGTATATCTGAGCCCGCCGCCCTTGTATCCCTGTTCTGTAAAGTTTTCAATATCGAAGGTGAAAAATGACTTGCAGTCGATGCGAAGGTAGCGGTTTTTTGAATTTGGATCAAGTGCCAGATGAAATATTAAAGCAATACGATGAATCTGGAAGCTTTGATATTATTTTATCTTGGATAGCACAAAATGCGGATCATGACGTTCAGGTTTGCGATTGTTGTGGAGATGGAACCGATTGGTATGGGTTGCCGGGTGAACATTATTCCGGCGGCGATGATCGTAGATCAAATGGCCCCTATGCGTATAACGGCGGATTGCCGGAATGTAGTTAAAATGAAATCTAATAGAAAGTGAAGCGTGAGAAGTAATATTCCATTGCTGATTGGTGTTGCTATGGCAAGTTTGGGAAATAACCGTGTTCCCGATTTTTTGATAGACGATAAGAATTATACGAAACGAGATGCAATCAAAAAGCGCAAAAATAAAAAGTCGAATAAAGCACAAAGAAAATCCCGCAAAGTAAACAGGAGGAGAAAATGAAAATTATTACAAACAAAAACATTGGTAGAATTAGAAGGTTCTTCTTAATGCCGTTTTCGTGTAAATGGAATTCCTGGATTAGAGACATAACGGCAAAATGGGAAAATTGAAGGTGAAGCATGAAAAGTAAATATAATGCCCGCAAAACCATTGTTGTCGATGGTAGTTTAATAAAAAGCGGGACGGCGCTTTTCAAATCGACGGCTCAAAAAATAAGGGTAGGAGAAATTGATGGGATTATCTTTGACAGCTACCACGAAGCCGAATATTATCTCTACCTTTACCAGCAAAGGAAGGAAGGGCGGATAGACGCATTTGAACGACAGGTGCGATTCGACCTGATCCCTTCGCAAAAAGGGGAGCGGCCGGTATTCTATAAGGCGGACTTTGTTACGTGGCGGCGCGGCGAACGCCTGGACGTGATCGACTGCAAGGGGATGCGCCTGCCGGTGTATGTCATCAAGCGCAAACTGATGTTACAGGTTCACGGCATTAAAATAAAAGAGGTATGACCATGACACCCTACACCTTCCCCTGCTGTATCTGTCACAAGCAGTTTGTTATAAATTTAAACGCCGGGGAGAAATGCCCGGAGTGCGAAACAGGAGGGAGAGATGAAAAGTGAAAAATTTTATTTATGGTTTGTGTGGAAATTACCAAGGAAAATTGTTTATTGGTGTGCAATTCGTTTGATAGCAAATGCAACTCAGGGGAAATGGGGCACTCAGATTGTCCCTGAACTCAAAGCAATGGATGCACTAAAACGATGGGAACCAGAAGGTCAATATGAAGCATGACGGCGACAATCCTTGCTAATGTTAGCGGTGGGGATTGGGACAAACAAACAGATGAATGGCAGGTTGCTGTAAAAAAATGGCGTGACCAATATTATGCCATGCTCGCCGCAAGGGAGGGGAAGGATGGGTAAGTATTGCAGTACTGGGAAAATAGAGTGTGAGCATTATACGACTGTATGCTTGACAGGAGTGGGACATTTGCCAGCTTGTTGTGCAGTCAATCCATTGGGACAAATCTTACCATCAACGGCTAATACTTGCTTTTGGCCGTCTCATCAAATGCCGGTAAATGACATTGCCACCGAAATCGCCGAGATGCCAGACGGTGAATTTATGAAAAACTGTGAGGAGATAAAAAAGATGTGTAAAAAACCACGAATTATCAACGGTCTGTATATTGTGGATAAAACCCCGGTCGCGCCCACCCTCGATACAGTAAGCGCCTATCAAGCCGGCCGGAATGATATGAAGCTGGAGATAGGGGAGAAGGTTAGAAAAACCATTGAAATATATCATGGTTCATGGATGCCTGGTGATTGTGCTGCAATTCTTTTAGACATCGAAGGGGTGAAATGAATACACGTCCTTTCGCTTTATGGCTGTGCCTGTTCCTGTCTTTCATCTGCCTTGACATGAGGCATCAGCGGGACCGGCTGGCCGTCAAGGTGAAACTGAATCGCAAGGCCCTGGCAAATCAGCAATGGGAGATCGATCGGGCCAGGGACCGTAACCGGGATCTGGACGAATTGCTATGGATGCGCCGGGCAACGGAATTGCGCCATGCAGACTGGGCGCTGATAACCAAGACCATATATCGCAAGGCGAATGAAT
Source organism: Bacteroidota bacterium (assembly GCA_018829465.1). Classification (GTDB taxonomy): domain Bacteria; phylum Bacteroidota; class Bacteroidia; order Flavobacteriales; family Flavobacteriaceae; genus UM-FILTER-40-17. The sequence continues at coordinate 15,346 of JAHJTN010000047.1, read as the reverse complement.
ATAATTTGCGGCCGGACCTGATGCTTGCGGTGGCGCATCGGGAAAGTAATTTCAATCCATTCGCTCAGAGTTCAGTTGCCAGGGGGGTCATGCAAATAAATTATAATGTTTGGGCCGAACCTTTGGCCTTGGATGAAGCATCTATTTATGACATCGAGAAAAACATAGATGCCGGTTGCAAGATCATGCGAATGTATCTTGACGAAGCGGGCGGGGATGAAATCAGGGCGCTGAATTTCTATAATTGTGGGTATCTTTTGCAGAATCCCCGGTATGTCCCACGGATACAAAGTTCAAGGTTTTACCAAGCGGCGCCGCAGTAAAAGTTGACAAGCGATGAAACAAATATTACTATAATGACAATGAAACTTAAAGCAGGTGATTTTTGGCTCTCCAAACATTTCAGTTTTTATGAGTGCACGAAATCAAGGGATCACCCAGAACTCGTAAAAGCAAACCGGGAATATTTCTCGCACCAGCCATACCTGGGCCGCCTGATTGTTGGTAGTGAATATATGCTCGAGGGGATTAGGGAAATAGTTGACGCGCCGGTGATAGTAAATAACGGCGGACGCTTCCCGGAACTCAATGCGGCGGTTGGCGGGGTATCGACAAGTCAGCATTTATTTTCTAGGATGAATGGTGGGGCCTATGATATTACAGTGCCAGGTCAAAAGATAGAAGTTGTAGCTTTTAAAATATTCAATTACGGCCTCAGTTTTTATCAAATGAGGGTTTACGTTAAGAGCAATTTTATCCACATCGGAATGCCCAGGGGTTACAGGGACATGCAGATATCGTTTCCCGAATCGGAAGCGCCGGGATGGGCGAAATGAGCCGCTTGCTGCCGGGGAAATTCATCCAGGTTATTAACGGTCGCTGGTATCACTGCAAGAAAAAGGAAATTCAGGAATGTTGTAATTGTGGATTTTCACATGTAGTGATAATGAAAATTAAAGATGGGATGATATATTCAAAGTGGAATGTTCTTAATAAAAATGGAGACAGCCATGGGCGAAATAATTGATATCAAGATCGGGTTGCCAAAAGAACCAGACACTCCGCATCTGACATTGCAAACTTTAGACAACAAGGTTCATATCATCCCCGTTTCTGTTTTCACAGATATCATTTCAGGGAAAATGAAGTTAACCGATATTGATGATTGGGAAATGATAGCCAGAACAGCTTTGAGTATTGTTTTGGCAGTGTCTACAAAGGAGGCTATAAAATGATCAAAAAATACCTACCCTGGATTTTAGCGGTCATTCTCTTCATCTCCCTGGCAGCGGGGCTGTTATATCAGCAGAAGTTTGCCAAGGCTGAGTTGACCAACATTCGATTGGTTGAGGAAAAGCGGATATTGGCCGAAAGCTATTCCAGCGATAGGGCAGAACGTATCAAAAAGGACAAGGCGAAAAATATTATTATTCTCTCGCTAAAGCAGCAGACAATTGAAAAAGATCGTGCCTCACAATTGATTGTAGTGAAGCAGGCGAATGAGATCAAGGCTTTGCGCTTTACGGCGGGGTCATGGGAGAGCAGATATAATTTGTTGGAGCCTGAGTGCTTGCAATTGACCGCAAAGGTAGCGGTCCAGGATGAAACGATCGGATTGCTGAAGTTGACAATCAGCGAAATGGAATGTCAACATAACGAGGATATTGAATACATAGCGGGCCTGGAAATGAAATTTGCGAAGTGCCAGCGCTTGCTAAATATCAGCATTGCAAATACAGACTCAATTCTCAAAAAGGGGTGGCTGTTTAAGTTATTCGGAAATATCAAAATCGGGCCGGGTGGTGGATTCAGCATTGACGGCAAGGGCAGTATTGGAATTTATGCGATATTGGCAATAAATTAAAAATGGAGGTTGATAAAATGGAAACTGGTAAGGATATTCGATTCATTCCCATTTCCAATCCAGAAATATGGGGAGTTGAACTTATTAATACTGGAGTAAGTCTTGGACAAGTTAAATGGTGCTGGGGTTGGGGATGTTATGCGTTTTATCCCCATGTGTCATTTTCACCATCAGGACTTATGTTTAGAGAAACTCATTTACGGGATTTGGCCGATTTTTGTGAGCGAAAGACACGATCGCAAAATTATTGCCAGTGTAATAATGGGCGATAAACTAAAACCCGATTTCATCGCCGCTACGCTGATGATAAATAATACCTCTCCGCGAATGCTACAGGAGGTCATTGCCTGGCTCAAGGCTCAGGCCGTATTCTTGCAATACAGCGAAAAGCAGATAGACAAGAAATACGTTATCCGGTATATACCGGTGCGTGGGTTTGATGAAAATTGAGCATTTGCCGATCGGCAAGGTTAAGCTCAATCCCGACAATCCCCGGCAAATATCAAATAAGGATTTTCAGTCGCTGGTCAAATCGCTCCAGGACTGCCCGGATATGTTCGAGGCCCGGCCGCTGCTATGCTCTGGTCGTGGTATTAATCTAAAACCAGGCAATCCCCAACAGATATCACCAACCGAAAAGCTGATTGTCCTGGGCGGGAATATGCGGCTTAGGGCGGCCCGGAAACTTGGATATAAAAAAGTGCCTGTTATTATTATGCATGGATTGACCGAGGCTCAGGAGAAGGAAATCACGATCAAGGATAATGGTGCATGGGGTGCGTGGGACTTTGATGCCCTGGCCAATGCTTGGAGCGACCTGCCGCTGAAGGATTGGGGGGTTGGTGTACCAACGGATTGGATGCAACCGCTCGATGCTCAAGGTCTTCCGGAACCTGGAAGTGGTGAGGAAAAAAACAACAAAACCACGTGTCCGAAATGTGGGTTCACATATGCAATCTGAAGTTGCTTTTCTTGCTTATTATCCAGAAAAAAAACGTAGTGACAACAACAGTTTTGAGGGCAATTATAATATTGGCGCAAATGTTATCATGGATGTACTTGGACGTAAGGGCGTTAAGTGCGATATTTGTACTCCCGATACGGCACAAAAATACAAAGTGATACTTGTGTCCATGACCTCTGAATATGATTGCCTTGCTTTATATCGGGCAGTTGCTTTGCTCCCATCATGGCAACCGGGCCGGAGATTCAAAGTTGTGGCTGGTGGGGCGGGGATGCAGAACCCGGTGACTGTCAGGAATTATATTGACTATGCTGTTTTTGGACGGGGGGAAAATATCATTTGTCCTTTAATTGATTGCATCGCTGATGCTAAGCAGTTCGAACATGAAAGCGTGATGAATTTGCCGGAAATATCCTCGGTCAATTTCTGCCAAGCTTCGGAATTATACCTACATGATATAGATTTGGGCCGGGGCCGGGGCCGGAGGCAATGGAAAGAGTCTTTCGTTGGTTGCCCTAACAGGTGTTTATTTTGTCATTATACTTGGGCGCGAAAGAAGATTGGGGACGGTACTTACTATCAGGGCGATTTGACCATGAATAGATCAATTGAATGCCTTTGGAAAGACATTCCTAAAATTGAAAAGAAGGAAGGAAGAATAAGAACGGCAATTGATGGATTTTCGGAGAGGTTGCGCTTTGCCTATGGCAAGAAAATTAGTAACCAAGAAATCATAGATGGGATAAATCACATAGGGAGTTTTCCGGGGATTACCGTTGTCTTAGCTTATAACATCAGCAATATGCCAAGCGAAACCCAAACGGATCGGGATGAACTTTATAAGACGGTCAAAAAAGCAAAACCTAAAAATCGCGTTATTGTAGTTTTCCAAAGTACACCCTTTCGTCCTTCCCTATTGACACCATTACAATGGGCCCCCGTGACATTGTATCCAGCTACCAGCGATTTGTCGGCACGAGTAATTTATGATTCTGATAGTTTGCGAGTGATGCATTCGTTTAGCAATGAAAGTCCATGGTCGCAACTTGAGACCGTGATTGTATCCAGAGCCACAACGGAAACCGACAAACTCTTTCATGCCCTATGCTTCCATCCGAAACTCAAGAAAGGGACAGTATGGGAGAAGGTGAAATTATTGCAATGCAGTTTTGATTTATCTCCATATCTGCGAGAATATGAGGCGGATGAAAAACATCCCGCATGGTTTTTATCGTCTTATACCGCCAATGTGAAACTGCGTAAGGCATACGATATTTCAAGGCAGCGCATGACTGATGCATTCCCAACCATCAAGATCGAGAGGGCGAAGTGAAGCCAAAACCCGTTAGCAGCAATACAGCGAAAAAACAGAGGAGCAGGGGGAAGCCTTTTGTAAAGGGTGATCCCCGTATCAATAAAAATGGCCGGCCAAAATCCTTTGACTTCATACGAGAACTGGCCCAGAAGATAGGCGCTGAGATTGACCCGACTATCAAGAAAACCAACGCCGAGATCGTCCTGCGCCGCTTGATGAAGGATGATGGTGCGAAGTTCATTGAGGTTGCGTATGGGAAGGTTCCGCAACCTATTGAAGGAAATCTTACTGGCGATTTAATTATTCATGTTAAGCTCCCAAAATCTATCTCCGATGAATGAAAGCCGTCGGCTAAACATCGAATTCGACAAGGCTATTTTTAACGAGAAATTTTTCCCGGCATTTAAAAGCAAGGCCCGTTGGCTAGTATTGTATGGCGGGGCTGGATCGGGTAAGTCGGTATTCACAGCACAGAAATTACTGATACGGCTAATCAAGGAGCCTGGCCATAATTTCCTGGTAGTACGTAAGGTCGGGCGGACAATCAGGCATTCCTGTTTTGCACTCCTGCGGGACACCATCGCCGAATGGGATATGACCAAGTTATTCAAAATAAGGGAAAGTATGGATTTTACTTTTTTGCCGAATGGTGGACAAATATTCACATCGGGCCTGGACGATGTGGAGAAGTTAAAATCCGTCCATAGAGTCACTGGGGTATGGGGTGAAGAGGCGACGGAATGGTCGCTCAATGATTTACGGCAGACAAATCTGCGTTTGCGCGGGGTCATGCCGTATTACAAACAGATCGTCTTGACATTCAATCCGATATTTGGCACGGCAGCGCACAAGATGTTTTTCATCGAGCCACCTCCAAAAAATAGTTACATCGAACATTCGACATACCGGGATAACAAATTCATTGACGATGAATACCGTCGGGAACTGGAAGGATACGCTGACATTGATTCGGCGTTTCATCAGATATATGCCAAGGGTGAATTCGCGGAACTCAAGGGCAAAATCTATGCCCGATATAAGGTCATTCCCAAAGAGCAATATCCGGTTCACTACCAGCATAAATATTATGGCCTGGATTTTGGTTACACGAATCCGTCCGTCCTGCTTGATATCGGTTACAGCGACCCGTACAAGCTCTATTTCAAGCAGATGATCCATGAGGCGGAACTGACAAACTCCGATTTAATAAAGCGCATGGATGAACTCAAGATCGATAAGCGGCAGCCGATGTATGCGGATTCATCCGAGCCTGATAGGATAGCGGAGATAGCAGACGCAGGTTATTTGATCTATCCGGCGCAAAAAGACGTTGCGGACGGAATTGACTTTTGCATGAGGTTCGATATATTCTCATGCGACGATAATATTGAATCGAACCGCGAATTCAGCACCTATAAATGGCGCGAGGACGCGGCCGGGAATACGGTCGATGGGGTGCCTGTCAAGAAATGGGACCATGCCCCGGATGCTTTGCGCTATGGCACCTATACTCATTTGCGGGAAGTGTTGGGCAAAACTCAAACATCCGCCGGGTCAACGCACGATTCACTATTTGGAAAATCTAAGTTTTGAGAGGTAGATGATGAGCAAGCAAAACTGGTTTAAGCGATTATTCGCGGAGGTCCCGATTGAGGTAAGAAGCGGCCCGTCCTTCGGCACGGTGCCCGGCGCAGAAGGGGAGGCCTTGGATTTTTACATGAGCATGGGCAACCAGAAGGTAACGAACCCAAACGACTTTTTCGATAATGAAAATAAGACGCTTGTGGAAACAGTCCGGGCCATGGAGAATTCCGACCCCTACCTGTACGGCCTGACCATGACACGTAAGATTGCTGTTACCGGGTTAAAGCGGCAGATCACTGGCGGGGATCCCAAGGTATTGGAGTTTGTGCAATATGTCTTTAGCAAAATCAAAAACTTTTCCTGGATACTCTATCAGATGCTTTCGGCTATCCCCTGCGGGTTTTCAATAACTGAAGTCGTTTGGGCCTATGATATTATCACCGGCAAGATCGTCATCCAAGACCTGAAGCCCCGCTATCAGGATAAGTTCACCTATGACTCGGAATACAAGCTGAAGCTGATTACAAAGGAAGCGCCGACAGGGATATACATGCCTGAAAAGAAGTTTCTGGAATTCGCTTACATGAGCGAATATGGGTGCAAGTATGGTCAGGCAGTTTATCAGAAAATTTACTGGTACTGGTTTTTTAAAAAGCATGCTACAAAGTTCTGGGCGATATTTATTGAACGGTTCGCGAGCCCGATAGTAAAAGTAACGCAACCGAAAAATGCAAAGTCAGAGGACATAGCTGCAGTTGATACGTTTTTGGCTGGTATTAAATCAGCAACCGGCGTCAAGGTCCCATTCGAGTTCGGAATTGAATTATTGGAGGCCCAGCGAACAGGCAGCATAAATTCATTTGAGACGTTTATGGAGTTTTTGAACCGGGGCATGTCAATCGCCGAACTGGGCCAAACACTGACTTCAAGCGCCGAGCAATCGGGCAGCTTGGCCATGGCTAAGGTGCATAACCTAGTCAGACTCGATATCCTGAAATCGGACATCACGTTCATCGAGGCGATCATTAATGACTACCTGATTCCCTGGCTGGTCGATTACAATTTCCCCAAAGTGACCGAATACCCGAAGTGGGAGATTGTACTTGACGACGAGATCAACCTACTAGAACTGGCCCAGGTTATCGAGAAGTTGACGGTTGCCGGTTATAATAAGATTCCTATTGCCTGGCTGGCCAAGACGTTCAACATTCCGCTGCCCGAGGGTGATGAAGAGGTGCTAACCAAGACAGCCCAGGTTACATTCAGCGAGGCTTTGCAGACCCTGGAAGCGAATGCTTATAATGAGGCGATGAGGAAATTATGAATAAAACAGATCATGATAAAATTGCAACTAATTTTTTCGAGATGATCAACCCCATGTATAACCTGTTCACGGATAAGGAAGGGAGTATGTCGTCAAGGGAAAACAAAATAGTAATTGTGCATGGAAGCTGCTCATTGTGTCCATTCAGCGGTGAAGCGGATTATTGTCAATTCCCGGAAGGCGATTGTATCGAGTTAGATTATTCCAAACTCCCCCCAAACTGTCCCTTGCGAAAACAGGGCATTGAAATAAAGCTGGATTTTTAAAGGAGAAAATGATGAAAAATAAAAACCAAAAACGAATACCCAGAGAGCATGACCCCGCATGTGATAATTGTTTTGTTGACGATCATGCCAAAAATTCAAACCTGTGTAAAATCAAATATTCCACTGACCATCCAGAATATATACTTACTGAAATTCCTACTGATTGCCCTTTTCGGAAACAAATTGTTTAAATGACCATGTTTAAAGGAGGAAGCGATGGAAAAATCAATCGGTATTTTTCAAGGTGAAGGGATAGCCCCTAAATCTTGGAAGGTGAAGCGCGTCCCATTTAATAATTGTATAATTGAATCCCACAACGGGCAGTTGAATGTTATAGTTTCGACTGTCGAGAAGGGGCCGGCGTTGCTTGGCAATTTCCAAGAATTCATAATCTTGGCAAAGAACGAATCCGGGAAAAGGGTTGTGCTTATCAATGCTACAGTTCCCAAGAAAGGCATAATGGTTGAAATAAAACCATGATCCCCGGCGGCCACGATATCATTGACCAAATCATACGCAAGGCCGCACTCTACGCCATACCGCTGTACCGGCTCCAGGTTGTCAAGTGGATTAAGGAGCTGAAGCGCTTGGATCGGGAGAGTGAGCTGAAAGACCTCTCCAGGATCGGCCCCAAGCTCGAATCTCTTTACTACCAGTCCATTATCACGGCCTATTTGGTGGGTAATGGTGTGGCCCAGAAGGAGATCGCATTCCAGGAGGGCGAGGTTAGGGAGGCGAAGTTATTGAGATTCGCCGAGCCCGATAACATGAAGATCATCACCGATATCATGTCCAAGTTCCCGGCTGCTGAGAAAGCGTTTGTAATGAAAAAAGCTATTGACTATGAAGCCTATAAGAAAATAACCGGTTATGCCAAGGCTCTGGCATTTTCGCTGGCTCGTGTGGAAGGTCAGTCGGCCATTGATATGGTCAAAAAGAGCCTGGATGATTCGTTCAAGGATGGGCAAACGTTCCGGGAGTGGCGCAAGGGTGTCAATGTAGCATTCGAGACAGCCGGGTGGACGCCGCTATCACCCTGGCACCTGGAGAACGTATTCAGGACCAACCTGATGTCGGTCTATTCAGCGGGCAAGTACGAGTTTTGCCAGACGGCAGACAACGTTGTTGATTATGAATACAGCACCGTGGGAGACAACCGGGTCAGGTCAAGCCATGCGGCAATGGATGGTAAAATCTATGCCAAGGATGACCCGATCTGGAATACCTGGATGCCGCCGAATGGCTACCAGTGCCGGTGTACGGTGATTCCTATAACCAAAGCATACGCTGAGGCAAACGGGATAAAGTTTTCAACCAAGCTGCCCAAGGGTGCTATTGCCGATCCTGACTTTGCTGGACTGCCGACGCTGGCGAATTACAACAAGTCATTACAGGGCAAGCCTATAGCTCAAGCACCTAAGCTGAAAGCCAAGCCGATTGATATTGATAAGATTGCTAAAAAAGGTAATGAAATGATGGACAAAGAAATAGCCAAGGGTAAGATTGGAAAGCCTGGCAGTCCCGATTATGCTGCTCAGGCGAAATATCTTAAAGAAAAATACGGCATAAACGAACAATCCGCTAAACAAATTTTGAGCCAATGGGGATTGACGAGTGCCGATGAAAATATAACCATGATTGGATTGCAGCAATATGTCGCCGAAAAGTTTGGTTTGACAGGTGGATATAATCCGGCAATGAAAGGCGGGTTTGCTAAAATAAATATGCAGGCCGCAGATAAACTGATTGCGGATGCTATCTATACCAACACCCAGGCAAAGCTAAAAAGCATGGGGATTGAATATGTCAAGGTAGTCCGCGGAATGGAGATCCCTCTCGATGAAGCTTTAAAGCATAGTGATTTTAAAAGGGTGTGGGAATCGGGATTGAAAAAAGAGTTTATGGCTTCTGCTCAAACGGGATCGAGCCTATCAGCAAAATATACATTTAAAGCCGAGATGCCAATGCAACCATTATCATCGTTTACAACGGAGATGGTTACAGCGGAACGTTTCGCGGGGAATAGTAGCAGAAAGCGAAGAATAGTAGGAGTTGTAATGGAGGTGAATGTGCCAGTAAAAGATATTTTCTCATACGGCGGGAATGGTCTAGGGACAATCGATGAGCGAGAAATTGTAATTTGCACAAATAAATTATCAGGCAAATTTACTTTAGCTGAAGAAATAACTGGGAGCTGGGAATGACAATGTGGAGTCCAGACCAAGATCAAACAAACGCCGACTGGCTGAAAACGGCGTGGATATATGAGGCCAAGAATATCGAAGAGATGCGCAAAATATTGGACGAAATAGGAACGACTGTAACTGAATTCAAAGGGTCAATGCGTTATAAGGCAAACCTTGAAAAGCAGCCTTGGTTGAAAGAGTTATAAATGAACCTCAACAAAGTTTTCCCGATGCAGGAATACCCGATATATCTGCTTGCCGATATCATGGGCTGCGGTGCGCCAACGGTCATGCGCTTGGTCAATAGATATGAAATCCCGACCTTTAAAAAAAACACTTCACGCTTTATTTTACGGGACGATGCGATCCGGTTGTTGACTTTGCCAGGAAACGACTGTCAAAAATATTTTAGTTATATTAAACAAAATTATTGACAGATTGAAAAGCGCCTCCATAATGGAGGCATGGTAGAAATAAAATCACTCGAAATTTTCCGCACTGGGAACTACGGGGAACTGGGTGAATTTTCTGAAACTGACCTTGATGAAATAGCCGCCGAATACTCTGCTGACAAGCACAAGGCGCCTATCACTCTTGGTCATGTCGAAGACGATTCCAAGCCCGCGCTCGGTTGGATCAATAAAATTTATCGCAAAGGCATGAGCTTATTTGCTGACGGCGAAATTGTAGCTGAACTGAAAGACTGGATATCGCAAGGCCTCTACGAGAATGTCAGCGCCGCCATTTACAAGAACTTTGCCGGGAGCGGTAAAAAGTATCTCCGCCACTTGGCTGTGCTTGGAGCGGTCCCCCCGGTTGTGAAGGGAATGGGCGGCCTGAAAGCTGCTATGTTCTCTGATTCAGAGAACGGAGACTATGGAATTGTTGAAGTCAAAAAAATCAAACAGGAGGCTAAAATGCCTGAAAAAGATCAAATTGTTGTATTCAGCGAGGATCAGCACAAGTCATTACTTGAGGCTGCCCTGCTGAAAAAGGAAAACGAACTGACCTTGAAGTTCGCGGAGATTCAGAAGGCCAGCGATTCCAAAGTCACGGCCCTGGAAGCAGAAATCGTGGCTGAGAAAGCCAAGGTCACTGAATTCGCTGAGAAGGCAACCGCCGCTGATGTCGAGAAGTTCATTGACGGCCTAATCATGGCCAAGAAAACCACACCGGCATTGAAGGATGCCCTGGTCGGGCAACTGAAAAAGGCGGCCAAGCTGGACATGGTTCTGTTTTCAGAGATGAAAGCAAACATGGAAGCGGCCCTTCCGGTGATTGAGTTTGGGGAAGTGCCTGGCGCGGGCGGATCGGATGGCGGAAGCGGGGGCGAAGTGAAGGACGGCAAAATCAGCATCGGTGATGCTATGGCCTGGGCCGAGAAAAATAGAGGTAAACAAGCATGAGTAATTTAAGCGCAAATTTTTTACGAACACAGAAATTACCTGAAATCGAAGCCTATGAGGTGGCGGCCGGTTCTCGTATTTACCAGGGGGCCCAAGTTATGGTAGTTGTCGGCACTGGTTATGCAGTGCGGGCGGGTGATACCGCCGGTGGACGTTTTGTTGGAATCGCAATCGAAGAGGCTGACAATACTCTGGGGGCTGCTGGTGCTATATCGGTTCGTGTTTATCGCTCCGGCCGTTTCCCTATCACTCTGGCTTCAGTAGCGATTACCGATAAGGGAAAAGCTGTCTATGCTACCGATGACAACACTGTTGCCCTGACCTCTACCAATCTGGTAGTAGTGGGAAGCATCGGTGGAATCGCTGCTACCAACACGGCATGGATTGACATTTTCCCTGGCTTAGTGGGAGTTAGTAAGCAAGCACATGTTGCCGATCCTGCGGCTTTGACTGGCTATACCTTGACTGATTCTACCGGTGGGGATACCACAACCCCAGCAACGTTAGCGGCGATAACCAATCTGGACACATTGAACATAAGCGGATTGACCCAGACAGCGGACGATACCCCAGTTGAAATTACATTTAATGCGACCTGGTCGCAAGGGCAAGCCGATACGGTTGACAAAAATTTCAAAGAAGCTTTTGATCAAATCGTAGCACAGAAAGCATTGAACACAATCATGAATAACAACGTCGCAAAGTTGGCTGTCGATTTGAATGCTGCATTGGTTGACCTTGGTGTAATCAGGACGAAACAGATTGCGATTATTACGCAGCTTGAAAACGCCTTAGTCTCGGCGACTTCTTAAGGAGAAACAACAATGGCAACAATAGTAAACGCAAATATTCGGAAAGCGGCTGATACTGCTTTCATGCACGCTTTGGGATCTCAGTTGGTGAGTCAACCTTGGCGTAACGCGGCTCTGTACTATCCTGGCAAGGGAGAAATAACCAAGTTTTTCAATTGGCTTGGTGATGTATCCGGAGTAAAACGGTGGAGAGACGAGCGAAGCATTCAGGCTGTCGGAACCCATTCCCATTCGGTAACTTCCCTGAAATGGGAAGACACTATCGGCATTGAGGTCAATGCGATGAACGAAGATGGCCCGCTGATTCAACAAAAAGTTAACGAATTAGCTGCGAAATTTGTGCAGCATTACAACAAACTGTTTTTTGATTTTCTAAAAGCTGGCGATGGTGCGCAGGCTACAGGTGGCGCGAAAGCTACTTATCCTTGGGCCGGGTGTTTTGATACTCAGACTTTTTTCAGCAATTCGCACCCCATTTACAACCCCGATCCTGGCGTCGGCACTACCAATGATAACATTGTCACTGGTACTGGCGTGGACACCGTGGCTCATATCAAGGCTGACTTTGATTCGGCAGTTCAACAGTTCTACAATCTAATTCGGCGCGACGGCAGCCCCATGTATGACAGTGTCCCGGAGCCCTTGACTATTTATTGTGCATCCGAAGATATCGCCTTATTCAACCAGGTTTTTAAATCTCCAACTGACATTGCCGCTGGTTCCGCTCCTAACTTTTATAATGGCCGGGCGAATGTGGTCGCGTCGCCGCATTTGAATACCTCTACTACCTATGATGTCAATGATCATGGGGTGACTACCTATTCAACTTCCGACTGGTTTGTGCAATTACCTGTTCCCGAAAAGCCGTTTATTCTGTATGAGAGTTCACCCCTTGAGACCTCTTGGGATGAATCCTTTAAATTTATGAAGGATACTCTCTTTTATGGTGGTAAGGGAATGTATAATTTTGGTTATGCTTACTGGCAGACCATGATGAAGGTGTACAACGCCTAAGGGAGGTGTTTTATGGGTTTTGAAATTAAGTTAAGTGATAATTATAGGGCTGCCAATACAAAATGTATTGGCGGTTTCATAGTTACTCGAAATTGGCAAGAGTGTGGTGAAGAGCAGGCGAAAATAGCCGGGGCATTTGACCCCAGGGAGACAGTTTACAACGTTCGGGAAATCGGAAAAATTGTTGAACCGGTTGAAATCGTTATCCCAGTTGAAATACCGGAAACTGTCCCGGAAGTTATTGAGCCCGAAGTAGAGCAAGTTGAACCTGAACCAGTCATACCTGAAAAGCCTGCTGTCAAAGCACCGCCTGCCAAACCTGTCCGCAAACGCAAGGGTAAATAATGGCCTATTCGACATTGGCAGAACTGAAGCTTGCCAAGTGGGAGCAAATATTGATTCAGCTCACCGCTTCCACGGCAGCGCCCACAGTAGTTGATGAAACTGTGGTGACTGCTGCTATTGTCGATGCCGATGCGGTTATAGATTCATACCTTTGTTTGCGGTATACAGTGCCGTTGACGACGGTGCCAAAAGTGATTAACCGGCTTTCGATGGACATCGCCATTTACTTCCTGTACATGCGGGGGGATGGCGCACCGGAGGCCGTAGAGAACAAGTACAACGATGCAGTGAAACTGCTCGATAAAATGGCCAGCGGGAAGGTGGGACTGGGCGAAGCTACATTGGACGCAGAGCCTGACACACCTTCCCATTTTGGCCAAGTTGACCTGTATGATGACAACAAGTTTACCAAGAATGCGTTTGGAGATAGCGACTAATGAGAATAGTCGTACAGGAAAACACCATTTCAAAAACGATCAAGCGGCTTGGGGAATTCATTGGAGTTCCCCAGGTCCAAAAACAAATAGGCGTGATTGCCCTGGCCGGGGTATTGCGCAATTTCAAGTCAGGAGGCCGCAGCCAATCGGGCGGCAAGGGCACTTGGAAGCCGCTGGCTGCTTCTACTATCAAGCGGAGGCGCGGCGGCTCTTCTACACCTTTGCGGGATACCGGAATATTGATGAACGGCATCCACCCGGAATTCCCTGGGAACAGAGTGGAAATCAGCACGGCGGATCAGGCGTCAAAGTATGCCGCGCACCAGCACTACGGCTCAAAGCCCGCATGGGCGATAAGGGGTCTAAAAATCCCAGCCCGGCCCTACATGATGATCACTGACTCCGATGTCCGCGAAATGAACGGCATTTATAAAAAGTTTAAGGTGTGAAATGTTAGCACTGGAATTGATGAATGCAATGATTGCCGAGCTGAAAAAAATCACCGAACTTGGGGTCAGGGTCTATGCCGCTCAATCAAGGAACATTACATTTCAAGGTGAAAAGCCTTATGCCAAGGTCATTTACGGCGGGGCGGATATTATCTATCAGAAATCCGGGTCAGAACATTATCGTCATCGTTTTCCGGTTTACATTGATGACAAAATCTGGAGGGAGCAAGCGTCCGTTATTGGAATTACTGGCGGACAAATTGGTACTCTGGCTTTACTTAAAAAAGCCATGGACGAATTGAAAAATGAACGGTTCTTACTGATTGCCGGATTGACCGGACATATCTCGGATGCTACCATAACGGCCATATACGGGACAGAGGATTATTTGCAATTAGGTGTGGAAGGGGCGTCCATTGGTTTTCAAATCGAATACTATGAAGGAGCGTAACATGAAAGTTATTTGCAAAACTCCATTCCCGGAAGCTACTGTTTTCGGGTTTGCGAATCCGAATAGGCCGAGTGGCGGCTGGGTTGCCGGGGATACCATCGAAGTAAATGATAATAACAAGGTTGTTGTCAGCCATTTACTGAGGACGGATGAATGGGAAGCAGTCCCTGACAAAAAATCAAAGTACGAAAAATCAACGTTGGAGGATTAAACCATGAGTATCGATACAGTTTCCACGGCAAAAGATGAGGTATTGTTTGTAACAGCAGAAGCTAATTTAGGTGTGCTTGAATACCCGGTCGCGGCCGATGTCGTGCCGCTGATAACTGAGGCGGTGTTTACCCAGCCCAAAACATTCCTGCCCGATCCTCAGAAGAAGCTGACAATATCGGAACTGGCGAAGCTTTCCCTGGGTTTTGAGCCAGGGCAGTTTTCGTTCACTATGTTTTTCAAACCATCTGGGGCACTGGGCACAGTCCCTAAGGGCAGCAAGATCATAGCAGCCGGGTTTGGTAAGGCGGCTGCAGTCGTTGGTTCGACCAGTGTCACTTACAATCTCGGCGGCATCAATGACGATGTGATGGGCCTGTCCTTTACCCACCGTTTCGGCCACATGGTAACTTTCAATTCCGGGTGTATTGTTGACAAACTGGTTTTCCCGGTCAAGGCTGGCAATGCTGAAGATTCTATCGGCCAAGTTCAAGTCAGCGGTACGTTCTGTAAGCAAGTCATGGCCGGCTATGCCTACGCTTTCCATGCCACCGCATATCCTATTGGCGCAACAGCGATTGTTGTCAAAAGCGCGGGCGGTGTTCTGGATGCCCGGCAATTCGAGGTTGGATGTCAGGTCAGGTTCCGTAATGCTACAACCGGCGCAGTAATTGATGACAATGCTGGAGCTGGATTCACCGTATCAATAGTGGATTTGG
>JAHJTN010000021.1 GCA_018829465.1 Bacteroidota bacterium | reverse complement strand
GAATATCAATATGTCGTAGAGACTGATTTAACCGCATATTTCGAACATATTGATCATCGAAGGCTGGCACGCCGTCTAGATGATATTTTTCCCGGAATTGACCGCGCAACAATGCGTCCCTTGAAACAACATCTTTCCAGCTTACTGGGTACTTGGAGTAGGAATACAACTTTTGGTATTCCGCAAGTAAATAACCCATCATCATTTTTTGGGAATATGTACCTTGACGAGTTCGATAAGTTACTGATAAGAAGTGGGTTCACTTACTTGCGTTACGTTGATGATATGCGAGTATTTGTAAATAGTGTTCCTGATGCTAGAAAAGCACTTGCACAAATAGGTGAGGCCTTGCGTCGTTCTGGTCTTTATCTTTCGTCTGGTAAAACCAGAATTGTTCCAAGCGAACTTGTTATCAGAGAGTTGGATGCTGGTCGAAATACTCTAAATCAAGTTGATGAAGCATTCAAAAGTAAAAGCCGTAGCAGAATCGAAGAAGTTCTCCCCAATCTACAAGAATTCTTCTTCTCAACTATCCGCGATGAAAATGACTTTAGAGATAGGCACTTTCGATTTTGCATTTATAGGTACAGAAAGCTAAAAGCCTTTGGAATTGGAGGGGATATTCATCGGCCAGTAGTAGAGACCGTTTTAGATAAGCTCTACAACCTTCCTAGCGCGACTGATGTATTTGCACTTTATCTATCTCTTTTTCCAGGGGTGACCGATATTCCTGTTGGGATACTCAACTTTTTAGAGAGTGATTTTAATATATATGCTTGGCAAGAAATGCATTTGCTGGAAGTTCTAATTCGAATTCTTAGTCCGATAGAGTCCCCCATAACAGAACGAGCAAAACGTTACGCAAGAACCAAATGTCAATCAAGAGATGCTCATCCCTGTGTTAGGGCAAAAGCCAATATTCTATTAGGGAAAATCGGTGACTGGGCAGACCGGAGAAATATTCGCGATTCCTATTACGGCGAGAATGATATTGAAGTGCAAAAAGCTATTCTCATTGCAATACAGGAAATGAATACAGAAGAGCGTAGGAATTTTTACCGAAATGCACAAAATGGCAATGAAGAAATAGAATGCGTCGTTGATTATTTGAGTAATTTAGATCAGCCAAGATACCATTATTTCAATCCTCCTGATCCCGAAGATTTTGTTGATGAAGATATTCTTCGGCTCGAAGATGATATTGATTACGAAGAAATCTGGTATTGATTTTTCCACAACAATTACGCCCAACATCGGCTCCAGGCGGACAGCGGTTGCGCCGCTCGCGAATCAAGCGCGCTTTGCTAGAAATGGCGCGATAATCGAGAAGGAGTCTCCCCTGTCTCGCCGCTGCCGCTGAGCCCATCTGTTGGACCGCTCGTCGTACAATCAGCCGCGTTTTTTATCTTCTCTCCACTGGCCTTATGATTGGACTTCACAATAATCTCAATATGCGCGGCATTCATGAAACCACTTATCATATCGGACGTTGACATTACCCATTCGCGGTTAGTTGATTTGACAAAACTGGCCGACCAAGCCAGACCCTTCTACGACTGGATAGAGTCTCGCTTTCAGAGACACCTTTTAAGAGAAACGCCTCTCGACGAAATTCTAAGAACGGCAAGCAAAGGCGAGATAAAGTCTGCCATTCTGGAATGCTACTCGGCAGAACGCGAAGTCAACCTCCCTTTGGTATTTGATGGTATCGGGCGGAGTTATCCGCACTCCAAAGCGTGCTACTATATGTTTTCGTGGCTATACGTGACGCACCTCAGCAAAGGTTAGGCCCCCTGATTCAAAGAATTGTCCGCAACTCAAAGAGAAGCCGAACTGACGCGGAAGCAGAAGCGCTTTCCGCACTGATTTACAAGTATCGTGGAAACGTAAAGACCTTCGCATGGCAAGCAATCAGAGAGGTTATCATTGACCGCCTTGAAGGTTCGAGACGAAGTATCAAAGGCCATGAAAAGGAGACCGTCGTAAGAACAGCATTGCTAATCGCCATACAGACCTTTTTTGAGAAGAATGGCAACTATGGGCAATATGCAGGGGTTGAGTTGGCCGATAAGGAAATCATGATTGGCAACGAAACCTTTGACGTAAATGTAAACCTGATAGACGCGCAAGGTAATCGTGTGCGGAGAATCTTGGTTCCAATAAAAACGCGCGAAACTGAGGGCGGCGGTCACGCTCATCTATTCACGCGAGATATAAAATCTGCAATGAACGCCGCAAAGTTCGATAACGCGAATGACTTTCTGATTGTAGTGATAGTGGCTAAAAACTGGTCAGAGAGAGAAAAGGAAAACATTCGCAATTTGGTTGACCATGCTACTATCTTCGACCTCAGCCCCAATGAGTTCGCTGAGTTTAGCAGTGACGAACAAAGCAGGTTGAATTCTTTTATGGCATCGTTGCTGAAAGGCCAAATCTCACCCAAGACCATTACGGATTGAAAGGCGGCCAAGATGACTACAAGAGAAAGAAACCCAAAGGCACATAAGAAACTAAAGGAAAGTGCCGCACCCTATGCACCGATTGATACAGTTCTTCTAGGCGACAGTTGGACAGTAGCACGCTCACTGCCGTCCAACTACGTCCAATGTATTGTGACAAGTCCGCCCTACTTTGGGCATCGGGAATACTCGGACCATGAAGAACTGGCCCAAATGGAATTGGGCAGAGAAGAAGAGCCTGCGGCTTATGTTCGCCGGTTGGTCTTCCTGTTTGAAGAACTACGCCGGGTTCTCCGAGAAAACGGGACTCTTTGGCTTAATCTTGGAGACACTTATCGAAAAGAGCAGTTGTTAGGAATGCCTTGGCGTGTTGCGTTAGGCTTACAGGATGCTGGGTGGATAATGCGAAGTGAGATAATCTGGAATAAGCCAAATGCAATGCCATCATCTGTAAAGAATCGTCCGACCACAGCCCACGAGCATATCTTCTTATTCGCAAAATCAAAAGACTACTTTTATAACGCTGACGCTATTCGAGAGCCACATGTAACATTCACCGAAGCCTCAAAAATGCGTGGTGGCCGCAACCATTTTGGAAAGCGCAACGGCACGCCAGAGAACGGCAAAAACAAGGATAATCCCAACCTTCATAACGGCAGATGGGACCAAGCCTTTCATCCTCTTGGGCGAAACAAGCGGACAGTTTGGGATATTTCATTAGGAAAGTTCCGCGACACTCACTTTGCCGTTTTTCCAGAAAGCCTAGTGAAAACCTGCATCCTCGCAGGCACATCGGAAGGCGATTTGGTTTTAGACCCTTTTATGGGTTCTGGAACTTCCGCTTGTGTCGCCAAGAAACTAGGCAGGCATTTTCTCGGAATAGAGTTAGTTCCACGATATGCGGAAATGACAATGAAGCGAGTGGCTTCCGTCACTTATCAACCAAGCCTGATTCCTAATTCTTAGGCGCGGCCCAACAACGGCATCCATCCGACGCGCTTCCGCTTCGCTCCAGCGCGCGGCTGATGCCTGCTGTTAGGAAGTAACAACACCAAAAACGAACTTCCCGCAGGCTGTTGAACCCTGCGGGAAGTTTACGTTTTACGCTTTGCGTTTTACTATAGCGCCAGCGCCTGCTGCAACTGCTGCTTTACATGAGTGAAGATGATGCTCAACGGCAAATGCTGCGGACAGGATTGCTCGCACATGCCGCAGCCAGCGCAGGAGGCCAGCCAGTTGGCGATCTCATCTTTGACAAAGCGGCCTGATCCGTCGCGGCGGGGATAATGGATGGCGCAGATCGGGCAATTATCCATGCAGGTCTGGCAGGCGCCGCAGGTATCGAATTGTTCGAGCAGGGAATCCACGTCGGCGGGCAGGGTTTCGCTTAGTTCGCGGATGACGCGTTCGCGCGTGCGTGTGTTACGCT
>JAHJTN010000013.1 GCA_018829465.1 Bacteroidota bacterium | reverse complement strand
TGGAATACATTGGAGGTCTTGCTTTTTAGCGGGATTAATTTCCACAGCTTTTCTTACAACCTACAAGCTCTTTTGTTCAAAGATGGGTATCAATATATTGTTGCCGATTTTATAAATGCGGGGCAGTTCGTCCCGAAAAGTCGCGAAGCGTGCAGCTAAGTTTTTTATTAAATAAAATCTTATAAAATAGACACTTCTTTCAATCACAGTTATGAACACAGTCGGTGTTTAATTTTTTTTAGAATTAAATTGGGGCAGGTATATTTTAATGAATGGTCTATGTCGTTTTTTGAATCAAGGTATACTTTGATGATTTTCCACATCTGGATTTGGAGGTAACCCTCTGTACGATTATAGGATTGCAACAGTATCCTCAGTCTTATGCATATAATAGAGAACAAGCCCACTGCACAGACGTGCGGGGGTATGCCTTTACTAAATATTTGGCTCTAAAATTTTGCCTCATAGATGTAGAAGATAATTTGGAATACTCAATTTGATTTTTCTTTACTTGTTCAGTCGCAACAAAAGTCTAACGGAGCGCATATTATCTTACCTACAAAATGATCAGGAGGTTGTCACGCCAAATAGTTTAAACATACTAATTGAGGATATGATGACAGGCATCAGGTGTCTCTTTGGAGCAGAAAAATATAAAGTATCGTTTAATGCTTTTCATTTGGATAGAGAGATTATAGAAGGATGAGATGATTTGTAAGTTTTGCAGAAAAATTTTGACAAACCGCCGAATAAACTAAAGTTTGTATGAGTATAGAAGATTATATTCGAAAGTATATTGACCCTCATTTAGAATCCAATGGTCTACCATTCCAAATCAAAAAAATGAGTCTTAAAAGGGGCGGGATTATTACGGATTACGGTCAATATGAAAAGAACTTATATTTTATCAATTCGGGCATAGCCCAACTGTCTTTTTTGACTGATGATTTCAAGGAGCGTATTCTCTATTTTCACACCGAAAACACTTTTGTGTCCGTATTGTCTTCATTTTATCATAAAGCACCTTCAGACGTGCAGTTGAGTTGTGTGACCAACTGTGAATTGGAATACGTTGACTTTGAAGAATTGGAAAAAGTGTCTGAAACGTCTCTGTTGGCTAGTAACTTAATGAAACACGAGTACAGATCGTTTCTTTTAAAACTGATAAAAAAACAGAAGGATATACATCGAAAATCTTCTGCAGAAATGTATAAGGATTTATTTTATAGCCATCCTGAATTAATCAAGAGATTGCCAGTTAAAAAGTTAGCACATTATTTAGGTATCTACCCCGAAAGTCTTAGTAGGATTAGGCGAGAGATTATGAATTAATAACCTAGGTTATTTTTTGTTGTTCCGAATCAATTAATTTTGTCTTATTAAGCTAAATAAATCAGGAATTAGAGTATCAAATGATTCTTTTATGAATGATTTTGTTTAAATTATTAGCTTCGTTATTTATTATGATGTATTTAATTTTGTATAAACGATACAGGATTGTTTCGTGCAATCAAGCAGTAGGTTAAGTAATCGAAGGTTTTTTTACATTATGTTTTCATAAGGCACAAACAAGAAATTGACGAGAATATTGGCAAATCACAATACCATTGATGCTTTCAATTGATGTTTTAAAGAGAACTTACAAGGTATTATGGTGAATCTTCATACACAATTCGCTCTAAAGCATTTATTTGACATTTTAAAATAGGGATATACATCAAGGTCAATTTTTGTGTAATCAAAACAAATGAAACTTTCAATGAAAGACAGATTGTGTGTTGAGAAGATGCTATCCAATCTATAGAAATTTAAACATTTAAAACTTGTAATTGCCTATATATGAATCTAATCTAATTATCATAGTACCTCAATTTTATCAATTTGTTTTCATCAAACAAAATAAAAAAAACTTAAAAAAATCAAATATTTATACACTATTATGAAAAACTCCATCAAGGTAGCTAAAATGATATTATTCACTGCTCTTTTAGGTTCATACTCTTGTGCAAGTGACGACTCCAACCCTGACTCCGGCATCGGTAATGTTTTTATATGGGAAAAAATAGGTTTGGATGGCCTGAAAGTAAATAGCCTGAGGCTACGTGGGAATTTACTTTATGCTGCTACCGAAATCGGCTTGTTTAGAAAGAACATAGACACCGAAGAACCATTTATACCAATAGGACTTCAGGGATTAAACATTGAAGATTTCCTTTTGCTTGATGACGAAAAATTATTGGCGTCTGTGGCGGATTTTCAAGATGAAACGATTATACAAATTGTATCTACAAATAATGGTGGGCAAAATTGGGAGGTCATGGAAACCAATTTTGGAGGTGGTAGCATAGACCCACATATAGTATGGAAGTTTTTAAAACCATCAGAGTCAACAGATGTGATTTTTGCAACAAGCAATTATGTGGTTGCTGAATCACTAGATGGTGGTTTTAACTGGACTCTTATTTGGGGCGAATGGGATGTATTTGCCAGAGCAACATCCATGGTGGGAATAAACCCATCAAAACCTAACGAAATTTGGTTGGGCGGGCAGGGTGCAATTGAAGACGGCTATTTGGTAAAACTTGAAAATAGAACGGAAACAAACAGATGGTTGGATTTGGTGCCTAATCCGACCACACCAAAAAAAATTGTATTTGATAACCTTACACCTCAAAATATTTATGTGGGTTTTGAAGGAGCTTTAATTCGTACATCCTCTAACGGTCAATCTTGGGAGACTTTAATTGATGAACATGAAAGTGCAAGGTTCTTTAACGGCATTGGAATTAATGAGCAAAATAATAACAGAGTTTATGCCGCAGGATGGCTTAAAACAGATGAGCCACAGCCCTTAATTCTCTATTACAGCAACGATAAGGGGGCGACTTGGCTACAAGACCATTTTAAAGAAGAAAGTTTTGGCGGGGTCGAGGACATGGTTTTGATTTCTGAAGGCAATCAAGACCGTATTTTTTTAGGCCTTAACAAAGGGGGTGTTTATGAGGTAAAATCGAATCAGTAAAAACTTCTTATATTCCGCTGTGTTTTAACAAATCTTGAACTAAAAAGATATTATTTAGAACAAAATAGTTCAATTATATAACTATTCAACATTTTGGCTTTAGGAATTTAATTTCCACAGCTTTTCTTACAACCTACAAGCTCTTTTGTTCAAAGATGGGTATCAATATATTGTTGCCGATTTTGAATATTCACCCACATAAGCAAGAAATAATCTTGGCTTCATCTTTTTATGGAACATGTTTTGTTTTTAACCAAAACGCTACCCTGACCAGTAAAATGAGTGCAGGCACCTCTACCAAAGGTCCGATGACTCCCGCGAAAGCCTGACCGGAGTTCAGTCCGAAAACAGCGATGGCAACTGCAATGGCTAACTCAAAATTGTTCCCGGCTGCCGTGAAGGCTACAGCTACATTTTTGTCATATGCGGCACCACTTGCTTTGGTTACAAAAAATCCAATAAAAAACATCACAACAAAGTAGATTAACAATGGAACGGCGATGGTTAATACATCCATTGGAATTTGGACAATTAATTCGCCTTTGAGTGAAAACATCACCACGATTGTAAACAGCAAAGCAATCAGCGTTAGCGGAGAAATCATAGGAATGAATTTGCTTTTATACCAGGTATCACCCTTTAATTTTATTAAAATCAATCGGCTTAAAAGTCCCATCAAAAAAGGAATGCCGAGATAGATGGCAACACTTTCTGCAATCGTCGCAATCGAAATTTCAACCAATGCGCCTTCAAAACCGAAATATGGCGGGAGAATTGTAATGAAAATCCAAGCGTAAAAGCTGTAAAAAAATACTTGAAAAATACTGTTTAAGGCCACCAACCCGGCAGCGTATTCGCTACTGCCCTCAGCCAAATCGTTCCAAACCAATACCATGGCAATACACCTGGCAAGACCAATCAATATAAGACCAACCATGTATTCGGGGTAGTCTTGCAAAAAGACTACTGCCAAAAAAAACATGAGAATCGGCCCTATTATCCAATTCAAAATCAATGAAATAGATAGTATTCTGATGTTTGTAAAAACTTTAGGCAACAGTTTGTAATCAACTTTTGCCAAAGGTGGATACATCATCAAAATCAATCCCACGGCGATAGGAATGTTGGTAGTGCCTCTACTAAAAGAGTCGATAACATCAGCCGATGAGGGATACAAATATCCGATTGCCACGCCAAGAGCCATAGCTGTGAAAATCCAGAGGGTGAGAAAACGGTCTAAAAAACTTAAGTGCTTCATGGTTTTTGATAAATTAAGTTTTGGGCATTGAGTTACAATCTAAAATTCAGAATTTTATTCTCGAAAAAACCCAGTACATTTCGGATGCGATTTGCTTGGAGCATTCCTTGTATTTTTGGTCTTCTTCAGGTGTGTCGTCAAAAGCTTTGGGGTCGTCATACCTCACTGGGATGCGCATCTCAGCACCGTGCACAACAGGGCAATTTTCATCGGCATGTGTGCAAGTCATGATGGCCGCAAAACCAGAAGAAGGATTGATAGCATCATCCACCAATTTTGAAAATGCGCGTATAGGACTTTTTTCTTTTGCATAAAAAACCATATACACGGGATTGTCCTTGATTTCGTTCTTTTGAATCTCAAACCCTGACCAGATAAGGGTTTTTACCGCACTTTCGTTAAAAGCGGTTACTTCGACTCCTCCCGAAAAACAATAGATTTCTAAACCGAAATGATAAGCCATCGTTTGTGCCCAAATCTGTGCCAACTGGCTTCTTCGGGAATTGTGTGTACAGATAAAATGTAGTTTTACGGTGGATTTACTGTCGATTTTAAGTTGTATATAATCGACTAAAGTTTGCAGGGTTTCTTCTCTGTTCTCCGATATTTTTTCACTAGCAAGGTCAACTACGAATCGGTTCAGATCTCCCATCAATGCGTTTTTACATGGATTTTTCATAATATAGTGTCTAACAACAATCTGTTTGATTGGTATAAGGATATTGATTGAAAAACTGATCGAAAAGCACCTGTAATTCTCTCCACCGATTCGGTTGTATGCAGTAGTTGACCGATACGCCATCGATGGTTCCTTGAATAAGCCCGATCTCTTTTAGTTCACGCAGATGCTGGCTGACGGTTGGTTGTGCCAATCCCAATTCCTGAACCAAGTCGCCGTTGATACAGGCATTGGCTTTTAGCAAATGCTGAAGTATAGCCACACGTGCCGGATGCGCCAAAACTTTGGCTGCTTGCGCCAATTCATTTTGAGCGTTTGTAAATAATTCAATCTTTGTAAGTCCCATAGTTGTATTTGTATATTGCAATATTACGATGTATTTGTGTGAATACAAAAATTTTATTGCCAAAAGAACTGTCATTTGTCATAGTTCGGGCCGTTCCGATTTTGTAATTTTACATTTTAAATTGACGATGATGAGTAAACACAGTATATTGGTTTTGGGCGCAGGTATATCCGGACTCACTACAGCTTTTTTATTACAAAAAAAAGGTTTTGACGTTACCATTCTTGAGAAGAGAGATGTCGTTGGAGGCTGTATTCGCAGCGAAAACGATGAAAAATTTCCTTATGATTTGGGACCCAATAGCATTTTAGATACGGTTCCGCTTATACGTGAACTTGTCGCAGACCTCAATCTCGAAGATCAGCTTTTGGATGCCAATGAGAAAGGCAACAAGCGATATATTTTAAAGGATAACAAATTACACGCGTTGCCAACTTCTGCCAAAGCATTTCTGCAAACACGGTTGTTTTCTACAGCCGCTAAATTGAGGCTGCTGAAAGAACCTTTCGTAGGCCGATCCCATGATGGCTATTACCAAAGTATCGCCGATTTTGTTAAGCGCAGGCTCGGGCAAGAGTTTTTGGATTATGCCATAAACCCTTTTGTAGCCGGTGTCTATGCCGGAAAACCCGAAAAACTTAGTGTGGCCTCTGCTTTTCCGAAGTTGTATGCCTTGGAGGAAAAATATGGAGGTCTGTTTGTCGGTGCTTTTAAGAGCGCACGCGAGCGAAAGAAACGCGCAGAAAAATCTAAACAAAGTGCAGCCATGATTTCGTTTAAGCATGGTGTGCAGACACTCCCTAATGCAATGGCTGCTGCGTTAGATGGGCATATTCACTACGGCGCGCAGCTCTTAAAAATAAGTCAGGATTCGGATAGTTATAAAGTTTCATACCTAAAAGAAGGCAAAGAACTGTCGCTCAATGCAAATATCATTCTTTCTACCATACCGGCTCATTTGGCTGCATCTGTCTTTGAGCATTTGGACACCCAACTGTCAGCAATTTTCAGAAGTATTGTCTATCCGCCCGTTTTGGTTTATGTTTTGGCATACAAAAAAACCGATATTGGGCAGGCTCTAGATGGATTTGGTTTTTTGATACCCGAAAAAGAGAAAAAATCTTTTTTAGGTGCTATTTGGAATTCAGTAATTTTCCCGGATAGATACGACAATACCCATGCCGTTTTCACCTTGTTTGTGGGCGGCGCCAGATCGCCTGAAATACTTCACGAAGAAGTAGAAAGTATCAAAAAGCGCGTGCGACAAGAATTTGAATCGCTTATGAAAATTGAAAATGCGCCGGTATTCGAAAACCATAAGATGTGGGAAAGCGCCATTCCTCAGTACAATTTGGGATACATAGAAAACGAACGTTATTTTGATGCTTTTGAAGAAAAATTCCCAGGCATCTTTTTAGGTGGAAACTATAGAGGTGGTATTTCCGTAGGCGATTCAATAAAAAATGCAGGCATCTCAGCGGAGAAAATTGAAGCGTTTCTGTCGAAATGATATTTTGCCGTTACGAACCAGCGAACACTAGGCTAGATACTTAGAAAAATTTTGGCAAATAAATCATCATGCCAATGGCAACGGCACAAACGGCAACCACAAAAACAGCACCGGCAGCCACATCTTTGATAGTACCTATTTTATCGTTGTAGTCCGGATGAATAAAGTCGGCTATTTTTTCTATAGCGGTGTTCAAACCTTCTGTGCCAATGACCAAGCCAATAGCAAGGGTTTGTAAAATCCATTCGGTTTGACTGATTTTAAATATAAAACCCATTAGGGTGATAGCAACCGCTACCACCACTTGAACCATTACGCTGTGTTCGGTGTTTATGAGAATGTAAGCGCCTCTTGCCGCATAGACAAAACTCTTCAAGCGACCTTTGACGAAACGGACAAAATTCATATCACGATTCTAAAGCCGCTAAAGCCGCTTCGTAGTTGGGTTCGTCAACAATTTCGCCCACTTGCCCGGTATAAATCACATTTCCGTCCGGATTGATGACCACCACAGCACGCGAATGTAAACCCTTGAGCGGACCGTCTGTAATTTCAAGACCGTAGGCTTTGCCAAAAGTACCCGATCTAAAATCTGAAACTGTATCCACATTATTGATGCCTTCAGCTCCACAAAAACGGGCTTGCGCAAAAGGCAAATCGCGGGAAACGCATAGTACTTTGGTATGGCTAAGTGCAGAAGCTTTTTGGTTAAAAGCGCGCACAGATGCTGCGCAAGTGCCGGTGTCTATGCTCGGAAAAATATTGAGCACCAAAAAATGACCTGCGAAATCTGCCTTGCAAACCGTAGATAAATCGTTTTTGACCAATAAAAAATCCGGAGCTGATGTGCCTTTGGCGGGGAGTTGTCCGCTAGTAGTTACAGGATTGCCCTTAAGTGTGATATGTGCCATGGTCGTCTGTGTTTAATTTTATGAATTACTTTTTTTTTTGATGAAAACGCATCACTGTAAAGATATAAAAAAATGTTTGTTGATGTAGGTTTTATGGCGAAAGAAAAGACTTTTTTACATGATTTGAGGTGTCGCTTTACAAACGGGTTTGAATAGAAGGATACGAAGATTTCCTTTTAGATTTATCAAACTGTTTAGTGATTCAAAATCAATTAATTGTTCTATTTTTTTGATTTTAAAATTTTTCAAACACGCCCAGTCCAAAGAGCGCAAAATCATATTTTACGGGATCAGACGCATCTAATTTTCGCAATGAACAGTCGAGCTCATAAACTGCTTTGGCATCATTTTGCTTTCGTGTAAGCAAGCCTAATTTTCGTGCAACATTACCTGAATGTACATCTAGTGGGCAAGAAAGTTGTGCGGCATTGAGTCGGTTCCAGATTCCCAAATCCACGCCACGTCGGTCTTGCCGAACCATCCATCGCAAAAACATATTGATGCGCTTAGCGGCAGATCCCTTTAACGGATCGGATACGTGCTTTTGCGAGCGACCGGCGTAGTCTGTATTAAAAAACACTTGTTTAAAGGCGTGAATGGACGGCTGCAGACTTTCGGAAGTTGCATTGGCCAAGAAAACATCTTCCATAGATGAAAATCGGAGGTAAAATTTTTTTAAGTTTTGTACAAAACAAATCAGGTCGTTGCCGTTAAAGGTTCGATGTACAAAAGAAGACAGGGGTTGTAAATCTTGTTTTTGGTGATGCATCACAAAATCATACGGACTGTTTTCCATGAGTTGCATCATTTTGTGCGCATTTTTGATGATAGACGTACGATTGCCCCAAGCAATGGTGGCCGTCAGAAATCCCGAAATTTCAATATCCTGCTTGATCGAATAG
The DNA here is from genome assembly GCA_018829465.1 of Bacteroidota bacterium. GTDB lineage: Bacteria > Bacteroidota > Bacteroidia > Flavobacteriales > Flavobacteriaceae > UM-FILTER-40-17. The sequence goes on along the minus strand of JAHJTN010000013.1, from coordinate 26,244 downwards.
GCGCGCGGAATTTGTATAGGATCTGATGTGATAAATTTGGGCTGGTTGTACAACGCTGCTTTTTCATCTAAAAATTCCTTCAACTCATCCATATATAGCGGGTATCAACGGGGTACATCTACAGATTTTACAATCATATCGATAACTTGTTCGGGTTTAAAGCCTTCCATTTCTTTTTCAGGATTCAGTACGATTCTGTGTTGCAATACGGGGGCGAGACATTTTTTTACGTCTTCCGGTATGATAAAATCCCGGCCGTCCATAGCGGCAAACACTTTGGCGGCATTCATAATGGCCAAGGATGCTCTGGGCGATGCGCCCAAGTAGAGATAGGGATGATTACGGGTTTTTACCACCAAATCAGTGATGTATTTTAGCATGTTGGGCTCGGCGCGTACATCAAATCGCATGGCTTTTATTTTGGCTATGGTCTTGGTGTTGAGTACAGCTTGGACGATGTCGGTCGCTGCTTCGTTTTTGCGCTCTTGATGTGTTTTTAGAATCGCAATTTCTTCTTCGGGGTCAGGATACCCCACATTTATTTTAAAGAGAAATCTGTCGAGTTGTGCCTCGGGCAGGGCATATGTGCCTTCTTGTTCAATTGGATTCTGCGTAGCCAAAACCATAAAAGGAGCTTTCAAAGCCTGTGTTTTGCCGTCAATGGTGATTTGTCGTTCTTCCATCACTTCAAACAATGCGGCTTGGGTTTTGGCCGGTGCCCGATTGATTTCGTCTATCAAAACGATATTGGAAAATATAGGCCCTTTTTTTAGTTCGAATTCATTGGATTGCTGGTTGTACACAGAGGTTCCCAACACGTCAGACGGCATCAAATCGGGGGTGAACTGGATACGGCTAAAATCGGTTTTGAGGGTTTTGGCAAAGAGTTTGGCTGTGATGGTTTTGGCAATGCCCGGCACGCCTTCTATGAGTACGTGTCCGTCCGCAATGAGCGCAACCAACAACAATTCGATGAAATGGTCCTGCCCAATTATGATTTTGTGTAATTCTTGTTTTATATCTGCAACGGCCTGTTGCAATTCGCTTAGGTCTGTGCGGTTCTCAAATTGAGGATTTTCGTGTTCCATGATGTGTTTTTTTTACGGTGTCTATGAGTTTATCTAATTCTTTGAGTTGTGTTTCTGTAATTGATTTTTTGTCCTCTACGTCGATCAGCAGTCGGTAGAGCTTGTCTGCCAATGTTGTGGGCATCGATGTTTTTTCGGCCAGTTGCGATGCAAATTGCGGGTCTTGTATCGGTTTTTCCAGTAAGAGTTTCTCTCTCAGAAAATACATAAAATGTTTGGTTTTTAAACGCGCGATTTCCGTATTGTTTTTTTGGTTAAAAAAGTTGTAAGTGATGGTGTGTATAAATGAAACTGTTTGGTTTTGCAAGGGTTGTACGATAGCCACCCATCGCTGTTTACGCTTGCCTTCAAAAACGATAAAAACCAAGAGTAAACCTAAGATTAAATAATATGCCCACCGCAATTTTTCGTTTTCGAGAAAAACATACAAGGGAGATGCGTATTGTATTTTGCCGTTTTTGTAATAGGCATCGAGCAGCAATGGTTTTGTGAAATCGATATATGATATGACGCCGGCTGTGTAATTTTTGTTGCTGTTTTTTAGGATAAAATAGTTGGTAAAAACCTCAGGAGCGGTGAGCATGAGTATGTTCCCTTTGCCAAAATTTGCTTTTATAAAATTGGGCCTGTCGGTAATCAGCGAATCGGTATCTTTTCGGAAATCCGTATAACCCAAAGCGACGACACCCGAATCTACTTCGGTGAAGAAGTAGTTGTCTTTATATTGGTCAAACCAAAACAAACTATCCGATTTTAGCTCGGGAAAATATAAATTGTAGGCGTGTTCGTTGAAAAAATTTTCGGAGTCAACCACCAATTTCTCTTTTATACCGAGTGTGTCTGTGATGGTTTTGCTAATCCGTTGCGCGCCTATAAAAAGTGTATTTCCTTTTGACACCCAATCGAGTAGCACATTTGCTTCGTCTTCGCCCAGCGGGATGTCTGTATTGATAAACAGATAAGTGCCGGTAGCCAGCGAATCTTTCTTTAAAAATTCAAAAGGGGGGATGCTTATCTCTCTAAAATTTAAAGCATCTACTTTTTGTTGTAACAATTCTTTGAAGACAAAAGTGCCGTAAGGAATTTTATGATGTGAGGCATAAGAGGCAAACCAGTTGACTTTGTTTTCGTTTGTACCCAATATCAGCACCAAACCCACAAAGGCAGCCAAACCAATCGCTATGTTAAATTTGTTGAATTTCATGTGTCAATAATTATTTATTTTCAACGGTCATGCTTCGACTGCGCTCAGCATAGCTATGGAACGCCATATAGCGATCAGGTTACTGCAAATCAATATGTTACATAGGCGTTTCATCTGCTTGGGTTTGAATTTTCAAGTTGGCGAAACGTAGGACTGAGTTCGGAAAATTGGGTTTCCGAGATGTCAAATTGGCCATACCATACAAAATTGTACCATCGGGTGATTGAGGAAAAACCGTCAGCCAATGTTGCAGACTTCAACTCCCGTATATAGTCTGAGTTTGTTTTGTGAGGTTGTCGTTCTATCAACCCTTTTTCTGAAAGGGTTTTGATGGTGTTTAAATAGGAATACCGCAGGGCCAAACGAAAATTTTGTTCCTGAATGGCTTGTTGAATTAGGGTTTTGAGGTCTGCATTTAGAATCAGGTGCTCGTCGTCGTGCAGGCTTGCATAGCTATTACTTTTTTGCGAAGTCTCATAAGGGCTCAATCGCCCTTTGATGACCAATTTATACACTATATAAAGTAATATAATTAGGGACAAATAAGGCAAAATGGTAAAAAAAACATCGATAAAAGTTTCGGACAAACGGTTGCCAAAAATACTTTCCAACAAGCGCATTAATTGTGTTTTGAGCCATTCCGTAAATAGGGAAAACCAACTGACACCATCAGTGGTTTCGTAGTCGAAATCGCTGTCAGTTCTGTAAGACGCAAGATTTTCTTCGCTGATTTCTTGTTTGGCTTTGGGCGCAATGTCTTGCGAGATTCCTCGGATAGAAGTTCCCAAACAAAACAGCAAAAAGAAAAATCGCACCATCAACTGCCGAGTTTATCAATTTCAGAAAGTGTGCCGGTTTGCGTGTTTTTTTCTTGAAGGCTAAAGTAGAGAAATGCGCCACCCACAATGCTGGCAAAATTGAGTACGAATTGCAAAACCAAACCCAACGTATTGAGCGTGATATAAATATAGTCTTTAGACAAATCGGCGACATTTTCAGGGTCCAATTCGCCTCCGGTAAACATCTTGGCAAATGAGTAGATGATGGTAGGGATACTGAAAGCCGATCCGGCGATGCTAAGCAATAGCACCAATACAAATAAAAACCCAAAAGAGTTCCACCATTCATCTTTTATGAGCGTGAAAGTATAACCTACAGACTCAAACACGCCTTTCTTTTGAAAGGCCAAGACCGGAAAGCTCAATGTGAGCGGCACCCATAAGTAAATGCCCGGAATAATACAAAAAACAAAACCAATCATAAAAAGAATTCCGGTTACAAATCCCAAGCCCCAAAAGCTAAAAAAATACTGATATGCATTGCGGCTGACTTCTTCAAATACAGCCGTACCTTCATTTCGATTGTACGAATCGATGTAATAAAGCACAGATGCTTGTGCCAACACATAGGCACCCACCGCACCCACCGCCATAACGATGATGCTGACAATACCTTGTATAGGCGTCACTTCTTCGTATGTGGCAAGTACATTATCTAAGAAATCGCCCATGCTGTAAGAATAACCCACATAGCCAATCAACAATAAGACTAGCCAAGGCCCTGTAATTTTCAAAATTGTGGTAAGAAAAGGTTTGAATTCTTGACGAATAAATCGGAAAGTATCTGAAAAAAGACTTTCAAAATTTCTTTCTTTATAAAAATTAATCATGATTTGGTTTGGTTTTAAATTTTCGATACACTTTCACAGGATAAATCGCGTAATAGTAAATAATAATAAAAATGGAAGCACCAATAATAAAAACAGCCAATGCATCGGGCATCTCTGTATGTCTGGTCACAAATCCCTCCAGAAAACCGGCAACAACAAACAAAGGTATGGTACTGACGACAATTTTCAAGCCCGATTTAACCCCTTTCATAAACGCATCGAGACGTGAATAGGTGCCGGGAAAAAACAGACTGCTTCCGGTGAGCAAACCTGCAGCACCGGCAATAATAATAACAGAAATCTCAATGGTGCCGTGTATCCAAATGGTTCGTGCAGATTCCCATAACAGGCCTTTTTCGTAAAAAAAATACTGAAAACTGCCCAACATGATGGCGTTTTGCATGATAACAAGTAGAGAGCCTATACCCAGCAAAATGCCAAAAACATAAGCAATGAAAGCGACGCGGATATTGTTGATAGTGATGCCCAAAAACATGTCTATCTCTTGAGACTGTTTGTAAACAGCCATTGGATCGCCGTTTTCAATATTTTGCAAAGTCATATTTACATAACTGTCGCCTAGAATGCCTCTGACGAAATCAGATTTTTCGGCAGCCGAATACACACCTACAAAACTGAAGAATAAAAACACGACGAGCGAGATGAGCAGGTAACGGCGCTGTTTGTAAATTTCGAGCGGAAAGTCTTCGACCCAATATCTGAGGAGCCTCCAGCGGTCTGTTTTTTTGTTTTTGTAGAGTTTTTGATGTGCCGAAATTGCGAGTTGATTCAAATAGCGCGTGGTGTCTGAATGGGGATAAAAAGTTTGGGCAAAACTCAGGTTGTCGGTCACTTCCAAATACAACTCGCCGAGCGTAACCGGATCGGTTTGCATTTTATGAGACAAGGCATTTTCAAATTTGAGCCATTTGTCTTTATTTTGTTTGACAAACAATGCTTCGCGCATTTGTGTAAATTTACCCCAAAGAAAATAAAATATGGACTCTTTTCAAATAGAAACGGCGCAAAATATTCAGATTTCTCAGCAAGTGGCCGGAATAGGCGACCGGGTGTTGGCGTTTATCATAGATCTCCTGGTTATTTTTATCTATTATTTGGTTTTTGTGTATTTTATACTCATCAACATGCAAGGTAGTTTTTCCGATCACTATTGGCTCACATTTGTACTTACACTGCCTATCATGTTGTATTCTTTGCTGTTGGAAACTTTTTTTAACGGGCAAACGGTTGGTAAAATGGCATTGAACATTCGTGTCGTAAAACGCGACGGCACCCAACCCGCTTTTTCAAATTATTTGATCAGATGGTTGTTGCGTATTCTCGACATACTGCTTAGCAGTGGTGGTTTGGCCGTATTGATGATTATGGTTGGTGGGAAAGGCCAGCGTTTGGGTGATTTGGCAGCAGGAACAGCAGTTATCAAAGAAGGATTGTACAGACCGCCTTCCTTGGAAAAATTTTCTAAAATTGTGCCGGACAGCAACTATCAACCTGTTTTTTTAGAAGCGGGCGGACTCAAAGATCAGGATGCGCTTAATATTCGTAAAATATATTACAACGCCAAGGCGAAAGGAAATCACAATGTCATCGTGAAATTGCATCATAAAATCACGGAAATGCTTCAGATTAAAACAGATATGAAGCCAATCGATTTTGTAGAAACCATCCTTACAGATTATCAGTATTTTTCGGAAAGGGAATGAGTGCTTCTAATGGGGTATTCCCTGAGCATCATTCCCAGTTAAAAAGTGCATTACACCTTTAGGCTCGCCATGTCAATTACAAATCGGTATTTGACATCTCCCGCAATGGTACGTTCATATGCTTGGTTGATTTGATCAGCCCGAATCATCTCCACATCCGAAACAATGCCATGTGCCGCGCAGTAATCCAGCATTTCTTGTGTTTCTCTGATGCCACCCACCAAAGATCCGGCCAAGGTTTTGCGACCGAAAATCAGTTGCGTTGCATGCAACTCGCTGGGTGTCGGCGGCACACCCAAAACAATCATCACTCCGTTGGTTTTCAACATGGGCAGGTATTCGTTATAGTCATGTGAAGCAGAAACGGTGTCTATGATAAAATCAAAACGATTGCTGAGGTTTTCCTTTGCTTCCGGATTTGTGGTCAGTTCAAATTGGTGTGCGCCAAGTTTCTGCGCATCGGCGCGCTTGCTTTCAGAACGGCTGAGTACAGTTACTTCCGCACCCATACTGGCGCCAAGTTTTACAGCCATGTGTCCCAAACCACCGAGTCCCAAAACAGCCAACTGATGTCCTTTGCCTACTTTCCAATGACGAAGTGGTGAATAGGTAGTAATACCTGCACAAAGCAAAGGTGCAACTGCATATAAAGGTAACTTATCTGAAACGCTGAGTACAAATTCTTCTCTGACAACAATATGCGTAGAATACCCGCCTTTTGTGATGGTCTTTTCTACCCGAGATGGCGAATTGTAGGTGGCTGTAACGCCCGCTTCGCAATATTGTTCCAATCCTTCACGGCAATTGTGGCAACTTTGGCAGGAATCTACAAAGCAGCCTACGCCAACCGTTTGACCGACTTTGAATTTTCGAACTGCTTCGCCTACACGGGTTACTTTGCCAACAATTTCGTGTCCGGGAACAACCGGGTAAATCGTTCCGGGCCATTCACCCCTGGCTGTGTGAATGTCTGAGTGGCAAACCCCACAATATAGAATTTCAATTTCTACATCTCCGGCAGCCGGATTTCTGCGTTCGATGTCTAAAGTGTCTAAGGGTGCTTCTGCGCTTGTAGCGCCAATAGCTCTTACGGTATTCATTATTTTTCCTTTTAATTGATTTACTGTAAAGGTCACCATTAAGTAACGATTTTTCGATACTCAAATGTTAATATTTTATTAAAATATGGTACTTTGTGTTGCATAGTAGTGTTTAATGGATATATATTTGCATAGTCAAATAAAAATGATAATAAAATGTTAGATACCAATCAAAAAAATACAGCCTCGCTCATGCACTTTTCCGCATTGGGTAAATATTTTTTCCCTTTTGGAAATTTAATTTTTCCCTTAATTCTTTGGATTCTTTTTAAGGAAAAATCAGATTTTTGTGATAAAAACGGAAAAGCGTCCATCAACTTTCAGTTGAGTTTTTTACTCTACGGGCTCATTATCGGTGCCGTGGCTATAGGCTTGATGTTGTTTTTTGTTTTCAATCACTTGGAGACTTATGAAACGTCGCATATCCATCATCATTTTTTTAACCACGACTGGATGTTGCCGCCATTTGTGCCCTTTGGGATGCTGGTTTTGATTGGCTGTGTCGGGCTTGCCTATCTCATTTTTGATTTTTTCGTGATCGTATCTGCAGGTCTTAAAGCACAAAAAGGGGAGGTATATCGATATCCGCTCAGTATTCCATTTATCAAATAAGTTAAATAATCTATGAGGTAATATCTATTTGTGAATTTTGAAATTCAACCGAATGAATAAAGAGATATTACATTTTATCATAAAAAATAAAATACAAACACATGAAACGCCCATGTAAAAAGAGTTACACACGGGAGTATGATTATCCTAGGGCGTTCCGTGTGACCGTTGAAAACAAATAATTATAAACACATGAATATAGAAAACACAAAAGCGCAAATGCGCAAGGGGGTTTTGGAGCTTTGCATCTTGTCGGTGTTGAGCGAGGGCGAGAAATATGCTTCCGAAATTTTAGACACCCTCAAGAGCAATAAAATGCTGGTCGTTGAAGGAACTTTGTATCCTTTATTGACGCGGCTCAAAAACGACAACCTACTGAAATATCGTTGGGAAGAATCATTGTCCGGGCCGCCGAGAAAGTACTACGAACTTACTCCTGAAGGAGAAAAAACTTTGGAAGAACTTCGCGCATCATGGGATGAGCTTGTAACTTCCGTATCAAAAATTACCAACAAAAACAGATTATAGTCATGAACAAAACAGTCAGTATCCATTTAGCAGGCACTTTTTTTCATATAGATGAAATTGCTTACGAAAGACTCTCACAATATTTGGAGAGCATTAAAAAACGTTTTACCAACGAGGCTGAGCGTCTCGAAATTATGAACGACATTGAAGCCCGCATAGCCGAATTGTTTCTAGAAAAAGTAAAAAACGAGCGTCAGGTGGTCAATTTGGCCGACGTGGAAGAGATGATTACCGTGATGGGCGCGCCGGAAGATTACACAGACGCAGAAAACGATACGCAAAAGCGTGAAAAAACCTATGAAGGGCAGATACCCAAGAGGCTTTTCCGCGATCCGGATTCCAAAATTTTAGGTGGTGTATCGGGCGGTTTGGCACATTATTTTGGCATGGATGTCGTTTGGGTTCGATTGATTTGGGTGTTGTTGGTTTTGGCCGGTTTTGGTTCGGGAATTATCCTTTATGTAGTGTTGTGGGCTATAGTTCCCGAGGCGCATTCTACCTCAGAAAAACTCGCCATGAAGGGTTTTTCGGCCAATATTTCCAACATAGAGAAAAAATTTAAAAAAAAAATAGAGCAAGCCACGGATAAAATCAACCAAACCGATTTTTCAGATACAGGCAAACAGGTGAAAGAAGGTGTCCGTTCCGGGTTGAGCGGTTTGGGCGAAATTGTTCAGACGTTGGTTCAAATTGTCGTCAAATTTGTCGGATTCATTTTGGTACTTATCGCCTTAGGTGTGTTGGTAAGCATGACGGTTTCCTTCTTTGTCGGACTTTTTATGAATTTCACTGATGGTCCTTGGGGCTTGGTGTTTGATCAGGTAACAGAGAGCAGTTGGCCTATTTGGTCCATTTTCTTGGCAGTTTTTCTGGTGGTGGGCATTCCGTTTTTCTACCTTTTTCAATCTGGCCTAAGCCTGATTTCGGGAGCCATGCGTTCGGTAGGCAACATTGCAAATTTGGTGCTTTTGGCCTTTTGGTTGGCCGCTGTGTCCTTTTTGATTGCTTTTGCCATTATAGAAGGTGAGCCGCGTGCTTCACATGCATACAACGAGCTTTCCAAATCCGAATCATTCGCCGTTCAAGATACCTTGCTGATTAAGGTTTCGTCTGATCATCAGTACAGCGATTTTGCGCAGCACCGCTTTGGTTTGATAGTGGACAAAGATCGGCACGTGTCTCATCTGGAGCACGACGTCACCCTAAGGTTGTTGAAGTCTGATGACAGCTTGGTGGAAGTCAAAATCATCAAGAAAGGCTACGAAGCCGAAAACCTGGACAGCAAAATTCATTTTGACTATCAAATTGAAGGAAATAGGCTTGTTTTCAACGACTATTTTCTAACGGAGATCAAAAAAGTAAACCAATCTGAAAGCGTTGAGGTTTTGTTGTACGTGCCCGAAAACATCCCTTTCAAATTAGATCCGTCGGCAAGAGCCATCTACCGGCAAAGAGATGGAGATTTGCCCTATGTGTCATTTGATTGGTATGGTGAAGCTTTGGAAATCCAAGATGGTTTGCTTAACTGTTTAACCTGCGAAGAGGCAGCATAAAAAATTTAGACAATCGCGGAAAAGGTAATGAGGATCACCCAAACGCAATTTGTTGGTAAGACCCGATTTCAGAATACACCTGTGTTTTGATTTCGGGTTTTCGCTTGTTGGGTTAAAGTTAAAAATATTGAAGCATGTATTGTACCACCTAATAGCATATAACTTTTTTATCTATTGCCTAATGCCTATTGCCTAATGCCTATTGCCTAATGCCTAATGCCTAATGCCTAATGCCTATTGCCTAATGCCTATTGCCTAATGCCTATTGCCTATTGCCAATTGCCTAATGCCTATTGCCTATTGCCTAATGCCTATTGCCTAATGCCTAATGCCTTTTCTTTATTCATCAATTCTCAGTAACCAATTACAAATAGCATATAACAAATAACGTATAACAAATAACGTATAACAAATAACGTATAACAAATAACGTATAACAAATAACGTATAACAAATAACGTATAACAAATAACGTATAACAAATAACCACATCTCCTCATAATGTTAAGAAAAAAGACATAGCCAAAAAATATTAGCAATTTCCCCGTCAAAATCCTATTTTTGTGGTTTAAAAAAACTAAAGCATTGAAAATAAGCAAAGAATTTAAGGCAGGTGTACTCGTCCTGTTCTCCATCGGTATTTTTATTTGGGGTTTCAATTTTTTGAAGGGTAAAAACATTTTTAATGCCTCCACAGTTTTTTATGTGGTTTTTGATGACATACAGGGACTCATCACAGGAACGCCTGTTACGATTAATGGATTTAATGTTGGTAAGGTGCAAGGCATTGAATTTTACGGCGATTCTGCCAAATTGCGCGTGACCTTGTTTATTGACGATGAAATTGCACTTTCTAAAAACAGTGTGGCTCAGATATTTGAATCCAGTTTGATTGGCGGTAAAGCGGTCGCCATTTTGCCAAAATTTGACGGTGCGCCATTGGCACAATCCGGCGATTTTCTCAAAGGTGAATTGAAACCATCATTTACAGACGTTTTAGATAACCGACTTTCGCCATTGCAAGACAAAATAGAAAGCTTGGTCATGCATACAGATTCTGTGATGCAGAGCGTGAACAAGGTGCTGGACAACAACACCAAGAGCAGCTTGCAAAACAGCATTGCACGACTCGAAAAAACACTGATTTCCCTTGAGTCTATTTCCGGATCTGTCGATAAAGTGTTGCTTAAAGGCAGCGACAGTTTGGTTGCATCCATACACAACATCAATAGAATTACAGAAAATTTTGCCTCCATTTCCGATACGCTACAGCAGGCATCGCTCGGGCAAACCATTCGAGAATTACAAGGCACAGTCAAGCAACTCAACGGCGTTTTGGATAATATTAATGAAGGCAAAGGCACTTTGGGCAAAATGGCCAACGACGAAGCCCTCTACAACAACCTTGAAAAATCAACCAAACAGCTCGAATTGTTGTTGCAAGATTTTCGCCTGAACCCCAAAAGATACGTACATTTTTCTATCTTTGGTAAAAAAGCAAAACCTTTCGAAGTGCCCGAAGAAAACCAATAGTTATGCTCGCATACTTAGACAACATCGTTTTTGCCCTGCTGCTTGCTTTCGGCATCGGATTTTTCTCCCGAAACATCCGAAAAATTATACGTAACATCAATCTGGGTAAAGCGTCAAGCAGGTCGGATCAACCCTTGGCGCGATGGAAAAACATGGCCATGATAGCCATGGGGCAAAGCCGGATGGTAAAACGCCCCGTTGCAGGATTCCTCCACCTGATTGTCTATATCGGATTTGTCATTATAAATATAGAAGTCCTTGAAATTATCATAGACGGCATAGCCGGAACGCATCGCATATTCTCCTTTTTAGGTTCGTTTTATTACTTCTTGATCGGTAGTTTTGAGATATTGGCTTTTTTAGTGCTATTGGCGGTGATTTTTTTCTGGACTAGAAGAAATATTCAAAAAATAAAAAGGTTTTGGAATCCGGAAATGCAAGGTTGGCCTAAAAATGACGCCAACCTGATTTTATATATCGAAGCCGTCTTGATGTTGCTGTTTCTGACGATGAATGCCACAGACGTTCCCTTTCAGCTGGCACAACACGGAAACCCCATCAGTGGATGGATGGCACCCTGGTTTGCAAGTTTTGATGCCGATACGCTTCACACCATTGAAAGAGCAGCCTGGTGGCTTCATATAGTCGGTATTCTTTTCTTCTTGAATTACCTTTATTACTCAAAACACCTACACATCCTATTGGCATTCCCCAATACCTATTTTGCCAATCTAAAAGCCTACGGACAAATCAACAACCTAGATTCCGTGACCAAAGAAGTAGCCCTGATGATGGATCCGACAGCCGATCCTTTTGCTGCAGCACCCGAAAGTGCAGCGCATGCAGTGCCGGAAAAGTTTGGCGCAGCAGATGTGTTCGATTTGACAAAAATACAATTGCTCAATGCCTACACTTGTACCGAATGCGGCAGGTGTACATCTGTGTGTCCGGCCAATCAAACCGGTAAAAAATTATCACCTCGCAAAATTATGATGGATACCCGAGATCGGTTGGAAGCCGTGGGTAAAAACATAGATGCCAACCGAGGCAAGTATATAGACGATGGCAAAACCTTGCTCAACCATTATATTACGGCAGAAGAAATATGGGCCTGTACCACTTGCAATGCCTGTGTGGAAGCATGTCCCGTCAATATAGATCCACTGTCTATTATTGTTGATTTGAGGAGGTATTTGGTCATGGAACAATCCGCAGCGCCCTCCGATTTAAACAACATGATGAGCAATATAGAAAACAATGGTGCGCCTTGGCCTTTTAACCAAATGGACAGGTTGAACTGGAAAGACCTTTAAAAAAACTTGTTTTGAGTGAAGTTCAAACGATAATATAGATTTTCTACGCAATTTGATACAATCGTTGTGCTGAAAATTAAATATTAAAAAATAAAATTTATGGAAACAAAATTGATTATCGGATTGGTGTTTTTAACCCTTGCATTATGGTTTTGGGCAATTATTGACATAACAAGGTCAAGATTTAAAAAGCCTATAATGAATACAATTTGCCTTTTAGCGGTTCTGTTTTTCCCGGTTTTAGGCTCAATCTTATATTTTCAATTTAGAAAGAGATTTGTAATAGAAGCACCGAGAAAATTTCAACCAAATTTTAAAAAATCGGAATTAAGAACGACTTAATAAACCAATCCAAACCTGATCATCAAGCTGAATTTACTCCTGTGTAATTTTGCAGGTTTAATCGGAATTGAAAAACTGACCGTTAAAAACACTTGTATTGAGCGAAGTCGAAATAAATAATATAACAGATGAAACAACCATGTAAAAATTTTGTACACAAGGACATGATTTATTAGGGTGTTCCATCTGTCCGATTAAAAAAACAATAAATATAAACAGATGAAACGCCCATGTAAAATTATTGACACACAGGAGTATGATTATCCTAGGGCGTTCCATCTGACCTTTGAAAAACAATAAATATAAACAGATGAAAAAAGAAGAAGTAGAAAAATTGTTACACGAAAAAGTGGAGAATGGTGCTCATATCAGCCCCGTTTTGCCGGATGAAATCAAAAACTACCTCATCGATATAGATGGTACTATTTGTGATGATATTCCCAATGAAGAACCCGAGCGTATGTTGACTGCAGCAGTATATCCCGATGCGCGGGAAACCCTAAATAAGTGGTTTGACGAAGGACACATCATCACTTTTTTCACTTCGCGGACCGAAGCGCATCGCGAATACACAGAACGATGGCTTGAGGAAAACGGATTTCAGTATCACGGGTTGCTTATGGGCAAACCCAGAGGCGGCAACTATCATTGGATAGACAACCACTTGGTAAAAGCCACCCGCTACAAAGGCAAATTCACCGATTTGATAGAGAAAGAAATGACAATTCAAGTATTTAAAGATTAAAAATATATTGATGAGCAATTTAGGCCAAGTTCGCACCATGGCAGAAATGTCGGCAGCCGGAACATCACCCGAAGTTCTCTTTTGGGTAGGATGTGCCGGTAGTTTTGACGACCGCGCCAAAAAAATAACCAAAGCTTTTGTGCAACTTTTGCAAAAAGCAGAGGTATCTTTTGCCGTTTTGGGTACAGAGGAAAGTTGCACCGGCGACCCGGCCAAAAGGGCAGGAAACGAATTTTTGTTTCAAATGCAGGCCATGACCAATATACAAGTCATGAATGCCTACGAAGTCAAGAGCATCGTGACTACTTGTCCACATTGCTTCAACACCCTCAAGAACGAATATCCGGGTTTGGGAGGCCATTATGAAGTCATGCACCACACCCAATTTCTGAAAAAACTCTTAGACAGCGGCAGGCTTACAGTAACCGGTGGTAGTTTTAAAGGCAAGAAAATCACTTTTCACGACCCTTGCTATCTAGGCCGTGCCAATAAAATTTATGAAGCCCCTCGGGAGCTGATTGCCAAACTTGAAGCAGAATTGCTCGAAATGAAACGCTGCAAATCCAACGGCTTGTGTTGTGGAGCCGGTGGTGCACAAATGTTTAAAGAGCCCGAAAAAGGTGACAAAGACATCAACGTAGAACGCACAGAGGAAGCCTTGGAAGTGCAGCCCGAAGTTATTGCTACAGCTTGTCCGTTTTGCAATACGATGATGACAGACGGCGTAAAAAGCAAAGAGAAAGAAAAATCGGTACGGGTACTCGACCTTGCCGAATTGTTGGCCCAAGCAGCCGAACTGTAAGTTTTTTCTTACAAAGTAAACCAAATCACTATGTTTGTTTCGTTTCAAGAATTACCGGATACGGCACGTATATGGATTTATCAATCCACCAAAACTTTTGATGCCCAAGCCCTAGCATCTGTAAAAGATGATATACAACAGTTTCTCATTCAATGGACCGCTCACGGCCAAGGATTAAAAACAGGCTTCACCATCCCGTTCAATAGGTTTATTGTTTTGGGCGTTGACCAACAGCACGCGCAAGCATCGGGTTGTTCTATCGACAGTTCTGTCCGTTTTATCAGAGAAATAGAGCGGAAATATCAAACCACTCTTTTAGACAATAGCCTCATCGCCTATAACCAAAATGGTCAGATTCAGATGGAGCCGATTCCTGCATTTAAAAAATTAATAGCCTCCGGCCAAGTAGATGCCAATACCATTGTCTATAACAACCTGCTCACTTATAAATACGACTTTCTCTCTCGTTGGATGACGCCCGCAAAAGATGCTTGGCATCGTAAATTTTTCAAAGAAAATACTGTATAGATGCCCAACCAAAAAAAACTTTTACTCACCCTTTTTTTGATCAGCTTAGCGGCTTATAGCCAAAGCGTTGTCGATCCTTTGTTGAGCCCGGATGCAGAAAAACAGCAACAATGGGTGGACAGTATATACAACCACATGAGCCCGGCAGAAAAAGTTGGACAGCTCTTTATGGTTGCCGCCTATTCCAATAGAGATTCTACACACAGCAAACAAATAGACAGCCTGATTGTCAAACACCATATAGGAGGTTTGATTTTTTTTCAGGGTGGCCCACAAAGACAAGTTCGGCTCACAAACCACTATCAAACCTTATCCAAATTGCCTTTGTTGATTGGCATGGACGCAGAGTGGGGGCTCAGCATGCGCCTCGATTCCACTTATCGCTTTCCGTACAATATGACACTAGGTGCTATCCGCGACAAATCATCACTTATCAAACTCGGAAAGAGCGTAGGAGCACATAGTAAAAGAATGGGCGTACACATCAATTTTGCTCCGGTGCTTGACATCAATACAAATCCCCAAAACCCAATCATTGGAAACCGATCTTTTGGGGAATCTAAAGACAATGTATATGAAAGTGCCCGAGCTTTTATGCAAGGCATGCAAAGTGTTGGAGTGTTGGCCAACGGAAAACACTTTCCCGGACACGGCGATACAGATACAGATTCGCATAAAACATTACCGGTGGTCAACCACAATTTGGCGCGACTCGATTCGGTAGAACTATATCCGTATAAAAAAATCTTTGCAGATGGACTGGCCAGTGTGATGGTCGCGCATTTGGATGTGCCCGTTTTGGAACCCAGAGCCGGTTATCCTTCCTCTATTTCTTATAACATAGTCACAAATTTGCTAAAAGACAAACTCCTTTTTAAAGGACTCATTTTTACAGATGCGCTAAACATGAAAGGTGCATCCAATTTTGACCGACCCGGAGATATTGATGTGTCTGCATTTTTGGCCGGAAATGATGTGTTGTTGTTTTCCGAAGATGTGCCCACGGCCAGCGCTAAGATATTGGATGCCTACCAAAACGGTGCCATTACCGAAGAACGCATGGCTTTATCTGTCAAAAAAATACTTAAAGCCAAATACAAGGTGGGTTTGACGTCTTTCACCCAAATTTCATCCGAAAATTTGATTTCCGATTTAAACCAAATACAAAATGAGGTCTTGCAATATGAATTGTATGATAATGCCATCACCCTACTGAAAAATAAAAAAGACATACTCCCCATAGAAAACCTGAAAGATTTCCGCATTGCCTACATAAAAATAGGCGATGATGATGAAAAGCCCTTTTTGGAAACACTCAAAAAATATACGCAGGTTGATGTTGTTCATATTAAAAATCCAAGCGAAATCAGTAAACTAAATCCCTACGATTTGGTCATCATCGGTTATCATAAATCCGACGCCTCTGCCTATCGAAAAAACGATTTCACCAATGGCGAATTGCTACTTATCAAAGAAATTGCCCAGTACAAAAAAACCGTCCTCAGTGTTTTTGCCCGCCCTTATGTTTTGACCAATCTGAAGCAAATAACAGATTTGTCCGGTTTGATTTTGTCATACCAAAACAATCCAACGGCGCAAAGCTTGACTGCACAAGCTATTTTTGGCGCCACAAGTTTTAAAGGACGACTTCCCGTCTCAGTTTCTGAAGACTTTCCTGTGGGGTTTGGTTTAGATACTCATAATTTTAAGCGCCTGGGGTATGCGCTTCCTGAACAGGTAGGTTTGAATTCGAAGATTTTATCAGGTATCGATTCACTTGCAAAATTTAGTATAGACAATCGCGTGACACCCGGCATGCAAGTGTTGGTAGCACGCAAAGGAAAAGTGGTGTACAACAAGAGTTTTGGCTTTCAGACCTATGAAAAAGCCACGCCCATTACAGACACCACAATCTACGATTTGGCGTCGCTCACCAAAATTCTCGCCACCTTGCCCATGGTCATGGAAGCCTATGAAGCACGCAAAATCACCTTCAATACCACTTTGGGCGAACTTTTGCCGGAACTCAAATACTCTAACAAACGGGATATTAAGCTTATAGAAGTGCTCTCACACTACGGCAGATTGAAACCTTGGATACCTTTCTATTTGGAGACTTTGGAAAACAACAAAACACCTTCCGATCGCTATTATCGCAAGCAAAAAGATGGGGTTTTTAATGTGCAGGTTGCCAAAGATTTATACCTGCGCGAAGATTATAAAGACACCATGTACGCACTCATAGCCGAATCGCCTTTGCAGGGTAAACTGGAATACAAATACAGCGACCTGCCGTTTTTAATTCTTAAAAAATATATTGAGAATACCTACACCACGCCACTGGAAGATTTAACCCAAGATTATTTTTATAAATCGTTAGGTGCAAATTACACCACTTTCAGGCCGTTGGAAAAATTTGATTCCATACAAATAGCCCCTACGGAAAAAGACAATTATTTTAGGCATCAAGAACTCCGGGGCTATGTGCACGACATGGGTGCCGCCATGCTCAATGGTGTTGGCGGACATGCAGGTTTGTTCAGTACGGCCAACGATATTGCCAAAATCATGCAGATGTATTTGCAATATGGTTTTTATGGAAACGAGCAACTTTTGCAACCGGGTACGCTGAACGCTTTCAATGCCTGTCATTACTGCAACAGAGGCGTTAGGCGTGGCATTGGTTTTGACAAACCCCAGCGAACAGGTGGAGACACCCCAACATGTGGATGCGTTTCTATGCAAAGTTTTGGCCATCAAGGGTTCACAGGAACTTTCGCTTGGGCAGATCCGGAAGCCGATATCGTTTATGTGTTCCTGTCCAACAGAACGTATCCCGATTCCAACGTCAACAAACTCAGTAAAGAACGTATCCGAGAAAAAATACAACAACTGATTTACGATGCTATTTTTGAGTAGCAATGAATCCTTAAAACTTACTTTTCTGATTTTTTTCAACATCATTGAAGGTGTTTGAGCCTATCAATATTTAAATCATAGCTATAAATATTATCTATGATGGATAGACCTATACATTCGATTATTTTGTAAATTAGCCATGATACATTCTGAAACAAATAAATTACTTATATCATGGAAAGTACAAATTCTTCAAACGGAAGCAAGTGCCCGTTTTCGGGCGGACCGCTCAAACAAAGCGCGGGTTCCGGCACCAGAAATCAAGACTGGTGGCCCAACCAATTAAAATTGAATATACTGCGTCAACATTCTTCGCTTTCAAACCCTATGGAGAAAGATTTTGACTACGCGGCGGCTTTTAAATCACTCGATTTAAAAGCTGTAAAGCAAGATATCTTCAATTTGATGACCAATTCTCAGGATTGGTGGCCTGCAGATTTTGGGCACTACGGACCTCTTTTTATACGCATGGCTTGGCACAGTGCCGGCACTTACCGCATTGCAGACGGGCGTGGTGGCGCCGGTTCGGGTACGCAGCGATTTGCACCGCTCAACAGCTGGCCCGATAATGCCAACCTAGACAAAGCACGCCTATTGCTCTGGCCCATCAAACAAAAATACGGCAAGAAAATATCGTGGGCAGATTTAATGATCTTAGCCGGAAACTGTGCGCTAGAGTCAATGGGATTCCAAACGTATGGTTTTGGCGGTGGTCGTGAAGATGTATGGGAACCCGAAGAAGATGTTTACTGGGGTGCAGAACAAGAATGGTTAGGAGATAAGCGCTACACGGGCGACCGCGAATTGGAGAATCCGCTCGGAGCCGTTCAAATGGGGCTTATCTACGTCAATCCGGAAGGACCTAACGGAAATCCCGACCCCTTGGCGGCTGCCATTGACATACGCGAAACCTTTGGGCGTATGGCCATGAACGATGAAGAAACGGTTGCTTTGATTGCCGGAGGGCATACTTTTGGGAAAACGCATGGTGCTGCCGATCCTGGCAAATATGTTGGCAGGGAGCCAGCTGCCGCCGGAATTGAAGAACAAGGTTTGGGTTGGAAAAACACTTTCGGAAGTGGAAATGCCGGCGATACCATCACCAGCGGTCTGGAAGGTACTTGGACGACCACGCCCACCAAGTGGAGCAACAACTTCTTCGAAAACTTGTTTGGCTATGAGTGGGAACTTACCAAAAGCCCGGCAGGAGCCCACCAATGGAGGCCTAAAGGCGGTGCGGGTGCGGGTACGGTTCCCGATGCACACGATCCATCTAAAAAGCATGCGCCTTTTATGCTGACTACCGATCTTGCCCTGAGATTTGACCCCATTTACGAGCCAATTTCCAGGTATTTTTATAAAAATCCTGACGCCTTTGCCGAAGCTTTTGCCAAAGCTTGGTTCAAGCTTACGCACCGCGATATGGGGCCAATTGCCCGCTATTTGGGACCGGAAGTCCCCAAAGAACCACTCATTTGGCAAGACCCGATTCCGGAGGTAAACCACAAACTTATCGATGCTGGTGATGTAGCCGAGTTGAAACAAAAAATACACAACACGGGTTTGAGCATCTCAGAATTGGTAGCTACCGCTTGGGCTTCTGCTTCCACTTTTAGGGGCTCAGACAAGCGCGGTGGCGCCAATGGTGCACGTATCCGTTTGGCACCTCAGAAAAGCTGGGAGGTCAACCAACCGGCACAGTTAGAAAAAGTTTTAAAAGCGCTCGAAGTAGTTCAAACAGACTTTAACCGCGCAAATTCAGAAAAGCAAGTGTCGTTGGCTGATCTCATTGTTTTGGGTGGTGCGGCTGCCATTGAAAAAGCCGCGCAAAAAGCCGGACACAGTGTAGAAGTGCCGTTTACGCCAGGCCGGGCAGATGCCACACAAGCGCAGACAGATGAGGCATCTTTTGCCGTGCTGGAACCTAAAGCCGATGGATTTAGAAACTATTTTAAAGCCAAGCACGCAGTGTCGGCAGAAGATATGTTGATAGACAAAGCCCAGCTGCTTACCTTGACGGCCCCCGAACTGACAGTCCTACTCGGAGGCATGCGCGTGTTGGGCACCAATTTTGACCATTCAAAACACGGTGTTTTTACCAAAAATCCGGGTGTGCTCACTAACGACTTCTTTGTCAACTTGCTAGATTTGGGCACTACGTGGAAGCCGCTTTCCGCTGCACAAGACGTGTTTGAAGGCAGAGACAGGGCTACAGGTGCCGTAAAATGGACAGGAACGCGTGTCGATTTGATTTTTGGTTCCAATTCTGAACTTCGGGCCATAGCAGAAGTGTACGGTTCGGCAGATTCTGAAGAGAAGTTTGTTCACGATTTTATAACGGCTTGGGACAAGGTAATGAACCTGGATCGTTTTTAAGCCTCGATTTTCTATAGTAATTAACCGGTGGTCGAACTTTTCGGCCATCGGTTTTTTTATGGGAGTATGTGATATTAAAAAAAAATCCCACCGAAGCAGGACTAAATCCGCCGTTGGGCGGATACGGCATATAACCCTTCGGCTCCGCTCAGGGCAGGCCTTATTGTGGTATAAGACAGGGTTTGGTATAAAAAAAGTCCCACCGAAGCGGGACTAAAGATTTTACATCTACGGCATATAGCCTTATTGTGATAAGAATAAAGATTGGAATTTTATTCTGATACAAATGTAAAAAATTATAATCAAAGTTAAATTGAGGATTCCCGTAAAAATGAAGAATTTTTTTTTCTTACTTTTAGAGTTTCACAGTAAAAGTAAATTAAAATGGCAAAGATTCTCGGTTTAGATTTAGGGACGAACTCGATTGGTTGGGCGGTTGTTGATGATGAGAAAAATAAAATTCTCGGAATTGGGAGTAGGATATTTCCAATGGGTGTTGAAAATTTAGGAGATGGTGACAATGAAATGTCTAAAAACGCCAGTAGAACCGGAGCAAGGGGAACTAGAAGACAATTTTTTAGAAGAAGGTTAAGGAAAAAGGTTTTATTAAAGGCATTATCAGAACATAATATGTGTCCTCTAAAAGATGAAGATTTTAAGGATTGGAAAAAAACAAAAGAGTTTCCATCAGTCAAATTATCAGAATGGTTTGCTTTGAACCCATATGAGTTACGCCAAAAAGCATTGAATGAAAAACTATCGTTAGAAGAAATAGGGAGAATTTTTTATCATCTCATTCAAAGACGTGGATTTTTGAGTAATAGCAGAAAAAGTGGAGGTGAAGATGACGAAAAAGGAACCATATATAAAGGTGTTGCAAAAGAGGGCAAAATCGGAATTACAGAAACACAAGAAAAAATTCAAGATAAAACCTTAGGTACTTATTTATACGAAATATATCCTCCGGAAAATAAACCGTTTCAAGATGGTTTAGAAAGAATTCGCAATAGATATACCACTCGCAAAATGTATATTGACGAGTTTGAATTGATTTGGAATAATCAATCACAATTTCATTCTAGTTTAACGGATGACTTAAAAACCTTATTTGGTGGAAGAAAAATTGATGGTTATAAAGAAGACGGTATTTTGTTTCATCAACGTCCTTTACGCTCACAAAAACATTTAGTGGGCAATTGTTCCTTTGAGCCTAGTAAGACAAAATGCCCCATAAGTGCAATTCCTTTTGAACAATTTAGAGTTTGGCAATGGGTAAATACGGTTGAATACAACGGCAAGAAATTATCTCAAGAAGAAAAAGAAAAAATAGTTGAATTTTTATACACCATTGAAAAGCCGGTTTTTAAACGGATAAGAAAAGTTATTGGAAAAGAAAGTGCGGAGTTTAAATTCAACTATAAAGACGATGATAAAATTGTTGGAACGCACACGATTTCAAACCTATCGAATAAAAAATTCTTCGGAAAAAAATGGTTTGATTTTTCAGAAAAGGAGCAAGAAGATATTTGGCATGTGTTGTATTTTTTTGATAGCAAATCTAATTTAAAGGATTATGCTTTGAAAAATTGGCACTTCACTGAAGAACAAGCTGTAGCTATTTCAAAGTTTAATGTTAAAGATGGCTATTCCAGTTTAAGTCGGAAGGCTATTTCTAATATTTTGCCATTTTTAAAACGGGGTTATACTTATGATGTAGCTGTTGTAATGGGTGGAATTAGAAATGTTTTTGGGTCAAATTGGGAACAATTACCTGACGACAAACGGAATTTTTTAATTGATAATGTTGAAGGCATTGTTCGTTCTAAAACCAAAGGTGGATTTATTGATATCATTAAAGACATTTTAAGAAAAGATTACGGAATTTCAGACCTACAATTACGAAAACTTTACCATCATTCTGCAACTATTGATGCCACAGAATTGTTAGAAAAATTACCGGTTGGAAAAGATGCTGATAAGGAAATTCAATCCATTAGAAATCCGATAGTAATTACGGCTTTATTTGAATTGCGGAAATTAGTCAATGAACTCATTGACGAACACGGCAAACTCGATGAAATAAAAGTGGAAATGGCTCGTGATTTAAAAATATCAAAGTCTCAACGCAATAAAATTCGCAGAAACCAAAAAAGATTAGAGCGCGAAAATGACAGAATAAAAGCAGAGGTTGAAAAATATGCCAGAGTAACACATGATTCCATGTTATTGTACAAACTTTGGGAAGAATGTAAAAAGACCTGTCCGTATACTGGCAAACCCATTTCTGTTACCCAATTGTTTTCAGGCGAAGTACAAATCGAACATATTCATCCTTGGAGTCGATCGCTAAACGATAGTTTTTCTAACAAAACCTTATGTTATGCCGATGAAAACAGAAAAAAGGGAAACAAAACACCATTTGAATTCTATGGACATGATGAAGCCAATTGGTCAGCCATAAAAGAACGTGCCTTAAAATTATTTTCAGATACTAAAGAATATCCAACATCTTATCAAAAGTTTAAACGTTTTGTACAGCAAAAATTTGATGATGATTTTACGACAAGACAATTAAATGATACCCGTTATATAAGTAAAGAAGCCAAAAACTACTTGTCAAAAATTTGCAAAAAAGTAACCGTTTCTCCCGGTCAAGCCACCTCTAATTTACGATTAAAATGGGGTTTAAATTCTGTTTTAAATGATGAAAACACCAAAACACGAGAAGACCACAGACACCATGCTATTGATGCCTTAGTCATGGCGTGTACAAAAGTTTCTTATGTGCAAGAATTGGCAAAATGGAACAGGTATAACCGCACTTATGATTTAAAAGAGTTTCCGATGCCTTGGGAAACCTTTAGGTATGATGCCGAAAAGGCGGTAGAACAAATTTTAGTATCGCATAAAAAAGTCTCTAATGATATTACCATTAGAACTCATATTACCGAGAAAAACGGCAAAAAATATAAAAATATAGGTATAGCAGCGAGAGGGCAGTTGCATAAGGAAACTGTTTTTGGTAAGCGAACATTTAATGGAGAAGAAGCATTTCATGTTAGAAAACCAATAGATAGTTTAACTACAGAAAAGCAACTGGAAAAAGTAGTTGATGAAGCTATTAAGTTGCTTATTAGAAAACGAATACAGGTTTTAGGAGGCTTTGTAAAAGGCACTATTCCAAACAATACCTTTTTCATAGTTGATGAAAATGGCGTAAAGCAACCACAAATTTTCTTACCTAATAAAAATGGGGAGCCTGTACCTATATTGAAAGTAAGGGTTAAGGAAAACATTGGAGGTGCGGAAAAATTAAAGCAAAATGTAAACCAATGGGTAAATCCAAGAAATAACCACCACGTTTTAATTTACAAAGATGATAAAGGAAACCTAAAAGAAGAAGTGGTTACGTTTTGGACAGTTGTAGAGCGTAAAAGGCAAAAACAAAGCATTTATCTATTACCAGAAGATGGTAAAGAAATAGTAACCACGCTTCACATAAACGATATGTTTTTGTTAGGATTGAACGAAGATGAAATAAACTGGGAAAACCCAGATTATGAGTTGTTGAAAGCGCATTTGTTTAAGGTTCAAACTCTTTCACAAATGTTTTATGAATTTAGATTAAGTCAAGATGCAACTCAAAACAAAGATACTAATTCAGATGTTTTCAGAAGAATTCAAAGTTTTGGAGATGGAAAAACAGGTTGGAAAACTCATAATCCAATAAAAGTTAAAATCACCCCAACCGGAAAAATAGAAAAAGCCTAATCGGTCATGCTGAGGCACGTGGCGTTATATAAGGATGATAGGTTTTCCGTTATGCGATTCCTCCTGCGTCGGAATGACAATGCGATGATTGTCATTTTGAGCGCAGCGAAAAACATATAAAGAGAGGCACAGAGATGATGCGACTTCTCTTCCGTCGGAATGACAACTCGATAACTGTCATTTCGACCAAAGGGAGAAATCACATAAAGGGTGCTTTGTTGTTGATGCGATTCCTTCTGTGCCGGAATGACAATGCGATGATTGTCATTTTGAGCACAGCGAAAAATCACATAAAGAGAGGCACAGAAATAATACAATTCCTCCATTGCAGGAACGACAAAAAACGTGAATACTATGCATGGTTACAACGAAAATGAAGGCAGTCACACCTACTATGTATATATCATCACCAATGCCTACCGCACAACCTTCTACATAGGAGTAACCAACAATTTAGCAAGGCGCATAAAAGAACACCATGAAAACATAGACAAAGGAACAAAAACATTTGCCGCCAAATACAATCTAAAACATTTGGTGTATTATGAATGCTTTAGTTGGGTGCAAAATGCCATAGCCAGAGAAAAAGAGTTAAAGGGTTGGCGCAGAGAAAAGAAGTTGAATTTAATTCGTAATTTTAACGAGAATTTTGAGTTTTTAGAAGGACGGTTTTTATAATTGCAATTGTCATTTCGACCGAAGGGAGAAATCTCATAAAGTGAGTTACAGAGATGATTCGTTGCTTCTTCCGTTGGAATGACAAAACAACGTTCATTGACATACACTTTTCAACTCTTAAACAGCCAAACCACAACGGAAAATCACCTTCGATTTTCGGCCAACGGATTTTCCGTTGTGGTTTGATTAAAGATTGGAAAACACGATATTTTTGGTTTCAGCATACTTCCAGTCCTGTCCGTTGTGGTTTGATTAAAGATTGGAAAACACGATATTACTATATATCCGGTGGTTGGCTCTAAAGTGTTGTGGTTTGATTAAAGATTGGAAAACACGATATTAAGGTGAAACGGATTAAGTTGCTTGAACAGGTTGTGGTTTGATTAAAGATTGGAAAACACGATATTAAATTCGTCAATAGATGTCTGCTCACGCATGTTGTGGTTTGATTAAAGATTGGAAAACACGATATTATTTATAGAAAAAGAAAAGCAAGCAGTAAGTTGTGGTTTGATTAAAGATTGGAAAACACGATATTTAAAGCGGTCATATATGCGGTCGTAGGCTTGTTGTGGTTTGATTAAAGATTGGAAAACACGATATTACTTAGAAGGCATCGAAGTTGTTCGATGTGTTGTGGTTTGATTAAAGATTGGAAAACACGATATTATCAACCAAAAAATCAACGAGATAGCGTTAGTTGTGGTTTGATTAAAGATTGGAAAACACGATATTGGCATCGGCAAGGGTTATCAGCTCGCCCTGTTGTGGTTTGATTAAAGATTGGAAAACACGATATTAAATTGATAAGGACCTTTTAATGTGGTACGGTTGTGGTTTGATTAAAGATTGGAAAACACGATATTACTGTTAATGATAAGGAATATGCTTATGAGGTTGTGGTTTGATTAAAGATTGGAAAACACGATATTCGAGGAGTCTTCGTCCAATCCCGGTTGCCAGTTGTGGTTTGATTAAAGATTGGAAAACACGATATTTTGTCGATTTTAGCCAGCACGGCGCTGGCGTTGTGGTTTGATTAAAGATTGGAAAACACGATATTTGTGTATGCTCCGCGCATGCAAATACAACTGTTGTGGTTTGATTAAAGATTGGAAAACACGATATTAACGCTCGGCGCGAAAACCAACCCAACGCAGTTGTGGTTTGATTAAAGATTGGAAAACACGATATTATGGCCGATCTGATGAACAATGACCTGATGGTTGTGGTTTGATTAAAGATTGGAAAACACGATATTCTTTTGGCCGAAACGCTCGGCTACAAACGGTTGTGGTTTGATTAAAGATTGGAAAACACGATATTCGCTTGCTGCGCTACAAGGCCATAAAAGAAGTTGTGGTTTGATTAAAGATTGGAAAACACGATATTAGCTACGGCAACACCATAGACAATGGAGACGTTGTGGTTTGATTAAAGATTGGAAAACACGATATTGTTTTTAAATTGTTTGATAAAAGCACCTCAGTTGTGGTTTGATTAAAGATTGGAAAACACGATATTCGGCCTGTCGAATTGGCGTTCATTGAAGTGTTGTGGTTTGATTAAAGATTGGAAAACACGATATTTCGGTGAGTGAAAGGTTGCGGTACAGCCCGTTGTGGTTTGATTAAAGATTGGAAAACACGATATTAGTTGGGCTGTACCCTTCTATTATTCACCGTTTTAAAGTAAAATATCGTGCATAAAAAATGCTTCTTTTGCGGTAGTGATAGCCATGATTGAGGTATTTTCGGTT
>JAHJTN010000040.1 GCA_018829465.1 Bacteroidota bacterium | reverse complement strand
CTCGGGCGGCGACACGGTGAACGTGACCACGCCGCTTGGCGGCACGGCGCTCAACGTCAACACGATCACGGTCAATGGCGGTGTCGGCAACGACACGGTCGATGCCTCGGGCATCACCAGCGGCCACCGCGTCGTCTTCAAAGGCGGCGACGGCAACGACAGCTTCACCTCCGGTGGCGGCGACGATATCTTCAACGGCGGCGAGGGCAGCGATACGGCCAATTACGCCGCCGGCCTGACGGCGACCGATATCACCGACAACGGCGCAGGCGGCTGGACCGTGGCGACCGGCGGTGCGGAAGGTGTCGACACGCTGAGCAATGTCGAAATCGTCGACGGCGCGGGAGCGGGGCGCTTCCTGCTGGTCGGCAATGGCGGCTTCGCCAGCCTGCAGGATGCCGTCGAGGCGGCCAATGCCGGCGACACGATCCTGATCGGCAACGGAGCGTTCGACGTCACCAAGGCCGGTGCGGCCGATCCGGCCCAACTGGTCATCGACAAGGACCTGACCATCATCGGTCAGGGCATGGGGACGTCGACTATCCAGGCGGTAGCCGACACCGGTACGTCCGGCGACGCCCGCGGCATGTTCCTGGTCTCGACCGGCGTGACGCTCAACGTCAGCAACCTGTCGGTGAGCGGGAACGGCCACAACGTCTATCAGGGCTTCCGGCACAACGGCTCGGGCACCTTCGACAAGGTGACCTTCACCGATATCCAATACAATGCGAGCGGTCCGCACTACCAGGGTACCGCCATTGCGGTCTTCGGCGGCGGCGCTGGCCAGACCGTCGATGTGACGGACTCCGTCTTCACCGATATCGGCCGTGTGGGCGTGCTCTATTTTGGCGCCGATGTGGCAGGCACATTTGAAGGCAACAGCTACACCGGCAAGGGCGCCGGCGACCATCTCGACTACGCGCTCGACATTAGCGCCGGGGCCGGTGTCATCGTTCGCGACAACCAGATTTCCGACAATCTTGGCGTGGCTTCGAGCGATGGTTCCATTTCGGCAGGCATTCTGGTGACCACCTTCTTTGGCGCCGGAACCGAGGCGACCATCGGCGGCAACACGTTTACCGACAACACCACCGGCGTGGTGATCGGCTACAACAATGCCGACACCAGCACGGTCAGCTTCGAGGCCGGCAACAGCTTCACCGGCGGCAGCGATGGAGTGGTCGTAGTCGGCGATGCCGTGGTCAACGACATCGATCTCATCGGCGGTCCGAACGGCACGGTCGACTGGGACGGCGGTGCCAATGTCAACATGATCGGCGGCGCGGATCTGGCCGATACGCTCAATGGCGGTGCCGGTTCCGACAGCATCACCGGGAGTGGTGGCGACGATCAGATCGACGGCGGCGCGGACACCGACACGGCGATCTATGCCGATGCCCTGACGGCCTCCAACATCGCCACCAATGGGGCGGGCGGCTGGACGGTAACGACCGCGACCGAAGGCACCGATACGCTGACCAATGTCGAGTTCGTCGACGGCGCCGGCGCGGGCCGCTTCCTGCTGGTCGGCAATGGCGGGTTCGCCACCATCCAGGCGGCGGTTGACGCCGCCAATGCAGGCGACACGATCCTGATCGCCGAAGGCTCGTATGCCGAGAATGTCACGGTATCGACCGCCAATCTGACGATCATCGGCGCCAATGCGAACATTGCCGGAGACGCCATCCGCGGTGCGGAAAGCGCGCTTACCGGCATGCTCCGCTTTGCGCCGGGATCGGATGGCAGCTCGGTCGACGGCCTGCAGATCCTGCAGGGCGGCTCGGCACTCGGGTCAACGGCCGGGGTCTATGTCAATGCCGACAACATCAGCGTTTCCAACATGCTGATCGAACGCACCGGCGGCTTCGGCACGGCGCGCGGCATTGAAACGGTCACCGGCGACGCCCAGGGGCTGGAAGTCACGGCTTCCAAGATCACCGGCTTTGCCACCGGCATCTATGTCAATCCGGGTTCGGATGCGACGATCACCGGCAACGTTCTGGAAGCCAACAATGTCGGTCTTTCCAACGACGGTCCGGATGCGGTGAACATTTCCGGCAACAGCTTCGTCAACAATGTGGTCGAGCAGATCGGCATCGGGGCGACGAACGCCGCGGATGCGGATGTCGGCGCGATCGTCGGCGCCAACAGCTTCACGGGTTCCGCTCCGGAAGTCTCGATCTACGATGCCAATGGCGCCAGCCAGGCGATTACCGGTACCGAGCATGACGACATCGTCCATCTGGGTGCGGGCAACGACACCATCGACGCCGGCGACGGCGACGATCATGTCATCTGGACCGTCGGGGACGGCCGCAACATCGTCGATGGCGGCGTGGTGACCAACACCGACACCTTCGAAGCGGTCGGCACCGGCGCCGCAGGCGAGGAGTTCCTGATCGAAACGGCTGCGGCCTACAATGCCCGCATCTCGCCTGCTCCGTCCGATCTGGCGGCTGGGATCGAGATCGTCGTCTCGCGCTCGACTGACAGCGGCGCCAGCTTCACGGTGATCGCGGAGCTCAGCAACATCGACGACATCGTCATCAACGGCACCTCGGCGTCTCCGTCGTCCCCGGGCTTCGGCGTGACGATCTCGGGCGACTTCTCGACCACCGATCTCGACTCCTCGACGATCACGATCGTTGGTACCTCCGGCAACGACACGATCAATGTGGCTGACTTCGTCGACAGCAATGGCGCCGATGGCCTTCAGCACATCATCTTCGTCTCCAACGGCGGACAGGACACCATCAGCGGGGCACGACCTGAAGACCTGGTCGACGTCACCGGCCGCACGGTCGTCAGCAACGAGGATCTCGGCGGCGGCAGCTACAGGCTGACCTTCGATGACGGCTCCAGCCTGACCTTCAGCAACGGCACGCCCTCGTTTGTCGAGAATGCGGGAGAAGCCGGTCAGCAGTCGGTCAACCTGCCGCCGGCAGTTGCAGGGCTCGAGAGCACTGTTGTCGCGGAACAGGACGCCGGCGCCTTGATCGACACGTTCAGCGTCAGCGACATCGACACCGCCTCGGGGCTCACCTTCCGGGTGCTCGACGGTGCGGATCAGGTCGATGCCCGCTTCGAGGTGGTTGCCGCCAGCGGCACGACGCAAGGCGAGCCGGGCAGCTACGAGCTGCGGCTCAAGGCGGGCGAGAGCTTCGACTTCGACGTCGAGAACGCAGATGGCGATCCCACAGTCAGCCTCAAGGTCGAGGTCAATGATGGCGCAGGCGCGAACAACATCGCGATCGCACCGGTTGTCGTGACCGTCGAAACGCCGGTCGACGACCCGGTCATCGTGAGTGACACGGTCTCGCAGAATTTCGGTAGCAGCCGAACCAATGGCACCTCCGGCAGCAACGGCGCCCAGAATGCCAGTGGCACCGACGGAACCAGTGGTACAGACGGCCAAAACGCCAATGCGTTGAAAGATGGCGCCATCCACGTTGGCGGCACGGGAGATGACAGCCTGTTCGTGTATGCAAATGCTGTCGGCCAATATGGAGGTTATGGTGGGAGCGGCGGCCGTGCCGGGGTGCCAACTTATGTCTACACCGACAACGGCGGCTCCGGCACTCCAGGCGATCCGTTGCTGCGAGCCTATGACTATAATGATACAGGAAATGGCGGGAATGGCGGCGATGGCGGTCGTGGCGGAAGCGCAACCGCTCAGGTCTCGAACGCCGAGCTATCCGGGGATGGTGGCACGGACGACCTTGATATTCGCGCCAGTGCCATCGGACGGGAAGGTGGTAATAGTGGTAAGGGTGGAGATGCCGCAGACCAGGGCGATCTTGGAGTTAACTTTCTGCGCTTCGGAAGCACCTATATTCGCTATACATATGAAGCAGGAAATGCGAGCGACGGCGGCAATGCCGGTGACGCTGGTGACAGTGGCGATGCATCTTCCCGCCTGATCGATAACGTCATGTTGGGCGGTGCGGGTGACGACAGCCTGACGCTTCAGGCCGGCGCGGTGTCTCGCAGTGCGGGCACCGGGAACAGCAGCGGTCGGTCCCGGGGCGGCAAGCCGGGCACCGATGTCTCCACCGCCGGAGAAGGCGGTGACGGCGGCAATGGTGGAGATGCCTCTGTCGAGATCGCCGGCAACACCCTGTCCGGCGGCGACGATGCGGATCTGATCGAAATCATCGCCAGCGCCACCGGCGGATCGGGCAGAAACGGGGGGAACTCCAACAATCCCAATGCCCATTACTCCCAAGAGGAATTCCTGGGAACCTACCAGGGCGTGCCAGGAGTATTTTCTTCGGAAGGATCCGACCGGAAGCAATTCTTCGGTAACTCGTCAGCGGCAGGCAACGGCGGAAATGGCGGCAATGCCAGCGTCGTCATCGACCGCAACACGTTGAGAGGGGATGCTGGCAACGACACCATCCGGATGGCGATTACTCTGGCCGCTGGCACTGGCGGTCTCGGTGGGGAAAGCGCTATGGCCCCGTCCGGATTCAATACAAACTCCGGTGCCTACCGTTATTACTTCCCCGGCGCTGTAGGAGCTGACGGCGTTGATGGCATTGGCGGGGTCGAGAACCTGACGGTCACCAACAACCATCTGCTTGGCGGCAGCGGTGACGACACCATCGAGATCGATACCGGGTCGGTCGCCCTTGGCGGCATCTTCGACATCTCCGGCAACGAGATCGATGGCGGCGCTGATTTCGATACGCTCGACCTCAGTGGTGTCGACAGGTCGATTGCCATCGACCTCAGCGCGGGCAGTCTTGTCGTCAACGGCTCGGGCTCCAATACGGTTGCTTCCATCGAGAAGGTGGTCGGCACCGACTATAATGACGAGATGACCGGTTCCGCCGGTGGTGACCAGCTCTTTGGCGGTGGCGGCAACGACCTGCTGCTCGGCCTCGGCGGTGACGACGAACTGTTCGGCGGCGCGGGCGACGACATTCTCAACGGCGGCCTGGGCGATGACATCCTCAGCGGCGGTCTGGGCGAAGACACGCTCACCGGCGGTGACGGTGGCGATACCTTCGTCTTCGATGCGGATGCGCTGTCGGATGCCGTTAACAACGGCATCCAGGATCTGATCGCCGACTACGATATCCTCGAAGGCGATGTCGTCGATCTCTCGGCGCTGCTCGAAGGCCAGGTTGTCAACGATGCCAACGAGGCCGACTATGTCCGGATGGACGGCAACTTCCTGACG
>JAHJTN010000002.1 GCA_018829465.1 Bacteroidota bacterium | reverse complement strand
TTTCTAAACAAATATATTTTTGCCTTTTTTTGAAGTTTTTTTAATGTACTTAGAACCAAGCTTAAACCTACTCCTAATATCAAAAATTCTAATTTTTAAGGACGGCAAAGATATAACCTTACTCAATAATACGCAAGGGAAAATATAAAATTTGACAAGGAAAATGAAAAGATTTTCATAGTATTTAGTAAGTAGTTGTAAAACAGGCATACATAAACAAGCAGAAACTGCTCAATAAAACACTAACAAAACACCCGCATCAAAAATATGGGAATTACGATAGCGCGTTTGAAGGCTAGATCGTATTTTTAAATTTTAAAGTTGCAATTTTGCAAAGTGACTTTGAACTGAGATTTGATTTAGACATGAGTCTTATGAAAACGCTAATATTTGACTTGAAAAATCTGAGAGGGGCAGCAGATTTGCTAATAAAGGGTGAATTAGTAGCTTTCCCCACGGAAACTGTGTATGGTTTGGGTGCTAATGCTTTGGATGCATCTGCAGTTAAAAAAATTTTTATCGCTAAAAACAGACCTGCAGACAACCCACTAATCATTCATATTGCTAATGTGAAGGATTTATATGAGATTGCAGATGTAGGTAGCGACAAGAAAGCATGGGTTGAAAAATTAACGGATGCTTTTTGGCCGGGACCATTGACGCTTATCTTAAACAGAAGAACACATATTCCGGATGAAGTGACTGCCGGTTTAGATTCTGTTGCCGTGCGTATGCCTCAAAGTAGAATTGCCCGCAAATTGATTAAACTTGCCGGTGTTCCAATTGCAGCACCTTCTGCCAATCTTTCGGGAAAACCATCCGGCACGAGGTTTAAACACGTACTGGAAGATTTTGACGGAAAAATAGCCGGCATTGTCAAATCAAAACCCAGCAAGATTGGTTTGGAATCAACAGTGTTGGACTTGACTACAGATATCCCTACCGTACTCAGGCCGGGTGGTTTGAGTGTGTCTGAACTAGAAAAGGTGCTTCCGGAAATTAGACTCAGCTCGGGAAAAGTACAAATCGCCAAATCGCCCGGGATGAAATACCAGCATTATGCACCCGCAGCTAAAGTGGTTTTATTCGAAATAGATGCAATCATTCGAATACCTGAATATGTTGATTTTTATAAGAAAAAAAACGTCAAAACCAGGGTCATCAAACCAGATAACATCAAAGACTTTAATCGAAATTTGTACGAAATTCTGCGAAAAGCAGATAAAGATAAAGTAGCTGTGCTCCTCGTAGCCGCTGTCTCAGAAGCGGATATTGGCCTGACGGTCATGAATAGGTTGCGAAAATCTGCAACTGAAATCATTGAACGATAGGAGGCGCCAATAATTTATTCTCTATTTCACTGCGTAGCGCCAGTTGTAAGGATCTTCTGCCCTGTTGTATTGAATATCATTGAGCATGGTTTTGAAACGCTCGGCAAAACTGTCGTGAATTTTGGGCAGTTCAAAAGTTTTTCCTTGATGAGAAAATGCACACACAGGACTTACAATAGCTGCTGTTCCGGCACCGAAAATTTCTTTAAGATCACCCTTTTGTGCAGCGTCAACAATTTCCGAAACCAAAACAGGCCTTTCTTCTACTTTAAAATGGTTGTCCTTGGCCAAAGTGAGTATGCTTTTACGCGTGACACCATCGAGAATTCTATCGCTTACAGGAGCCGTTAAGAGGGTGTCATTGATTCTAAAAAACACATTCATCGTTCCTGCTTCTTCCAAGTATTCATGGTTGCTGGCATCTGTCCATATTACTTGCTGAAAACCGGCTTCATTGGCAAGTTTTGTCGGAAAAAATTGTCCGGCATAATTTCCTGCGGCCTTGGCGTATCCGGTACCACCACTGGCTGCACGGCTATATTTTTCTGCAATTTGAACCCGCACCTCACCTGAATAGTACGATTGTGCCGGCGACAAAATAATCATAAACTTGTATTTCGTGGAGGGCGAAGCCGAAACACCCGATTCTGTGGCAATGGCGAAGGGTCTTATATATAAGGAAGAACCCTCAGCCGTCGGAATCCATGCGTCGTCCATTTTGAGAAGGGTATTGAGTCCGTCAAAAAAATAGGACTCAGGAAATGCCGGCATGGCCAACCGCTCTAATGATTTATTGATGCGTTGATAGTTTTGATCGGGTCGGAACAGCCAAGTCTTGCCTTCGGGGTCTTTGTAAGCTTTCATGCCTTCAAAAACGGCTTGCCCATAGTGAAAAACTTTGGCGGATGGTTCTAAACTAATGGGACCGTAAGGAACAATCTGCGGTGTTTGCCAAGATCCGTTTTCGTAATCACAAACAAACATGTGATCTGTAAATACCTTACCGAAAACCAAATTGTCGAAATCAACCTCTTCGCGTCTGGAATTGTTGGCTTTTGTTATTTTTAATGGCGTAAGGGCTAAACTCATTTTTATCGTTATTAAGCTGCAAATTTACATATTTCACAAAATCAATCCCACAATTCATCCGAAATTAAATTTTTGTTGGCTTCCCTTTTAAAAAAGGTTCGTAGTTACAAACATCAAAACCATTTTTATTTAACAAGGATTTAACCAAAATTCATTTAAACCCGATAGGCAATTTAGAGTCTTACTGTTGAAATTTTAAAACATATATGAAAAAGACCTTTACATTTTTATGTTTATTGCTAATTGCCTGTAGCGGCACTTTTGCTCAACAACGAAGACCCTCATTTGGTGGCGGTGGTACGCAGCTGTCGGTTGAAGAGCGGATTGCCAAACAGGTAGAAGAACTTGCGCCAACACTGATGCTGGATGACGTACAAAAAAAGTTGCTTGAAATCACACTAATAAAGCATGCCAAAACACGTACAGATTTAGTCAGAAACACTGATTTGACTCGAGAGAAGATTCAAGATTCGTTAGCCAATTTACGCCCCGCTCAACTCAAAGAGATTGAAAACCTTCTGATTCCGGAGCAATATGAATTGTATATGCAAATTGAAAAAGAAAACCGCGAGAAACGCCAAAGTCAGTTTGGCAACAGAAGCCCCAATCAAAACTAACCTTTATTAAACAATTTATGGCAAGCGCGCATGTGGCACATGTCGTTGTTCAAATTTTGTCTTAAAAAATCAATCCCTTTAAAATCTATTCATGAAACGCCCAAGTAAAAATATTGACACACAGGAGCATGATTATCATAGGGCGTTCCATCTGACCGATTAAAACAAATAATATAAACAGATGAAAACTTTATTTTTTTTATTGATATTTTCAGTAAGCATCAATATGATAGGTCAACAACGCCTGGCTATACAAAAAGTGACTGTAACCGGCACCGTCATAGATGCAGATACCAATACACCTTTAGAATACGCCACCATTACTCTACAAAACAGCCAACGCCCACAAATGCTCACCGGGGCAGTGACCAATTCGGAAGGAAAATTTGAAATTGAAGTTTTTGCCAGCACCTATAATATTAAAGTAGAATATATTTCTTTTAAATCTTTTGAAATAAAAGAAAAATCCATTCGAGAAAATCTCGATTTAGGTGTTGTCAAACTCAGCATAGATTCTCAAAATTTGGATGAAGTGCAAGTGGTTGCAGAAAAACGCGATGTTGAAATTCGTCTGGATAAAAAAATATACAATGTTGGAAAGGATTTAACCATCAAAGGTGGAAATTTCTTAGACTTGCTTGAAAACATTCCGTCAATCACAACAGATGCCGAAGGTGGCGTGAGTCTTCGAGGCAATGAAAACGTGCGTATTCTTATAGACGGAAAACCCTCCGGCTTGGTTGGCTTGAGTTCTACAGATGCTTTGCAACAACTTCCGGCAGATGCTATAGAAAGCGTTGAAGTCATCACTAGCCCTTCTGCCAGATACGATGCAGAAGGCACTGCGGGCATCATCAACATCATCCTCAAAAAAGGTAAGATACAGGGGTTGAACGGCTCTTTTTCGCTTACAACCGGTATTCCGGACAACCATGGTGCCAATGTCAATTTAAACTACAGAACCAAAAAAATTAATCTCTTCAATACCTCTTCCTATAGCTATAGAGATTCTCCGGGCGAAACCACCAACGACAGAGAAAACTTTTTTGGAAATCCGGAAAACAAATTCATTAACGAGGACAGGGATTTTGACAGAATTCAAAATAATTTCAATACCAATTTAGGTCTTGAATACTTCTTTACGGATCGCACCTCTCTGACCGGTGCTGTATTTATGCGGCAAAACGGCGGCAAAACCGGTACTGATAATTTCACCGAAAGGCTCAATGAAGCTAGGGAGCTGGTCAACAGAACTTTCCGAAGAGAAGACGAAGATGAATATCGACGTACACTTCAGTATTCGCTGAATTTTCAGAAAAAATTTAAAACAGACGGACATATTTTGACGACCGATTTTCAATACGAAGAATCTGTAGAAGACGAGTTCTCTATCATCAATGAATCTGAAATTTTCCCAACAACACAAGCGCTTGACTTTGAAACCAACAGCACCAAAGAAAATCAAGATCGTATTTTAGTGCAGGCCGATTATGTATTACCATACGGAAAAAACAAACAGTCTCAATTTGAATTTGGCTATCGCGGCAATTTTAACGAACTCACTACCGATTTTAGAGTTGACACCCTTGGCGTAGGTGGAGAACTTGTACTAGATGCTAACTTATCCAACGAATTGATTTACGAAGAAAACATCAACGCGCTCTACACCCAATGGGGAACCAAAGCGGGCAAATTTTCCGTATTGCTTGGCATGAGGATGGAAGTATCTGACATCAACGTAACGCTGACCACCACCGGCGAAAACTTTGATGAAAACTACACCGACTTCTTTCCAACCATCAATTTGGGATGGGAATTTAGTGAGGAAGAAAGCGTCACCTTAGGGTTTAACAGACGTATTACTAGGCCGCGATCTCGATTTGTGAACCCATTTCCTTCTCGTTCCAGTGAAACCAATATTTTTCAAGGAAATCCGGATATAGATCCCTCTTATTCCAACGGTGTAGATTTAGCCTACCTCAGGAGATGGAAAAAGCTGACCCTAACCTCTTCTATATTTTACCAAAAAAATACAGATGTTTTTGAATTTATATCAGAAGACACCGGCAACCTGACCGATAACGGAGACCCCATCGTAAGGCGGTTTCCCGTTAACCTCTCAACGGAAGAAAGGATTGGTTTTGAGTTTGGCGGTAACTACAACCCCACAAAATGGTGGCGAATGAATGGCAGTTTCAATTTCTTCAATTCAACACGTGATGGCGATTTTAACGGCGTTTCTTTTGATGCCGACAACACAAGTTGGTTTGCACGTTTAAATTCGCGCACCACCCTCCCCGGCAAAATAGACTTCCAACAGACCATGTTCTATTCCGGTCCATCAGAAAATGCACAAAATGAGAACAAAAGTGTTTTTAGTATGAACTTGGCTTTGAGCAAAGATTTGTTTAAAGAAAAAGCATCCATCGTTTTTAACTTTAGGGATGTGTTCAACAGCAACATCCGGGAAACCGAAACCCGAACAAGCACTTTTAGGTCGGAAAGTGAGAATCAATTTCGGAAACCGCAGTTTACTATCAACTTTACGTATCGTTTCAATCAGCAAAATAACCAGCGTCAGAGACAGCGCAGAGAGCAAGGGCCGGGTCAAGAATTTGGCGGTGGTGAAGAATTTGAAGGCGGTGGCGGCGTTTAGAAACTGTTAAAGTTTTTCAATTCACTTTGAAATATACAAACAGCTGATTTTTAAAATATTAAAACCTATGAAAACGTTTGAAATTGAAAGTATTTCAAACGTTTTTTTCATAAAACCATGTGAAATTTGTATTAAATAAACGCAAGGTTCGTAAGATGCATCATGCCACGTCGTCCGATTGGGTGTATTTAAAAATTTAAAAAAACACATCATGAAAAAGTTATTTATTGCTCTTATGACTATCCTTTCTGTTGCAACATTTGCTCAGGAAAAATTGACAACTACTAGCGGCCACATCAAGTTCTTTTCGACAACCCCCGCAGAAAATATCGAATCAAACAACTACAAAGTGGTGAGTGCTATCACTCCTTCAGAAGGAAAAGTCGTTTTCTCTGTGCCCATGCAAAGTTTTGAGTTTGAAAAATCGCTCATGCAAAAACACTTTAATTCGGACAAATTTTTGGACACCAAACAGTTTCCAAATGCCAAATTTAAAGGAAGTATCACCAATTTAAGCAAAGTAGATTTCTTCAATAAAGGAACTTATGTAGCCACCGTAAAAGGGGAACTTACCATACACGGCGTTACAAAACCCATCCAACAAGAGTTGAAACTCAATGTTGACGGAACTAAAATTACCGGTTTCTCCAATTTTGACATCACCTTGGCGGACTACGGCATCACGTTCAGTGGTGGAAAACCATCTACCAACGTGGCTAAAACCGTAAATGTTACTGTAAACCTCGAATTCAACAACAATTTGACTGCATCGAAATAAAAAAGAACCCACCAAATTAACCATCCGAATATTACCTTGTTATGAAAAAAAAGATTTTGTTAACCATCGGGCTGATAGTGCTTGTTTCTCTTAGTTATGTTGCCTATCTCTGGTTTCAGCCCCACAGAGATGTACAAGCGACAAAGGCAGATGCCGAAATTACAGCTCAGGCTTTGGTCAGTGAATTTATTGACAATCCGGCTGCGGCAAACCAAAAGTATCTGGACAGCGAAGGAGAATCCAAAGTGTTGATTATATCCGGTCAGGTCGTAAAAATAGATACAGACCAATTGGGACAAAAAGTGGTGCTGCTGAAAAACTCCGATAGCGATAAGCTAGGCGTTGCCTGCACTTTCACTTTGGAAACAAATGCAGAGGCCGAAAGCCTAAAAGTTGGAGAAACTGCAAGAATCAAAGGCGTTATCCGTTCTGGTGCCGAATATGACGAAGACTTAGATCTAGTTATCAATGCGGTAGTAGAAAAAAGTTCGCTGGCTAATTAAAATCATTCTTCATATATCTTTATTACAAGGCCGTCCGAAAGGACGGTCTTTTTTATTACAATATATTTAACGTCAAACACTATAAATTTATGTATTTTTATGGACAGTAAAAACAGCCGTAAATAAAAAAGCATCCTTAAAAAATGCACCTAAATATTGACCTTTGAGCGTGTGTGTTTGCCATAGACATAAAATTAAACCTATACATAAATGAAACGTCTATGTAAAAAGAGTGACACACAGGAGTATGATTGTCTTAGGGCGTTCCATGCCTGCGCTGAACGAAATCGAAATAAATAATATAAGCAGATGAAAAGAGCCATGCTAAAAAGTTTAACACACAAGAGAATGATTATTAGCGAGTTACATCTGACCGATAAAAATAAATAATATAAACAGATGAAACGAGCCATGCTAAAAAGTTTAACACACAAGAGAATGATTATTAGCGAGTTCCATCTGACCGATAAAAATAAATAATATAAACAGATGAAACGAGCCATGCTAAAAAGTTTAACACACAAGAGAATGATTATTAGCGAGTTCCATCTGACCGATAAAAATAAATAATATAAACAGATGAA
>JAHJTN010000037.1 GCA_018829465.1 Bacteroidota bacterium | reverse complement strand
TCTCCAGAGTTTTGATCTCCAGAGTTTTGATTTCCAGAGTTCCAATCTCCAGAGTTTTGATTTCCAGAGTTTTTATTTCCAGAGTTTTGATCTCCAGAGTTTTTATTTCCAGAGTTTTGATCTCCAGAGTTTTGATTTCCAGAGTTTTTATCTCCAGAGTTTTTATATCCAGAGTTCCAATCTCCAGAGTTTTTATAACCAGAGTTTTGATTTCCAGAGTTTTTATATCCAGAGTTCCAATCTCCAGAGTTTTTATAACCAGAGTTTTGATTTCCAGAGTTTTGATAACCAGAGTTTTGATTTCCAGAGTTCCAATCTCCAGAGTTTTTATATCCAGAGTTTCGATAACCAGAGTTTTGATTACTCTTGAAAAGTTTTTTCCATTCCTTTATAGGAATGTAACGAAGAATTTTAAGTTTATTTGTAGCTCTCTTGTACGTATCTTGAACTACTTCTCCGAGAATTTCTACTTCGAGGAAAACTGTTTCAGTCACAAATAGATCAATACCGAAACACAGATCTTCTTTTCTAAAATAGTGAAATCCTCGTTCGCAAAGCATTGGGCTTTCTTTTAATTCGTAAGTTTCTCCAACTTTAAATTCGGTATAGAGAGAACCTCCAATATCGCCAGTTGAATAAACATTCTTTTTTCCTGGGACTTTTCTACAAGCCTTTACTCCGATTTCCATCTTTTTCTTCTCCTTAGTGTTCCACTGTGTATAGTTCTTGGCAAGCGTTACATTCAACGACTTTTTTAAACTTTGGATGGTAAATGATATGAAAAACATTACACCCACAAATACATCTAAACGGAACACTTTTTACTTTATAAACAAGGCTTTTGTGTTCATCGATAGCTGCTTTGGCTTCCATAACATTGATAATCGCTCGTTGAAGATCATCAGCGTCGATTAGATCTCCATTTGGATCATAAACTTCATCTGTCGTTTCCCATCCAAAATCGAGATTCTGGAGACTATCTGAAAGTTTTCAATAAAAATCTTCGAGTGTTTCGCCGGGAATATAAAAATTTACTGTTAAGTTGTAAGTTTTCTCAGTCATTTGATCTTTCATTTCTTTATTTCTTCTTCTGTTAGTTGAAGTAATTGGTTATAAGAAAGAGATTCAATTTCTTCTTCTTTTTTCCCGCGCAAAAGAAGAAATTGTTTTAATTCTTCTACTGAGATGTCGTTTATTAACATCCATATTCCTCTAGAAAATAAAAAACAATTTTTATTAAAAGTAAGAGTATTGGGATTGTTATGATGAGACTTATAAGATCAATAGCGAGATGTTCCAGCGGAGTTCCTCTATTGTCACACATTGTATCTTCCTTCCAGAATTTGTAGATTCATTCTGATGGCATAACAGACGGACTCTTTTATATCGGAATCTTCTACATATTCATCAATATGATTTATCAGAGACTCTCGTGTTAATCCCCCGAGTAAACTATCTTGGTCGAGAAGGAGTACATCTTCTCCTTCTTCATCTACTCCATTAAAAATTTGGATGAAGTAACCGCAAGCATGATCACTTCCAACAATAATTTCATGTGCTGGATTCTTAGCAGGAAGTCTTACTCTAGACATCTTTATACCTCTCCTTATCTTATTAATGTTCGCGGCGAAATTCTCCTTCCTATAATCGGAAGTGACAATAAATTTCTCCGTCATCCCCAATTCGCTCGCCCAGGCCCTCGCTACCCGTCCAAGTGACGACCACAACATATTCGATTACGGTCGCACCGCACTCGAACTTTTCCGCAGCGTCATGCCCGTAGGAGATGCGGCTCTGTCCCCCGTAAGAGTAACGTGATTCCTGAAAGTGCTGAATATCGAGTATTATCACATGAGGGTTGTTTCTTTGCCACTCCTCAAACATATAATAACTTACAAACCGACTAAACTTCACGATATCCTCCTCATTACGAGGAGGTAGAACACCTCTAATCTTCATGATCCCACTTTTCCTTTAACTTCTTTAGAAGCTGAAGTTCTTTTTCTTCTTCAATTTGTTTAGCTTTAATCGCTTCGTTTCTTGCTTTTTCTTTTTTATCTTCTATAAATTGGGTATATTTTGCATCTGCAATTTGAGAAGCTCTAGCACGATATACAGGAAACGAAATTTCTTCGTATTCGTCATTAGTTCTCGCAAAAAGTTGAAGTTGATATGGTTTTTCTTGATTACCTAGAAGTTTATTTTTCATTATGAATTCGGAAAGAGAATTGACTAATCGACTGGTTTCTTGATCAACAGAATCGAATATTTCTTTAAATGTATACTCTATTTCATCATAATCAGATGAATGGGTTTTAAAGTCTAATACTTGAAAATCTGAATCATAGCTTTTCATCCTATTCCCTCTGCAATAGGCTTCGCTATTAGGTTTATAGGCAATAAGAGTAATCACGTAACACTCCATTCAGGAAGTTCTTCGTCGCCTATACAAGATAGGTTTTCAATCTCTTTTAATAAAGACCTTCTTTCATCTTGAGTTTCGTCAACATATGAATCGAGACGATAGAGATGTGCTCTCAGTTTAGCTTCTTTTTCTCGGCGTGGTTTAAGTATTTTTAAAGATTGATCTAATTGAGATTGTTCTTTTACTGAAATCTTTTTATAAACGGCGAGAACTTTGTAAAGTCTATTTTCCGATATCGAACCATAATGGATATTAGGCTTTTGATAATAGGAGATTATGATTGCCGCATCGTGAATACTATCGCAAGGAATACGCTGGTCTATAGGTTCTCCCATAGGAACATTTTGTCTTATAAAAACTTCATAGTTATCCATTATATTCTCCTTGCTGAGCTATAATTTTCTCTTCAATTCTTTTAATTGCTTCAAAGACTTTATCATCTAACTTTTTATCTAAGCGACTCGAAGCAATCTCTAATGATTCTTTTGCTCTCTCGATATCTCCTAATTTAGCATAGGCTTCGGCAGCAGAAGTCATTGCATAGCCAGCTTCTCGAATTCGACCATTTTCCATATATATCTGTGCCGAGAGTAGGAGCAGATCCAAAGCTTTTTGCATAAGCTCAGGTGTATCGTAGTTCTTGGCAAGCATCCCTCCCCTGTTATAGAAAGTGCATGCTGTAGCAGGACCTCTATGAGCAGTTGCCTTTTTTACACCAATTAATTCTCCAAATAGAAATGGTACAAACTTTGGTCCATCAGTATTTTTCATCATCTTCTTCCCTATAAGAACAATCCATTTTATGTCCTGTTTCTTTAGATCGATGACAACAAGGACAATTATCAAGTAGGATATTTACTAGTTCATCTTTTAATTCATCGAGTGTATATCTATATGGATATTTATACCCGTCTCTTAAATCACAATAGAATCGTTTAATTGCATTAAAAGCCATAGTCATTTTAGGCATAGATTTATTCCTTACATACCCAGATATCTAAATGACCTGGAGCTTCACATTGTTCATCCTTCATTACCCAGACGGTAACGTGTCTTCCTCCAGCAGTTTGAACTATAAAACC
>JAHJTN010000022.1 GCA_018829465.1 Bacteroidota bacterium | reverse complement strand
TCTGCACTTGCGGTCAGGGTATTCTAATTCAAATGCAGCACGAGAAAAATAGGTATTGATGAATGTGTCACAAACTGATTCAGGCGGGTGAACATTAGATGGGTCAATCCCTACACGCTCAAGGTACGCCGGCATATTCTTTAATAGAGTACCATCATTACATGCAATATCTAGAACTAGATCACCGGGTCGTAAAGGGATAAGTTTACTTGCTACAGAATATACGTCTTTCAAAGAGTCTTGCATACTCTGATTAATGCCGGATCGGTACCAGTACTCTGAATACATATCATCAGGATCCACACTATGTCTTAGCTGACAAAGACCACAGTTCTTACAAAGAGCCAGGACTACAGGCATGGAGCCTGGAAGAGGTTCTTCCATTTTAGGAAAGGCCGATACCGGTAGCTCACCAAAATCAATGACATCTTCAAGAGCATGATTGCACACCCTACATCTGTTTCTCTTATTCATCTACACCTCCAAGAAGTTTATAATCATGATCGTACATCCTCTTAGCCATTTCTGTGAATGAGACTTTTGGTTCCCAGCCAAGGTTTTTACGGGCCTTTGTGCTGTCTCCAATTAAGACATTCACTTCAGTAGGTCTGTAGAACTTTGGATCCTCATAGACATATTTCTGATAGTCTCCTAGCCCAGCATGAACGAACACAACATCGAGCATCTCTCTGATACAATGGGTCTGACCAGATGCGAAGATAAATTCGTCAGGCTTTTCTTGTTGAAGAATTCTCCAGCAACCCTCCATATAGTCAGGAGCGTATCCCCAATCTCGATAAGTGTCTATGTTTCCGAAACCGATTTTGCTTCTTAACCCTAAAGCTATTTCAGCCGCAGCGATAGTTGCTTTGCGTGTTACAAAATTCATCCCTCTCCTTTCTCCTTCTTGGTTGAAAAAGATTCCACAGCAAGCAAAGAGGTTATAGGCCTCTCTGTAATGAATTGTCAGCCAATGAGCAGAACATTTTGAAACCCCGTAGGGAGATCGTGGATGAAGTGGAGAATTTTCTGTATACGCTACACTCTCCATGCCGCCAAACATTTCACTTGTACTGAATTGAACAAACTTAGTAGTGGGAGAATGTAAGCGAACAGCTTCTAGTAAGTTAAGTACGCCTTTAAGATTAGCATTAAAAGTGACTTCTGGATTCTGAAAACTATATCCCACATGAGATTGCGCAGCAGTGTTGTAGAGCTCATCAGGTTTAATCAGCTTGATGTTGTGAGCAAGGACTCTAGCGTCTTCTAGATCACCTTCAACTAAAGTGAAATTACCGTTATTTAGATTGTGTTTTATGTTATCTGTGTTACTGGTTGCAGAACGTCTGACTAAACCGAATACGTCGTAATCCTTTTCTAATAGTAGGTCTACAAGGTGCGAACCACATTGACCGGTAGCTCCGGTTATTAATACTTTCTTTTTCATTCGAGTATCTCCAATAGCTTTGTTGTTGTGTGTTCATAGGTCTGGTTGTTTACTATCCATTTTGATGCAGCTTTTGCTTTTTCTAGTGCAAGCGGATAGTTGGTATGGACTTCTTTCATGAGGTAAGATAAGTCCTCAATATTGAAATCGTCTAGGGTACCCAAGTCGTTCCAGTTCCCGTAACAGGCAGGATAGTCACAAGCAGGCTTAGTTTTAGTAGAAGGAAGCACCCATACAAGATCAGGTCTGGCTATTTCTTTTAAGGCAGTACTGTCGCTAACGATTAAGGGGACGCCAGCAGCCATGGCTT
Organism: Bacteroidota bacterium; assembly: GCA_018829465.1. Classification (GTDB taxonomy): domain Bacteria; phylum Bacteroidota; class Bacteroidia; order Flavobacteriales; family Flavobacteriaceae; genus UM-FILTER-40-17. The sequence continues at coordinate 914 of JAHJTN010000022.1, read as the reverse complement.
CTCTTGGCGGAAGTCCAAAGCCCTCGCCGGAAGAGGGGAACAACATGCAATGGGCTGTCTGAACTAAGCTCGCTAATTCATTAGGTGGCAAAGCTCCTTCAATGAGACGAACGTTCTGTCCTAGTTTAGGGATGTTCGATACCTTTCCTGTCCTAGCAATCTGTGTGCCCTCGTCACCTTTAGCAAGTTTGATGATGAGCTCTATGTCATGCCTGTCTCCAAATGCTTGCTTAAAGGCATCAAAAACATAACTGCAATTCTTACGGGGACTATCCCAGAAATCATTTGCATACGTTAAAAATCTAAAAGGCAATGTCTTTGTACGCTCTTGATAACTATACCTAGACATATTTACACCCAGGTTGACCACACTGATAGGAACTCTGATACCGCTACAGAGCATTTGTTCTCTGCCCCATTCGGTTGGCACTATGATCCTATCGAAATCATCATTGATATAGTTGACCCAATACTTAGGGATATTGCTAGACTCCCACATGCAAAAGATGATTTTCTCTTTAGCAACGTTAACACTTAGCCCGTGCAGGCTTGTCCTGGGTATTGGTGGAGAATACATTAAGAAGTAGTCGGCACCATCTACTTGAAGAACTCCACTATTAACGATAGTAGGCTCTACGATATCTTTAACCTTTTGAGGAATCCAATCCTCACAGGCAATAGACAATGGAAGAGCTCTAGCTGCGAAACCAGGAACATCAATAAGGCGGTCTAACATTTCGATGGCACTCGCACCGTAACCATCATGTGGGATTAAGTGACTTAGCCATTTAACCTTTATGTCATTTTTTGTAACGATAGTTGCGGGGTTCTTATTCTCTCTAGCAGCAAGAGCGTTAGTAATTCTTTCTGCACAGTGTCTATAGGTTTCATTGTTACTAATATACTTGAAGGCG
>JAHJTN010000023.1 GCA_018829465.1 Bacteroidota bacterium | reverse complement strand
AGGAAATTCAACATTAGTTCCTTATTTAGCGTCAGCAAATACTTTTACAAATAATAATGTGTTTAATGGAAACTTAACTGTTGATGGAACAACATTTTTTGTTAATTCTAATACTGATAGGGTCGGCATCGGGACGACGGCGCCGGGGGCGAATTTACACGTAAATGGTTCGACTGGTGCAATTATTGAGACCCCAAATAATAACGAGGCAGTCTTAACGGTTCGTAGGAGTGAAGTCCCAGGAAGGAATATTATTTTCTATCCAGCAATGTGGGATGGAACAAGTATCTATCAACAGATTTCTTTTAACGGAGGGGGTGGAACTTATCCTCGTGCTGAATTTGTGGGTGCAAGTAGGTATTATTTTGACGGCAACGTCGGCATCGGGACGACGAGTCCGGGTTCAAGATTAGATGTAAAAAGTGACATAAGGGCAAATTGGCTAAATGGAGAATCAGATTATTTTAGAGTGGCAGGCGGTGCTATTCAAGGATTGGCTATATGGGAAAATGGAGAAACTGGGGAGGTATTTATTGGGAATGAATATAATAATGATATGGGTGATATCCATTTTGCAACAAAGGTGACTACTGATAGTAATAATATAAAAATGACAATTCAAGGTAACGGAAACGTAGGCATCGGGACGACGAGTCCTCAAACAAAATTGCATGTCAATGGCTCGGCGATAATTAATGGAACTTTAATTGGATTGTCAAATGCGACTGACTTAACTGGGGCGGTAACTTTATCACAACTTCAGGCGTTAAGTGCGGGGACTTTTGGGGCTGTGACGGGTTCAGGAACAGCTTGGTATATTCCAATGTGGAATGGAACAACGTCGTTGAACAACTCTGCAATTTATCAACTGGGTTCAAACATTGGTATTGGGACAACGACCCCCTCACACACCTTTGAAGTGTCTGGGACATTCAATATTTCAAACTCACAGATTAAAACTTACATGGAGGCGGGGGCTCTTGTTGTTGAAGGTTAAAATGGTAAGGAAAATTTATAATGGGGGAGTCTACTAAAAGGGACTTAAGTCTATAAAATGGGACAAGAAACTGAAAAAAGGATATTAAGGGTTTATTTTGAAAATCCTGGAAAGGATTTTACAATCAGAGAAATTTCAAACTTAACAAAAATTCCCCGAGCAACTGTTCACAAAAAGTTAAAAGAAATAAAAAATTCGGAATATTTCAAGGATGAACTTTATTTTAAGATAAAAAAAGCCAATTATTATATTGAGAAGATTTTATCTTCAGGGTTCATACGCTTTATAATTGATGAATTAAACCCCTCATTAATAATTTTATATGGGAGCTTCAGGAAAGGGGAATCAAATAAAGAAAGTGATATTGATTTGTTTATTGAGAGTCCAGTTAAGAAAAATATTGATTTTAAAAAATATGAGAAAAAGATTGGACACAAGATTGATTTGTTTGTTGAACTTAGTATTAACAATCTAAATGATAATCTGTTCAATAATGTGGTAAATGGAATTAAACTTTATGGGAGTTTTAAAGTAAAATGAGGGATTTAATTAATTGGAATCTTTGTGAGAAAAATTTCATAAGAAAAGTTGAACCTGATTTTGAAAGAGTAAAATCCATTAAAAAAATTGCTTTGAAACGATATGATAAAATAAATAGAACTTCTTTTAACGAAGATGAAATTTCTTTTTTGGTGGAAGATTACTACGAAGTTATAAAAGAACTTTTAGTTGCTTATCTCTTGAAAAATGGAATGAGGTCTCAAAATCATCAGTGTTTGATTTCTTATTTGTATAAAACGCATCCCGAACTTGAAAGTGAGATAGATTTGATAACACAAATGTCTTTTTTTAGGAATAGACTTGGATATTATGGAGAAAAGATTCCAAATGAATTTTATGAAACAAAAAAAGGAGAGTTTGATAAACTGATAGAAATTTTATCTAATTTGTTAAATGAAAAATAAATTTTTAATCTTGGTTTCTGTAATGGTTTTCCTAATTGCAGTTATGGGATTTGTAGCTGCTGCGAACTCACAAGGGATTTTGCAAATGTGGAGGAATGCCACAACGGGGGCAAATGTGACATGGGTTGATTACAATGGAAACATTTATACTTTGGGGGATATAAACATCTCGGGAATTTTTTATGGAAACGGCTCACAGTTAACTGGGATACTCGGTTCACAAATAACTAATAACCTGAACTGGATAAATGAAACAACCTTGTCTGCTTCTGAGACAGACCCTTATTGGACTGGGAACTGGACGGATGTTGCATTTATTAACAAGGCGAATGCATTCGGGGCATTTAATCAGAGTTTTGACACAAATGTTTTGTTTGTTGATTCCTCAACAGATAGGGTCGGCATCGGGACGACGGGGCCTGGGGCGAAGTTGCACTCATTAGCAACAACAGAGCAATTAAGACTTGGATATGATAGTTCAAAATACGGTTCATTTACTGTAAATAGTGATGGAGACATGAATATTGACGTATCAGGTGATGAAATTGATTTTTTCAATAATAAAGATGCAACAGGTTATGTAGATATAGGTCAAGCATCAACAGGTGATCATTATTTTAGGATGTTTGCTGGAGGCGTCGCTATACAGTTAAGGAATAATGGTGATAGTTATTTCAATGCTGGCAACGTCGGCATCGGGACGACGACGCCAACTGGTTTGCTTCACTTATATTCTACTACGGCGGCCGACAACAAACCGCAATTTATTATAGAGAACTACCCGGGTAGCGGAAGTTATAGTCCCAGCATGCTTTTTAGAGGAGTTTCTTCTAGTTCACCAACAGTATCTCGGGATGTAGCAAAAATATACGCCGGCTTTACAACTGGAGCGGCTTGGGGAGATGCAAATATACATTTTCAAACCCCGAATTCCTCTGGAGCGTTAACGAATAGAGTCGTGATAAGAGGAGATAACGGCAACGTCGGTATCGGGACGACGATCCCTCAAGAAAAACTACATGTTGCAGGAAATTCAATATTTAATGGAACAATAAATATTGATGGGAATAAAATAATAAATCTTGGTAACGGAACTGCAGCACAACATGCGGTAACTTTATCACAACTTCAGGCAGTTAATACTTCGGCGACTGTTGAAACTGACCCGTATTGGACTGGAAATTCAACATTAGTTCTTTATACAGCAGATGAGCCGAATCTGAATGTTAACAGTTCTAACTATTGGGACGGGTTGAATACTCCATTTGACATTTTGGGTTCACAAATTAATAATAATCTTAACTGGATAAACTGGAGTCAGGTTAACAACGGGACATTTATTCTTTCTTCAAATGAGGGAAACCTCAATGTTAATTCGTCAGACTATTGGGTTACAAATGAGGGTGCGAAGAAAAATGTTGCTGATATTTTGGGAAGTGAGATAACAAATAATTTGGGGTGGATAAATTCGTCGGGAACAATAAACAATTCAAATTATTTGGGGGGATATCCTGCAAGTTTCTTTATGCCTCTTAATACTTCAGTTTACGGTCAGTTTGATTTTAATGGGGGGTGGACATCGGGTGGGCTTTCAATAATTAATGGAAATCTTTATGCACAGGAGGGTTATTTTT